>NZ_JBXAQY010000021.1:0-526 GCF_058807735.1 Flavobacterium sp. GW821-FHT12A05 | reverse complement strand
TATTTAAAAAAGTGTTCGGTGAACTTCGTTTGCGGGGTGCAAATGTAACATCCGTTTTCCATTCTCACAAGCTTTTCGCAATCTTTTTTTGAAAATTTCTTTTCGTCTTAATCTCGTCTGCTTGTCAGTCTTTCAGGGAACGTTTGCCGTTGTTGCGGGTGCAAAAGTACCACCTTTATTTGCATTTACAAGCCTTTTTTAAAACTATTTTTGATCTTTTTTATAAGTCACTGGTTAGACGTTTTTTACAAGGCAAAGTTTTTTGGTTTGTTTTGGGGTTATCTTTGTTTTTGTGTGGTTTTGCCTTGCTCTGCCTTATTTGCCGCGAAGACATTAAGACACAAAGCTTGGTTTTCTGTAGACATTTTTTGAATCTCGCAAAGACGCAGAGACGCAGAGTTTCTTTTTGGAACTGGTTTTTCTTCTGGAAACCTACTTTCTTCTCTGTTTTTTCTTTTGGAAACGCATATCATAGCCCCGATAGTAGTGGAAATCCTTTTATTTTGGGGTTCAAAATAAAAGATTG
>NZ_JBXAQY010000020.1:0-572 GCF_058807735.1 Flavobacterium sp. GW821-FHT12A05 | reverse complement strand
AAAAGAATCATCAGAAAATAATCAAGGAAAGAATGGGACAGCTGGGTCATATTGATTGCCATTATTTAAGCAAAAGCATAATTCGCGGAGAAAGTAAAAAACTCTATCTAGTGTGTGTAATTGATGATTACAGCCGGATTGCCTGGGCTGAATTAGTGCCGGACATAACGAGTTTAACAGTCATGTTTGCATCATTAAAATGCTTAAACATTTTAAGCAGTCATTATGAAATAAAGTTTGAAGAGATATTATCTGATAATGGAGCTGAATTTGGAATAAAAACCAGCAAAGTAAAACACCAGCATCCTTTTGAAAGAATGCTCATGGAACTTGGAATCATACACAGATACACAAGACCTTACCGTCCGCAGACAAACGGTAAGGTAGAAAGGTTTTGGAGAACTCTGGAAGAGGATTTATTAAGAGACACAGATTTTGATTCTCAAGAAGAACTAAAAGAAGAATTGCTTCAATATTTATATTATTACAATCATGAAAGGCCGCATCAGGGAATTGATGGAAAAAAACCAATCGAAATGATAAATCCGTTACCGAAATAAGTAACTTTTACA
>NZ_JBXAQY010000019.1:0-742 GCF_058807735.1 Flavobacterium sp. GW821-FHT12A05 | reverse complement strand
AGAGACCGGCGCACGGGTGCGTAACGCGTATGCAATCTGCCTTTCACAGAGGGATAGCCCAGAGAAATTTGGATTAATACCTCATAGTATTATGACTCGGCATCGAGATATAATTAAAGTCACAACGGTGAAAGATGAGCATGCGTCCCATTAGCTAGTTGGTAAGGTAACGGCTTACCAAGGCAACGATGGGTAGGGGTCCTGAGAGGGAGATCCCCCACACTGGTACTGAGACACGGACCAGACTCCTACGGGAGGCAGCAGTGAGGAATATTGGACAATGGGCGCAAGCCTGATCCAGCCATGCCGCGTGCAGGATGACGGTCCTATGGATTGTAAACTGCTTTTGTACGAGAAGAAACACTGATTCGTGAATCAGCTTGACGGTATCGTAAGAATAAGGATCGGCTAACTCCGTGCCAGCAGCCGCGGTAATACGGAGGATCCAAGCGTTATCCGGAATCATTGGGTTTAAAGGGTCCGTAGGCGGTTTAGTAAGTCAGTGGTGAAAGCCCATCGCTCAACGGTGGAACGGCCATTGATACTGCTGAACTTGAATTATTAGGAAGTAACTAGAATATGTAGTGTAGCGGTGAAATGCTTAGAGATTACATGGAATACCAATTGCGAAGGCAGGTTACTACTAATTGATTGACGCTGATGGACGAAAGCGTGGGGAGCGAACAGGATTAGATACCCTGGTAGTCCACGCCGTAAACGATGGATACTAGCTGTTGGGAGC
>NZ_JBXAQY010000018.1:0-792 GCF_058807735.1 Flavobacterium sp. GW821-FHT12A05 | reverse complement strand
TTAGCGGATGGTCCCGCCAAATTCAGACAGGGTTTCACGTGCCCCGCCCTACTCAGGATACCACTATCTATTATACTCGTTACCCATACGGGGCTATCACCCTCTATGGCGTCACTTTCCAGTAACTTCCGGTTCCTTGTACATAAAATATCGTGGTCCTACAACCCCATCATTGCCGTAACAACAATGGTTTGGGCTAATCCGCGTTCGCTCGCCACTACTTACGGAATCACTTTTGTTTTCTTCTCCTCCGCCTACTTAGATGTTTCAGTTCAGCGGGTTTGCCCACCTATCGGTGTACTATGTCTTCAACATAGTGGGTTGCCCCATTCAGGTATCTGCGGATCAATCGGTGTGTGCCCGTCCCCGCAGCTTTTCGCAGCTTATCACGCCTTTCATCGCCTCTGAGAGCCTAGGCATCCCCCATACGCCCTTATTTTGCTTATTGTACCAATCTTGCTTCTTAAAACAAGACCGTTTTTTTTTGTTTTTTGTTACTAATAACAAAAAACGCTTTCTACTTTTTATTATTTTCTTATCTCAATATGTCAATGAACTTTGTTTTGCTTTAGGCTTTAAGCAATACGCTTTAGGCTTTCTCAGCTTACAGCCTACAGCTTATAGCTTACGGCTTTTTGTGGAGAATAACGGAGTCGAACCGTTGACCTCCTGCGTGCAAGGCAGGCGCTCTAGCCAGCTGAGCTAATCCCCCATTTTCTTAGTGATGAGTTATTAGTTATGAGTTATGAATTATTGCTCATAAGGTCTCAACCTCTAAAATTTCCTTTTTTT
>NZ_JBXAQY010000017.1:0-826 GCF_058807735.1 Flavobacterium sp. GW821-FHT12A05 | reverse complement strand
AAATCCATAGCTTCGGTAATATGTTTATGCCCGATTATTATCCATGCTCGTCCGCTCGACTAGTGAGCTGTTACGCACTCTTTAAATGAATGGCTGCTTCCAAGCCAACATCCTAGCTGTCTGGGCAGACAAACCTCGTTCTTTCAACTTAACATATATTTGGGGACCTTAGCTGATGGTCTGGGTTCTTTCCCTCTCGGACTTGGACCTTAGCACCCAAGCCCTCACTGCTGGGAAACATTATATAGCATTCGGAGTTTGTCAGGAATTGGTAGGCGGTGAAGCCCCCGCATCCAATCAGTAGCTCTACCTCTATATAACTATCGCCAGCGCTGCACCTAAATGCATTTCGGGGAGTACGAGCTATTTCCGAGTTTGATTGGCCTTTCACCCCTACCCACAGGTCATCCGAAGACTTTTCAACGTCAACCGGTTCGGTCCTCCACTGTGTGTTACCACAGCTTCAACCTGCCCATGGGTAGATCACACGGTTTCGCGTCTAACACTACTGACTAAAGCGCCCTATTCAGACTCGCTTTCGCTGCGGATCCGTGACTTAATCACTTAACCTTGCCAGCAACGTTAACTCGTAGGCTCATTATGCAAAAGGCACGCCGTCACCCCACGAAAGGGCTCCGACCGCTTGTAAGCGTATGGTTTCAGGATCTATTTCACTCCGTTATTCACGGTTCTTTTCACCTTTCCCTCACGGTACTGGTTCACTATCGGTCTCTCAGGAGTATTTAGCCTTAGCGGATGGTCCCGCCAAATTCAGACAGGGTTTCACGTGCCCCGCCCTACTCAGGATACCACTATCTATTATACT
>NZ_JBXAQY010000014.1:2844-4058 GCF_058807735.1 Flavobacterium sp. GW821-FHT12A05 | reverse complement strand
GGAAAACTTATACAGCATCGGGAACTTACACCCAAAACAATAATGGATGCACTCCTGATCAGGAATTGAAACTGACTGTAGGTACTAAACCACAAACCATAACTACAACAGAAAACATCTGTTTTGGAGAATCTTTTGTTTGGGATGTTGATAGGAAAACTTATTCAGCATCAGGAACTTACACCCAAAACAATAATGGATGCACGGCTGATCAGGAATTAATTTTAACCGTTGGCGCAAAACCACAAACCATAACCACAACAAAAGACATCTGTTTTGGAGAATCTTTTGTATGGGATGTTGATAGGAAAACTTATTCAGCATCAGGAACTTACACCCAAAACAATAATGGATGCACGGCTGATCAGGAATTAATTTTAACCGTTGGCGCAAAACCACAAACCATAACCACAACAAAAGACATCTGTTTTGGAGAATCTTTTGTTTGGGATGCTGATGGAAAAACTTATACAGCTTCTGGAAATTATAAAATTGACAACAACGGATGCACGGCTGATCAAGAATTAATTTTAACTGTCGGTGCTAAACCGCAAACTATAAGCACAACAAAAGATATCTGTTTTGGAGAATCTTTTGTATGGGATATTGACGGGAAAACTTATTCAGCATCGGGAACATTCACCAAAGAAAATGACGGATGCACTGCTGATCAGGAATTGAAATTAACGGTTGGTGAAAAACCGCAAACCATAACTACAACGGAAAACATCTGTTTTGGAGAATCTTTTGTTTGGGATGTTGACGGGAAAACGTATTCAACATCTGGAACTTACACCCAAAACAATAATGGATGCACCGCTGATCAGGAATTAATTTTAACTGTCGGCGCTAAACCGCAAACTATAAGCACAACAAAAGACATCTGCTTCGGAGAATCTTTTGTATGGGATGTTGACGGGAAAACGTATTCAACATCTGGAACGTACACCCAAAACAATAATGGATGCACTCCTGATCAGGAATTGAAACTGACTGTAGGTACTAAACCGCAAACCGTAACTACAACGAAAAACATCTGTTTTGGAGAATCTTTTGTATGGGATGTTGATGGGAAAACTTATTCAGCATCGGGAACTTTCACAAAAGAAAATGATGGATGCACCGCTGATCAGGAATTAATTTTAACCGTTGGCGCAAAACCACAAACCATAACCACAACAGAAGACATCTGTTTTGGAGAATCTTTTGTATGG
>NZ_JBXAQY010000014.1:0-2746 GCF_058807735.1 Flavobacterium sp. GW821-FHT12A05 | reverse complement strand
GGGATGCTGATGGAAAAACTTATACAGCTTCTGGAAACTATAAAATTGACAACAACGGATGCACCGCTGATCAGGAATTAATTTTAACCGTTGGCGCAAAACCACAAACCATAACCACAACAGAAAACATCTGTTTTGGAGAATCTTTTGTATGGGATGCTGATGGAAAAACTTATACAGCTTCTGGAAACTATAAAATTGACAACAACGGATGCACCGCTGATCAGGAACTAATTTTAACTGTCGGTGAAAAACCTCAAACCATAACTACAACGGAAAACATCTGTTTTGGAGAATCTTTTGTATGGGATGTTGACGGGAAAACATATTCAACTTCGGGAACTTTCACCAAAGAAAATGACGGATGCACCGCTGATCAGGAATTAATTTTAACTGTCGGTGAAAAACCTCAAACCATAACTACAACGGAAAACATCTGTTTTGGAGAATCTTTTGTGTGGGATGTTGATGGAAAAACTTATTCATCATCAGGAACTTACACCCAAAACAATAATGGATGCACTGCTGATCAGGAATTGAAACTGACAGTAGGTACTAAACCGCAAACCATAACTACAACGGAAAACATCTGTTTTGGAGAATCTTTCAATTGGTCTGCAGATGGAAAAACGTATTCAACATCTGGAACATTCACCAAAGAAAATGACGGATGCACTGCCGATCAGGAATTGAAATTAACGGTTGGTGAAAAACCGCAAACCATAACTACAACGCAAAACATCTGTTTTGGAGAATCTTTTGTGTGGGATGTTGACGGAAAGACTTATTCAGCATCGGGAACTTACACCCAAAACAATAATGGATGCACCGCTGATCAGGAATTAATGTTAACTGTCGGAACAGTAGCAAAACCAGTAATAAGCACAGTAATTCAGCCAACTTGCGACATCACAACAGGAAGTTTTACCATTATTAATTATAATGCGTCGTATACTTATGAGATAAGACCTTCAACTGATGTTGTTCTAAACGGAAACACAATAACTGCTCCACAAGGAGAATATCAAATAAAAGCGACTCTGGGAACCTGTATATCTCAATTATCTGAAAAAGTAATTATAAATCAACAACCTGCAACACCTACCGCATCAATTACCTATCCGTCATCTTCCTATTCAACAACTGAGGGGACTACACAGATAACCAGAAATGGTCAAACAGGAGGTAAATACACTGCCGTACCTGCTGGTTTAAGCATTGATGAAAATACTGGAACAATTAATCCAAGCACAAGTGCCGCAAACACATATACCATATTTTATACTTTCACAAATGGCGTTTGCAGCAATACTGCTCAAACTATTGTTAAAATAGGTTCTCCAAAAATTGCCAGCTGGTTATTAGTAAAAGACCAAAATGGAAATGGAACTGTAGAACCTGGCGAAACTCTAACTTTTATATTAAGATTATCAAACATAGACCCCGATCATGTTACACTTAAAAACATCACAGGTTCTATTGACTTGCCTGAGCATACAAGCTTAGTAAATCAATGGCAATCAAAATATGTTACTCCTGAAAATTTTTCTTTTTCAAATCCAAATTATACGGATTTACCATATATCTGGGATTTAAGTTATTTACGTGAACCATTCATAATGTTGACTGTTAAAGCAGATTGTGATTTAACAGGCGTAAATCAAATAGAAACCAAAGGAAGAATTTACATTGATGGTGTAGAAATACAAACATCAGTACCTCCTATTCCAGTATCAAGCGATGGAACGTGGACAATAACTACAGGAACAGAACAATATTTTACTCCACCAAACTTACTAAATTGTACCAATTCAGAGGGATGTCCAACAACTCTTCCTGTATCAAATACTAAAGCAGTGGTTTTAAAGATCGATAATCCAGAAGCAGTTTGTTCTGATAATACAATAGATCTTTCAATGACAATAAATTCTGAGACTACACCAGGTATTTTATCCTACTGGACAGATGCGTTGGCAACTATTCCATTAACTAATCCTAATACAGTAGCAGTATCTGGAACATATTATATAAAGAACACTTCTGCGCAAGGCTGTGAAATAATCAAACCAGTAATTGTGACAATAACTCCAAAACCACAAACCATAACCACAACAGAAAACATCTGTTTTGGAGAATCTTTTGTTTGGGATGCTGATGGAAAAACTTATACAGCTTCTGGAAATTATAAAATTGACAACAACGGATGCACCGCTGATCAGGAATTAATTTTAACGGTTGGTGAAAAACCACAAATCATAACCACAATAGAAAACATCTGTTTCGGTGAATCTTTTGTGTGGGATGCTGATGGAAAAACTTATACAGCTTCTGGAAATTATAAAATTGACAACAACGGATGCACCGCTGATCAGGTACTAAAACTGACTGTCGGCGATAAACCGCAAACTATAACCACAACAGAAGATATCTGTTTTGGAGAATCTTTTGTGTGGGATGTTGATGAGAAAACTTATTCATCATCAGGAACTTACACCCAAAACAATAATGGATGCACTCCTGATCAAGAATTAATTTTAACTGTCGGTGCTAAACCGCAAACTATAAGCACAACAAAAGATATCTGTTTTGGAGAATCTTTTGTGTGGGATGTTGATGGGAAAACGTATTCAACATCGGGAACTTACAACAAAGAAAATGATGGATGCACGGCTGATCAGGAATTGAAATTAACGGTTGGTGAAAAACCTCAAACCATAACTACAACGAAAAACATCTGTTTTGGAGA
>NZ_JBXAQY010000013.1:0-39118 GCF_058807735.1 Flavobacterium sp. GW821-FHT12A05 | reverse complement strand
TGCCGGCGCTTAATTTCAAATTCCAAAATCAAAAGGGCTTCGACTTCGCTCAGCCTGACAATCGAGGCTTTCTACTTAATATATATGTACAAAAAGAAACCCGACAGGTTTTAAGAACCTGTCGGGTTTACTGCGTTACGCATAAGACGCACTGCGGTGCGTCTCTACCGAATATTGAATTTTGATTGATATGATATAAAAACAAACCCGACAGATTTTTCAAAACCTGTCGGGTTGTACCTTATATATAATATACTATTTTTTATTCTGTTCTTTTGCTTTGGTTTCCCAGCGTGCCATGAGGTCGCCGTAATCTACGGGATTGGCTGGGGTTTGATTTATTAAGCGGCCAGATTCGAATCCGCGGATGAGGATGGTTTCGATTAAATAATCTTCGTTGACTTCATAGGGTTTGTATTCGGTCTTTAAACTTATATCGAATAAATTTGCTGTTGTGTTTGATACAAAGGCTTTGAATCCGCTTTTTAAAGTACGTATTAATTCATAGGTGGTTTTTCCGGTTTGGCGATGTACTAGTTTCACCAATATCTGCCCTTGCTTTCTGGAAAGCTTTTTAAGTCTGTCTTCGAATTCATTATTAAGGTAATCTTCTACGATCTTGAAATACTTCTTCTTTTCGCGATTGGTTTTCAATCTCGCCATTCCGCTGTTTAATGCTGTAAGTCTGTCTGCTGCTAATTTTGCATAAGGATATACTTTATAGACTCTATTCTGCAGGATCTGAAATTGCTTCAGTTCTTCTGCATTCATCTTCTGCCCTTTCGAGATAATAATCTCGGGTAATTGAATGGTATCATTGAGGATAGAATCTTGTTCTGTAATGATATAACCCATTTCCTGGTTTTCTTTTGGGGTAACTTGGGCTTGACTTGTAAATGAAATCAAGAATAAAAATATTATACAGCAGGTAAATCTCATGGAATCTTAATTTAAATGTAAAATTATATATTTATATACAACTCTGATACCAAATTTATAAATTAGCGCAAAAATATTTTTATGAGTACAAAATCTATCTTAAATGATACTTCTATTGCTTTCCTGGAAAGCTATCTAAATAACGCTTCGCCGACTGGTTACGAAAGCGAAGGTCAAAAACTATGGATGAATTATTTACAGCCTTATGTTGATACATTTATTACTGATACATACGGTACGGCTGTTGGAGTTATTAATCCAGAGGCTCCTTTTAAAGTTGTGATAGAAGGACATGCCGATGAAATTTCATGGTACGTTAACTATATTACAGATGATGGTTTATTATATGTTATAAGAAACGGTGGTTCTGATCATCAGATTGCACCATCTAAAAGGGTAAACATTCACACCAAAAATGGAATTGTAAAAGGTGTTTTTGGCTGGCCGGCTATTCATACTCGTTTACGTGATAAGGAAGAAATCCCAAAATTAAGTAACATTTTTATTGATCTTGGATGCGAAACTAAAGAGCAGGTTGAAGCAATGGGTGTTCATGTGGGCTGTGTAATTACGTATCCAGATGAATTTATGGTTTTAAACGAAAATAAATTTGTATGCCGCGCAATTGACAACAGAATGGGCGGTTTTATGATTGCCGAGGTTGCTCGTTTACTTCACGAGAATAAAAAAACACTTCCTTTTGGTTTGTATATCGTAAACTCTGTTCAGGAAGAAATTGGTCTTCGCGGAGCAGAAATGATTGCTCATACGATTAAACCTAATGTGGCAATAGTAACGGATGTCTGCCATGACACCACTACTCCAATGATTGACAAAAAGGTTGAGGGTGATTTAAAAATGGGAAGAGGTCCTGTTATTGCCTATTCTCCTGCTATTCAAAATAAACTGCGTGATTTAATTGTAGATACTGCTGAAGAAAATAAAATTCCGTTTCAGCGTCATGCAACATCAAGAGCTACGGGAACAGATACTGATGCTTTTGCGTATAGTAATGGCGGTGTGGCATCGGCATTGATTTCGCTGCCTTTGCGTTATATGCATACTACAGTAGAAATGGTTCATAGAGATGATGTTGAAAATGTGATTCAGCTTATTTATGAGTCTCTTTTGAAAATTGAAAACAATCAGACTTTTTCTTATTTCAAATAAAATATTAAATTCATAAATTGGGCTGTTTATTTAACAGCCCAATTTGTAATCAAATACCACATGAAAATTTTACTGCTCGAAGACGATTTTACGTTGTCTAAGGAAATCTCTACATTTTTTACTACCAAAGAATTCGAGTGTATACCTTATTATGATGGTTCGTTATTATTAAAAAAATACTTTCCGTACGAATATGATCTTATCATTCTGGATATAAACGTTCCGGGAACAAACGGAATAGAGGTTTGCAAAGGCATTAGAGAAGTCGATAAAAAAACACCAATAATAATGCTGACGGCTTTTAGCGAAATTGAAGATAAATTGGCTTCTTTTGATAATGGTGCCGATGATTATCTGGTTAAACCTTTTCATTTTGAAGAATTATATGCCCGAATATCTTCGTTATTGCGACGAAAAGAGATTCCGCAGCAAACAGAAAAGAAAATTCTCATAGAAGATTTGGAAATTCTGGAGGAAGAAATGAAGGTTTTTCGTTCTACAGAAGAAATTAAACTTACTCCAAAAGAATTTAAATTGATTTTGATTTTGGCTCATGCCAAAGGAAAAGTTTTATCTAAGCAGTTTATTGCTGAAAAATTATGGGATTATCATATCGAAACCAACCAAAATACGATTGAAGTTTATATTAATTTCCTTAGAAAAAAAATCGATAAAGATCATGAAACAAAACTTATCCGCACCAAAATTGGGTATGGATATTATTTAAGCAGCACAGAATGACATTAAAAAACAGAATATCACTTTTGGTAAGTTTACTGTTTACAATCCTTTTTGGATTGGCTTCAACGGTGATATTTGTTTTGTATTCTAATTTTAGAAAAGAAGAATTTAGGGATCGATTAGAAATAAAAGCGCTTTCTAACATTAAACTCCTTGTAAATGTTAAGGAAGTCGATGAAGATTTATTAAAAATCATTGACCAAAATTCGATCAATAAATTATATAATGAGAAGACATTGGTTTTCGATTCTCATTTTAAACTTATCTACAGTAGTATCGACGATGCCAAAATTAATTGGTCGGTTGAAGATTTAAAATACCTGAAACAACATAAAACTTTCTTTAAACAACAGGGAGACTATGAAGTTTATGGTGTTTTTTACGATACAAAAGATAAAGATTTTTATGCCTTAATTTCGGCTACAGATGATTACGGAAAACGAAAACTCCTGTTTTTGAGATATACTCTAATTGTATCTTATATTTTCTTTACTTGTATCTGCTGGGTTTTAACCTCATTTATGGTTAAAAAAGCGATGAATCCGCTTGGTTTATTTCATCAGAAAATAAAAAACATCAACGAAAATAATCTCGATACCCGTATTGCATCAAAAAGCAATAAAGATGAGATCGACTTGATCGCTAATGAGTTTAATTTCATGATGGATAGAATCGAGATTTCTTATCAGAAACAAAAAGAATTTACAGCTCACGCCTCCCACGAGCTTAGAACACCTCTATCCAGAATTACAGCCCAAATAGAAAATACTATTGCAGATCCTGAAACTTCTGTAAAAGGAAAAACTTTCTTGGCAACAATTCTTAATGATGTCAACCATTTAACGGAACTGATTAGTTCTCTTTTAATATTATCTAAAATCGATAATAATAAAAGTAATGAAAACAATGAAGTACAGAGAATGGATGAAATTCTGTTTTCGGTCATTGAGAATTTAAAAAGAAGTTTTCCTGAATTTGTCATTTCATTTGAAATCGAAGAAAGTGAAAATCTTGATACCGCATTAGAAGTTCACGGCAACAAAAACCTTTTAGAAATTGCTTTAATGAATGTTCTAAAAAATGCCTGCGTTTATTCTGATAACAAACAAGCTTTGGTAAAAATCAGCACCAATGAAAACCAACTTGTAATTTCTGTATTTAATACCGGAAAAACTTTAAGCGAAACCGAGCAAAAAAATCTTTTTCAGCCCTTTATGCGAGGCGAAAATTCTAAAGGAACTTCGGGCTTTGGCCTTGGATTGCGCATTGTAAATCGAATCCTTATTCTACACAAATCTTCCATAACTTACAGTATTCCAGAAGAAAATGTAAATTTATTCCAATTATTCTTTCATTAATATTTTATTTTAAGCTAATTTTAAGGTAGATTTTAAGCACTCTTAAAGTCTGGTGATAGCATATTTGTATAAAATAAAAATGATACAATGAGAAAACTATATGCATTTTTACTACTTGCATTGCTTAATCAAGTAGCTATGGCTCAAAAAACAGTCACACTTCAGGATTGTGAGAGTCAGTTTCTTAAAAACAATCTTTTTTTGCTAGCCTCTCATTATAATATTGATGCCGCAAAAGCGATGACCATTCAAGCCCGAATTTGGGATAATCCAAACATTACCGCAGAATTAAATGCTTATAACCCCGAAAGGAACAAGTATTTTGATATTGGTAAAGAAGGTCAAAAGGCTTTTGGCATTGAGCAGCTAATTTATCTGGGCGGAAAAAAACGCAACGAGGTAAAACTGGCTCAAACCAATGAGCAATTAGCAGAACTGCAATTTAATGACTTATTAAGGACTTTAAAATTGCAGCTACGCCAGAGTTTCTACACAGTTTATTACAATACCAAAAGTCTTGAAATAACCGATAAACAACTTGCTCATATCGAAGACCTGATTAACTCCTACTCTATTCAGGCTCAAAAAGGAAACATTCCGTTAAGAGATGTGGTGCGTTTACAATCGTTGTATCTAAATTTTAAAAACGAACGAATGGAAGTCGTGAACAGCAGTATAGAAGAACAAGCAAGTTTAAAATTATTACTAAACTCAACTGAAACTATAGTTCCGGATGTTTCTAAAGATGATTTTAATAAATATCTGAAAATAATTCCTTTTGACTTAAAATCTTTTGAAGATGAAGCGCTTGCTAATCGTCCGGATTATTTAGCCAAACAAAAAGAAATCGAAGCGAATGAAATAAATGTAAAATGGCAAAAATCGCTTTCTATTCCTGATCTTACTCTGGGCGCCAATTACGATCAGCGAAGTGGTGCTTTTAATAAAGAAGCTAATCTTTCTCTTGGAATTCCGCTGCCTCTTTGGAACAAAAATAAAGGAAACATTAAAAATGCTCAGGCCGTTTTAGCACAGTCTAAAGTAGAAAAACAAAACTTTAACCTTCAGTTAGAAACCGAAATCACATCGGCATGGACAAAATGGGAGGAATCTCGTAAAAACTATGCAGTTATTAAACCTACGGTTAATTCAGATTTTGAAGCGGTTTATAACGGAATCTTAACCAATTTTCAAAAACGTAATATCAGTCTACTAGAGTTTACAGATTTTATGGAAAGTTATAATCAGGCCAATATTCAGGTTAATGAACTAAAGAAAAAATTGGCTTTATCAGGAGAAGAACTAAACACGACCATTAACAAGGATTTATTTTAAAACGAAATTATAATGAAACATAAACTAATTATAGGAATCGCAATTGTGAGTTTAGCACTTACAGGCTGTAAAAAGGAAGTTGAAAATCCGCAAACCAATACTTCTTTTGCTTTAAGCGATAGTATGTTAAAAACTACTACCACCGCTGTTGCAGAAAACCAAACTCTAAAAAATGAATTGAGTTTTTACGGAAAAATTACAGCCGATAACAATAAATTAATCGACGTTTACCCTCTTGTTGGCGGAAATGTTATTAAAGTAAATGTTGAACTTGGAGATTATGTGCACAAAGGACAAGTTCTGGCCACAATAAAAAGTACTGATATTGCCGATTTTGAAAAGCAGTCTATCGATGCAAAAAGTGATTTATTGGTTGCAAAAAACAAACTAAAAGTAGCAACGGAACTTTTTGACGGAAAATTAAATTCTGAAAGTGATGTACTGCAGGCAAAATCTGAAGTAAATAAAGCGCAGTCTCAATTGAGCAAAATTCAGGAAACCTATAAAATTTACAATATTAAAGCGGGTTCTATTTATGAAGTAACGGCTCCAATAAGCGGTTTTGTTATTCAAAAAAGTATTAATCAGGATATGCTTTTGCGTTCTGACCGTTCAGAGAATATTTTTGATATTGCCGAGATCAGCGAAGTTTGGGTAATGGCCAATATTAACGAAATCGACATCAATAAAATTAAACTGGGAATCGATGCCAGCGTTACGACTTTAAGTTATCCAGATAAAGTTTTTAAAGGAAAAGTAGATAAAATCTTTAACGTAATCGATCCGGAAACAAAAGCGATGCAGGCTCGTATTAAACTTCAAAATCCCGGATTTTTGCTAAAACCAGATATGAACGCTAATATCAAATTATCTTATAGCGAAGATAAATCGATGATCGCTATACCAAGCAACGCGATTGTTTTTGACAAAAGCAAAAATTTCGTTATGATCTTTAAAGATCGTCACAATATCGAAACAAGACAAGTAGACGTTTACCGTGTTGTCGGCGACACCACTTACATTTCAAGCGGTTTAAAAGAGAATGAAAAAGTTATTACCAATAATCAATTGTTTATTTATCGCGCACTAAACGATTAATAAAATGGAAAAATCTGTAAACATATTGAGCTTTGCAACTTTGTTTATTACAACATTTTCATTTGCACAAGAAACAGATTCGATACGAAAATATAGTCTGAAATTTCAAATGACGTCTATATATCAATATCATCCAGATTTTCATGCCGATTATTCAGGAACAAACAGTATGAATCCGAAAGAAGAAAGCGCATTATCCTTAACATCAACATTATTTTTTGATTTACCGCTTTGGAAAGGAGCTACGGCAACTTTTAATCCCGAAATGTCAGGAGGGCAAGGTTTATCTCAAGCCAGAGGATTAGGAGGTTTTCCTAACGGAGAAACGTTTAGAATTGGAGATACCAAACCTGTGGTTTATGTGGCAAGAATGCTTTTAGAGCAAAAGTTTCAATTGAAAAACAATAAGTCCTTACAGTTGGTTTTTGGAAAATTTGGATTATCGGATTACTTCGATAATAACACGTATTCGCATGATCCGAGAACTCAATTTTTAAATTGGTCACTTATGACACATGGAGCCTGGGATTATGCTGCAAACACTCGAGGTTATACAGATGGTTTATATGTCAATTACCAATTTGCCAGCTGGCAGGTAAGAGGAGCTTTAACTGCTTTGCCAACCTATGCCAATGGTCCAAATGTTGAATTTAATTTTAAAAATTCAAATGCTGTAAACATAGAAATTGAGAAACAAATAGTTTTCCCTAATAATGATACGAGTAATATAAAATTATTAGGATTTCGAAATGTTGCCGGTATGGGAAATTACGATGAAGCAAATACAGACTTCACCACAATACCCGATATCAAAAGCACAAGACAAAACGGACGTACTAAATATGGCATTGGTTTAAATATGGATTATACGCACGGAGACAACTGGGGGCTTTTTGCCAGAATGAGTTATAATGATGGTAAAAATGAAACCTGGGCCTTTACAGAAATTGACAAATCAGCGCAATTGGGAATTAATTTAAAAGGAAAGATGTGGAACCGTAAGGATGATTTTGCTGGTATTGCTTTAGTTGCAAACGGATTATCAAATCCTCATAAAGAATATCAAAAATTGGGGGGCGATGGATTTATGATTGGCGACGGAACTTTGAATTATGGAACAGAACAAATTGTAGAAGTTTTTTATTCTTTTCTTGTTCCTAATACCCATATTACGCTTTCGCCAGATTATCAATTTGCCGTAAATCCGGCTTACAATAAAGACAGAGGCCCTGTGCAGTTTTTAGCCTTACGTTTTCATACCGAGTTCTAACCTGGAATATCCATAAAAAAATAAAAATTCATCATTAAAAATACTTTTTAAAATGAACAAATTCATACGAAATATTATTGCTTTTTCGCTTAAGAATAAAGCGTTTACCTTTTTTTGGGTAGGATTATTGGCCGTTGCCGGATTCATTTCCTTCAAAAATATGCCTATTGATGCCTTTCCGGATGTTACCAATACCCAGATTATCATCATTACACAATGGAACGGTAAAAGTGCCGAAGAAGTAGAACGTTTTGTTACTACTCCTATTGAAATTTCAATGAACTCTGTTCAGAAAAAAACAAGCGTGCGAAGTATTACCATGTTTGGTTTATCTGTTATCAAAATTATTTTTGATGATGGTGTCGACGATACTTTTGCTCGTTTTCAGGTCAATAATCTGCTTAAAAACGTAACGCTTCCTGATGATGTAGAACCAGATGTACAGCCTCCGTATGGGCCTACAGGTGAAATTTTCAGGTATATTGTAAAAAGCAACAGCAGAGACAGCCGAGAATTATTGACTTACCAAAACTGGGTTATCGACAAACAATTGCGTGCAGTTCCGGGAGTCGCAGATTTAAATGTATTTGGAGGTCAGACTAAAACGTATGAAGTTGGGGTTGATCCGGTAAAATTGGCTAAATACAATATTACACCGCTGCAGGTTTATAATGCGGTCGATGCCGGAAACGTAAATGTCGGCGGGGATATCATCGAAAAAAACGGACAGGCTTTTGTAGTTCGTGGTGTGGGTCTTATAAAATCCCGAAAAGATATTGAAAACATTATTGTAGATCAGGCAGGCGGCAATCCTATTTTGGTAAAAAATGTAGCTTCGGTTTACGAAAGTTCGATGCCAAGGGTTGGACAAACGGGAATTGGTAACAATGACGATGCTGTTGAAGGAATTGTGGTAATGCGTAAAGGCGAAAATGCGCAGGAAACTTTAGCTTTAATTAAAGATAAAATAAAGGATCTTAATGATAATATACTTCCAAAAGATATTAAAATAGAAACTTTCTACGATCGTGATAACTTAATGAATTTCACGACCGAAACGGTAATGCACAATTTATTTGAAGGTATTATTCTGGTTACATGCGTCGTATTCCTTTTTATGGCCGACTGGAGAACTACTTTTACTGTTTCGATCGTAATTCCGCTTTCGTTATTATTTGCCTTTTTATGTTTAAAAATGATGGGAATGAGCGCCAACTTACTGAGTTTAGGTGCGGTCGATTTCGGGATTATCATTGATGGAGCGGTTGTAATGGTCGAAGGATTATTTGTGGTGCTCGATCATAGGGCGCATCAATTAGGAATGACGGCTTATAATAAAATTGCAAAAGGAAGCATCATTAAGAAAACAGGAACAGAAATGGGTAAAGCTATTTTCTTTTCTAAATTAATTATCATTACAGCTTTACTTCCAATCTTTTCATTCCAGAAAGTAGAAGGAAAAATGTTCTCTCCTCTGGCCTACACTTTAGGTTTTGCCTTAATGGGAGCTTTACTTTTTACCTTGACTCTGGTTCCGGTTTTATCTCATATTTTATTGAATAAAAACGTTAAAGAAAAAAATAATCCGTTTGTGAACTTTTGGGACAGAAATGTTGCAAAAGGTTTTGCCTGGACATTTAAACATAAAGTAAAAACCTTAATCGCTTCTATAGGTGTTATTGTTGCTGTATTCTTTTCTGCCACATTTTTAGGGACAGAATTTTTACCGCAGTTAAATGAAGGAGCTTTATGGGTTACGGCAGAATTACCAATGAGTACTTCGCTTCCTGAAAGTGTGAAAACAGCGGCCATGATTCGAAAAGATCTGGAAGGCTTTCCTGAAGTAAAAAATGTGCTTTCGCAGACTGGCCGAAGCAACGATGGAACAGATCCAAACGGATTTGGTTTTATTCAGCTGCAAGTTGATTTAAAGCCAAAGAAAGAATGGAAACGAAAAATTTCTATGGATGATTTAATTAATCAAATGGATGAAAAATTAAAAGTTCACCAAGGAATTACTTATAATTATTCGCAGCCCGTAATTGATAACGTTGCCGAGTCTGTTGCTGGATTTAAAGCATCCAATGCCGTTAAAATTTATGGTGATGATTTAGATAAACTAGATGAATTGTCGAACGAAGTTTTGGCAAAAATTAAAAATATTCCAGGTATTAAAGATGTCGGGATTCTACGAAATGTGGGCCAGCCGGAAATTAGTGTAATTCTGGATCGAGAAAAAATGGCTGCTTACGGTGTAACGTTAAGCGATGCTCAAGCGGTTTTAGAATTGGCTTTTGGAGGAAAAACAGCCACTCAAAAATATGAAGACGAAAAGAAATTTGATGTGCGAGTTCGTTTTTCTAAAGAATATCGAAAAGATGAAGAAGATTTGGCAGAACTTAAAGTTCCTACCATCAGCGGTGCAAAAATTCCGCTAAAAGAAATTTGCGATATTAAAACCATAACGGGTCCTGCTTTTATTTACAGAGACAATACAAAACGTTTTATTGGGGTAAAATTCTCTGTTCGTGACCGAGATTTAGGAAGTACAATTGCCGAAGCACAATCAAAAGTAGCTGAAGTTAAAATGCCTCCGGGATATACCACAGGATGGACTGGAGAATTTGAAAACCAGGTTCGTGCAAGTGCTCGTCTGGCTCAGGTTGTACCCATCAGTTTAATTGGAATATTTGTATTGCTGTTTATTTTATTTGGAAATATAAAAGATTCACTGCTTGTTTTGGCCAATGTTCCGTTTGCTGTAATTGGAGGAATTATAGCCTTGCATTTAACGGGAATGAATTTCGGAATCTCGGCAGGAGTTGGTTTTATTGCCCTACTGGGAATTTGTATTCAAAACGGTGTAATTCTGATATCCGAATTCCATCATAATCTCAAGGCAAAATTTACATTAGAAGAATCCATTTTTATGGGAGTAAAAGCCAGAACACGTGCTGTAATCATGACCGCACTTATGGCATCTATTGGGTTAATGCCGGCCGCTATTTCAACCGGAATTGGTTCTGAATCTCAAAAACCTCTTGCCATTGTAATTATTGGAGGTTTGGTAACCGCAACAATCCTCACATTATTGGTTTTCCCAATTTTGTTCTGGATATTCAATCGCAGAAAACTTGGATCTATAGAATAGACTCATTTACAATAAAATTAATTTGGTTAGATTAATTTGGTTTAGAAAGAAAAAGCATCATTATTTATTTAATGGTGCTTTTTTGTTTTCATGCGTCATTAAATATTATTAACACATAGAAACATAGACTTTTAAAGCCTTTAAAAAAGGCGTTTCACTTGCATTAACAAACATAGCTCTATGTGTTAGAAACTGGTTTCTTTTTATATTCTTTATGCTTATTTAAACCTATGTTTCTATGTGTTAAACATTTTTATTTAATATTAAGGCATAAAAAAAACGGTCAACTGCTCAATGATGACCGTTTTATACTAACTCAAACTATTAAACTCTTAAAAGCTTATTTCAAACTTTTTAGTAATGCTACTGCATCAGCTGCGCCTGAAAATTCTGCATATTTAATGGCTGTATAACCTTTTTCGTTTTTCTCGTTTACACGAGCGCCATTTGCTATAAGAATTTTAATAATTTCTACTTTATTGTATCGTGCTGCCACCATTAATGGTGTCATATCTTCAGAAATCTGATTTACATCAGCTCCATATTCGATAAATTTTTTCACGATTTCGATATCTCCTTTACTAATTGCAACACTTAATGGTGTTGATCCGTAAACAGATAATTCAATGTTTTCTTTCACTGAAGATTTGTGATTTGATGCCATTGAAACATTGGCAAATGCTACTAAAGCAAGTCCTAATAAAATAACTGATTTTTTCATGATGATTGTTGTTAATTGATTGATAATGATGATTTTAATTTTTATGTAAATGTAATTTAATTTTAGCTTTCTCTTTTACAGCGTGCTGTGTTTTAATTATTTCCTAACATTCAATTCATAAAAGGTGATGAAGCTTTTCCTGAATGTTATTTAAAACGAACACTTACTACAATAGACGCCGCATTATTAAATTTGTTACAATATTTCTGAAAAAAAATTAAAATAAATTTTATTACTCCCGAAAACGCAGAAAAAAAACTTTCTTACAATCATAAAATCAAGTATTTATCTCTGCAAAAAAAGAAAATGCCCTGTTATCATAAATACAGATAACAAGGCATACTTTTTATTTGTTATAAAATTCATGGTTTAAATAATTAGTTTAAACACGAAAATTACTATTTAGACGAAAGGTATTCTAATACGTTTTTATTAATACGTTGGTCAATATTGTCAATATCCGCTTTTACGAATTTTTCTCCTAAGATGTTTTCATATAATTCTATATATCTTTCAGAAACAGATTCGATATATTCATCTGACATATCTGGAATCTGTTGTCCGTCTTGCCCTTGAAAACCGTTTTCAATTAACCAACGACGAACAAACTCTTTAGATAATTGTTTTTGCTCCTCTCCTTTTTCTTGTCTTTCAGCATATCCATCAGCATAGAAATAACGAGAAGAATCCGGAGTATGGATTTCATCAATTAAAACGATAACACCGTCTTTTGTTTTTCCGAATTCATATTTAGTATCAACCAGAATTAAACCTCTTGAAGCTGCAATTTCAGTTCCTCTTTGAAACAAATCACGAGTGTATTTTTCTAAAACTAAATAATCTTCCTCTGAAACAATTCCTTTTGCTAAAATATCTTCGCGAGAAATATCTTCATCATGAGAACCATTATCTGCTTTTGTAGTCGGCGTAATAATTGGCTCAGGAAATTTGTCATTTTCTTTTAAACCATCGGCCATAGTAACACCGCAGATTTGTTTTCTTCCTGCCGCATATTCACGTGCAGCATGTCCCGAAAGATAACCGCGAATCACCATTTCTACTTTAAAAGGCTCGCATAAATGTCCAACAGCAACGTTTGGATCCGGAGTTGCAATAAGCCAGTTTGGAACAATATCCTGAGTTAATTCCATGAATTTTGTTGCAATCTGATTCAAAATTTGTCCTTTGTACGGAATTCCTTTTGGTAAAACCACATCAAATGCCGAAAGCCTGTCAGTAGCCACCATTACTAAAAGTTCGTCGTTAATATTGTAAACTTCTCTAACTTTTCCGCGGTAAACTGATTTCTGGTTTGGGAAATTAAAATTTGTGGTTGTAATTGTATTGCTCATTATCTAGTTGTGTTGTTTTTTATGAATGCAAATTTAAAATTATTTCACAGAGTTTCATCATCAAAAGAAAGAGATAAAGTAAGAAATGTGAAATATTTCGGTTTTCAATAAACTAAACAAAAAAATCTGCCACGAATTACACCAATTTCCACAAATTTTCAGCAACTGAATCAGTTTGATTGCTACAGTAAATAATTCGTGGAAATTTGCGCAATTCGTGGCAAAAAAAAAAAAAAACAATTAGTTTTATACTAATTCTTTATCTAATATTTTTGAAGCAATATATCTTGCTACACCATCTTCGGCATTTGTTTTAATAACTTCCAGATTAGGCAGTGTTTCTTTTAAAATAGCCGGAGCATTACCCATAATTAATCCTTTTCCTGATGCCGATAACATTTGAACATCGTTAAAACCATCTCCAAAAGCAACGGCCTGATCTAAAGTATAGCCTTCTTTTTCGAGTACTTGTTCGATAGAAACGGCTTTATCTATAGATTTATCCATAAATTCCAAACAGGTTGGTAAACTAAAAGCATGGTGTAAATGTTCTGAAGAATTGGCCAAAACAGCATCTTTTAATTTTACTAATTTCTCATGATCTTCGCATGAAAAGAAAATTTTAATGGCTCCAAAATCTTCCAGCGATTTATAGTCTACTAATTCCGGACGGTATTTTAAGTCGGCTTGGAAAGAATTTAATTTTTCGTTCCATTTATTAGTCTGCCAAACATTTTCTTTAAATAAAACCACCGTAATTGCAGGATCGATTTCAACATTTAAAGCGGCTTTTACCACATCGCTGTCTAAGTTAAAAGCAAAAAGTTCTTCTTTATTAGGTGAATGGATTCTCGCTCCGTTTGAACTCACTAAATATACCGGAACTTCCAGTGTTTCAATAATAGCCATTGCATCAAGATGATGACGTCCTGTTGCCACTACAATAAGATAATTTTGATTGTGAAGTTCCTGAAAAATTGATTTAGTGTAATCTGAAATTCGGTGTTGAGGGTTGAGTAAAGTTCCGTCAAGGTCACTTACTACAACTTTTATATTTTTAAGTTTTGTCATATTAATATCAACTATTTATGATGTGCAAATTTACAGCTTTAAGCTCAGTAAAGCAAAGTTTACAAGCTCTGAAAACCAAAAATGGAGCAAGTTTATTATTTATTTAACTATTTGGTTAAATATTGCATTTTAAGCACTTTAAACTTTTATTATTCCTGATTTGTATAGATTTATGGCTTTCTGAATTATCGATTCAATCTGTTTTAAAGGAAGATCTTCGTTGGAGTTCAGCATCATAATTTTCATTCGCGAACGTTTCTCCTGAATCAAAAAAGGTTCTTCAAAATGTTTTCCTTCTACAATACCAATATAAGGTTGTTTTAGTTTTTTGTGAATCCATAAATAGCAGAACATTTTTCCATTGTAACAGAAAAAAGGCATTCCGTATTTTAAAACATGTGTAATGTCTTGGTCTTGTTTTAGAATAATTTCTTTTAATGCAAGAAATGTTTCTTTAACAGATTCATCTTGGTTTAAATAGAAATCATCTAGTTCTTTCATTTTCTTATTCTTTCATAAATTGCAGTAAGGATTCAACTTCGCTCAGCCTGACAAACAATACATTAAATCAAATTAAAAAAAATATTCGTTTTACACTTTTCCCAAGGAAATAAGTGCAAAACGAATATTAATAAATGTTAAAACACATTTTACGATTTACATTTAACATTTCGCTAAAAATTAAAATTTAGTCGTGGTTTTCTATTTGCTTATAAGCGTCGATTACCTTTTTAACTAATCTGTGACGAACGATATCTTTATCATCCAGATAGATAATTCCAATTCCTTCAATGTCTTTAAGAACCAAAATAGCTTCTTTAAGACCAGAAATAGTGCGTCGCGGTAAATCGACCTGACCAGGATCTCCTGTAATCATAAACTTGGCGTTTTTTCCCATACGTGTCAAAAACATCTTCATTTGCGAGTGCGTTGTATTTTGCGCCTCGTCCAGAATTACAAAGGCATTATCTAGTGTACGTCCGCGCATAAATGCCAAAGGCGCAATCTGGATAATTCCTTTTAAAATGTAATCTTCTAGTTTTTCATTTGGTAACATATCGCGCAAAGCATCGTAAAGAGGCTGCATGTAAGGATCTAGTTTTTCTTTCATATCGCCGGGTAAAAAACCAAGATTTTCTCCTGCTTCTACCGCCGGACGCGTTAGTATGATCCTTTTTACTTCTTTGTCTTTAAGTGCTTTTACAGCCATTGCAACACCTGTGTAGGTTTTTCCCGTTCCGGCAGGTCCAATTGCAAATACCATGTCATTTTTTTTAATGGTATCTACCAGTAACTGCTGGTTGGGTGTCATGGCTTTAATAATCTTACCGCCAACACCGTGAACTAATATTTTGTCATGATCGTATGCTTTTTTTTCATCCTGACCATCACTCATTATTACACGTTCAATTACATTATCGTCAATGTTGTTGTATCTGGTAAAATGAAGCATAAGCCTCTGAAATCTCTTTTCGAATTCATCTAAAACTTCTTTTTCGCCAAAGGCTTTTAAAGTTGTCCCTCGCGCTACGATTTTAAGCTTTGGGTAGTACTTTTTTATAATTTCAAGATGAGAATCCTGCGCGCCCCAAAAGTCTTTTGGAGCGATGTCTATTAGCTCGATAATTCTTTCGTTCAAATGAGATAAATTTAAATTAAAAATAAATTTGTTTTGAAATCTATTGCTGTCGGGTATTTTTCTTTAGTTTACAGTTTACAGTCACAGCCGGCAGTCACAGTTTACAGTTCTAAAACTGAATCCTGATACTGAAAATTGGACCTTTTTCACCATTATAATTATCGAATAAAATCACTTTTTGTTAAAACACTGAAAACTGAAACTAAAAACTAAGACTACTATATATTTATTGTAAATTGTCTTTTCTTTCTTTCAATTTGTATTTAGTATTACTAGATTTGCATTTCTCAAATTTAATAAAAATTCGAGTTAAAAACTACCAATAGTTATAAACAAAATGATGTCAATAATTACCCTCACTACTGATTACGGCTTAAAAGACCACTTTGTTGGTTCGCTGAAGGGTAAAATTCTTTCTGAGATCTCAGATGCTGTTATTATTGACATTTCGCATGATATAGATCCATTTAATACTGCCGAAGCAAGTTATGTTATTGGCGCCTCTTATTTGAGCTTTCCAAAAGGAACGGTACACTTAATTGGAGTCGATATTGAACGCAATAAAGAGAATCAGCATATTGCCATGCAATGGAACGATCATTACTTTATTTGTGCCGATAACGGAATCTTAAGCATGCTTACACAGAAGATCGTACCGCAGAAGATTGTCGAAATTAATATTCACGATCGTTTTCCTATTGAATTCAGCGATTTGGATATTTTTATTCAAGTGGCCTGTCATATTGCAAAAGGCGGTTTGCTGAATGTTATTGGAAAAGAAATTCCGGCTGTTAAAGAAGTAACGGAATTACAACCTGTCGTTGCTGCTGATGGAAATTCTCTGAAAGGCTACGTTATTTATATCGATCATTTTGGAAACGTAGTGACGAATATTTCTAAAAAGCAATTCTTAGAAATTTCACGCGGTCGTCCGTATGAGATTGTCATGAAACCAAAAAGTATCAAAACGATTCTGCCTAATTATTCTGATATCGCTACTTCGGATAAATATCCAATTAAAACTTATGAAGGCGAAAAACTGGCTATTTTTAATGAAGCCGGTTTTCTTGAAATCGCTATTTTTAGAAGCAACCCTTCTAAAGTAGGTTCTGCCAATAGTTTATTGGGATTAAATTACCGTGATGTGATTACAATTAAGTTTTCGTAGTTGATTTTAGATTTTAGAGTTCAGACTTTAGATTAAATGGCTCGCAGATTCTGCGGATTGAGCGGATTTACACTGATATTTTCGTCTTCTTGTCAATTGCAAGAAGCTCTACAAAGATTGGTCTTTGCGAGGAACGAAGCAATCTCATTTACTTAATCTATTTGACATCTTTTGTTAGTGCGGTTGCTTCGTTCCTCGCAATGACAATATTGTGGAAAAACTATATTTATAATATTTTATTTTTTCCTAAAAAGAACAATCAATTTTGGTATTTTTGCGCACCTGTACGGTTTGAGGTTTCAACAAATCTAAAATCAACAATCTAAAATCTAAAATTATATACATGTTCGTTAGAATTGTAAAAATGAGTTTTCATGAAGAAAAAATTCCGGATTTTCTGGAAAATTTTGAATCGGTGAAAGATAAAATACGAAATGCAGACGGAAATCGTTTTTTAGAATTGTATCAGGATAAAAATAACAAATGCATATTTTTCACTTACAGTTATTGGGAAACAGAACAAGATTTAGAAAATTACAGACAATCTGAATTATTTAATTCGGTTTGGAGTTTTACAAAAAAGTTATTCAACGCAAAGCCGGAAGCCTGGAGCGTGGATAAATTGGTTAGTTTAAATTAAAAAACTCGAACTATTTAACTGCAAAGCAAAAAAACAAATACACGATTAAACAAATAAACGAATAAACGTTATACATGAAATCAATCATTTTACGAGAAATAAAATCCTTTTTTGGTTCTCCTATCGGCTATTTGGTCATTGCGATTTTCTTAATCAGCAACGGACTATTTTTATGGGTATTTGAAGGAGATTACAATATATTAAACACAGGTTATGCTGATTTGACTCCGTTTTTCACTTTAACTCCGTGGATTTTAATTTTCCTGATTCCGGCCGTAACCATGAGAAGTTTCTCTGACGAAAGAAAACAAGGAACGCTGGAATTGCTTTTAACCAAACCATTATCGATCTGGGAAATTGTAAACGGAAAATTCCTTGGATCATTCTTCCTGATAATTTTAGCCATTATTCCAACTTTTATTTACGTAAAAGTAATTTCGAGTTTAGGCGCACCTGAAGGAAATATTGATATGGGAAGCACAATTGGTTCCTATTTCGGATTGTTGTTTTTAATTGCTTCTTATTCGGCAATTGGCATCTTTACTTCTACTCTGTCAGAAAACCAAATTGTTGCCTTTATTATTGCGGTATTTTTATGCTTCTTATTTTATTTTGGATTTGAAGGATTGGCTTCATTAGTTCCTGGACAATCTAATATCATTTCAGCATTTGGAATGCAGGATCATTTTAAAAGTATGAGCCGAGGCGTTATCGATACCCGCGATGTAATTTACTTTTTAAGCATCAGCGTTTTATTTTTATCTTTTACCGTTTATCAATTAAAATCTTTTAAAGCGTAATGAAAGCATCTAATAAATTAAATCTTAAAACATTAGGCATTACAATTTTTATTTTAATTGTTTTAAATGTTCTTGGAAGCTTATTTTTTCACCGTTTTGATTTAACCAAAGACAAACGATATACTTTATCGCCAACTTCTTTGCAGATTATAAAACAGGTAAAAAACCCGTTGTCGATTAAAATTTATATGCAGGGCGAACTTCCTGCAGATTTTAGACGTTTACAGCAGGAAACCAAACAATTACTCGAAGAATTTCAGGCTTACAACAGCAACATCGTTTTTGAATTTGTTAACCCAATGGAAAACGAAGACGAAAGCATGGCTATTGTAAAGTCACTTTACCAAAAAGGCCTTACTCCTGTAAATATTACCGTTGACGATAAAGGAAAACAATCTCAGGCAATGGTATTTCCGTGGGCAGTTGCGGTTTATGACAATAAAGAAGTTAATATTCCTTTGCTGAAAAACATCATGGGCGCTTCGACTACTCAAAAAGTAATTGGATCGATTCAGCATTTAGAATATTCAATTGCCGATGCGATTAATAAAATATCAAAAGACAAACAAAAGAAAGTCGCTATTATAAAAGGAAATGGCGAATTGTCTGAAATTCATATTGGTAAGTTATTAAGACAAATCAAGGAAAGTTACTATATCGGGCCTTTTACTTTAGATTCTGTTGCCAAAGATCCAAACGGAACTTTAGATGCGCTGAAAAAATACGATTTAGCGATAATCTCAAAACCAACTGAAAAATTCTCAGACGAAGAAAAACAAGTTCTGGATCAATTTATCATGAACGGCGGTAAAACGTTGTGGTTAATTGATCAGGTTGCCGCAGATATGGACAGTTTATACAATCAGGCGGGTGCAACTCTGGCGTATCCAAGAGATTTGAATTTAAACGATATGTTCTTTAAATACGGATTCAGAATTAATCCTGATTTAATTAAAGACGAAAACGGAAGCCCGATAAAACTGGCAACCGGAGAACAAGGAAGCGCTACTCAATATCAGGATTTTATCTGGAAATTTGCACCGTTGGTTCAACCTGCAAGCCAGCATCCAATTGTAAAGAATTTAGGCGGAATTAAATTTGATTTTGCGAACCCGATTGATACTTTGAAAAACGGAATCAAAAAGACAGTTTTACTGCAGTCCTCTCAATATTCAAAAGTAATTGGAACACCTTCAGAAATCAATCTGAATATTGTAACCGAGAAAACTACTCCTGCTGATTATTTGAATAAAGGAAATCAAAATCTTTCTGTTTTATTAGAAGGAAGTTTTCATTCGGCTTTTGAAAATCGTGTGCTGCCATTTAAAGAAAATTCATTTCAGGCAAAAGGAAAGCCAACCAAAATGATCGTAGTTGCCGATGGAGATATTGCCAGAAATCAGCTGGATAAAAACATGATGCCGGTTGAATTGGGTTACGATCAAAGAACCGGAAACCTTTACGACAATAAAGATTTTATGATGAACTGCATCAATTATCTGCTCGATGATACCGGACTTATTAACATTAGAAGCAAAGATGTTGAACTGCCATTATTAGACAAAGAGAAAGTTTACGAAAATTATACGACAACGCAATTCATAACTATCGGACTTCCAATTCTTATTTTATTGGTTTTCGGGTTGGTATTTACCTTTATCAGAAAAAGAAAATACAGTAAATAGATGTTAATAAAAAAATTGCGAAACTTAGAATGTTTACGATATATTTGTAATCCGTATCTTTAGCGCCAAATACTAAAGTATACTCCAAAAAATAAAACAAAAGACGATGAAATTTATAGTATCGAGTTCGTACTTATTAAAACAATTACAAGTTTTAGGTAGTGTTATTAACAGCAATAATACACTTCCTATTTTAGATAACTTTTTATTTGAACTAGACAATAATGAGTTGACTGTTTCGGCTTCAGATCTTGAAACCACTATGTCTGCTACATTATCAATCGATTCTACAAGTAAAGGAAGTGTTGCTGTACCGGCAAAACTTTTACTTGAAATTTTAAAAACATTTCCAGAACAGCCTTTAACTTTTACAGTTGAAGACAACAATACTGTTGAGATTAGTTCTAACTCAGGTAAATATGCATTAGCGTATGCTGCCGGAGAAGAATTTCCTAAATCTGTAAGCCTGGAAGATCCGTCTGTAACTTTGGTTCCTGCTGATGTTTTAGCTACTGCTGTAAGCAAAACAATCTTTGCAGCCGGAAACGATGATTTACGTCCGGTAATGTCTGGTGTTTTCTTCCAGTTCTCTCCAGAAGGATTGACTTTTGTTGCTACAGATGCTCATAAATTAGTAAAATATGCCCGTGCAGATGTAAAAGCATCTCAGGTTGCTGATTTTATTATGCCAAAAAAACCTTTAAATATTTTAAAAAGTATTTTAGGAAGTTCTGATGCTGAAGTAAAAATTGAATACAACGATTCGAATGCGACTTTCTCATTTGACAATTATATCTTAATGTGTCGTTTAATCGACGGAAAATACCCTAATTACGAAGCGGTAATTCCAAAAGAAAATCCAAACAAATTAATGATCGACCGTTCTTTATTTTTAAGTTCTGTACGTCGTGTTGCGATTTTCTCAAACAAAACTACACACCAAATTCGTTTAAAAATTGCAGGAGCTGAATTAAATGTTTCTGCTGAAGATATCGATTACTCAAACAAAGCAGAAGAAAGATTGACTTGTGATTATCAAGGTGATGATTTACAAATTGGTTTTAACTCTCGTTTCTTAATCGAAATGCTTACGAATCTGCAGTCAGATATTATTATGTTAGAGATGTCACTGCCTAACAGAGCCGGGATTTTAACTCCTGCTGATGGTTTAGAAGAAGGTGAAACAGTTACAATGTTGGTAATGCCTGTAATGTTAAATAGTTAACATCAAAACTTCTTTTTGTTACAGGGATTTTTTTTAATTTGAAATTAAAGACATATCATTGTAAAAAAAAATATCGCTATTAACCAACCATTTTTTATACCTAGAAACCGCAATTCTTTTTTAAGAGTTGCGGTTTTTTAGTTTTAGTCATTGCGAGAAACGAAGCAATCTTATTTGCTCAGTAAACTTTATGATTTTGAAAATGTGTTTTTTGATAGATTCGGATAAACTTGTGTAGATTTTTAACGCAAAGTGCGCAAAGTTTTTTGTACTCAGATTATGTTTACAAATACAAAGAACGCAAAGCTTTGTGGAAAAATCTTTGCGAACTTTGCGGTTAGTGTACACAAACTCAAAACAAATTTTTCTTTAACTTTGTAATTATGAAAATAGAAATTTGGTCGGACATCATGTGTCCGTTTTGTTATATCGGAAAAAGACAGTTGGAAACGGCTTTAGAAGCGTTTCCTTCTGATGAATTTGAAATTGAGTGGAAAAGTTTCCAGCTTGATCCTACTATCGAACCACAATCTGGAAAAGACGTTTATACGTTTTTAGCAGAACGAAAAGGTATTTCTGTTGAGCAATCAAGAGAAATGCATAAAGGTGTCGTAGAACGCGCCAAAAGCGTTGGTTTAGCCTATAACTTTGATAAAGCTGTTATCTCAAACTCTTTAACTTCTCATCGAATTATTCATTTGGCTAAAAAGAATAATTTAGGTGACGAAATGGAAGAAATTTTCTTTAAGGCTTATTTTACAGAAGGAAGAGATTTAAACGATGCTGCTACTTTAATCGAATTAGGAGAAAAAGCAGGTTTAAATGCGAATGAGGTAAAAGAAGTTATTGAAAACGAAAACCTTTATTTAAGCGATGTAAAAGGTGATATTAAGGAAGCACAGGAAATTGGTGTGCAAGGAGTTCCGTTTTTCGTTTTTGATCGAAAATATGCAGTTTCCGGAGCTCAGCCGGTTGAAGCTTTTGTACAGACAATTAGAGAAGGTTTGAAATAATTGAAATTAAATAAGAAAAAAGAAAACGGATGAACATTTGCTCATCCGTTTTCTTTTTAGAATCATTCGGAAATAAAAATCTATTTTAAGCAAAAGTTTTATTCTGCCACAGATTAAGGAATTAGAATGATTTGAAAAATATAAAAAAGCTCTCGCAGTTTCAGCAGATTTAGCAGATTATTCTTTGCAAACTCTATTAAAAAATCTGCTAAATCTGCGTGAAAAAAAATCTTTTATGTACATGCTTAGCTTAATCACAAAGAAAGCTTACGGCTCCTAATAAAGCTGCAATTTCATTATCTGTCGAAATGGAAACCTGTACTTCTACACCAGAATCTTTAAGTGTTTTATTAAATGAAGACAAGAATAAATCGCTTGCATTAGCTATTTTTCCGCCAATAATAATATGATCTGCAGAGAAATTATTTAACCACGGAATCACAACCGCAGCCAAATCTTCTCCCATTGTTTCAAATACTTTAACAGCCGACTGATCTCCATTAACAGCTAAATTATAAAGTTCCAATCCGTTGTTAAGGTCAACTTCTTTTAAAGACTTATAATGCGATAAAAGACCGCGTACTGAAACATAATCTTCGGCCATACCTTCTTTATAAGGAAGATTGTATATCTCGCCGTCTGCCGGTACTGAATTACCGGAACTTATCGATAGGCCTTTATCAATAAAACAAGCGCCTAATCCGGTACCTAAAGTAACGGCCATTACTTTTTTAGAAAGATTTTCCTGCTGCTTAAAAACTTCCCCTTTGCCAAAACAAACAGCATCATTTTCAAAAAGTACCGGAAAATCTTTTGAAAAATTAAGGCTTTCCAAAATTAAATCGCGAACATTTAATCCGTAAAAATGTTCGTATTTAGACTGATCTTTTATCCAGCAGATGCCTTTTTCATAATCAAAAGGTCCCGGCATGCAAACAGCTACTCCTGTTATTACATTTACTTTAGAATTTTCGATCGAAGTATTAATGACTCTTTTCCAAATATTCATTACCTGCTCTACGGGTAAATTAGAGTCAAATGATTCTTTATATAAAGAAAAGTCAATGACTTTCATTTCTGTTTTATTGATAACTGCTGCCGTAATGTGTGTGCCTCCTATATCTAGCCCAATGGCGTATGATGTATTCATTTTTCCTTGTTTAGCTTACTAATTCTAGATATTTTTATCTTTTAAAATTTGAGGATAATGAATGCTTGTGTGTACAATCATTTCTCCAAATAGTGTATTTGCCCACGCAAACCATTTACGGGTAAATTTGTTTACATCGTCTTTATGAAATGATTCATGCATAAATCCGGTATCGGCATTGGTTTTTATTAAGTTGCTTATACACGTTTTAATTTCTTTTTCGTCTACACTTGTAATCGCTCTTAAAACAATACTCATAGGCCAGATGGTATCGACTCCGGTATGCGGGCCACCAATACCTTCTCCTGCTTTCCCTTTATAGAAAAACGGATTGTTTTCTGATAGTACTACTTTACGTGTGTTTAGATATAAAGGATCATTTGGTTCAATGGCACCCAAATAAGGCAGTGATAATAACGAAGGTACATTGGCATCGTCCATCATGTGGAAACTGCCGTATCCGTTTACTTCAAAAGCAATAATTTTTCCGAATTTTGGATGTTCGATGATTCCGTTTTCCTGTAATCCTTTTTGAACCTGATCTCTTAATTCTTTTGCTTTAGCGACTAAATCATTGTCTTTTAAAGCTGGTAAAGAGAATATTTCGATTAAATAACCCAATACTTCAATCGCAAACATGTTACTTGGAATTAAATAACCAAATAAGGTGCTGTCATCGCTTGGTCTAAAAGTAGAGACAATTAAGCCACAGGGTTTTACCGGATATCCGTAACCGCCTAACGGAACTCCGTCTGTCGCCCAAGCTGTTTGACGCTGAAAGCTATAAGGCCCACCTTTTCCGTCTAATCTTTGCTGCTCTTTAAAAGTCTGCAGAATTAACAGCATGGCTTCTTTCCATTTTGCATCAAATAAACTGATATCTCCTGTTTCTTTCCAATATCCGTGAGCTAATCGAACTGGATAACACAAACTGTCGATTTCCCATTTTCTTTCGTGAATTCCGGGCTGCATTTTGGTAAGGTCATGTTTCCATTCGCTTTCTTTGGTAAAATCTTTGTAAAAAGCATTGGCATAAGGATCAAGTAAAATACATTTTGCCTGACGATTGATTACGCCTTTTACCAATTCGGCCAATTTAGGATCTTCTTTTACAAAAGGTATATATGGCCAGATTTGAGCCGTACTGTCACGGAGCCACATCGCATCGATATCTCCTGTAATGACATAAGTATCAGGTTTACCGTCAATAATTTCAAAATCGACTGTTGTATCGAGTGTATTTGGGAAACAGTTTTCAAATAACCAGGCTAATTCCGGATTTGCAATTTGTTTTTTGATTCGTACAATAGCTGCTTCGACTGCCTTACTTGTAAATTTTCTTTCGGCTAACGGAGGTCTTTTGGTAATAAAATCTTTTAGCGGAAACTGAAAAGTATCTGAATCAAGCCCGAAAACATCGGTTTGAAGTGCTAATAATCCTGCCGAAAAAATCCCTGTATTTTTTATAAATTTTCTACGTGACTGCATAGTTTTATTTTGAAGTTGAATAAGAATACGGATACGCCTCTGATGTTGTACCTCTTTGTAAATTTGGAGAACTTGTCATATCAAAATTTAGTTCGCCTCCTTTTAATACATCAAAATGATTGATATAATTTTTATTGTAAACGGAATTATCCCATTTTAACTCGTTTACATATCTGCTTGTATCTGATGTGTTTGGAGCATTGATAATAAGCTGTTTTCCGTTTTCAAATTGTACTGTTGCTTTCTTAAATAAGGGTGCTCCCAGTACATATTCTTCTGTTCCCGGACAAACAGGATAAAATCCCATGGCAGAGAAAATATACCAGGCCGAAGTCTGTCCGTTATCTTCATCACCGCAATATCCGTCAGGAGTTGGTTTGTACAAACGATTCATTACTTCTCTTGACCAATATTGTGTTTTCCAAGGTTCTCCGGCATAATTGTACAAATAAATCATGTGCTGAATTGGCTGATTTCCATGTGCATATTGTCCCATATTCATGATCTGCATTTCTCTTATTTCATGAATTACGGCACCATAATAACTATCATCAAAAACCGGAGGAGTTGAAAATACAGCATCTAGTTTTGCTGTGAATTTTTTCTCGCCGCCCATTAAATCGATTAAACCCTGAATGTCGTGGAATACGCTCCAGCTGTAATGCCAGCTGTTTCCTTCTGTAAAAGCATCTCCCCATTTAAAAGGATTAAAATTTGGCGGAAAACTTCCGTCTTTATTTCGGCCGCTCATTAACCCGATCGATGGATTATATAATTTCTTATAATTCATCATTCGCTTTTCAAGCAGATTAATTTCTTTTTTCGGACGGTCTAATGCTTTGGCTAATTTCCAAATTGCAAAATCATCATAAGCATATTCCAGTGTTCTTGCGGCGTTTTCATTTATATTAACATCATAAGGCACATACCCCAGACTATTATAAAACTGAACTCCTTTCCTTCCCACAGCATCCATCGGACCTTCATTATTGGCGCCGTGCTGCAATGCTTCGTAAAGTTTATTGATATCGTAACCGCGTAATCCTTTCATGTAAGCATCTGAAACTACAGAAGCTGAATTATTTCCCACCATTACATTTCTAAAGCCCGGACTTGACCATTCTGGTAAAAAGCCGCCTTCTTTGTAATCGTTAATTAAACCTTCCTGCATTTCTGTATTTATAGAAGGATATACTAAATTAAGCAAAGGATACAAGGCACGAAAAGTATCCCAAAATCCTGTTCCTGCATACATATATCCAGGTAAAACTTTTCCGTTATACGGACTGTAATGCACAATTTTTCCGTCTTTATCTATTTCATATTGTTTCTGAGGAAAACAAACTGTACGATACAAACAAGAATAAAAAGTTTTCAACTGTTCTTCGTTAGTGTCTTCTACGGCAATTTTTCCTAAAACTTTATTCCATTCGTTTTTAGACTGCGCCACATTTTCTTCAAAAGAAGCGGTGCCTAATTCATTTTTTAAAGTTAATTCAGCTTGCTCCAGACTTATAAAAGAAGAAGCTGTTCTTACATGCACTTTTTCTCCTTTTTTAGTTTTAAATCCAATTACTGCGCCTACATGAAGTCCTGCTGCTTCCAATTTATCTTTTGTCAGGATTTTATCCATCCAGGTAGCATTATTCGAAAATGGTTTGTCGAATACTAACACAAAATAGTTTTTAAAATTCTCTGGTACACCGCCGCTGTTACGTGTGGTATAGCCAATAATTTTATTTTCTGATGGAATGATTTTGATGTAAGAGCCTTTGTCAAATGCATCAATAACAATCGAAGATTTTTCGTTTTCAGGAAATGTAATCTGAAAATGGGCTGCTCTTTCTGTTGTTGTAATTTCGGTTGTTACATCATGATCGGCCAAATAAACGCTGTAATAATAGGGCTTCGAAACTTCTGCTTTATGACTAAACCAACTTGCTCGTTCATCTTCGGCGAAAGCCAATTTACCTGTAACCGGCATAATCGAAAACTGACCGTAATCGTTCATCCACGGCGAAGGCTGATGGGTTTGCTTAAATCCTCTGATTTTCTCTGCGGTGTAAGTATATGCCCATCCATCGCCCATTTTTCCTGTTTGCGCTGTCCAGAAATTCATTCCCCAAGGCCTGCAGATGGCAGGATAAGTATTTCCGTTTGAAAGATTATGCAGCGATTGTGTTCCCATTAACGGGTTTACATATTCTACAGGGTCTTTAAGCTGTGCATTTACAAAAACGCATTGCATTAATCCAAGAAAAATTAAACTCTTTATTTTCATATTTTTGTTTTTTATGCTGTAGGCTTTAAGCAGTAAGCTTTAGGCTTTAAACTTTTTTAAATTAATATCTACAGTTTTTTTAACTTTGCAGAAAACTGAAAAACTGAGACTGAAAACTGCCAACTTCTAAAGCGGTCTATCTTCTTTCTTAACTCCAAAAGTTGTCGATGGTTTACTTCCCATAAACAATTTCAATTCTCCTCCCTTAACTATCATATCATGTGTGATGTACGACTTTGTATAGGGTTTTCCGTTATATTCTGCTTTTTGAATGTACATGTTTACGGCGCTGTTGTTTATGGCGTTTACTGTAAATGAAATGTCTTTTTTATGATGGATAACAGCGCTGTTTACTAATGGACTTCCTAAAACATAAATTCCGTTTGCGGGATTAACAGAATAGAATCCCATTGATGATAAAACATACCAAGCCGACATTTGACCTAAGTCTTCGTTACCGCATAATCCGTCTGGTTTTGTGGAGTAAAATTTATCGTCAATTTCGCGAATTAATTTGGCAGTTTTCCACGGTTGTCCTGCATAAGCATACAAATACGGGATATGATGGTTGGGTTCGTTACCCTGAGCGTACTGCCCAATTAAACCGCTGATGTCCGGAGAAATTTCTTCGCCTTCAACTTTATCTGTAATTAAAAATAGTGAATCTAATTTGGCTAAAAATTTATCGTCGTTTCCAAACAATTCGATCAAACCATACGGATCATGTGGCACAAGCCAAGTGTACTGCCATGCGTTTCCTTCGACATAATCATCTTTTCGATGTGCTGATGAAAGCGGATTAAATGGTGTTCTCCAATTTCCGTTGGTTAATTTACCTCTCATAAAAGTGGTTTCTTTATCGAAATAAAGTTTGTATAAATTGGCTCTTTTGGTGAAATAGGTATAATCTTCTGTTTTATTTAATGCCTTTGCCATTTGAGCAACGCAATAATCATCGATGGCATATTCCAGCGCATTTCCAACAGATTCCAGCATTTTATCAGCCGGAATGTATTCTAGTTTCTGAACATAATCCATTCCGTCGCGCGTTTGCATAGCTGTTTTTTTGATTGCTTCATAAGCCAATTCGGTATCATAATCACGATATCCTTTTAAGTAAGCGTCGACAATAACGGCTATCGAGTGATTTCCGTTCATGGTATTGGTTTCGTTACCCATTAAGTGCCAAACCGGTAATCGGCCTTGCTGCTGGTAAATGGCTAGAAACGATTTAACGATATCATTAATTTTTTCCGGCTGCGTGATCGTGTATAAAGGATGAAGTCCGCGGTAGGTATCCCAAAGTGAAAAAGTCGTGTAATTAGTGAAATTCGCTTTTTCGTAGACTTTTTTATCTGTTCCTCTATAATCTCCGTTAACATCATTAAAAATAGATGGTGCAAACATGGTATGATACAATGAAGTATAAAAAACTTTCATTGTTTTATCATTTCCTTTTATCTGAATTTTATTAAGCTCTTTATTCCATTTTGAACTCGCTTCTTTGGTAACTTTATCAAAATCCCAATTCGGAATCTCGGCTTTTATGTTTGCTGCAGCATTCTCTGAACTCACCGGAGATATTCCGACTTTTACTAAAACCTGTTTGTTTTTTAAGGTTTTAAAATCTAAAACGGCTTTCATTTTTAAGCCTTCGCCTTCATTGCCTTTTACAATTGCAGTGCTGTCGTATAAAGTGATATTAGCAATTGGTTCAGAAAATTCCATTGTAAAATAAATACGCTGATCTACTGCCCAGCCTGCCGAATAGCGGTAGCCTGCCAGTGTGGTTTCGTTTATTTTTTTTATAAATGTTTTTACCGGTTTGTCCCAGCCTATTCCGTCTGCCAAATCAACTAAAACATGGTTATCATCGGCTGAACTGAATGTATATTTGTGAAAACCGACTCTTTCACTTGCTGTCAGCTCGGCTTTGACTTTGTATTTATCTAATAAAACACTGTAATATCCTGGTTTAACAACTTCGTTTTTATGGGAGAAATACGACCCGTAACCGTTTACCATGTCTTCTTTTGTTCCTTTGGTAAGTGCTACTTTTCCTGATACTGGCAATAAAAGAATATCATTTAAATCGCCAATTCCGGTACCGCTTAAATGCGTATGTGTAAAACCTAATATAGTATTGCTGGCATAATTGTAACCACTGCACCAATCCCAGCCTTCAAAAACATTTACCGGGCCTAATTGTACGGCACCAAAAGGAACATTGGCTCCAACAAATACGTGACCATGCCCTGCTGAACCAATAAGCGGATTTACATATTGTGTATAATCTAAACTCGTTTGTTTTGCTTTCTTTTCCTGTGAAATCGCAGGATTGGCAAAAAATAGGTTTAATGCCAAAATGCCTCCTAAAGCAATTCTATTGTATTTTGTAACCATGTTGTTTGTTTTATATTTTGTTTGGCTGTATTGACCACGGATAACACAGGTTAAACGGATTAACACCAATATTTTATTACTCTGTGTAGACGCACTGCGGTGCGTCTCTACGGAAAAACCTTTATCCCTTTGAACCTCTGCTCCTTTGCTCTTTTTCTTAGCAACTTAGAACCTTAGCATCTTAGTACCTTTATTTTTATTACTGTACGTAGACGCACTGCGGTGCGTCTCTACGGAAAAACCTTTGTTCCTTTGTACCTCTGCCTCTTTGCACCTTTATTTATTCCTCTCCAAAACCTCAAATAAAGAAAAAACCTTAATATCTGGTTTAACAACTTCTCCCTCAAACGAAATTATTTTTTCTTCTCCGGCTGCTAAATCAATATAATTATCGCTCCATTTTCCGGTATATCCTTTCATGGAAATGTAAACATATTTTGCCTGCTTTTGGGCTTTCAAAATGACTTTGTTTCCTTTTATCTGCCAGGTTATTTTTGGGTCTTCCAGTTTTAAATCTATTGGACGTGTCAAGTCGATTTCTGGTTTTATATCGTCTCTGTAAGCTTCTCGAATGGCATACCAGGCTGCTTTGGGCTGTCGGTTATCATAATCGGTGATGCTCCAGCTTGCTACAGGCCAGCAGTCGTTTAGCTGCCAAACTAAAGTTCCCATATTATACGGCGCTTTAGAACGATGAATGCCTACAATATTTTTAATTGCATAATGCTGCAGACATTGTGTTAGATAGCTGTAATCCTCCACGTTCATCTTTTTTATTTTGGTCGAATCGATAAAGTATTTATTCAAATAAGCATTTAACTTGATAAATCCTTTGCCTGCTTTTTGATGCGCATTTAAAACATCTGAATATAAATAGCGGTCTTCCGGCAAGGTGAATTTTTCTATAGACGAATAATTGGGCATTGCCTGCATTCCGTATTCGCTTACAAATCGTCCAGTTTTTTTCTTTACGGCTTCAATGTCTTCTAATCCCCACCAAATTCCCCAATAATGTCCGTCTCCTTCTGTCAAACTTTGTTGTTTTGACCAATGGTGCATGGGCGAAGAACTTAAATACGGACGTTTATCATCGACTTCTTTAACCCATTTTGGAATACTGTCATGAAACAAACGAACGTAATCCTTCCATAATTTGGTTGAATCTTGTTTGGACAATTTCATGCTTTTCATCCAGCCCCAATTTTTAAAGGCCTCGTCCGATTCATTGTTACCGCACCACAAGACAATACTTGGATGATGGCGCAGTCGTTTTACCTGATATTGTACTTCTTGTTTTACATTATCAAAAAAGGCTTTATCTCCGGGAACCATTGTGCCGGCAAACATAAAATCCTGCCAGACATTGATTCCGTATTTATCGCATAAATCATAAAAATAATCGTCTTCATAAATGCCGCCTCCCCATACGCGAAGCATGTTCATATTGGCATCTTTGGCCAGAGAAACTACTTTTTCGTATTCTTTTTTAGTAACTCTTGAAAGAAATGCATCTGACGGAATATAATTGGCTCCTTTCATATAAACCGGTTTTCCGTCAATCTTAAAATAAAAGGATTTACCAAGACTGTCCGGCTGCTGAATGAGCTCAATTTTACGATTTAGAACGTAAGGTTTCTCAGGAGCTTTTTCGTCATAAGCTTCTAAGCGCGGTGTTTTCCAGATACCGCAGGTTGTGAATTTTGGTCCCCAATCCCATCCAAAATGATATTGTGCTTTACGAACATACGCACGCGGATTATCCGGAATTTTAAAAGGTAAATCTCTTTTGGCCAATGAATCGACAACATTTTGTGCCGATTGAAATACCACAACGAGATTATTATTTCCTGATTTCAGTACTTTTTTAACATCAACCCGCCATTGACGAAACATATTATCGGCTTTTAAAACCAGCTGATTGTTAAGATATACAGATGCATAAGTATCTAATCCGTCAAAAACCAATTCGGTATTTTTCTTTTTCAGCAATGTCGCTGTAACCTGAAATGTAGTTTTGTATTCCCAGTTTTTACGTTCTATCCACAACAGCTTTTTTTCGTTGTCACGATAATAAGGATCTGGTATCAATTTATTACGCAGCAAATCAGTATGGATTTCTCCGGGAACTGTCGCTGGATACCACTTTTGTGTTTTTTCTTCACGGTAACTCCAGTTGTTCTTCAAATCAACATTTTGCGCAATTGCGATCGATGAAAAATTTGCAAGACAAATGGAAATTAGCCAATGAAGTTTTTTTGCATAATTCATTTTACTGAGTACTAATATTAATCTCTTTAAAATTACTAAAAAGATAAAGCAATTTAATTATTTTGGCAGCTTAGAGAAGGAACAGCGCTTACTTTACATTCCTTCTCTTCAGAATTTACTTTTTCGTTATTAACTCAAAAAAACAACTCAAAATATTTTCCTTACCACTGCCATACGCCTTATATTGATTTGATTTGGGTTATTTCAAACCTGCTTATTAATAAACTTAAAAACATTTTTACTGCTCTGTATTTTTTTAATTTATTGACAACAATGCCATCTTTTTCAGCAGAAACGCTCTTTGCTGCTGCGAAAAAAAGGGTATTTAAATCAAGAAATTCAATACAATTCTATAATGGTGTTTTGTTTATTTATTGCCAAAAAGATTTAAAAATAAGCCGGGCATGGATAATACCCGACTTATTCTAACTAACCAACCAATTTAAAAATTATTTATCCCACCAGATTCTAGTGGTCATTAAATCTAAACCTTGACGTTGAATGGCTTCTCTATAATTAGCCGCATTCGTAATAAGCTCTGACTGATCGTAGATTAATCTTCTTGGAATAGTTCCTTTTGTATCTCCTGTTGGATCATTAACCGGAACTAAAACCGGATATCCTGTTCTTCTGTATTCTGAGAATGCTTCAAAACCATTAAACAATAATACAATCCATTTTTGAGTGATAATCTGTTCGATTTTTTGTGCTTCTGTTCCAGCTGTTTTAAATGGATAAGTGGTTATATAAGTGTTGTATTCTGCTGGTGTTACTGCAGGTACTTTGTCTCCAAAAATCGTTAGAACATTCATAGCGCCTCTAACTCCATTTTCATAATAAGTCTGAGCCGATCCGCCTACATTCCAGCCTTTCACTGCTGCTTCTGCCAATAAAAACTGAACTTCGGCATAAGACATAATTAAAGTTGGTGCATCTAAACGTAATACAGTTGAAGTATTTGGATCTGAAAACAGTTTTTTATCTCCACCAGGAAATTCTTTTGCATCATTTGCTAAACCTTGCTGGCTTGCCGGATTGTTATTTCCTGTAGCTTCTAATTTTGCATAAATTCTTAAACGTGGATCGTTTGTATTTTTCAATAAATCGATGAATGTTTTACTGAATTTAATATTCGATTCTCCTCCGTTTAAGTCATTTCTAACCCATGAAGAAGTAATTGGATTTGTTTTAACTCCAGCAGGACCTGCATCATGTTTCAATACAAGACTGTCATCATTTGAAGTAAAAACACCTTTAGAATAGGCTTTTTCTACAAACTCTTTTGCTTTTGCAGGATTTACTTTAGACAAACGCATTGCTACTCTTAACATTAAAGAGTTGGCCAGTTTTTTCCATCTTGCAACATCACTTTGATAGTATAAATCAGCGTTGCCCACAAATGGTTTTCCTGCATCTAAAGCTGTTCCTGCTTCGTCTAATTCTTTTAAAAGATCGTTGTAGATTGCTTCCTGAGTATCGTATTTAGGAGAAAAAACGTTTCCGTTATATCCTTTTCCTGCTTCAAAATAAGGAACTTCACCATACGTATCTGTTAACTTTTGGAACAAGAAAACTTTCATGATTCTACAAGCCTGAATCATATTTGAGTTTTCCGGCGTATTTTGTACAACTGATAATAATTGGAAAATTTGATTTAATCCTTTACCGTATGTTTCTCCAAAAAGTGCTGCAGAATACTCCGAAGAATAAGCATATTTAGAACCAGGTCCTCCTAATGACGAAAACTGTTGTACAATTTGCGCAGCATATAAGTTATTTCCTCTTGTGTTAGAAAAATCCTGTCCGTCAACATAAATCTCAGCCAATGTAAACATTGATTTTACAGCCGGATCTGTTAAAGCATTTGGATTCTTATTTAATTCTTCGAATCCTTTATCGCATGAAGCCAATGTCATTGCACTAACAATTGCGACACAAAATATTTTTATATATTTATTTTTCATCTTATTTCGTATTAGAATTTGACATTAAGTGCAAAACCGTAATTTCTTGTCAATGGCATTGAAGCTCTCTCCATACCTTGTGCATTACTATTAGAGTAGTTTGACTCTGGATCGATGTTTGGAACTTTGTCATAAATAGTCCATAAGTTATGAGCAGAAAATGCTAAACTAACAGACTGAAATGGTGTTTTTTGTAAAAATGCTTTTGGGAAATTATAAGCAAAAGAGATCGCTCTTAGCTTCACAAAATCTGCATCGTAAACAAAGTTTGATGTTACATCGCTATAACTTCTCCAGTAATCGTATGCCGAAACTGTAGTGTTAACCGGGTTTCCGTTAACATCTTTTCCAGAAACTGCAATACCGCCTTCACGACCAGGAAGTGTAATTTCAGATAATCCGTAACGTGTTCCTAACTGATTTGTAGCAGAATAGATTTCTCCTCCAAATTTAGCATCTACAAAAACAGAAAGTGTAAAGTTTTTATAAGAGAAATCATTTGAAAGTCCCATTGAAGTTGGTGCAACACCTTGTCCAGCAATGATTAAGTTTCCTCTCATGAATTTTCCGTTAGTATCAATTACGATATTTCCGTCTTTATCTCTTAAGTAATCATACGCTTTAATTACTCCAAAAGGCTGTCCTTTTTCTAAAACTACAGAAGCTCTACCGTCTCTGTTTCCTTCTAATGATTTCGTTGTAATTTTATCAGAAAGGCTGATAACCTCACTATCATTATAAGCAAAATTGTATCCTACGTTCCAAGAAAAACTTGGTGTTTTAATCGCTTTTACATTAATAGCAAACTCCACCCCTTTGTTCATGATTTCACCTACGTTGATTTTTGTAGTTCTGTAACCAGAAGCCTGAGAAACGTCAGCATCAGTGATATCATTTGTTGTTTTTTTCTGATAGAAAGTCAAATCTGTACTTACTCTGTTATTGAAGAATGTATTCTCAAAACCAAACTCAATTGTACTTACGTTATAAGGTTTTAAAGTTCTGTTTGGAATTGTTTCTCCATTTACACCCAAAATTGGCTGTCCTAATGAATCTGTTTGTCCGTCTGGTGTCGTGTAAGTTAAAGCTAAAGCATAAGCTTCTGGCAAAGCACCTCCAACATTACCCCAGCCAGCTCTAAGTTTACCGTATGACATCCATTCCGGAAGACCAATTACCTCAGAATAAATGAAACTCGTACTTACAGATGGATAAAAAGTACTGTTGTTTGCAGGATCAAGAGTTGAGAACCAATCTTCACGACCTGTTAAATTCACATATAAGAAATCTTTGTATCCAATATCAGCTGAGTAAAATAAAGAGTTTACTTCGCTTTCTGAGAATAATTTTTCAGTTTTATCCGGTTGTGTATTTGCGTAGAAATATTTGTAAGGAACAATAAAGTTATTTCCTTTCATTTTGATTCCGCTGTATCTGTTATGCTGACGGTTTGCACCAATAAAGGCATCTAATGAAATGTTTTTAACTACTTCTCCTTTGTATCCTAAATACCCTGAAGCATTTACCTCCGTACGTCCTTCAACTCTGTTTTCAAAAGATCCGCCCGGGCTGTAGTTAATTCCAGTTGGCTCAATTTCAGTGTATTCGTAGTTGATATCGTCAATTCCAATTACAGCTTTAGCATAAATCTTATCTGTAATGTTGTAGTTTACTTTTGCAGAACCAATAAAACGTTTTCTAAGGTCATCATTTAAAGGTGACTGCGTAGCAAAATAAGGGTTTGTATGATAAACGTTTGCTCCTAAGAAATCTTCTTCACCTCCATTTGCATCAAACGGATTGCTTAACCATCTAATATCTGTACCCGGCGTCATGAACGTAGTTGGGAACGATGGGTTTCTAGGTGAATCATTCAAATAAGGTCTGTTATGACTTTTCTCTGAAATATACTGCGCATTAGTTTCTATGCTGATTTTTTTATTTGGAGCCGAATTTAAGCTTAAAGCCACGTTGTTTCTTCCAAATGTAGTTCCCGGCATAATAGATTCGTCTTTAGTATTTCCGAAAGACAATCTGAAGTTTGTTGTTTCGTTACCGCCAGAAATTGCTAATGTATTACTGAAAGAAAATCCGGTTCTGTAGAAATTTTCAACATTGTCTTTTCCGTAAGCCTGATAAGGTCTTGTTTTACCGTCAAGAGACAAAGATGGCGTTCCGTCGTATTTATCACCCCATGCAAAGTAATAAGAATCTCTAAGTTCTTGTAAATTAGTGAATCTTGTAGGTACTCCGCTCGCATTTGGAGCTCCGGCACCGTACTGATCCTGCCAGTTTAAAAGACTTGCCGGAGTATTAAAAGTTGAATTTGTGCTGAAATCTACTCCAATTCCGGTTGAACTTTTTCCTTTTTTAGTTGTAATTAAGATAACACCATTTGATCCTCTGTATCCGTAAAGAGCAGAAGCCGCACTACCTTTTAATACTGAAAGCGTAGCAATATCATCTGGATTGAAAGATGACATACCATCTCCTTTATCAGCTCCTCCCCACATGTTCGCATTTCCCTGTTGTGTATTATCGATTGGAATTCCATCGACAACATACAACGGCTGGTTTAATCCAGAAGCCGAAGTTGCTCCACGAATTACAACGCGGCTCGAACCAGAAGGCCCTGTAACCGGTGCAGAAACGTTAACACCGGCAATTTTACCCTGCAATGCGTTTCCTAAGTTAATTTCTTTATTTTTAGTCAGGTCCTCGCCTTTTATTTCTCCAACTGCGTAACCTAAACTTTTCTTTTGTTTTTTAACCCCAAATGAGGTTACAACAACATCTTTTAATTCTTGTGTGTTTTCAATTAATACAACAGAAACTCTTGTTTCGTTTTCCTGAAGTACTACTTGTTTTGACTGAAATCCCATAGAGGACACATTCAAAGTCACTTTTCCTGAAGGAACATTCATTTTAAATCGCCCTTCGGCGTCTGTAATTGCACTAAATGGTTTTCCTTGAACCTCGATTGATGCGGCAACAATTCCCTTGTTCTCTGCATCTGCTACTATGCCTGTTATTAATCGATTTTGCGCTGCAGCACTTAAGCTGCTCAGCAATATCACTCCTAACACTGCTAATATTCGTTTCATAAGCATTTTTTTTGGTTATTAGTTTTGATTTCGTTTTGTTTTGTGTTTTGTTTTTGTGTTTGTTGCTTTAAATAATTAATAAAAAATTTGAACTTACTTCTCAATATAAAACCTTGAGGTATAGTGCGCTGAATATTCAAAAAAACGCAGCTATTTCGCAGTTTATGTTAAATAAATAATCTTCAAAAGTTTGACCTACTCGTCAAAAAAGTGAAGAATATTTTTACTAAAACGTTTTAGTAAAATGGGTAAAAAAAAGTATTACCTTTTTTATTCTTTTTAATTTTTTTCTTTTTAAATGGACTGTAATCTAAATCGATTCACGTACAATCAATGTTCCTTTTTTGAGAACTTTTTCGACTTTAAATTCTTCAAAATTTGTCATCTGACTCATTAGCAACTGTATCGACTTAACCGCTATATCTTCTATAGGCTGTGCAATAACCGAAACTGTTGGTGTATGCAATTTAAAACTATCGTGATCATCAAAGCTGATAACCGAAATCTTCTCCGGAATTTTGTACTTTAAAGTTCTAAAAGCCTGAAGTCCCGCAAGCCCTAAATAGTTAGCGCAAAATAATACAGCATCAATCTCCGGGTTTTTAGTGAAAAAGTTTACAATCGCTTCAATTCTGCTTTGTTCACTTGCGTGATAATCCAAATGCAGTGTAAGTTTTTCATTGTAAATGCCTTCTTCTTTTAAAGCCTCAGCATATCCTCTCTCTCTCAATTTCATCTGAATCATTCCAGACTTATTGTTTACGACTGCAATATTTTTTCGGCCTTTGTTAATTAAAAATTTAACTGCCGAGTGAGAGCCTTCGTAATTGTCCATTACAACATGACTTACTTTTTGGTTGGCAAAATATCTATCGATTAAGACAACCGGTTTTTGCAATTTTAAAAGCTGGCCTATTGTTTTCTCCAAATTTCTTGTCGGCGTAATAATAAAACCTTCAACATTTGCCTGCAAAAGACTTTGAATCAATTCTTCAGAACGATCGTTATCATCTCCTGTACTGCAATAAAAAACCCTGTAATTAATATTCTTTGCTTCATCTTCAATTACTCTTGCCAAATCTGCAAAAAACTGATTGGATATATCTTCAACAATAAGTCCAATCGATCTGGTTTTTCCAGTTCTTAAACTGCTCGCAATCATACTTGGTTTATATTGCAGCTTTTGCGCAACATCCTGAACCTTTTTGATTACTGCCGGACTAATGGCCATCTTCTCGCCTTTTCCGTTAATGACAAAAGACACGGTAGATATAGATACTTCTGCCTGTTTAGCAATATCTCTAATTGTAATCTTTTTCATCAAGTAAGCAATTTGTTAAGAAAATTTTAATACATCGCAAATATATATATAAATAAGTTTACAAAAACGTTTTAGTAAAATATATTTTCAATAAATCATTTTTTTATTGCCAAATTAAAGCGAAATTATCAGTAAATATTGGATTTTACCTAGTTATTGTCATTTTGACTTTTTAGACGGTTTTTATGATTTTTACTATAATTTGATAGGTTTTTGATGTGTTTTGGAGCTTTTTTTAACCTCTTTTTTAAAGAAATTGATCTTAAATTTTTAATACTATTTTAACTTTAATTTTAAAAATAAAGCAAAACTGACAAAAAAAATCGTCATGAGAATATTGTCTATTCTTATGACGATTTTTTTAAAGTTTTAAAATATGAATTTCGAATTCCAATCTTTGAAGTAAGCTTTGTCTAATCAAACTATTGAAATATAGAACGCAGATGACACGGATTCGCTACGCAAAAACGCGGATTTATGCGGATTTTATACTATTTTTCAACTAAATCTTCGGTTAAGTAAGCTTTGACAAAGCTGCTAAAAATTGCTATTATACCAATCTTTGTCGATTAGCGAGTGAGATCCTTCGTTTCTCAGGATGACAACATTGCGCAGAGACCATCAACCATCAACCATCAACAATTAACCATCAACAATTAACCATTAACCATTAACCATTAACCATCAACAATCAACCATCAACCATCAACAATCAACCATCAACAATCAACCATTAACAATTAACAATTTAAATAACTCCCAT
>NZ_JBXAQY010000012.1:0-120329 GCF_058807735.1 Flavobacterium sp. GW821-FHT12A05 | reverse complement strand
TCCCGAACAGAGTAGTTAAGCCCGCCTGCGCAGATGGTACTGCAGTATTGTGGGAGAGTATGTCGTCGCCTTTCTTTTAAGAATCCTCATCATTTACTTGATGAGGATTTTTTGTTTTAGAACTGTTTTGAAAATATAGGGTTCAATTTTTGTTAAATTATAGTCAATTGTTCAGTCTTAAATATTCATACCTTAGAATTTTTGAATTTGAATGAGTATTTTTGTGTTTAAATTATTTATTTAGACATGAAGAAAAGTATTTTACTGTTGGCACTTTTTGTTATCACAAATTTAAGTGCACAACAACGTCCCAAATTAGTTGTAGGTATAGTAGTTGATCAAATGAAAATGGAATATTTATATCGATTTTCAGATGATTTTTCCCCAAATGGTTTTAAAAGGTTAATGAATAATGGATATGTTTTCCAAAATATGCATTACAATTATATGCCAACTTACACTGCACCGGGACACGCTTCAATATATACCGGAACAACTCCTGCTACTCATGGAATCGTAGGTAACGAATGGTTTAGCAGAACTCTTGGTAAAGAAATGTATTGTACAGACGATGCGGGAGTTAAAACAGTTGGAGATGGAACTGCTGAGGAAGGGGCAATGTCTCCTAAAAATCTTCAAAGTACTACCATTACAGATGAAGTTCGTATGGCAACTAATTTTACTGGAAAAGTAATTGGTATGAGCCTTAAAGATCGTGGAGCGATTTTGCCAGCCGGACATTTTGCAAATTGGGCATTCTGGTACAGTAAAACGGGTTCGTTTATTTCTAGTACTTTTTACGGTGAAAAATTGCCAGAATGGGTTTCTGAGTTCAACAATGAAAAAAACTATTTAAAATACATTAATAAAGGCTGGGATTTATACAAACCGGCTTCTGTTTACAATGAAAGTCTTCCGGATAATAATCCTTATGAGGGTAAATTATACGGAAGTGCTGCTCCAGTTTTTCCTTATGATTTAAAATCAATGTATGAGAAAAACGATGCTGGAATTATTCGTGCTACTCCTTATGGAAATGATTTATTAGCCGATTTTGCTAAAAGAGCAATCGAAAAAGAGGAACTTGGAAAAGATAACATTACCGATTTCTTAACGGTTAGTTTTTCATCTACAGACTACGTTGGTCACTTACTAGGGCCAAGATCTATGGAACTTCAGGATACTTATTTAAGATTGGATCAAACAATTGCCGACTTTTTAGCTTATTTAGATAAAACTGTTGGTAAAGGCAATTATTTATTGTTTTTAACTGCTGATCATGCTGGTGCCGAAAATGTAATTTACTTAAAAGACCGTAAATATAATGTAGACAACTATCCTTCAAAGGAGGTTAAGAAAAGCTTACAGGATTTTTCAACGAAGACTTTTGGTGTAGATTTGATTCAGAATTATTCAAACTTTAATGTTTTCTTCAATAAACAAATCATAAAAGATAAAGGTTTAGAGTTAGTAAAAGTTAAGCAAGCTTTTAAAGATTTTTTAATATCTCAACCACAAGTTAAGAAAGTTTATACAGAAGAAGAAATTCTGGCTAACGCTGGGAATGATTACAGTTTAAACTTCGTTGCAAAAGGTTATGATGTTACCCAAAATGGAGATTTAGTAATTGTAGATAAACCTGGAGACATTGAATATACTGCTACAGGAACTTCTCATGGTACAATTTACAGTTATGATACTCATGTTCCTGCTATTTTTTACGGATGGCATATTAAAAAAGGAGAGTCTTATGATAAAAAAGCAATAACTGAAATAGCTCCAACAATTGCACAAAAGATTAAAGTTACTTTTCCTAATGGAACTGAAGCAAAAGTATTGCAAGAAGTTTTAGACGAAAAGAAATAATATCTCAATATAAATTAAACCTGCCTTTTTAAGACAGGTTTTTTTGGTCACAAAAAAAGGCTTTTCATTATGAAAAGCCTTTTATATATTGCTTAGTAAGCACTTGTTTAATATTGGCCTATGCGTTTGCCAATACTAATCCTTCATTAAAAGGTAGATTCCATGCTTCAGCAACTCCTTTATAAAGGATTTTTCCATTAGCAACATTTAAACCTTTTTTCAATTCTTCATTTTCTGCACAAGCTTTTTCCCATCCTTTGTTTGCTAATTGTACTGCGTATGGTAAAGTAGCATTAGTTAAAGCTAAAGTAGATGTGTAAGGTACAGCACCTGGCATGTTAGCTACACAATAGTGAACGATATCGTCAATAATAAAAGTTGGATTTTCGTGAGTTGTTGGGGTACAAGTTTCGATACATCCACCTTGATCAACAGCAACGTCAACAACTACAGTTCCTGGACGCATTAATTTAAGCATATCACGAGTAATTAAGTGAGGTGCTTTTGCTCCCGGAATTAAAACTGCTCCTACAATTAAGTCAGCATCTTTAATTGCTCTTGTAATGTTGTAATGGTTAGACATTTCTGTATTTACGTTTGCTGGCATAATATCGTCTAATTGACGTAAACGCGGCAAGCTTAAATCCATGATAGTAACCTGAGCTCCTAAACCAGCAGCCATTTTTGCAGCCTGAGTACCCACAATACCACCACCTAAAACCAATACTTTTGCTGGCGGAACACCTGGAACACCACCTAAAAGGATTCCTCTTCCTTTTAATGGTTTTTCTAGGTATTTTGCTCCTTGCTGGATAGCCATACGACCTGCAACTTCAGACATTGGAACTAATAATGGTAAACTACGGTCTGTTTTTTCTACAGTTTCATAAGCTAAACAAACAGCTCCTTTTTCTAACATTGCATGAGTTAATTCCTCAGATGATGCAAAGTGGAAATAAGTAAATAATAATTGATCTTTTTTGATTAATGGATATTCAGATGCAATTGGTTCTTTTACTTTAATAATCATTTCTGCAATAGCATAAACTTCTTCGATAGTTGGTAAAACTACTGCACCAGCTTCTGCATACTCACTATCAGCAAAACCACTTCCTAAACCAGCTGTAGCTTGAACATAAACTGTATGTCCGTGTTTTTTCATTTCTGAAACACCAGCAGGAGTTAAAGCAACTCTGTTCTCATTATTTTTTATTTCTTTTGGAACGCCTATTATCATTTTGTTATATTTATTGAATTTGTTTTACAAAGCTACAGAGAGAGAATAAATTATGGTTTACTGATTAATAAATAAGAAAATATTATTTTATTTTCTACTTTTACAGAAAAATATTCTTTTTTGAGCTTAAAATTATTCTTCAAAAAGAAAAAAAGACTGAATTTTAAAAATTTAATACAACGTTTTCGTTATGGCTTTAGATGAAATTGACAAGAAAATCTTACGTCTTTTGCAAGAAGATGCGCACTACACTTTAAAAGACATTGCAAACAAAATAAATTTGTCTTTAACTCCGGTTCATGATCGTGTAAAACGTCTTGAAAAAGAAGGAGTTATAGAGAAGTATGTGACGATTTTAGACAAGAAAAAACTAGGAAATAATTTAACGGTTTATTGTCAGGTTACTTTAACTAAACAGACTTATGATACCTCTGAGGGGTTTAATCAGTCGATTTTAGATTTGCCGGAGGTTGTAGAATGTAATTACGTTTCAGGAAACTTTGATTATATGCTTAAAATTATAATCCCGGATATGGAAAGCTATCATCATTTTCATCAAAAAAAATTATCGGTTTTGCCTGAAGTTTCTCTTATAAATACGGTTTTTGTTATATCTGAAGTAAAAAGCACAACGGTTCTTCCTATTTAAAAAAGAAAAACCACCAAGAAGACTTGATGGTTTTAATGAAGTTAGTTAGGTTGAATTAATAATAAGTATAACGTCTTACCTTGGCAATATATTTTGCAAGACGAATAACTTGATGACTATAGCCATATTCGTTATCATACCAAATATAAAGTACAATGTTTTTTCCGTCTTTTGAAACAATTGTGGCATTACTGTCATAAATTGATGGAGCCGATGTTCCAACAATATCAGACGAAACCAATTCATTGTTCAATGAATATTTTATTTGCTCTACCAATTCTCCTTCGAGAGCATATTTCTTCATGATTTTATTAATAGCAGCAATTGATGTTGCTTTTTTAACTTCTAAATTTAAAACGACCAAAGAGCCATTAGGAACCGGAACCCTGATAGCATTTGAAGTTAATTTTCCTTCTAAAGATGGTAAAGCTTTCGCCACGGCACTTCCTGCACCAGTTTCGGTAATTACCATGTTTAAAGCTGCTGCTCTGCCACGACGGTACTTTCTATGCATATTATCAACCAAATTTTGATCGTTTGTATAAGCATGAATCGTTTCTAAATGTCCTTTTGTTACGCCTAAAGTTTCTTCAATAACTTTTAAAATTGGCGTAATGGCATTTGTTGTGCATGATGCAGCCGAAAAAATATCATTTTCATCCGGATTGTAATCGTTATGATTTACACCGTGTACAATATTTGGAACTCCTTTTCCGGGAGCAGTCAGCAATACTTTATTGGCTCCATTAGAAGTTAAATGTCTTTTTAAAGCTTCTTCTGTAGTAAAAGCTCCAGTATTATCGATTACCAAAGCATCATTAATTCCGTATTGAGTATAATCAATTTCTTCCGGAGAGTTTGCTGTGATAATATGAACAGTTGTTCCGTTTATAATTAAAGCATTATTTTTAGGATCGGCAGTTACAGATCCTTGAAAATTGCCGTGAATTGAATCATAACGCAATAGAGAAGCTCGTTTCTCTAAACTTGATGCATCGTTTTTATCTCGGGTTACAATCGCTCTCAAACGCAATTGATTTCCTTTTCCGGTTTTAGACATTAATTCTCTGGCTAATAATCGGCCGATTCTTCCGAAACCGTAAAGAACAACATCTTTTGGCTGAATTTCTTTTGAAGATTTTGCTTTTTTCAATTTTTCGATGACAAAATATCTTGCGTCTGGATATTTCTCATCTTCTAAACGATATTCGTAAGTTAATTTTCCCAGATCTATTTTTGAAGGCGGAAGATCTAATGATAAAACAACTTTAGCTATTTCGACCGAATCAAAAATGGTGATGGGTTTACCCACAAATTCACCGGCATATTGATGAAGATTGATAATATCACTGACATTTTTATCCAATAATTGATTTTTAAATAAAACCATTTCGATGGATTTGTCATACCATAAATCACTTATGACTTTGATTAATTCGACGCCAGCTCTTCTTCGGTCGACTTGTAATGATACCTCTTTTTGGTACAAAGATTTTTTACTCATAATTGATTAAATTGAAAAAATAAAATGCTCACTATTTTAAAATTTTGCGCAAAAGTATCCATTTCAATCGATTTCGTAAACTATTTTAGCATTTATTTTTGAAAAACAAAAAAGCCACCTTAATTTCTTAAGATGGCTTTTTGGGGAATACTGTGACTGCAAACTGAGACTTAAATAATAATTCTAAAAATTTCGCCGTTCTTATTGATCATTTCAATGCGAACACTTTGTCCTTCATCTTTTTTACTTAAAAGTTTAGAAACTGTTTCAACATTTGTTGCTTTTATATTATCAATGCTCAGGATAATATTTCCTTGCAATTCACCTTGATACTGCATTAAATTTTCATTTGTGATGTTTTTGATTTTTACACCATAATCAATTCTGAATTTCTTTTTATCGGCAGCATCAATATTTTCAAGTTCAATTCCTTTAAATTCAGTGCTGAAAAATTCGTTTTTACTTAAAGTAACCGGAACTGTTTTAGTTTTTCCGTCTTTAATATACGTTACTTTAACCACATCATTTGGACGTTTTGTATTGATGTAACCAGAAAGATCGGCAAAAGTGGCAATATTTTGTTCGTCCAGTTTCACAATAATATCACCTTTAGTAAGACCCGCTTTTTCTGCACCTGAATTTTTAGATACTTTATTAATATAGAAACCTTGCGTTTCCGTAATTCCAAGTTCTTTTGAAGCTGAACTGTTTAATTCACCGCCTTCAACCCCCAAAATTCCTCTTTGTACGTTTCCGTATTCCATGATATCCTCAATAATTTTTCGAGCAATATTTGATGGAACAGCGAAAGAATATCCTACATACGATCCAGTCATAGACGAAATCATAGTGTTAATTCCAATTAATTCTCCTCTCGTATTTACCAATGCACCACCAGAGTTTCCTGGATTTACGGCAGCATCAGTTTGAATAAAAGATTGAATACCGCTTTGGTCTAAGTTTCTGGCTTTCGCTGAAACAATTCCGGCTGTAACCGTAGAAGTTAAATTATATGGATTTCCAACTGCCAAAACCCATTCTCCAATTTTAACCGAATCAGAGTTTGCAAAAGCAGTATAAGGTAATTTTTCATCGGCATTAATTTTTAATAATGCGATATCCATTTTAGAATCTGTACCTATCAGTTTTGCTTTGTATGATTTTTTATTGTTTAATGTAATCTCAATTTCAGAAGCATCTTTAATAACGTGATTATTTGTCACGATATACCCATCTTCAGAAATAATAACACCAGATCCGGTTCCAACTTGTTCCTGTTGCTGTTGTCCGCCATATCCGTAGAAAAATTCTAACATTGGATTACTGACAGTTCGTCTGGAAACATTTTTTACGTGAACAACTGTGTGAATTGTTTTGTCAGCAGCTTCAGTAAAATCAACTGCCTCTCCGGGTAATCCAACGGTTCTTCCGTATGAGCTGGGAGCAAGAGTAACAACAGAATTTCCTTTTCCAAAAAAAGAATCACTGCCATCAAATAATAACTTGTAAGCACCAAGGGTAGTAGCACCGCTTAGTAGTGAAACTAAAAATAAGGTTGAAAATTTTTTCATATTACAGTTTATGTTTTAAGTTATTTTAGGTATTTGTTTTTAACATTTATAACGTAAAATTATACCAAAAAATTATTTCGTAAAACGGTTTAACGCTCTTTAACATTGATTAACATTTCATTAATTAATCTTCGGAGTTTCTTCGTACTTTTGTACTTCTTAACAACTAAAAAATGCAAGTAGAATTTTATAAATATCAAGGTACAGGTAACGATTTTGTAATGATCGATAACAGACCTAATTTCTTCCCTAAAGAAGATGTAAAATTAATTGAACGCCTGTGCGACAGACGTTTCGGAATTGGAGCTGACGGACTTATTTTGTTAGAAAATGATTCTGAAACCGACTTTAGAATGGTTTACTATAACTCAGATGGAAACCAAAGTTCAATGTGCGGCAACGGCGGCCGTTGTCTGGTAGCTTTTGCAAATCAGTTAGGAGTTATTGACAACAAAACGACCTTTATTGCGACCGATGGTTTGCATCATGCATCAGTAGGTGATGATGCAATTGTTTCACTGCAAATGATTGATGTTGATGAAGTGCAAAAAAACGATTCTTATACTTTTTTAAATACCGGATCACCGCATCACGTACAAATTGTTGATGATTTAGAACATTATAATGTAAAAGAAAACGGAGCTGCTATTCGTTACGGAGATTTATACGGAGAAAAAGGAAGCAATGTTAATTTCGTAAAAAAGATAGATGACGGTACTTTCTCTCTTCGTACTTATGAAAGAGGGGTTGAAGATGAAACTTTAGCTTGCGGAACCGGCGCAACAGCTGTGGCAATTGCAATGAATGCTATAGGGCAGACTGATAAAACTTCGATTAATTTAAATGTTGAAGGAGGAAAACTGGTAGTTTCTTTTGATAAATTAGGAGATCATTTTACAAATGTTTTCCTGACCGGACCTGCAAAATTTGTTTTTAAAGGAACAATAGAAATATAATAAAAGATGTCAGTCTGAGCGAAGTCGAAGACAAGTTCCAAAATCTAATATCATCAATCTAATATCTAAAATTGCAAAATGATCACACTCAAAGGCGAAACTATTTATCTGCGTGCACTTGAACCTAACGATCTTGAGTTTGTATATGCGATGGAAAATGATCAGAGCATTTGGGAAGTGAGCAATACCAACACACCGTATAGTCGTTTTTTAGTGCGCCAATATCTCGAAAATGCACAACAGGACATTTACGAAGCCAAACAATTACGTTTAGCGATTTGTCAGGACGAAGATTTTCCGGCCATTGGATTAATTGATTTATTCGAATTCGATCCCAGAAATAACAGGGCAGGAGTAGGTATTGTAATTCAGAAAAACGAGAACCGCAGGCAAAATATTGGTTCTGAGGCTTTAGAACTTTTAATTCACTATTCTTTTTTCAACTTAAATCTGCATCAGCTTTATGCAAATATTAGTACAAATAATGAAGCAAGTATAGCACTTTTTACTAAATTTGGTTTTGAGAAAATAGGAATTAAAAAAGACTGGATTTTGCTAAATAACCACTATCATGATGAAGCAATTTTTCAGTTAATCAATAAAAACATTTAAACTAAGTAACTTTGAAATTAAAAAAAATCATCACAATAATCGCTGTAGCTGTAATTTCAGTTTTAATGATTTACGGTTTTATCTTAATCAACAAGATTTTCAGCGCCAATACTAAATTTGAAGATAAAGAAGTCTATGTATACGTTCCTACAGGAGCCAATTATACTGACGTTAAAAAAATATTAGAACCATATATTAAGAATTTTGACAATTTTGAAATGGTTGCCAGTAAAAGAAGTTACCCTGAAAATGTAAAATCAGGACGATTTCTTCTTAAAAAAGACATGAACAACATCGATTTGGTTCGAGCAATGCGAGCTAATGTTCCTGTAAAATTAGCTTTTAATAATCAGGAGCGTTTAGAGAATTTTGCCGGAAGAGTAGGTTCTGAAATTGAAGCGGATAGTTTATCATTAATGAAAGCGTTTAAAGATTCTACTTTTTTAGCACAAAACGGATTCAATGAAGAGAATGTTTTCTCTATGTTTATTCCAAACACCTATGAAGTATATTGGAACACATCGGCAGAAAAATTCCGCGATAAAATGATTAAAGAGTACCATAATTTTTGGACTGCAGAAAGAATTGAGCAAGCTAAAAAACAGGGGTTAACTCCGGTTCAGGTTTCTATTTTGGCTTCAATTGTTCATAAAGAATCAGTTAAAAAAGACGAAAGACCTCGTATTGCAGGTGTTTATTTGAATCGTTTACGTTTAGAAATGCCTTTACAAGCTGATCCAACCGTTATTTACGCTTTAAAATTAAGAGACAACAATTTTGATCAGGTCATAAAAAGAGTTTTTTATAACGATTTGGTTATGAAGTCTCCATATAATACTTACATTAATATAGGGCTTCCTCCAGGACCAATTGCTATGGCTGATATTACAGCTCTTGAAGCAGTCCTAAACCCTGAGAAAAACGATTACATCTATTTTTGTGCAAGTGTTGATCGTTTTGGCTATCATGAATTTGCTTCTAATTATGCAGATCATACCAAAAACGCAAAAAAATATTCAGACTGGATTGCCAGCCAAGGTGTAACAAGATAAAAGATTTATTCTTGCAATAAAGAAGGAAAATAAATAAGAAACCGAAGTGAAAAGCTTCGGTTTTTTTTATGCCCTTCTAAAAAATGATTGAACAGTTTTTACTCTTTAAATTCTATTATTGTGATAAAATTTTAATCGTTTTTATTTTAATCTTAATGTTATTTTTAGGTAAAATGATGTCGAAAATAGACCAAAAATGATTTTCAAAAACCATTTTTTAAATAAAAAATTTGAAAAATAGTCATTATTATAGGTTTTAACTTGTTAATAAAAACAGAATTTCTGTAAGTTAAAATACTTTTTCAATAAAAATTGATTTATTATCGTAGGTTTTATCTTTCTATTTTAACAAAATTGATAAAAAATTGATAAAAATGCCGTTTTTTGAAAATTTAATATTGGAGTTTTGAATCTTAATTCTGATTTAAGCGAAAGCTTCGAAATAGGCATGATTAGTGGGGTTAGCCGAGATTTTAGAATTCTGAAAAACCTCTAAGTTACTGAATTACAGTGTTGTTTTGTATTGCTTATCTTTGCATCGTAGAAATTTCAAAAAGGTGACAGCGTTTTGAAGAAAAACAAATTATGATAAAGAAGTGGTATTTTTATGCGAGTTTGATCGTTATTATTACATTTTTAAGTTTGGGGTTTAAACCCTTTAGTGTGGAAACCAAACCTTGGTTTTCAATAGAAAAAACAGATGGCTCTAAATACTTGTTTCCATCGCAAGAAGAGGATGATTATCCTGAAGTAAAAAAGGTAAATGTTTTATTTACAGAAAAACGCCTTATAAGTTTTAAAGAAGCAGTTGCTTTTAAAGAATCTCAAGGAAAATACCGATTGGTAAATTCGTTAGGTTATATGGGTAAATACCAATTTGGTTCTAAAGCTTTAAGAGCTGTTGGTGTTCAAAATAACAAAGCCTTTTTAAAAGATCCTGCATTACAAGAAAAAGCATTCCTTGCATTACTATCCAAAAACAAATGGATTTTGCGTAATGAAATCGAAAAGTATGAAGGAAAGATTATCAATGGTGTTGAAATTACCGAATCTGGTATTTTAGCTGCTGCACATCTGGGAGGAGCTGGTTCAGTAAAAAACTTTTTTAGAAACGGAGGCAACAGGCATTTTAGAGATGCTTACGGTACTTCATTAAGAAGTTATTTCAAAGCCTTTGGTGGTTATGATCTTTCTCGTATTGAGGCAGACAGTGATGCTACAATACACGATCAAATTTAGAGTAAGCATAAGCATAAAAAAAATCCCGATTATAAATCGGGATTTTTTTTGAATATAATTAGTCAATTAATATTTCTAAGATTTTAATAGCAGCTTCGCTGATTTTAGTTCCGGGACCAAATATAGCTGCGGCACCGGCATCAAATAAAAATTGATAGTCCTGTGCAGGAATTACACCTCCTACAATTACCATAATGTCTTCGCGATCGTGTTTTTTTAGTTCTTCAATTACTTGCGGTACCAAGGTTTTATGTCCTGCTGCAAGAGATGAAACACCTAGAATGTGTACATCATTTTCTACCGCTTGTTTAGCTGCTTCGGCCGGAGTTTGAAATAAAGGGCCTATGTCAACATCAAAACCTACATCGGCATAACCGGTTGCTACTACTTTTGCACCGCGATCATGACCGTCTTGTCCCATTTTTGCAATCATAATTCTTGGACGTCTTCCTTCTTGTTTTGCAAAAGCATCAGCTAATTGTTTTGCTTTTTCAAAATGCTCGTCGTTTTTTATTGCTGCACTATACACACCGCTAAAGGATTTAATTTGTGCTTTAAACCTGCCGAAAATGCTTTCAAGAGCATCACTTATTTCGCCTAATGTAGCTCTGTTTCTGGCAGCTTCTACAGCAATTGCTAATAAGTTTCCTTCTCCGGTTTTGGCACAATGAATTAATTTTTCCAGTGATTGATTTACTTTTTCAGTATCTCTTTTTGCTTTAATCTCTTCCAGTCGCTCTATTTGCTGTTTACGAACCATTTGGTTGTCGACATCCAGAATATGAAGCGGATCTTCTTTTTCTAATCTAAATTTATTTACTCCTACAATAATATCCTGCCCGCTGTCGATTCTGGCTTGTTTTCTCGCCGCAGCTTCTTCAATTCGAAGTTTCGGAATTCCGGCTTCGATAGCTTTGGTCATACCGCCCAATTCTTCTACTTCTTCTATTAGCTTCCAGGTATTTTCTAAAAGCTCGCTGGTAAGCGATTCAACATAATAACTGCCTCCCCACGGATCAACCGTTTTGGTGATTTTTGTTTCTTCTTGTAAATATATTTGCGTATTTCGGGCAATTCTAGCCGAAAAGTCAGTTGGTAAAGCAATGGCTTCGTCAAGCGCATTGGTGTGCAGAGATTGCGTTCCGCCAAAAGCGGCCGCAGTTGCCTCAATACAAGTTCTGGCTACATTGTTAAACGGGTCTTGTTCTGTTAAACTCCATCCGCTGGTTTGGCAATGTGTTCTTAAAGCTAAAGATTTATCACTTTTAGGATTAAATTGCTGTACTAATTTTGCCCAAATCATTCGGCCGGCACGCATTTTAGCGATTTCCATAAAATGATTCATTCCAATTGCCCAGAAGAAAGATAGGCGGGGAGCAAATTCATCAATTGTCATTCCGGTCGATAATCCGGTTCGAATATATTCTAAACCATCTGCTAAAGTATAAGCTAATTCTATATCAGCCGTTGCTCCGGCTTCCTGCATGTGATATCCGGAAATAGAAATAGAATTGAATTTTGGCATTTTCTTGCTCGTAAATTCAAAAATATCAGCAATAATTTTCATTGAAGGTGTTGGCGGATAAATATAAGTATTACGCACCATGAATTCCTTCAAAATGTCATTCTGAATAGTTCCTGATAATTTTTCAATTGCAACACCTTGTTCTTCTGCAGCGACGATATAGAAAGCCATAATGGGTAAAACAGCACCGTTCATGGTCATCGATACCGACATTTCGTCGAGCGGAATCTGATCGAACAATACTTTCATATCTTCGACAGAATCTATTGCAACGCCTGCTTTCCCAACATCTCCAAAAACTCTTTCATGATCTGAATCGTAACCTCGGTGCGTTGGCAAATCAAAAGCGATAGAAAGCCCTTTTTGACCTGCAGCAAGATTTCTTCTGTAAAAAGCATTACTTTCTTCTGCAGTCGAAAATCCGGCATACTGGCGAATCGTCCACGGACGACGAACATACATGGTAGCGTAAGGTCCGCGCAAGTTGGGTGCAAAGCCAGCTCCAAAATCAAGAAACTCCAAATCTTCTATATCTTTTTCAGAATAGTTTTTTTTGAGTTCAATGCCTTCGGCTGTAGAGAAGTTTTGAGTTATGTCCTGAAGCTTCGGGATTGAGTTTTCCGTTAGTTCATCTAACTTCTCATTTTTAACTTCTAACTTTATATGTGTAAGGTCTTTTCTCAATTGTAAAAAATGTTATTTAAATAGGTTTAAATCATTTTCAATGTCCTTTAAAAAATCATCAATATCATCTGTCTTATTTGGATCTTTTAAAAATTTTTCTGATCTCTTTCTAACTTCATCAATTTGCCATTTTGGTATTTCAGATTTACAATTTTGAAGATGTAAATTAGCTATAGAATCATTTTCAACGGAGAATATTTTTTTAATAGCTTCCATGATTTTTTGGTTTATATTCAAATGTAAGGATTTGAAATCTATATTATTCAAGTTATAAACGTTCTTGTTCCAGTTTTTACATTAATAGTTTTCAATTGTCGGAATAAATTGCAGACATTTTGTACTAGAGAGTTTTTAAAGACAAATCTATATTTTTATAGGTTGATTTTTATTATCAGTATCAAGGGCAAAAACAAGGGTATATTGAACTCTTATTGGTTTTCCATTTTGCTTTCCTGGATTCCATTTAGGGGATTTTCTTAATACTCTAATTGCTTCGCTGCCTGTTCCATAGCCGATATCACGCATCACTTTGATATCAGACAAAGAGCCATCTTTTTCTATAGTGAACGATGTAGTTATTTTACCCTTTAGGTTATCTTCTTCAGGCACTTTAAAATTGTTATTAAAAAAGTGCTCTAATTTGGATATATCCCCAGGGAAGTTAGGTTTTACTTCTATACCAGTCATACTGTAAATCAAATTGTTATCGTCAGGAGTTATTGTAGTTGTAGGACTTGAATCATCTATAGTAAGTGCACCTATACCACCTTCTTCATCAGCCCAAGGATTGTACATACCTCTCTTCAGACGACACGGAACAGTTTTTCCTGCCAAGGTTGCCGGAGACCATTTCGGGCTTAATGCCATAACACGTAATGCCTCTTTTTCGTTTACAGTTGGTTTTGGATTAATTATCTTAATATCGGTAATTGCACCATTTTTTTGTACCGTAAACTCTACTTGGATGTGTTGGGCTCCTTTTTTTTCTGGTGTCCATTGCATGTTTTTTTGAACAAAATCAACCCATTCGTTCCATCCGCCTGGGAAAACCGGATTGTTATCAACTTCTTCCTCAGTGTAAATTTTAGCTTGGGCAAGCATTACTTGTGAGCTCACAAGCAAAATAAGTATGGCAATTTTTTTCATATCATTCCTCAGTTTCTAAACGTTCTTGTTCCAGTTTCTCGGCTAATCTTTTTTCTATAATAGGTATAATTAATGTCTTACGAGGTTTTATTTTTACAAATGGAAACAATTCTAAATCGTGTTTCATTCTGTCTTCTTTATTAGGATATTTATTGGTACCTAATAAAACTTCTTTTTTAGAATCGAATAATTCTTGTTCCTTGGCCGCGCTTTCCTGAATTTTCTTTTTAATTGTTCCGTCGTTCAGGAGTTTTAAGAAACCTCCGTTGGCTTCAATATCTTTAAATAAAGCTAAACCTTTTTCTGCCAATTGCATGGTTAAACTTTCAATGTAATAACTTCCATCTGCCGGATTATTTACTTTGTCGAAATAACTTTCATGTTTTAAAACCAATAATTGATTTCGTGCAATTCTATCTCCAAATTCATTGTCTTTATGATATAATGAATCGTAAGGTAAATTGGCTACAGCATTGGCTCCGCCTAAAATTGCCGACATACACTCGGTTGTGGTGCGAAGCATATTGACATTGTAATCGTAAATGGTTTTATTTCGTTTGGTTGGTGTAACCAAAAAATGACAGTCTAAGTCTGGATTATATTCTGCGGCAATTAGTTTAAAAAGCATTCGAAGAGCACGAAGTTTTGCAATCTCAAAGAAATAATTTGTTCCCACAGATATTTGAAAAACAACTGGTTTTACCAAATTAGGGAAACGGTTTAAATATTCATTGGCATGTGCTAAAGTATACGCTATTTGCTGTGTAATATTTGCTCCTGCATTTTGATATAAACCAGAATCTACACTTATAAAGAAAAGATTTGTTGTTTGAGATGCAATTTTTTCAAGCGTTTCAAAATTATTTTTATCAGATGTTGTAAACCAGTTTCCGTCGCGGGCCAATTGCCCAATTGGATCTAAATTACAATAAAAAACAGCTTTTTTCTGAATAGAAATAGTGTCCAGTTTTTTTACGAAATCGATTGATAAAAAACTCAAATCAAAGTAAACGGTTCTGTTTTCTAAAGGAAGGTTTTCTAATAATTTTTGAATGTCGATAGTTTCGTTTTGAATGGTAAAACGTAAACTTTCGGCACCTCTTTCGATGGTGTTTATGGCTCTTTTGATAGATTTCTCGACATCATAAACAAAAATGTTTTGACAGATTTTAAATTCTGAAGCCTGAGTTTGCACAGATGCAGATTTGGTAAATTCGTCGCTGTGATAAAAAGGTTTTACCTGAATATCTTCTGGAGAATTCCAAATTACGGTTTGGTTGTAATCGGCTCCATCTAATTCAAACTGAATTTTTTGTTTCCATTGTTTGGATGAAATCGGGGTAAAATCTTCGAATAAATTAGTCGCCATTGAGTGTTTTTTGGTTTATTCTTTGTCTTGAATTGTATCTCCTTCAAACTGGATGATGTAAATATCTTCGCTGTCTTTTTTCATGAAATACTTTTCTCGAGCATATCTTTCTATTTGTTCAGGATTTTTAAGCAGTTTGATTTGTTCCTGATCTTTTTTTATTTCTTCCTGATAATATTTTTTATTGTCTTGCAATTCATTGATCTGTCCGTCTAAAAAACGATGATCAAAATAGGAATAATTATCTAAAAACAACATCCAGATTACAAAAAACAGCAAGACCCAGACATATTTATTGCCAAGGAATTTGAACCATTTTTTGTCTTTATATGGGTTTTTCATTTTAGTTTTTATTTAACCTATTGTTTCTTTTGAATTTGATTGGTCTTTTCTAGCCTCGATATCCTTTTTATGGTCTCGTTTCTTTAACGAGATCATAAAAAGATAAAGGCGAAAGCGGGAAAGAGCTCCTAACTTTTATGGAATAAATTTACAATAAAAATTATGAAATTCTCTGATTAATTACAGCACGAACTACATCAATTGCTACAGTGTTGTATTTGTCATTTGGAATAATAATGTCTGCAAATGCTTTTGAAGGTTCGATAAACTGCTCATGCATAGGTTTTAAAGTGTTTTGATAACGTGTTAAAACTTCGTCAATATCGCGTCCGCGTTCTGAAATATCTCTTTTTAAACGACGGATTAATCTTTCGTCAGAATCGGCGTGAACAAATACTTTAATGTCGCAAAGCTCTCTTAGCTCCGGATTTGTTAAAATTAAAATTCCTTCCACGATCATTACTTTTCTTGGATGTGTCGAAACGGTATCGTCAGTTCTGTTATGCTGAATAAAAGAATATACCGGCTGATCTATTGTTTCGCCCGCTTTTAAAGCTTTTAGGTGTTTTACTAATAATTCAAAATCAATCGCACGCGGATGATCAAAATTGATTAATGCTCTTTCGTCAAACGATAAATTATCTGTTTGTTTGTAATACGAATCCTGAGAAATTACGCCAACTTCAGTGTCTGGTAATTCATTCATGATTTGGTGTACTACTGTTGTTTTTCCACTTCCTGTTCCTCCTGCAAGTCCAATAATGAGCATAAAATTTTTGTTTGATATTTGTTTGGCAAAAATAATAATTTAAGTGAATTGCTAAACATATTATATAATTTAACCATATAAGTTATGTAAGTAAAATTAAGCAGATAAATATTTAAACAAAATGTTACTTAACTGAAATTATATTACTTATATAGCGAAAAAGATAAAAAAAATCCCGAAAGTAAACCTTCGGGATTTCGTGCAATCAGTATAGTTTTAAAAAAATATTCTGAATTTAGTAAGCACTTGTAATTATTTATTCTTTTTTGCTTTTATCATCATTTCAAGCTGATCCCAAAGTTCTTCCGGAATTGCTTCTAATAAATTGAATTGTCCGGCGCCTTTTAACCATTCGCCTCCATCAATTGTAATTACGTCACCGTTTATATATGCTGAAAAATCAGACACTAAATAAGCCGCAAGATTTGCTAATTCCTGATGATCTCCTACACGTTTCAACGGTACTTTTTTTGCCATGTCGAACTTTTCAGAAAGATCTCCCGGCAATAATCTGTCCCAAGCTCCTTTTGTAGGGAATGGTCCTGGAGCAATGGCATTAGAACGAATTCCGTATTTTGCCCATTCTACAGCAAGACTTCTTGTCATGGCTAAAACTCCGGCTTTTGCTGTTGCACTTGGCACCACGTAAGCAGAACCTGTCCAGGCATAAGTGGTTACGATATTTAAAATCGTAGCCGATGTTTGTTTCGTATCGATCCAGTGTTTTCCAAAAGCAAGTGTACAGTTTTTAGAACCTTTAAGTACGATATCTATAACAGTATCAAATGCATTTGCTGATAAACGCTCTGTTGGCGAAATAAAATTTCCGGCTGCATTGTTTAAAAGAACATCCACTTTTCCGAAAACTTTTAGGGTTTCCTGAAGCATGTTTTCTACTTCTTCATAATGACGAACGTCACATTGAAGAGGTAAACATTTTCCGCCAGTTTCGCTTTCAAGTTCTGCTGCGGTAGTTTTCAGTTTCTCTAAATCTCTGGAAGTGATCGCAACTTGAGCGCCTAATTCTAAAAAATATTTGGTCATTGCTTTACCTAAACCGCTTCCGCCGCCGGTAACTACAATAACTTTTCCTTTCAAAGCGTCGTCACGTAACATTTTATCTGTATAGCTCATACTTTTCTTTTTTTACAATATTAATTAAAAAAATAGGATGCACGCATAATATTGTTATAAAATTTTAATAAAAATTATATATCACATATTTTTTTTGCGGCAGATTCAAGCGTAAAGTTGTCTTTGGCAAAGCAAAAACGGATTAGTTTCTGATCTTTATGATCTGAATAAAAAGTCGAAATAGGAATCGCGGCAACACCATGATCGATAATTAGATTTTTGCAGAAAGTCACATCATCTTCATTTGAAATTGCAGCGTAGGAAGCAACCTGAAAATAAGTTCCTTCGCAAGGTTTTAATTCAAAACGGCTGTTTTGAAGCAGTTTCTGGAAATAATCTCTTTTTTCCTGATAGAATTTACCAAGTAAATTAACATCTACAACATCTAAATATTCGCTGATTGCAGCTTGCGAAATACTGTTTACGCTGAAAACCAAAAATTGATGTACTTTTTTGATTTCCGTCATTAAATGTTCCGGTGCAATGGTGTAACCAATTTTCCAGCCAGTAATATGAAATGATTTTCCAAAAGAAGAAACCATTATACAGCGGTCTAGGAGAAAATTTTTGGTATGTGCCGAAATATGTTTTTCTTCAAAAGTGATGTATTCGTAAACTTCGTCAGATAAAACTAAAAGATCGGGGTATTTTGAAAGTATTTTTTCTAATTGAAGAAAATCAGCCTCAGTTAATATTTTTCCTGTTGGGTTATGCGGATTGTTGATGATAATCATTCGGCTTTTTGCTGAACACGCTTTTTCAATTGTTTCCCAATTTGGCGTATAATCATCATTCAATGCCACACGAACAGGTTTGGCTTTGCAAAGTAAAACTGGAGATTCGTACGAATCGTAACTTGGGTCCAGAATAATTACTTCATCATTTTCTTTTACTAAAGCTAAGATTGACGTGAAAATTCCCTGTGTTGCACCAGCTGTAACCAAAAGTTCGAAATCAGGATTGATGGTTCTGTTATAAGAATCCTGAATCAGCTTTGCAATTTTGCTCATCAACGGCGGATAACCGGCCATTGGAGTATATTGGTGCACATTTTCTTTCGCTAATCTAGCAACAATATCGGTTAATCTTTCGTCTACAGGAAAATTTGGAAATCCCTGCGAAAGATTTATCGCATTGTATTCGGATGCCATTTTAGACATTACTGTGAAAATGCTTGTGGTTACATTTGGGAGTTTACTCATGTTGAAGTTTGATTAGAGGGAAACTTATGCGAGAGGTAGGATATATTAATTTATCACTATTGGAAGGGCATAAAGTACTCTTACTTCTTTTCCTTTTAGTTTTCCAGGAGACCATTTGGGGCATAATTGTAAAATGCGAAGAGCTTCATTTCCTGTCCCAAAACCGATATCTTTTAAGATTTTTGTTTCACTTAGTGAACCGTCTTTTTCAACAATGAAAGTTACATAAACCTTTCCTTTTACAAAGACTGGCTTTTCTTTTGGAACAATATAGTTTTGAGCAATAAATTTGTAAAAATAGTTCATTCCTCCTGCAAATTGAGGTACTGTGTCTACGCCTTGAGTATTATAGACTTTGTTCTCATCATCAGTTGTATTGGCTTTAGCAGTCTCTTGAGAAAATATATTTTGAGCAAAACAAATCAAAATCAGGATTAGAAACTTTTTCATTATGATGATTTTAAAGATTAATTACATTTTGTGAATGATAAAAATCGTTGGTCTGTTGTGTAAATCTACTTTTAATTTTTTCCAATCTGAAATTTTCATTGTTTTAATGAATTCTGTTGGTAGCGTAATATCTGTTGCAATACATAAATGAGTGGAAGGATTTACAATCTGTAAAATATCTTCCACTAATTTATTGTTTCTATAAGGTGTTTCTATAAAAATCTGAGATTGGTTTTTATCGTGAGATAATTTTTCAAAATGTCTCAATGCCGATTTTTTCTCGTCTTTGTCAATAGGTAAATAACCATTAAAAGTAAAACTCTGACCATTCATGCCAGACGCCATCATGGCCAATAGGATAGAAGAAGGGCCAACTAAAGGTACTACCTGAATTCCTTTTTCGTGGGCCAGTTTTACAATTACAGCACCCGGATCAGCAACGCCCGGACAGCCGGCTTCGCTCATTAAACCTACATTTTTTCCTTCTAATAAAGGTTTTATAAAATCTAAATGTTCGCTTGGTTCTGTTCTTTTATTTAAGGTAAAAAGAATTAGTTCTGATTGTTTTTTCTCTGGAGAAACTGCTTTTATCGACTTTCTGGCCGTTTTTTCGTTTTCAACAATATAATGATCTATAAAATCGATACTTCTTTTTACGGTTTGCGGTAAAACGTCCATTGGGTCGCTTTCGCCCATTGTGGTTGGAATTAAGTATAGTTTTCCTAGAAGTTTCATTTTGTAATAGTTTATAGATTAAAACAAAAATGTATTTTAATTATTTAGAATAACTAAAATACAAATTAAATTATGAATGCTTTTTGATAAGTTTTTGGGCAATGATTTCGGATACTTCATCCAGCATTTGATATACATTATCAAACCCGTTAAGAGCTCCAAAGTAAGGATCAGGAACATCTACATTTTCATCCGGAAATAATTCATTTAGAATAAGATGAACTTTGTTTTTGTGTTCTGCGGTTTTAGCAAGATGAAGGACGTCTCGTAAATTTGAACTGTCCATTACGTATATATAATCGAACTCGTCAAAATCAGAAGTTTTAAATTGTCTTCCTTTTTGATTGTCAATACATAAGCCATTTTTTTGAGCAACCGCTATAGAACGTTTGTCTGGAGCATGGCCAACATGCCAGGAGCCTGTTCCGGCAGAATCAACGATGAATTTATCAGCAGGTAATTTTGAAGCTAAAATTCCTTCGGCTAAAGGAGATCTGCAAATATTTCCTAAACAAACCATTAAAATTTTTACGGGCATGATTCGCGTTATAGCGTTAGTTTTTTGTTGATATCTTCGACAAATTTTTTGAATTGTTTGTCTGTAGAAACTAAATTGTCAACGGTTTTACAAGCGTGTAATACAGTTGCGTGGTCGCGGTCTCCAATTTGTGAACCAATGTTTGCCAAAGAAGCTTTAGTAAATTTCTTTGCAAAAAACATGGCCAATTGTCTCGCCTGAACAACATGCCTCTTTCTTGTTTTAGACTGAAGCGTTTCGATATCAAGTTGGAAATAATCAGAAACAATTTTTTGAATATAATCGATAGAGATTTCTCTCTTAACGTTTTTAACGAATTTCTCTACTACGCTTTTCGCTAATTCAATTGTAACTTCTTTTTTATTGAAAGAAGATTGGGCGATTAACGAGATAATAGCACCTTCTAATTCTCTAACGTTAGATTTGATATTGCGTGCAACATATTCTAAAATGTCTTCCGGCATTTCGACACCATCACGATATAAAATGTTTTTTAAGATCGAGATACGGGTTTCATAATCAGGCTGGTGCAATTCTGCAGACAATCCCCATTTGAAACGGGATAATAAACGCTGTTCAATATCCTGCATGTCAACAGGAGCTTTGTCAGAAGTTAAAATTACCTGTTTTCCGTTTTGGTGTAAATAGTTGAAAATATGGAAAAATACGTCCTGAGTTCCTGATTTCCCAGATAAAAACTGAACGTCATCAATAATCAAAACATCGATTAATTGGTAAAAGTGAATGAAATCGTTACGATTGTTCTTTTTAACCGAATCAATATATTGTTGTGTGAAAATCTCGGCAGAAATATATAAAACCGTTTTTTCTGGATATTTGTCTTTTACTTCAACCCCAATAGCGTGAGCCAAGTGTGTTTTTCCTAAACCAACTCCTCCAAAAATCAATAACGGATTAAATGAAGTTCCTCCAGGTTTGTTGGCAACAGCCATACCTGCAGAACGGGCTAAACGGTTAGAATCTCCTTCAAGGAAATTATCAAAACTGTAATTAGGATTTAATTGAGATTCAATTTTTAAATTTCTAATTCCCGGAATTACAAACGGATTTTTAAGTTCAGGATTTAAATTTTTAAACGGAGCGTCAACCTCTTGTGGTTTCATTGGAACTCTGTTGGAACTTGGCAGCTGCTCGGTAAACGGCTGTTTATTTCCATAAGTGTTCTCCATTTTAATTTTATAAAGTAACTTTGCGTTTTTTCCCAGTTCTTTGGTAAGCGCAACTTTCAATAATTTTACGTAATGCTCTTCGAGCCATTCGTAGAAAAATTTACTTGGTACTTGAATATATAACGCGTTGTCGGTTAGCTCAACTGATTTGATTGGTTCAAACCAAGTTTTGTATGCTTGATCTTGAATATTGTCCTTTATAAAAGACAAACAGTTTTCCCATACCGATTGAGCAGTTTTAGTCATAGATTCAAATAAATTTTTATATTATTAATAAAGATTCTCCTGTAAAAAAAGGAGCGATTTTATTCCTTATTTCGGGATAACAAATATGTGAACAAATTTCTGTAAAAAAAAATATTTTGGTATCTAATTTTATAAAAAAATGTTGTAAGAGAACTTCAGTAATTTAAAATTTTTTAATATATAAATAATGAAAAATCATCAAACGCAAGTGCGTGTTCGTTACTCCGAAACTGACCAAATGGGCGTCGTTTATCACGGAAATTATGTGCCTTATTTTGAGATCGGACGCGTGGAATGGCTTAGAAACAAAGGGATTTCGTATAAAAGCATGGAAGAAAGCGGTATTGGACTTCCAATTGTTTCCATGCAGATTAATTATAAAAAATCGGCTCGTTACGATGAGCTTTTAACAATTCATACAACATTCAAAAGTCAGTCATCTGTTAAGATTGAATTTGACTGCGAAATCTATAATGAAGCAAATGAGTTATTAACAACTGCTGTGTTTATTTTAGTATTTATTTCGTTAAAAACGGGCCGCCCGACAGCACCTCCGGATTACATTTTAGAATTATTTAAAACCCTAACATAATTGTTAAAACGAAGGACGTTTTTATACTAAATTATATAATTTTAACGTCGATTTCAAACATTAAATCAAAAATGTCGAATATAGATTCGGCATTTTTTTTTCGCGTTTTTGTAATTATCTTACCAATTGGTAATCCGGAATTCTCGTTAATTTCCATTTCCTGAGATAGTATTTCCAGTTTTTTTTCTTTTATAACACGCATTACTTTATTCATGTTCTTGTAATCAAAGGAAATTAGAAACTGTACATCGATTGTTTTTTCTACGATTTCGCAAACTTCTAATGTCATTTGTGCAGTTGTTCTGTAAGCTGCAATTAAACCGCCAACGCCAAGTTTAGTGCCTCCAAAAATACGAACCACAACTATAAGAATATTGGTTACCCCAAAAGATTGTATTTGTCCGTAAATGGGCGCGCCGGCTGTATTGCTTGGCTCCCCATCGTCGTTTGCGCGATAGGAAATTTTTGGAGCTGTGCCCAATTGATAAGCATAGCAGAAATGCACAGCATGCGGATGAAGTTTTTTTAAATCCTCAATAATTGGTTTTACTTCTTCTTCATTATTTATAGGAAAAGCATAACCAAAGAACTTGCTTCCTTTTTCTTTAAAAAGCACTTCCTCAGATTCTCTGGCAATGGTTTGATATGTATCGTTATATTCCAAACTTAAAATTCTATTTTTTTATTTTTCAGCCACAGATTTCACAGATTAAAAAGATTTTTTTATTTGGTGAAATCTGCGCGCATCTTTTTTTAACCTGTTTGAAAAAAAATCATTCTAATCTGTGAAATCTGTGGCTAAAACTTTTTAATCTGTACTAAATATTTTTATAATAATTGTTTCCTAAATAAATCTACAACATCTTCTTTCCCGACTTGTAAATTCCAAACTTGAAAACCTAATGCTGCTGCGCCGTCCGTGTTTTCTTTTTTATCATCAACAAATAACGTTTGTTCCGGAACTAAATTATGTTCGTCTATTAAATGCTGAAACGAATTGGCATTTGGTTTTCGTTTTCCAATTTCAAATGAAAAATGAACTTTTCCAAAACAATTGTAAAAATCAGTATAAAAAGGAACTCCCACAGTTTTTTCGAAAGTAGCAATATGAATAGCATCCGTATTACTCAATAAAAACAAACGGTATTTTTTTGAAAGTTCTTTTAAGAAATCTAATCGATAAGCAGGAAAATCAGCCAGAACAGCATTCCAGGCTTCGAGGATTTCTTCGATAGAAGCATTTGGGAGTTGTTTTTGAAATCCACCCAAAAAATCATCGTATGAAATGTCTCCCGTTTCAAATAGCAAATTCAAGCGGTCCAGGTCAGAATTCCATTCGGTTAAACCCAATTTCTGCAAACCTGAAATGGTTCCTTGTTTGTTTAAATTGATAAAAATATCTCCAAAGTCAAAAATTATTGTATCAATCATGATTTCTTACATATATTAATTCGTCGTTTTGAATAGAAGTTTTAACGGCATTTTTCTTTTGAAGTTCCGGTGCTTTGGTCCCTTTTTCAAAAGTGTTTTTTCCAACAAAAATTCGGGCTTCGTCCCAAATGTTTTGATCAATAAAAGATTGTAAAGTCTGTCTTCCGCCTTCAATAATTACAGATTGAATTTGATGTTGATATAAAACCGATAAAATATTCTCAATCAGATTTTCGTTAAAATCAATCTTTTCAAAAATCGTATTTTCTGTGGAAATATTGTTTTCAGATTTAGAAAACACAATCGTTTTTACGCTTTCATCAAAAACAAAACTATCTTTTGAGATTCGGTTATTTTGATCCAAAACTACTCGAACAGGATTATTGCCAAACCAGTCTCGAGTATTCAATTTTGGGTTGTCGTCCATAATAGTTTGTGTTCCTGCTAAAATCGCTTGTTCTTCGCTTCGCCATTTATGCACTAATTGACGTGAATATTGATTGGTAATCCAAACCGGTTTGCGTTCGGGATTAATTTCTTTTTCAGGAGCTAAAAATCCATCTTGGCTTTCGGCCCATTTTAATATAATGTAAGGTCTCTTTTTTTGATGAAAAGTAAAAAAACGTTTATTGAGTTCGTTGCATTCGTCTTCTAAAACGCCAACTGTAACATTCGCGCCGGCTTCAACCAGTTTTTTAATTCCGTTTCCGGCTACTTTTTCATTTGGATCAACAGTTCCTACTACAACATTCGGAATTTTGTTTGCAATAATTAAATCACAACACGGAGGCGTTTTTCCAAAATGCGAACAAGGTTCTAAGCTGACATAAATAGTCGCTTTTTTTAAAAGCGATTTATCTTTTACAGATCGTACTGCATTTACTTCGGCATGCGGCTCTCCGGCTTTTTTGTGCCAGCCTTCGCCAATAATTTTACCTTCATAAACAATTACACTGCCAACCATTGGGTTTGGATAAGTTGTTCCAAAACCATTTTTTGCAATTTCAATGCAGCGCCTGATATATTTCTCATGTATATTCACGCTGCAAAAGTAACATATTTTGAGTTTTGAGTCTAATCTTGCAAGAATTGTTATGAAACAATCCGAATTGTTATGAAAGGATCAAAAAAGTATTTTTATTTTTGTAGATATAAGTGAATAAAAAAAATGAAGAATTGGGTTATTAGAAAAATTGAGAAGCAAGACAATCAGTCAGTTGCAGTGTTAATAAGATCAGTTTTTGATGAAATGGAAATTCCAAAGGTGGGAACCGCTTACGAAGATCCGTATTTAGATTTGATGTTTGAGGAATATAATAAACCAAAATCGGTTTATTTTGTGGTAGAAATGGAAGGGGAAGTTTTAGGTTGTGCCGGAATTGCTCCGCTGGAAAATGGAGATCTCAATATTTGCGAATTACAAAAAATGTATTTTTCGCCAAAGTTACGCGGTCTAGGAATTGGAGGTAAATTGATGGAAGAATGTTTAGAACAGGCGAGAAATTTTGGATTTGAAAATTGTTATATAGAAACAATGCCGTTTATGCATGCGGCACAAAAATTATACAGGAAATCAGGTTTTGAATATTTAGACGCTCCAATGGGAAATACCGGGCACAGTTCTTGCCCAGTCTGGATGTTGAAAAAATTATAGGCCTATAAAAAACTTGTTTTTGCAGTCAAGCAGGGATTATGAAATAGAAAGAACAATTTTGTTTTTTCTCTAAAGAAAAAGGGAGGCAGTAAAAATAGGTTTTGAGATAACAGTTCAGCCTGACTGTTAATTAAATCTACTATCTAATAACAGATATAAAAAAAATGAAAATCAAACAATATCGTACTCAGTTTATTAAAGAGTTGTCGCCTTTTTACGATGCGTACGAAGCGGAGAGTTTTTTCTACTTAATTTTAGAAGATAAACACCAGCTGCGCCAAATCGATTTGGCCTTAAATCATGAGTTATCTTTCTCTGAGGCTGATTTTGTTGTTTGGGATTCATTATTAGCGCAGCTAAAAAAAGAAGTTCCAATTCAGTATTTATTAGGCAAAACCAATTTCTACGGTTTAGATTTTGAAGTAAACGAGAATGTTTTAATTCCGAGGCCCGAAACAGAAGAATTGGTCGAATGGATTATCAGCGAAAATGCAACGCACAGCAAATCAAAAAAAATAAAAATTCTTGACATAGGAACAGGAAGCGGTTGTATTGCCGTTTCGTTAGCTAAAAATCTGCCAAATGCAGAAGTTTATGCTATGGATGTTTCGAAAAAAGCAATAGAAACAGCAAAAAGAAATGCTGCTAGAAATGATGTTGATGTGACTTTTCTATTTCAGAATATATTAGAAACCGAAGAATTGAAATGTCAATTTGATATAATCGTTTCTAATCCGCCTTATGTTCGAAATTTAGAAAAAGAAGAAATCAAGAAAAATGTTCTGGATTATGAACCGCATTTAGCCTTATTTGTTGATGATAATGATGCTCTTGTTTTCTATAGAAAAATAGCCTCTCTGGCTCATAATGATCTTCTGAAAAACGGACAATTATATTTCGAAATCAACCAATATTTAGGAAAAGAAATGATCGATTTACTAGGTAAAATGGATTTTATAAACATTGATCTTAGAAAAGATATTTACGATAACGACAGAATGATTTCCTGTAAAGTCTCTAAAGGTTAGTATTCAGTTTACAGTATTCAGTCTCAGTGATCACTGCAAACTGCGACTGTAAACTGCGACTGAATACTGTAAACTGAACACTTATTCATAGCGTAAAGCCTCAATAGGATCAAGCTGAGAAGCTTTTATGGCAGGATATAAACCGGAAACTATTGCGACCATAAAACTGGTTCCAAAGGCAGCAAAAATTGCCATCCACGGAATTACAAAAGCAAAACTCATTGCGGCTGCAAATGCAAAGCCTATCAGGATTCCTAAAACGATTCCAACTAAACCGCCAATTTGTCCTATCAATAAAGTTTCGATAAAAAACTGAATAGAAATGGTAGCTTTTGTTGCGCCAAGTGCTTTTCTAACCCCAATTTCGCGGGTACGTTCTGTAACCGAAACAATCATAATATTCATTAAAGCGATTGAAGAACCTAAAATGGTTATGATCGAAATAATCCAAGATGCCCAGCCTAAATATTGTGTAATTCCCAGAATTCGGTTAATTAAATCGTCGCTTCGGCCAATGCCAAAATTATTATCACGAACCGGACTCAATTTGCGAACTCTTCGCATTGTACTGGTAGCATTATCAACAGCTTCGTCTAAAAGTTCTTTTTTAGAAACCATTACACTAATGGTATAATTGATATTTGGAGCGGTAAATAAAGATCGCGCTACCTGAATTGGAATCAAAATGCGTAAATCCTGGCTGTTTCCAAATGTTGATCCTTTTTCTTTTAAAACGCCGATAACTTTAAAACGGGCGCCTCGAATCGAAATCACTTTATCGATAGGGTTCACATCTTTTAATAATCCTTTTTCAAAATCAGAACCTACAACGCAGGAATAGGTATTGTTGTCAATATCAAATTGATTGAAAGAACGTCCTGAAGTAGTTTCTAATCCTGAATTGGTAATAAAATGTTCGTCGACACCCACAACAGTAATTTCTGGATCTGTCTTTTGATCCAGATATTTTACCTCGGCTTTAGATGTTGCAGTAAACGAAAGAGAAGTTTCTGTAAAAGGATATCTAAATTTGTTTTTAAAAGCCACAGCTTCCGGATAAGAAATAATTGGATTTATGATTTCTCGTTCGTTTCCGCCGCGATTTCTAACCGTGTTTTCGTATTGATTAATGTTGAAAGTATTGGCACCCATCGATGCAAAATTGGTTGAAACGGTGTTTTCAAGTGCTGTTACAACAGTTAAAATTCCAACTAAAGCGGTAATCCCGATAGCGATAATTAAAACAGTAAGAATGGTTCGCAGTAATTGAGTTTTGATAGAACCAAAAGCAATTCGGATATTTTCTTTAAATAATTTTAGCATCATGACCAATTTGTCACGAAAATACGGTTTTTGTTACAAGTTTGTTTTCGAACCGCTATTATTTATTTTAAAAAGTAAGATATTTGCAGACGATTTAAGATTTTGAATAAAATCCGAATCAATAAGAAATTAATGTTAAAGATTTTTGACGATAAAGATTAGAAATAATCTAAAATCAGAAATCTAAAATCTAAAATAGCAAAAAAAGATGGCTTCAAAACCAAGCATTCCAAAAGGAACCAGAGATTTTTCGCCTGCCGAGGTGTCAAAACGTCAATATATTATTCAAACCATAAAAGCTAATTTCGAAAAATTTGGTTTTCAGCCAATCGAAACACCTTCGTTTGAAAACTCAGATACCTTGATGGGGAAATATGGAGAAGAAGGAGATCGTTTGATTTTTAAAATATTAAATTCAGGTAACTTTTTTTACAATAAAAGTAAAATTGAACTGCCGGAATCAATTGAAGAATTACAAATAAATTCTGCCGAAAAAATAAGTTTAGAGCAAAGAATAGAACTGAACAAATTCACAGGAAAAATTTCTGAAAAAGCACTGCGTTACGACTTAACGGTTCCGTTTGCAAGATACGTGGTACAGCACCAAAGCGAAATTGAATTTCCTTTTAAGAGATACCAGATTCAGCCGGTTTGGAGAGCAGATAACCCGCAAAAAGGACGTTTCAGAGAGTTTTTTCAATGTGACGCCGATGTTGTAGGTTCTAAATCATTATGGCAGGAAGTAGAACTGGTTCAGTTATACGATACAGTTTTTACTTCTTTAGGATTAGAAGGCGTTACAATTAAAATTAATAACAGAAAAATTTTATCTGGAATTGCTGAAGTTATTGGCGCATCAGACAAATTAATCGATTTTACGGTTGCTCTTGATAAATTAGATAAAATTGGAGAAAACGGCGTAAAGAAAGAAATGATTGAAAAAGGCATTTCTGAACAAGCATTGGTTAAAGTACAGCCATTGTTTAGCTTCACAGGAACTTTTGCAGATAAAATCAGCCAGCTTTCAGAATTATTGGCTTCGTCTGAAGAAGGAATGAAAGGTGTTGAAGAACTAAAATTTATTTGCGACAATGTTGCCGTTTTAGGTTTATCTACAGCAACGTTAGATTTGGATGTGACTTTAGCGCGTGGTTTAAATTATTATACCGGAGCTATTTTTGAAGTTGGAGCTCCAAAAACCGTATCAATGGGTTCTATTGGCGGCGGCGGAAGATACGACGATTTGACGGGTATTTTTGGTTTAAAAAATATGAGCGGTGTTGGAATTTCTTTTGGATTGGATAGAATTTATCTGGTTTTAGAAGAATTACAATTGTTTCCTGAAACGGTTGCGGCGACTTCAAAAGCAATATTTGTTAATTACGGAGATAAAGAAGCTTTATATGCTTCAAAAGCGATTCAAAAATTAAGACAAGAAAATATAAAAGTAGAATTGTATCCTGATAATGTAAAAGTTGGAAAACAATTTCAGTATGCAGATAAACGATTGATTCCGTTTGCTGTAATTGCCGGCGATCAGGAAATTGCTTCAAACACTTATTCACTTAAAAATTTAGTAACAGGTGAGCAGGTTACAGTTGATTTTGAAGGATTGAAAAATGCTTTATTGGGATAAGAGTTTAACCGCAAAGTGCACTAAGATTTATTTTTAGTTCATGCATAGAAAACGCAAAGTTCGCAAAGCTAGATCAACACATCCCGATAGCTATCGGGATTGTGAACTTTGTGTTTTATAAAACCATACTTTTAAAAATCTTAGCGCCCTTTGTGGTTATTTCTCAAAGTTTTGTTTTGATTAAAAAAATATAAAATTTATAAAGCTTTGGCGATGATTGTGTTAATGTATTATTGGCGTTTATCAACTTAAATCTTTATAAAATTTGCACGAAATAATTGGTGGAAAAGAAAAAAAAGCGTTTAATTTGCCGACCTTAAGTTACGGGCGTAGTTCAAGGGTAGAATAGCGGTCTCCAAAACCGTTGATGGGGGTTCGAATCCCTCCGCCCGTGCAAAAAAATAAAAAGCATAAAAAAAAGCTTCGTCTGTATAAGATGAAGCTTTTTTTAATATAAGGTAAACTTGAATTAATAATTATTTAGAGGCCAAAGCCAACCCTTAAATTCAATTTTGATTGGTAATAATTTTGTTTCCAATTTGGATCTCAAATATACGACAAACTAAAACGTAATAGTCTTAAAAATATAATAAATTTTCATAAGCTTGTATCGTTTTTTAAATGTCTCATAATTAATAAAGTGACAATTTGACATTTTATAAGATTTGGCAGTACTTTTGCAATCCAACAGAAAGAAATAAAAAATGAAGTTTAAGAATATTTTTAAAAATAAAAGTAATATGACTACGGAAAATACAGAGTTCGATCAGGAATTAGATGATGTAACGTTAGAGAACAATGCCAACGGTGAGCAGTTAATTGTTGAAGAATTAAGTGTTGAAGAGCAATTAGCTCAAGACTTGGCAAAAGAAAAAGATAAGTTTTTGAGATTATTTGCCGAATTTGAAAATTACAAAAAAAGAACTTCAAAAGAGCGTATCGATTTGTTTAAAACGGCAAACCAAGAAGTTTTGTTAGCAATGCTTCCTGTTTTAGACGATTTTGACAGAGCTGCTGTAGAAATCAACAAGTCTGATGATGAAAATTTGAAAAAAGGAGTTGAATTAATTCATGAAAAACTAAAAAGTACTTTAGTTTCTAAAGGATTAGAGCAAGTTGAAATACAAGCAGGTGATGCGTTTAATGCTGATATTGCTGAGGCAATTACCCAAATTCCGGCTCCGTCTGATAAATTAAAAGGGAAAATTGTTGATGTTATTGAAAAAGGATACAAATTAGGAGACAAAATTATTCGTTTCCCTAAAGTTGTAGTTGGAAACTAAAAAATGCAAATAAAATTCTAAGAGCCAATTTTTTAAGTGTTGGAATTTGGAATTTGTAGTTTGGAATTTAAACCTAATTATGAAAAAAGATTTTTACGAAATACTAGGCATTTCAAAAAATGCTGATGCTGCCGAAATTAAAAAAGCTTACCGAAAAAGCGCATTAAAATATCATCCGGATAAAAATCCAGGCGACAAAGAGGCAGAAGAAAACTTTAAACTTGCGGCAGAAGCTTATGAGGTTTTAAGCGATCCTAACAAAAAAGCAAAATACGATCAGTATGGTCATCAGGCATTTGATGGTTCTGGCGGATTTGGCGGTGGTCACGGCGGTATGAATATGGATGACATTTTCAGCCAGTTTGGTGATATTTTTGGAGGCGGATTTGGCGGTTTCGGAGGCGGAGGCGGAGGTCCTCGCCGCGCTAAAGGAAGTAATCTTAGAATTAAAGTGAAATTAACTTTAGAAGAGATTGCAAATGGTGTTGAGAAAAAAGTAAAAGTAAAACGTAAAGTTCAGGCAAAAGGTGTAACGTATAAAACTTGTACGACTTGTAATGGTCAAGGTCAGGTTATGCGTGTAACTAATACCATTTTAGGAAGAATGCAATCTGCATCAACTTGTCCTACTTGTGGTGGTTCTGGTCAAATTTTAGATAAAAAACCTTCTGAAGCAGACTCACAAGGAATGGTTCAGGAAGATGAAACAGTATCAATTAAAATCCCGGCAGGTGTTACTGACGGAATGCAGTTGAAAGTTTCAAATAAAGGAAATGATGCGCCAGGAAATAGTATTCCGGGTGACTTAATCGTTGCGATTGAAGAAGTAGAACACGAATTCTTAAAACGTGAAGGCGAAAACATCCATTACGATTTATACATCAGTTTCCCAGAAGCAGTTTTAGGATCTTCAAAAGATATTGAAGCAATCAACGGAAAAGTTCGTATTAAACTTGAAGAAGGAATTCAGTCTGGAAAAATCTTAAGATTAAAAGGAAAAGGAATTCCAAGTTTAAACGGTTACGGAAGCGGAGATTTATTGGTTCACGTAAATGTATGGACGCCAAAAACATTGAATAAAGAACAAAAACAATTCTTTGAAAATGCTTTAAACGACGATCATTTTGTACCAAGTCCTGAAAAATCAGAGAAATCATTTTTTGAAAAAGTAAAAGATATGTTCTCATAATCTAAACTTTTTTTAAATGTTTAAATAAATTCAAAACCCATTCTAAACATAAATAGAATGGGTTTTTTGCGTATTATTATGCAGATTCGCTCGTAATTATTTACTTTTACAGACTGTTGGTGAAAATAACAAAAGCCAGCGCAAGAAAATCCAAAAAAACAAATGAGCAACTTACTCGAAGTACATAAAGTCGTAAAACAATATGGCGATTATGTAGCGCTTAACGAAGTTTCATTAAATGTGCCAAAAGGCAGTATATATGGACTTTTAGGTCCTAATGGAGCTGGAAAAACTTCCCTTATCAGAATCATCAATCAAATTACAATGCCGGATAGCGGCGAAGTAATTTTGGATGGCGAAAAACTACAGCCAAAACACGTGCAGACTATTGGATATCTTCCGGAAGAAAGAGGTTTATATAGCTCGATGAAAGTAGGCGAGCAGTGCTTGTATCTGGCGCAGATGAAAGGACTTTCTAAAGCCGAAGCAAAAAAGCAATTAGACTATTGGTTTGATCGTTTGGGAATTCAGGGCTGGTGGAACAAAAAAATCCAGGAACTTTCTAAAGGAATGGCACAGAAAATCCAGTTTGTAGTCTGCGTTTTGCATAAACCAAAACTGCTGATTTTTGATGAGCCTTTCTCTGGATTTGATCCGGTTAATGCAAATGTCATAAAAGATGAAATTTTGGCATTAAAAGAACAAGGTTCAACAATTATTTTTTCTACGCACAGAATGGAAAGCGTCGAGGAACTTTGCGATCATATTGCTTTAATCCATAAATCGAATAAACTGATTGAAGGAAAAGTGGGCGATGTAAAACGTCAGTTTAAAACCAATAGTTTTGAAGTTGGAATCCTGACTAGTAATGTCGAAGGGTTGATGTATGATATTACACAAAAGTTTACCGTTTCGCCTGCAAATTTTAAATCTCTAAATGACGATTTAAAATTAAACATTCAAATAGGAAATGCTGCGCCAAATGAATTATTGAATATCCTGACACAACGCGGACAGGTAACACATTTCGTAGAAAAAATTCCAAGTGTAAACGATATTTTTATTCAAACTGTTACTGAAAATAAAGTTTAGATTTCAGATTTTAGATTTCAGAATTAATCCTGAAATTTAAAAATCTAAAGTCAACAATCTAAAATCTAAAATCAAGAAATGAGTATTATTTCATTAATTATAAAAAGAGAATTTATTGCCAAAGTCCGCAATAAATCTTTTGTTGTCATGACTTTTTTGAGTCCGCTTTTATTTGTGGCGATAGCCGTTTTTATTGGCTATTTGAGTTCAATGAAAGCTGAAACAAAACGTATCGCAATTCATGACGAAACCGGACTTTTTGCTGCCGATTTTTTAAAGGAAAATAAAAAAGGTGCCGAGTTTAAATATCTTAATCTGTCTGAAATTGATGTAAATGCCTTAAAAGACAGTATTACAAAAGAAAATTTCAGCGGTTTAATTGTGATCCCAAAAACAAAGGATACAAAAGATTTAGAAAGTAAAATTGAATTTATTTCAAACAATAGCCCAAGTATTTCTTTTATAGAAAGCACGCAGGATATCATCGGAACAAAAATTACAAAATTAAATCTTGAAAGTGCCAAACTGGATACGCTGGCAATTCAAAAAGCGCAGTCGAATGTCAATATTCATTTGGTAAAAGCTTCGGGAGAAGAAAGCTTAAAAGGTTTAAACGAAATAAAAATCGGAATTGGAGGTGCTTTCGGTTATTTGATTATGATGTTTATTATCATCTATGGAAATATGGTAATGCGAAGTGTAATCGAAGAAAAAACAAACCGAATTATCGAAATCATTATTTCATCGGTTAAACCATTTCAGTTAATGATTGGTAAAATTGTAGGAACTTCATTGGCCGGAATTTTACAATTTATGATTTGGGCCATTATTGGTTTAGGATTAATGTTTGCTGCTTCGGCATTTTTTGGTGTAAATGTTGGACCAACAGCCCGAATTTCGCCAGAATTAATGCAGTCTGCACAGCATGAACTTTCAGGATCGGCGCAAATGTACATTGCCGAATTATGGAATTTGCCAATTGCAAGCATTATCATTGGGTTTGTCGTTTATTTTATTGGAGGTTATTTTCTATACAGTTCGTTTTATGCCGCAATTGGGGCTGCTGTAGATAATCAAACAGATTCGCAGCAATTTCTTCTGCCAATTTTAATGCCTTTAATTTTAAGTGTTTATATCGGATTTTTTACGGTTGTAAATGATCCGCACGGGACAGTTGCCGTAGCGTTTTCAATGATTCCACTTACATCGCCAATCGTAATGTTAATGCGTATTCCGTTTGGTGTGCCGTGGTGGCAAATTGCAATTTCGGTATCATTATTGTTTGCTACATTTTTCCTTGTCGTTTGGTTCGCTGCAAAAATTTACCGAGTAGGTATTTTAATGTACGGCAAAAAACCAACCTGGAAGGAATTGTATAAGTGGCTGAAGTACTAGTTCTTTAAAAGTTACAAAGGTTCAGAGTGACAAAGGTTCAAAGGTTTAAAATTGGAATTTTGTAACTTAGAATAAAAAAACTTTAAGAATTGTGTAAAAAGCGTAAAAAGATGTATTACTAATAATAGGTTAAAAGGTGTTATAGCTGCGAAGATTTAGACTTTGTGCCTATGAACCTTTGCAACTTTGAACCTTAGAAAAAAAATGAGTAAAATACTAATTATCGAAGACGAAGCAGCGATTAGAAGAGTTTTGGTAAAAATATTATCAGAAGAAAATGATTCGTATCAGGTTGATGAAGCCGAAGATGGTGCTGCAGGTCTTGAAAAAATAAAAAACAACGATTACGATTTGGTTTTGTGTGATATCAAAATGCCAAAAATGGACGGGGTTGAGGTTTTAGAAGAAGTAAAAAAGATAAAACCGGAGATTCCGATGGTTATGATTTCAGGTCATGGCGATATGGAAACGGCAATTCACACCATGCGTTTAGGTGCTTTTGATTATATTTCGAAACCGCCGGATTTAAATCGTTTATTAAATACAGTTCGTAATGCTTTAGATAAAAAACAATTAGTTGTTGAAAATAAAATTCTAAAGAAAAAAGTAAGCAAGAATTACGAAATGATAGGCGACAGTGAGTCGATTAATCATATTAAAATGATGATTGATAAAGTTGCCCAAACTGAAGCCAGAGTTTTAATTACGGGGCCAAACGGAACCGGAAAAGAATTAGTGGCGCATCAATTACACGAAAAAAGCGAACGATCTAATTATCCTTTAATTGAAGTAAACTGTGCTGCGATTCCGAGTGAATTGATCGAAAGTGAATTATTCGGACACGTAAAAGGTGCTTTTACATCGGCAGTGAAAGATCGTGCCGGAAAGTTTGAAGCAGCAGATAAAGGAACTATTTTCTTAGATGAAATTGGAGACATGAGCCTTTCGGCGCAAGCCAAAGTATTACGTGCGCTTCAGGAAAGCATGATTACGAGAGTAGGAGCCGAAAAAGATATTAAAGTGGATGTTCGCGTAGTTGCAGCAACAAACAAAGATTTAAAAACAGAAATTGCCGAAGGGCGTTTCCGTGAAGATTTATACCATCGTTTGGCCGTTATTTTGATAAAGGTACCGCCATTAAACGAAAGACGTGATGATATTCCGGCTTTAATACGACACTTTGCGGCTAAAATAGCTTCGGAGCAAGGAAACGTGGTTAAAGTATTTTCGGCGCAAGCCATACAATTATTGCAAGAATACGACTGGACAGGAAATATTCGTGAACTTCGAAATGTGGTCGAAAGATTAATCATTTTGGGAGGAAACGAAATCTCTGAAACCGATGTGAAATTGTTTGCAAGTAAGTAGGTGCTTCGCGCATTAGGCAATAAGCAGTAAGCTTTATGCTATGATATAAAAGTTTTTTGCTTATGGCTTAATGCCTAAAGCTTAAAGCTGAAAATTTAAAAATTATTTTAGCTTATAGCTTAATGCTTAAAGCTTAAAGCATAAAAAAAATGAAACTAAAAAAAATAAACGAGAAATTACAAGACGCTTTAATTGAAAACGGTTTAACAGAAGCAAACATTTTGCAGATGGAAACTTTTTCGACTATAAAAAGCGGTGCAGATTGTATTATTATTTCTCCTGAAAAAAGCGGAAAAACAACGACGATTGTTTTAAATGTTATTCAGCAATTGGCAGGACAAACCGAAGAATCGCCGCGCGCTTTGATTATTGTAGAAGACAAAGCAAAAGTGCTTGAAATGGAAGAACTTTTTGAGAAGTATGGAAAATATACCAATCTTGAAGTCTATGGTGTGCATGACAAAGGCGACATGGATTACGATAAAAATTATGTTTCTACCGGAATTGATGTTTTAATTGGTACGCCAAATAAATTGAGTGATATGTTCTCGACGGCGGGTTATAATGTAAACCGTTTAAAGATGTTTATTTTGGATGATGCTGACCCAATTTTGAAACTTCGCCATGAAACCAAGATTATGCGTATTTCAAACAGTATTGCCAAAACACAACGTTTGATTTTTGCTGAAACTCTGACAGAACGCATCGAAATCTTAGCAGATAAAATGCTCTTGGAACCTTATTTATTTGATATGGATGAAGAAGGCGAAGAGGAACTTGATGAAGAAGAAGACGATATTGAAGAAGAGTAAATAGTCGCAGTTTTCAGTCACAGTTTTCAGTACTGAAAACTGCGACTGGATGAGACTGAAAACTAAAATAATAATTTAAATAAAATAAATGCCATGGGATTAATGAAGGTGTATTCAGGAAGCGAAGTATTAGCAATTGCTTTACAGGAAAGATTAGAAGAGGCTGGGGTAGAAACAGTAAAAAAAGATAATATTCAATCAGCTCGTTTAGGAGGTTTTGGCGGTACAGATTTGGCTGTTGAGGTTTTTATTCAGGAAACAGATTTTGCAAAAGCAAATCCGGTTATTGAAGAATTTAGAATGAGTCTTTAAGAGTTTTCAGTTTTCAGTCACAGTTTTCAGTTGTTACTGAGACCGCGACTGTTCACTGAGACTGAATACTGAGACTGAATACTGTAAACTGAAAAAAAATGCAATACAAAATGTTAGTTCTCGACATGGATGATACCTTGTTGACAGACGACCACAAAATTTCAGATTTAAATAAAAAAGTATTATTAGAAGCGCAGGCAAAAGGAGTTTATGTTGTTTTGGCTTCAGGGCGACCGACTTCTGCTATGACGGCTTACGCTAAAGAGCTGGAATTAGATTTGAACGATTCTTATATGCTTTCCTATAATGGTGCTATTATCAGCCGTGTAAAAGACGATCTTGTTTTATTTGAACAGAAGTTGACTCCAGAACAAATTCATGAATTATACGATTATAGTGTGAAAATGAAAACGCACATTATAACTTATTTGGATGAAGAAATTATAAGCGAAACCGATTCTGAGTATATTGAAATCGAAAAAGAAATTACAGGTATGCCGCATCTAAAAGTTTCGAGTTTTAAAGATGCTGTAGATCGACCAGCCGTTAAATGCATTTTATTAGAAGATCCTGCTTATTTAAAAGAAGTAGAAAAAGATTTAAAAGCAGCAATGCCTCATTTGAGCGTTTCAATGTCTAAACCTTTTTTCCTTGAAGTAGCTCAAAACGGAATCGACAAAGCGGCTAGTTTAAAGCTTTTAGCAGAGAAACTCGGAATTCATCAAAGCGAAATTATCGCGGTTGGTAATGCCGGAAATGACTTAACCATGATCGAATATGCCGGTTTGGGCGTTTGGGTTGATAATGTAACGCCTGAACTGCGCGATAAAGCAGACTTAATTGTGGCTTCAAATAATAATGACGGTGTTGCCGAAGTAGTACAAAAATATATTCTAAATTAATATCTGATGAAAAATCCAATCGAAACAGAACGTTTATTATTAAGAGAAGTAGTTTTTTCAGATGTTGACGGAATGTTCGAACTGGATTCTAACCCAAATGTTCATACTTACCTTGGAAACAAACCTGTTACTACTATTGAACAAAGCAGGGAATATATCGAATTTCTGCAGCAGCAATACAAAGATTTTGGAACCGGGCGCTGGGCTGTAATTCTTAAAGAAACCAATGAATTTATTGGCTGGTCTGGTATAAAATTTATTACAGACGAGATTAATAACCATCAAAATTTTTATGAAATTGGTTATCGTTTTATAGAAAAGCATTGGGGAAAAGGTTATGCAACCGAAGCCGGAAAAGCTTTTATAGATCATGCATTCAACGAAATGAAAGTTGAGGCTGTATATGCCTATGCAGATGAAGGGAATGATAACTCAAGAAAAATTCTCGAAAAGCTGGGTTTACAATTTGTAAACTCTTTTGAACATGAAGGAGAAAGAGAAGTTTGGTATGAAATAAAAAATCCAAACTTATAAATTCTAAGAAATGCGTTCCAAATCTTTGAAATCTTATTGGATAAGGTTTGCAAAGATTTGGAAAACGTCGTTTCTTAAATTATTTTTTAGCTACAGAAACAAAATATTTATTTCCGTCACCCATTGTCAGTTTTACACGTTCGTCGCAAAGATCGATTGCAAAATTTGCACTTTCGTAGCAGCTGCAAGTTGTGTTTTTATCTTTAGACATTTCAGTTTTACAATTGTTGTTTTTGAATGTCGCCAATTGCGGAGTATATAAACTTACTAAATCTGTTGAAGCCGTTACTAAAGAAATGATACTTGCTGAATTATTATTTGTAATTCTGTAAACAATTCTATCAGTATAATTTACCTCGTTTACAGTTACTTTACGAATGTAGGTATAAGCTGTAGATCCTTCACCTGGCTCTTTTACTTCAAATTTGAATCCAACGGCACGAATTGCAATATCAAATTGTGACTGCGAATTTAAACTCGCCCAATTTGTTAATGTACTAATTGATGGAAATGGATTAGCATTTGCAGCTGGAGCATTAGTTTGCGCTTGCGAACTAAAAATGGTTAAGAACATCAAGCAGATTGTGGGTAAAAATGCTTTCATAAAGTCGTGGTATTTGTAATTTTATTTTGCCTACTCTTTCTGGTTTTCGGCCTTCCCATTCGTTTTTTAGTAACAAAACAACAACATAACGATTGAAATTCAAAATTGTTATGAGTGATTTGTTATAATATTAATATTAACACTTAATTTTTTTATATTTCTAATTAAATCAGCAAAATAACTAAACAAAGTTAAATGTAAGAAAATTTTAATTTAAACCTCAAAAAAATGTATTTAATCGATGAAATTTGCACTTAATCGATGTTTTTGTCATTTTATTCTTATTGAATTGAAAATAATTCTCTTGCCGACAGCCCAAAATCAAAGGTCTTTAAATTTGTTAATTGGTTTTTTAATGCGTTTTAAAATAGATGTTTAATGCAAAATGTTGATATATAGTGTATTATTGATTTTATTTTAAAGAATATTGTATGTAAATTTGCAAACTCTTTAAAAGAGATGTAAATATAATATCTTACTACTTATAAATGTAGTGTATTCCTATGGAAAATAGAAAAAAAGTTGCTTTTTATACGCTTGGCTGCAAATTGAATTTTTCAGAAACTTCTACGATTGCCAGAAACTTTAATGATGAAGGTTTTGATCGTGTCGATTTTGAAGATGTTGCAGATATATATGTCATCAATACTTGCTCTGTAACTGATAATGCTGATAAGCAGTTTAAGCAGGTTGTAAAAAAAGCAATGAAATTAAATGATAAAGCTTTTGTTGCCGCAGTTGGATGTTACGCCCAATTAAAGCCGGAAGAATTAGCAGCAGTTGATGGTGTTGATTTGGTTTTAGGAGCTACAGAAAAATTTAAAATCACAGATTATATTCATGACCTGAGTAAAAACGATATGGGTGAAGTTCATTCATGTGAAATATCTGAGGCTGATTTTTATGTGGGAAGTTATTCTATTGGCGATCGTACCAGAGCGTTCTTAAAAGTTCAGGATGGATGCGATTACAAATGTACCTATTGCACAATTCCGCTGGCCCGTGGAATTTCCAGAAGTGATGCTTTAGAAAATGTCTTAAAAAATGCCAAAGAAATCTCGGCACAAAATATCAGAGAAATTGTTTTAACTGGTGTAAATATAGGGGATTACGGAAAAGGAGAATTCGGGAATAAAAAACACGAACATACTTTTCTTGATTTAGTTAAGGCTTTAGACGAAGTTGAAGGGATCGAACGTCTTCGAATTTCATCTATCGAACCTAATTTATTGAAAAATGAAACGATCGATTTTGTTTCAAAAAGCAGAACTTTTGTACCTCATTTTCATATTCCGCTGCAATCAGGAAGCAATGATATTTTAAAACTGATGAAACGTCGTTATTTACGTGAAGTTTATACAGATCGTGTAAACAAAATTCGCGAAGTAATGCCTCACGCTTGTATTGGTGTAGACGTTATTGTTGGTTTTCCTGGTGAAACCGATGAACATTTCTTAGAAACGTATCATTTCTTAAACGAAATGGATATTTCCTATCTGCACGTTTTTACCTATTCTGAAAGAGATAATACCGAAGCTGTTGGAATGGACGGCATAGTTCCTGCGAATGTAAGAGCAAAACGAAGCAAAATGTTACGCGGTTTATCAGTTAAAAAACGTCGTGCTTTTTACGAAAGCCAGTTAGGAACCAATAGAACAGTTTTATTTGAAAGCGAAAATAAAGAAGGTTACATTCATGGTTTTACTGAAAACTACGTTAAAGTAAAAACACCATGGAATCCGGAATTAATTAATACGCTTCACGAAATCAATTTAACGAAGATTGATGAAGACGGAAGTGTTCGCATGGAGTTCATAAATAAATTAGCAGAAGCATAAAACGCATAGTCATTGCGAGAAACGAAGCAATCACGCTAAAATAAACAAGTTTGCTGGTTAAAAACAATACATAATGTGATTGCTTCGTTTCTCGCAATGACTAAAAGCATAAAATGAAAAAGCCCTTTTTTAAAAAGGGCTTTTTCATTTTATAATTATTTCTGATTCTCAGGAATCACTAATTTCAGAGAATTAATATAATCTGTATCAAACTCGATAACTCTTATTTTTTCGGGATTAAAACTCAATTCTCCGCCAAATTGTCCTCTTGTATCCAGAAAGTCGATTAAAAGTTCTTCATCGTTTAAAGAAATTAGTTTTCCTAAATAAGCAGATTTTGCAGACTTTTTAGAAATCTGAAAAATGCCGTGTTTAGTATTGATGAAATTTAAAATCGAATTCAAATCCCTAATCGGAATAATATCTTCGGCATTGGTTTTTAAACCTTTTAAGCGTATTACTTTTTCGGTAAAAGCCAAATCCTGATCTCTGTGAATTGCTTCGATGTTTTTATTTTTCAGAATTACATAGCCATCCAAAATATAATCAACCGGATTGTTTCGAAGCAAAATCCAATCATCAGAATAATCAATAAGAAAACCGGTAAAAATTTCTTTCTTATCCTGAAATTCTATGGCAATTAATTGTCTTAAATATTGTTCCATTTGATTTTGTGTTAAGGCTGTTAAGAACTTTGTCAAAGTTTCAAAAAATTCCAATATTTTTAAATTCCAAATTCCAATTGCTTAAGAATTGGAATTTAGAATTTTAGTATTGTAATTTTAAGGATTCGTCGACCAAATACTGCTGTTTTTTATAAAAACGCGTCGGTTTAATTTCAGCTGAGCGATAATCAATTCGGCGATATCTTCAGACTGCATTACTTTTTCCGGATTTCCATCGGTTAACTTTAAATCGATTGCAAGATCAGTTGCTACTGTACTTGGCGTTAAGGCCGTAACACGAATATTGTGTTTTCTCATTTCCTGCATTAATGAATCGGTTAATCCTAAAACAGCAAATTTTGAAGCACTGTAAGCACTTGTTACAGCATTTCCGTTTAATCCTGCGGTTGAAGAAATATTGATAATATCACCCGTTTGTCTTTCGATCATGTTTGGAATCACGGCACGAGTTGTATAGTAAGTTCCCATTAGATTAACCTGAATGATTCTTTCCCACTCAGCTGGCTCTAATTCCAGGAATTTTCCAAAAGCACCAATTCCGGCATTATTGATTAAGATGTCAATCGTTTTAAATTCGGCTAAAGCTTTTTCAACTGCAGTATTTACAGAGTTGATGTCAGAAACATCAGCAGATAAAGCCAACGATTTTACACCTAATTTATTGGTTTCAACTGCCAGTTTATCTACATCGGCCTGAGTTCTTGCCACTAAAATTACGTTTACGCCTTCTTTTGCCAAAGCAACTGCAATGGCTTTTCCAATTCCTTTTCCAGCGCCTGTAATAAGCGCATTTTTATTTTTTAAGTCCGTCATGATTTATTTTTTAGAAATGCAGAAAGCATCATTTTAAGTCTAACAAAAATAAAACTTTTGAAAACTAAAATGATGCTTTTAAGTATTTTCTTAATCTAAGTTTAACAACTTTCTTATTCTTTCAAAACCATATCGATACACATTACGGCAGCAAGAATTAATTGTCTCAGCGGACTGTCCTGAGCTACTGTTTCTTCAATTTGAAGCACATAATTGTCAGCGCTGGTAAAAAACTCTTTACCCAATCCGGCCCATTTTTTACTTACCTGAGCCAGCTGTTTATTTTCGTGCGAGAATTTAAAATCCCAGCCTGTCCATTTTCCTTGCAATGTTGCAACAGGTTTTTCATTTTTATCTAAAATGTCAAATTTACCGCCAATAGAAAAGAACTTTTGTTTGAATGTTCCAATCAATCTGTCTTTTTCGTCAAAAACTTCAACAGTCGAACGGAAAATGGCCACTCCTCTTTTTACAGAAATTAATTTTTCTCCAGATGCCGTTGTAATTTCAATATTAAAAGGCGTTGCTCTTTTGTAATCTGTAAAACGAAGCACTTTGGTAAAAAATCCAAGATTGTTTTCTCGGCAGTTCATGATTATTTGGTTCGTTTCCGGATTGTATATATCATAATTATTAGCGGCTTTAAACATTCCGATATGTTCTTTAACTAAAAATAGATTCTGGCTTAAAATTGGGTTCATACGTTTATATAAAAATTAGTGTTTGGAATAAAGCCCAAATGTAAAGAAATATTTATTAATTATAGTGTTCGGAAGTTTCAACAAGACGAATAAATTCGGCTTTGTAACCTCCTTTATCGTTTGACATTCCCTGCTGTGCTAATGCCGCAATATCTTCTGAAGATTTTTGAGTAATTAATTTTGAATCTCTTAATTTTAGTCCAAACCAAGCTACGGCAACACTGAATTTAAAATCATCACTCGCTTTGTCTAACACAACCGATTTGTTGTTGATTACCTGAACCATTTCGACGCTTTTATCTCCGTCAGGTTTTTTGTAACGGAATTTTATGGTAGCCAGTTCATTGTTGTAATTGTTTAAATTCGTTGTGGTTTTTGTGTATTTTAAATCGTCTGGCTGTTGGTTTAAAAAATCGCTTTTTACACCGGCAGGAATAATTTCATACAAAGCCGTAACGGTATGATTGCTTCCTAATTCTCCCGCATCGATTGCATCATTTTTAAAATCTTCCGGGCGAAGTTTTCTGTTTTCGTAACCAATTAATCGATACGCCTGAACTTGTTTAGGATTAAATTCAATCTGAATTTTTACATCTTTTGCAATCGCAAACATCGAACCTTTAAATTCTTTTCCAAGAAAACGATTGGCTTCCTGAATGTTATCGATATAAGCGTAATTTCCGTTTCCTTTATCGGAAAGAATTTCCATTTTACTGTCTTTGTAATTTCCCATTCCATAACCCAGACAAGTTAAGAAAACGCCTGTTTTTCTTTTTTCCTCGATTAGTTTTTCCATATCAGTATTAGAAGAATCACCTACGTTAAAATCACCATCAGTAGCCAGAATTACACGATTGTTGCCATTTTTAATAAAGTTTTCTGATGCAATTTTGTAAGCCAGCTCAATTCCGGCACCTCCGGCTGTGCTTCCTCCAGCTTCTAATTTATCCAGCGCTTTAATGATTGTTTTTTTCTCATCTCCAGAAGTGGGAGCCAAAACCATTCCGGCTGCTCCGGCATAAACCACGATTGCTACTTTGTCTTTTGGATGCAGTTCGTTTACCAATATTTTCATGGATTGTTTTAATAAAGGCAGTTTGTTCATGTCGCTCATTGATCCCGAAACATCAATTAAAAAAACAAGATTAGATGCTGGTAAATCATCTGTAGGGATGTTTTTTCCCTGTAAACCAATTTTAAGGATTTTATTTTTGGAGTTCCAAGGCGAATCGCTTACTTCTGTATTGATAGAAAACGGATGTTCGTTTTTGGGCTGCGGATAATTGTATTTAAAAAAGTTCACCATTTCTTCAACACGCACAGCATCTTTTGGAACTTCTTGTCCGCTGTTCAAAAAACGTCTGATATTGGTGTAAGACGCATTATCAACATCAATAGAAAAAGTAGAAAGCGGTGCTGTTTTTGGACTTTCGAAAGCATTTTCTACAAAAGAATTGTAATCTTCCTGAGTTGGTTCAACAGGATTTGGTCTGATAATGTTTAATCTTTTATCTAATTCTTGTTCCGAAAGATTTTTGTAAAGTTCGTTTTTGGTCGCAATTACAACAGCTCCATTGGCCGCTTTATTTCCGTAAATAGCAGCAGCGGATTGGTCTTTTAAAACTTTTACATCGTCAATATCATTCGGATTTATTTTTGCCATTTGATCTGCTTTTATCGGAACACCGTCTACAATATACAAAGGCTCATTTTTGGCAGCAATAGATTCGGCACTGCGCATTGCAACACTTGGAGCTGGCATGTATTGACTTTTTGAAGCAATCTGAACTCTCGCAACTGAACCTCGAACCACACTAGCCGATGCTGTTGTCATTTTCTTTCTGGATTTTGCAGTTCCATAACCTACCATAACAACTTCCTGCAGCTGATTTGCGTTTTCTTTTAGTATAACATTGATAACATTAGAATCTTTTACAGTAACGGTTTGAGTGTCCATTCCAACAAAGCTGAAAACGAGAATATCTCCTTTTTGGGCTTTAATACTGTATTGTCCGTCATAATTGGTAGCGGCGGTTGCTTTTGTTTTTTGAATGTATACCGTAACTCCCGGAAGCGGTGCCGTATTTACATCAGTAACTGTTCCTGTAATCGTTCTTTCCTGCGCCATTGTTACGAAACATATAAGCATAGCAATGGCTGATGAAATAAGTTTTAGACTTTTCATGATAATAAGTTTTAAGTGAATGTTGTGATTTTATCTTTGTCAAAGTCTTAAACTTTGACAAAGATTTTTTGAGTTTTGGCTATTTTTTTAAAGCCGGTTTTCCTGTTTTTGTAGTAATAATAACAACTCCTTTTTTTCCTTTTTCGCCATATTTTGAAGTAGCTTCAAGGTCTTGTAAAATAGTAATCGTTTTAATGTCTTGTTTATCTAAAGGAGCGTAAGGACTTGTTGGATTATTGCCGAATAAGTCATTTTCTGAATAATAAATACCATCAATGATGTATAACGGATTGTCAAGAACAACAAGCGAATCTACATTTTCCGGATCCAGATTCGGGAGTTCGTTTTGCATCATTTTATCTTTTTTGGCATCGTTGCTGTCTGCCATGGCGTTTCCGTTTAGTATTACCAAAGGAGCACTTTTTCTTGGAGCTCGGGCCTGCATTTCTGCTGCAGAAGCTTTATAGGTTTCTCTTTCTGCTTTTTTTGCGTAACCGAAACTTTGCTCTGTTCTTGCTTTAGATTTTGCAAGCGTATTTTCTTCTGGTTCTTCTGCTACGGCTTCTTCTGCTAATGCCGGAACTGGCTGCACCATAATGTCATAATTTGCAGCTTGGCTTGCAACAGGAGCAATAGATCCCATTGGCGAAGCGTTTACTTCATGTACAGCGACTTTTTCCTGTTGTTTGATTTGTTTGTCGAGAATTTTAACGGCTTCTTCTTTTGGAACCAATGGCGTATCTGAAGAAACTACTACATTGTTTTTCTCTGCAGCCGAATTTTCTATCGTTTCTTTTGCCTTTTCATTTACTACTACAGGTGTTTCGATAATAGCTTTCTTATCGGTTTTTAAGAACTGATATCCTAAAGAGACTACTAATAAAAGAGAAGCTGCGACAGCGATTTTTTTCCAAAGAGAAATGGTTTTTCTATCTTCTTTTCTGTCGAGTTTTTCTTCAACGCGCGACCAGATCTTTTCCATTCCCGGAAAATCTTTGGTTTCTGCATTATCTGCAGCTTCCTTAAATCTGTTGAATATTTTATCTTGATTGTCCATGACTATTTTGCTTTTTGATAATACAATTTATTTACTAATTCCTTTAACTTGGTTTTGGCAGCATTCAATTGTGATTTTGATGTGCCTTCTGAAATGTTAAGCATCGCTGCAATTTCTTTGTGTCCAAAACCTTCAATAACAAAAAGGTTAAAAACAGTTTTACAGCCATCCGGAATATGGTTTAATAAATTGAGTAAATCTTCTTCTTCTAACGAGTTCATTTCTTCTGTAAAAGGCTGTGCAAGCACTTTTACATCATCAAGATACATATTGAAATTGGTATGTTTCTTAATGGTCGCCAAACAATGATTAACGGTTATTTTTCTGGCCCAGGCTTCAAAAGCTTTTTCTTCTTTAAGCTGATCCAGTTTCGTAAATATGGTATAGAAAGCGTCGGCTATAGCTTCTTCGATTTCTTCTTCCTTTTTGAGGTATCGTTTGCAAACGCGATACAATTTTGGAGCCATGTGCTCATAAACCTGACGCTGCGCATCGCGGTTCATTTTTTTGCAGTTAGAAATTTGAGTTTCGTTTATCACAATTTTGGTCTTTAATTATAAAGAGAGCGAAAAAGATAAAAAGGTTGGGACAGGGATGAAAAAAAGTTTAAAAAAGGCATATATTTTTTTAATAGATCGTTTTAAAGATACGATTTTATATGATATTCTTTGTGTAGACGCACTGCAGTGCGTCTCTACATTATTATTCTAATCAAAAAAAATGCGAATCTCTGTGGTATAATTACAACACAGAGATTCGCAAAGAAAAAAAATATTAGTTGAATTTATTATTTCGCAATTTGAAATTTTGGATTCCCAACCTGCCATAATGCGAAAGAAAATATATCAGCGCTGTCATTGTAGGTTACATCTAAATCATTAGAGAAATGTCCGTTTGCGTAATTTACATGTAATAATATAGGATTGTCTGAGCCATTATAATTTTGTAAAATCGCAGCAAACTTTGCTGGTTCCCACGAAGCGACTCTTCCGTCGTTCATTCCGGTATGAACTAATACGGCAGGATATTTTTCTCCCTTTTTAACTTTAGTCTGCGAATCCATTTCCAGAATATTTTTAAAATCTTCTTCGTTTTTTAAAGTACCCACTTCCGGTATCTGGTTTGGACCATTTGGAGTGGTTTCCATTCGTATCGTATTGGTACAGCCTACTTCTATAATAGCGGCTTTAAAAAGATCAGGACGTGCTGTTATAGATCTTCCAATTAATACCCCGCCCATGCTGGCGCCATTTCCAATAAGTTTATCTGCAGCTGTATATTTTTCTTTTATCAAATATTCAGAGCAGGCAATAAAATCTTTCCATGTATTGGGTTTATTGGCTTTTTGACCTCCTTTATGCCATGCAGCGCCTTTCTCGCCGCCACCTCTTACGTGTGCAATTGCAATTACTGTATTTTGCTCTAATAATGCCATTAAACCTTCGCCAATAAAATAAGGCGTACTGCTTATTCCATACGCGCCGTAACCGCTAATATAGCAAGGCGTAGAACCATCCATTTTCATGTTTTTAGGATAAATGATTGATAACGGAACCATTACGCCGTCATGACTTGGTACTTCAACTTCTTTTACCGTAAATTGTTTTGAAAAGTCAGGATAAGCGCCGCTTGAAATAAATTGTTCGGATTTTTTTAACTGACCTGTTGCTCCGTTATAATCGTAACCTGTAGAAGGTGTGATCCAGCCGTTGTTAAAAAACCTCATATTGTCGTTTTCATTTTCATTTAAAGCAAAACCTCCATTTGATCCTTCCGGCAGAGGAACCTTTTTGCTGTCTAATGTTTTAGGATTGATTTGATATTTGTCCTGAATAATTCCGTTACTTAAACTATAATAGATGAAGTTTTTCGTTTTTTGCATTCTGCGTAAAACTTTATCGCTTTCGGGAATTATAATTTTAGCTTTTTCGATATTTAAATCTTTTAGATCAGTTAATCCTAATTTAAAATTGGGAGCATTTTTATGCGAAAGGAAGAAAAGTTTGTCTCCCATTATTTCATAACTGTTTATTTCGTCTTCGAATTTAATAAGCGGTTTCCAATTTATTTTTGGATTGTTAAGTTCTGAGTACGGAGCATAAAAAGCCAATATTTCGTTTTTGGTAGATCCCATCTGTAAAATTACGTATGAGTAATTGTCCGAAAAGAAAATATGCGGAAACTGTTCAGGCAGCAGATTTAAGTTTGGATTATTTTCTTTTGAAGCCAGAATTTTGTCTGTTTCAGGATTAGTGCCAATAATATGAAGCAGCGATTTCATGTTTTTTAAGAAATCATCACTAGAACTATCGCTGCTTTTCATTTTGGTATACACAATGGCTTTACTGTCGGCTGTAAACTCAAAATTGAATCCACCCCAGACAGGAGTTAGTTTATCCGAAAGAAATGTTTTTGATTTGAGATCCATAATTCGGAGATCAGCAACTTCAGAACCATCTTGCGACAAGGTGAGAGCCAGTTTTTTTTGGTCCGGACTTATTGTAAAATTGCTAATGGTCGAACCTTTTTTGTATGTATTAGGATCGAGTAATAAAACTTCAGTTCCGTTGATGCCTTCACGGAAGTACAACTTTTCAACGCTTTCTTCTTTCTTGTTTTTAGTGTAGTAATAATTTTCTCCAAATTGTTTTACAATCGAGTAAGTATCTCCCCCTAAAGCCTGAATTTCTTTCATTCGATTAAAAAGAGCATCACGTCCGGAGATCTTTTTAATAACCGTATTGGTATAATTATACTGATCTTTAAACCAGTTTTGAACTTCAGGACTCTTCATGTCTTCCAGCCATCTATACGAATCGGTGATTTTTGTTCCAAAATAATCGTCGACTACCGGATGTTCTGGTGTTGCAGGATATTTATATTGGGCTTGTATTGTTTGGCTTGTAATAAAAACTAAAAGAGCGAAAGCGGTTTTTCTGATCATTATTTTGTGGTTTATAATTGATATTCATGTAATAGTGTAAAAACAAAGACTGCCTTGACAGAAAACTGTTACATTATTTTACAGGAATTATCAATTTAAAAATCTTTGTTTCTAACAATTCCGTATCATTATCCTCACAAAGTAAAAACTCAATTTTGTTGTTTTCTTTTTTATAGAAAGTCAAACCTTCAAATTTATTGGTTGAAGTTATTTTTTGAGTAAAATCGATTTTCATGGTTTTAAGATCGATTCTGCCAATGAAACTTCCCAGGATTTCGCCATCGTCGTAAGTCGATTTTGTGTCTTCGGCGGTCGAAAGGAAATAAATTTTGTCTTCGACTAAAATAGCATCGGTAAAACTGGAACGAACGCCTTTTATTTTTGGAAGTTTATAATTGGTGGCAACCAAAGCAAATTCATCACCCAGACTTTTGGCATGAATCGTAAAAATGGTGTTTTTGTTTGAAATTCCGTTGCCGCGGTTGAATAAATACCAGTTTTCGCCGTCAAAAACCGCCCCTTCCAGATTGAAATCTTCTGGTTTTATAGAACCGAAATTTTGCATCACTGCATATAAATCGACCAGATTGTTTTTTTGTAAAACTTTTTTGTTTTTAATATCAAATTCAATCATTTTATTTCGGTTTTCGGTAGAGCCGGAACCAAAAACATACAACGTATCATTATGATGGGTTAAAGATTCAAAATCAGGTTTTAGATTTTTAGGGATGTTCTGTGTTGGGTTATCGATTAAAGCGTGCTGATTCAATTGCTTATTCTGCATATTGTATTCGTATAAGAATCCACTGTTGTCGCCAATAATATAAAGTGCATCATTGTTATAAAATAATCCTGATGCCGAACCGATTCCGATGATTTGAAATAATATTTCTAATGTGAATTTTTCCATGAAAGTTGTTTTGAAAATAGGTGTTTAGCCCTGATAGAAATGGAAATACTTTGAAAAGAAATTGAATTTTTTCCTGACAGAACAAAGCGACTCCCGATGTATCGGGATAAGCTCTTGTTATGGCTTTGGAAAAAAGCAGTTTATTGAAAAGTATTGCAATGAATAGCAGGAATATGCTTCGTAAAATTACTATATTTATAATACAAAATTTGAAAATATGAAATCAATAGATCCAAAAGATTTTAAAGTTACAGATAAAATTAAATTAAGTAAAATTCCAACTCTGCTTGATATTGATGCCAGTGATGATGAAAAAGAAGAAAAACTGGATAAAGTTCAGGCGAAATTGAGTGATTTTCAGGATGTGATGTATGCACACAATAAATACGGGGTTTTGATTTGTCTTCAGGGCATGGATACTTCAGGAAAAGATAGTTTGATTAGAGAAGTTTTTAAAGAATTTAATCCGCGCGGGGTTGTGGTGCATAGTTTTAAAACGCCAAATTCGTCAGAACTGGAACACGATTATTTATGGCGTCATTATATTGCTTTGCCGGAAAAAGGAAAGTTTGCGATTTTTAACAGAACGCATTATGAAAATGTTTTGGTTACGCGCGTGCATCCGGAATTTATTTTGGCAGAGAATTTACCGGGAATCAATTCTGTTGACGATATTACGCCGAAGTTTTGGAAAAAGAGAATCGAGCAGATCAATAATTTTGAAAGTCATATTGCCGAAAACGGAACTATTGTCATGAAGTTTTTTCTGCATTTGAGTAAAGAGGAACAACGTCAGCGTTTGTTACGCCGACTTGAGGAAGGAAAACACAATTGGAAATTTTCTCCAGGAGATTTAAAAGAACGCGAACACTGGGATGAATATCAGGAATATTATGAAGATGCCATAAATAAAACATCAACAGATCATGCGCCGTGGTATATTATTCCGGCTGATGATAAAGATATGGCGCGTTATATTGTGGCTAAAATTATTTGGGAAGAAATGAAAAAGTATACCGATATTCAAGAACCAGAGCTGGACGATAAAATAAAAGCCAATTTTGAGCTTTATAAAGAGCAGCTAAAAAAAGAGTCTTAATAGCTGTCGTCTTGACACAAATATTTTGAACACGGATTTCACCAATTTTCACCAATTTTAATGGGTTAATCTTCTCTGCGAAATTAATTTCACAAACAAATTAGTGACAATTAGTGCAATTCGTGTTATTTTTTGTACTTGTGTCCACATGGTAGGTCTAAATAGGCTTTTTTTTTGCTTTCAAATTTCAGTTGAATTCAAAACAGAAAATCTTAAAGAGTCCGTTGGTCAAAACAATATTGTAGTTCATCAAACTAATTTTAATAGCGTTTGAGGTTTGTGCTCCTTTGCATCAAATTAATAAAACTATTATCATGAACATGTACAAATTATTATTACTTACGACTGTTTTCGTACTCGGATTAATTTCTTCTAAAATCTATGCCCAATCTGCTTTTCCAGTTCATATTGGAATAAAAGGCGGTTCTAACTATTCTGAACTGCCAGTTTCAAAAGGATTTAATTCAGAATATGCAGCAGGATATTTTGGAGGCGTTATGGCCAGATTTGATTATAAGAGATTTTATATTCAAAATGAAATCCTGTATAGTGAGAAATCTTCTAAAATTGAAAAAACAACCTTGATTGAATCTAAAAATGCCAAATGGAGAAGCATCGAAATTCCATTGGTTATTGGTTACAAAGTGGTTGATCTTGCTGCTTTAAATGTTAGAGTTTTTGGAGGCGGGGTTTATTCGTATGTTTTGGATGAAAATTTTTCGTCATTAAATCAGTTAAAAACGGCCTATACCAAATTTGATAAATCTAATATCGGATATCAGGTTGGGGCAGGAGTTGAGTTTTGGAAATTTACACTCGATTTTACCTATCAGGGCGGATTAAATAATGTGAGCAAGAGTTTTAGTTCTAAGCCAAATTCTTTTAACGTGGGCGTTGGATATTTTTTCTTATAACTTCACTTTTTATTATAGAACCCTATGCACAGCAAAGAATCTTTTTGGTTCTTTGCTGTTTGTTTAGAAAATATAGGGTTAATTTTGAATATAAATTTTCTTATAAATTATTAAGATGGTTGCAAATTATAAAAATAGGCACTGGATATTTTTAGTCTTTTTTTGGAGCTTATTAGGTATGACAATCTGGGCACAGATGATCGAAGATTACGATTTTTTAACGGCTACAGTTCAGGCAGTTTTAGTTTTGTTTTGTTCTGCCGTTTTGGCTCATATTTTAAGTGATGTTATACTGCCTAAAGCACTAAAACAAAATAAAATGAATTGGTTTGCGGTACAAAGCGTTATTGTTGTACTGCTTTTGGCATTTTGTCTGTCATTGATTTATATTGTTTTTTCAGATTCGGTTTTGAGAAGAAAAGCCTATCCCGAAGCAGCAGATGTAGATTCGCTGCATTTTTTATGGGCAAGATTTTATGGCAACATTCCATCGGCTATTTTAATTTGCGGTACTGCCTGCGGACTTCGGTTTTATCAGGAACATAATGTCATCGAAAGAAATCATGCACAATTGCAGCAAGTTCATCTCGAAGCTCAAATCAAGATTTTACAGGATCAGATTAATCCGCATTTAATGTTTAATATCCTGAATCATATTCATATTCTAATGCAGAGCAATGTACAATTGGCGTCGGTTTTATTGGTTCAGTTTTCGGATATTTTGCGTTATCAATTGTATGAATGTAACAAGGAATATGTGCCGTTGCATCTTGAGATTAAATATTTAAAGGATTTAATTGCTGTTGAAGAAACCCGCTGGGGAAATGAACTGGAAGTAAAAAGTAAATGGAATATTGAGGATGGACAGCTTCAAATCGTGCCATTGCTTTTGGTTCCTTTAATAGAAAATGCTTTTAAACATGTTTCCCGACTTCCAAATGAAAAAGGATATGTTCATTTATCGTGCGAGCAAATAAACCATCAATTGAATTTTAGAATAGAAAACTCGTATACAGAACAATATAAAATTCCGTCTAAAAGCCAGGGATTAGGACTTGAAAACGTAAAGAAAAGGCTGGCGATTCAGTATCCGGAAAAACATCAATTCAATATCAATAAAACCGATTCTGATTTTACGGTCACAGTGGTTTTAGATTTAAAATGATTTTTTTTGCGACAAATTGCACGAATTAGCACGAATTTTTAATTTGCTAGAATTTAGCATAACGCTTTGTGTTCTTTGCATCCTTTGTAAAAACTAAAACTTTGCGAACTTTGCGTAAGCCGTTGCGCTCTTTGCGGTTAAATTTTTTAGCCACTCCCGATAGCTATCGGGATACACAGATTGAAGGATTTAAAAAAAAACAAAACCTGAAACAAAGAAAACCTGAAACAAAAACAAGATTATGAACATGAAATGCCTCGTTATAGACGATGAACCTATCGCAAGAAACGGAATCGTAGACTTTATTTCTAAAATTGATTTTCTGGAAACAGCGGGAACTTGTGCCTCGGCATTAGAAGCCACTTCGTACCTTCAGGAAAAGCAAATCGATTTGATGTTCTTGGATATCAATATGCCATATCTAACCGGATTAGAATTTCTGGAATCATTAGAAAAACCGCCTTTGGTGATCTTTACAACCGCCTATTCAGAACATGCTTTAGACGGATATCGTCTTCAGGTTGTAGATTATTTATTAAAACCTATTACATTTCAACGTTTTTATCAGGCTTCTTTAAAAGCCAGACAATGGCATCAAATGATTCATTCTCCAAAACAAAATCAATTAGATCCGTTTTTGTATGTACGTCAGGAAGAAGGATTTCAGAAAATTTCCTGGGTAGATATTTTGTACATCGAAGGAATGCAGAATTATGCTAAACTTCATTTTAAAGAAAAAGTTATTGTAATTCATCAAACCATGATTTCTTTAGAAGAAACACTTCCGGCGGAGATTTTCTTTAGAATTCATAAATCCTTTTTGGTAAACATCACTCATATCGATTCAGTTTCCGGTGGACGATTATTTATAAAAGGACAAGAACTACCCATTTCAAGAACACGCCGTGAGGCATTATTGAAAGAGGTAGTTTATAAAAACTTATTAAGCAGATAGCTCTAGAATTTCCATTTTAGAGCTATTGCTCCATAAAATGTCGTTGTAAATTTAGGGTCGGCCATATCTTTTTCTTTAAAAATATCTTTAATTTTTCTATTGGTAGTAGAAAAATTACGAACCAGCGTAGTTCCTGCAGTAGGTTCCAGAGTCCAATGTTCACCAAACTTAAGCTGAGGTCGTAAACCGGCAATAATTTGCTGATATCCTAACAGTGAAGATTTATTTCCAATTTTAGTTTCGGCTGTCATACCGCTTAATTCTAAAACTGCTTTTAAATCAAAATTATCAGACATTCTGTACCCTACTTCTGCACCTTCTGGAAAAGTAATTTTAAAATGTAAAGCACCTCTGGATTCCCAATTAAAATAAATACCGGGTAATACCATTGGCACACCAAAACTATTGGTTAAAACCGGTCCAACACCCAAAGCCAGATTAGGATTAAATTGTTTGATAAAAAGTACACCTCCTTGTATCAGGACATCATCTGTAGTAATTTCGACCATATCCGTATAAATTCCAACAGAAGCCATTATCAATAAAGACCAGGACGGAGAAATAGAGCGTAAGTGTTTGATACCAACTTGTGCGTTTAATAATTCATTTGGAAATCCACCTTGAAATTCTACGGGAAGATCTTGGATATTGTAGTTTCGGTTTTCCATTCTGGCGTAACTTCCGTTTACAAAAACCGACCAAAGTCTGGGATGATTGTATTGGTCTGTTTCTAAAGAAAGCGGCACCTCAAAAGCAATCTGAGCCCTTTTAAAATTGCTTTCGGCATTTGTTTTGGTGCTGTCCATTGGTCGAACGTATTTAGAAAAAGGAACATAATCGACTTTAAACTCACCTGAAATTCCCGATTGTGATTGTGCAGCAACAGTAACCAATAAAAAAAGGAAAAGCTGCGATAGATAAAAAACTGTTTTGTTCATGATTTCATTAATTTTTCTGCGAATTACCGCGATATAAATCAATCCTAAAAAATCATTTGACTAATGGCAGTTTTGTTTTGACCAATGGTAAAAAATACAAAACCCGGAAGACTATGAAAACTTCCGGGTTTGTTACCAAAAACAAAAAAATAAAATAAACCTTTTCTTTTATAATTTAAAACCATACGCTAAACGAAGCGCCACTTGATTGGTGTTAAATTTGTTGTAGTCCTCATAACGGACACTAATGTCAATGTATTTATTTGCGTACCCAATTCCAGGCGCCCATAAAAAAGTAGTGTCGTCATAACCGTTTGTTACAGCAAAACCGGCACCCACTTCACCCAAAACATAAAATTGATCTTCCCAGATAAAGGCTTTAAAACCTGCTTTTGCCGGAATAAATCCAAGATCTTTTACTTCAACTCCGTTTTGGTCTTTCATAAACAAGTTTGTAAAACCCGTAGTTAACGTCAACGATGTTCTTTTAGATAAATCATATTGTAAACGAACATCTCCACCAAGCGACCATCTGTAATCATTGTCAGTTGGTATTCCACCATTCACACCAAAGCCTAATCTAAAGCCCTGATCGTAATTTGTTGCTTCACTCTCTTGAGCAAAAGTTGTGTTGGAGTATAAAAAAGCGAAAGCAGCTAGGCATATAAACTGTAATTTTCTCATGGCAAATATTTGAATTATTAATAATGTAAAAGTAAAATACAGGCCTTTTGAGGTTGTTATATAATTTTTAGAAATCGTTATATAATATTACGATTAGCTGATTTTACTCTTAAAATTGGCTTATCTTTTTATTAATAGGATAGAATTCCCAGCTTCTGATTATCTTTGCCGACTAAATAAGAATAAAAGTGAATTTAAAGCAGTACACCAAAGAATTTTCATATAATTTAAAACTGGCATATCCCGTAATTTTAGGAATGGTCGGCCATACTTTAATTGGTATAGTCGATAATATAATGGTAGGTAAATTAGGAAGTACAGAACTAGCTGCAGTTTCACTAGGAAACAGTATGATTTTTATTGCCATGTCGCTGGGAATTGGTTTCTCGACGGCAATAACGCCTATTGTAGCCGAAGGTGATGCTGAGAAAAACGATAACAAAATTCGTTCGGCATTTCATCATGGATTGTTTTTATGCACCATTTTAGGTTTAATGCTTTTTGGTGTAATTGTTTTGGCAAAGCCAATAATGGAAATGTTAGACCAGCCGGCAGATGTTATTGCACTTGCAAAACCGTATCTGGATTGGGTTGCCTTTTCTTTGATTCCTTTAATTATGTATCAGGGATACAAACAATTTGCTGACGGAATGTCGTTAACAAAGTATTCTATGTATGCCATGGTTATGGCCAATGTACTTCACGTTGGAATTAACTATGTTTTAATTTACGGAATTTGGATTTTTCCAAAAATGGGAATTATCGGTGCAGCACTTGGTACCGTAATTTCGAGAATATTTTTGGTTATGTTCATGCATATAATGCTTTCTCGTAGAGAAGATTTAAAGCGCTTTTTTAAAGGTTTTAGTTTTGATGAAATTAAAAAAGCAACGATAAAAAAAATAATAAGCATAGGTTTTCCATCGGCCATGCAAATGCTTTTTGAAGTGGTATTATTTACAGCTTCGATCTGGCTTTGCGGTAATATAGGTAAAACCAGTCAGGCGGCGAATCAGATTGCTTTGAGTCTGGCCTCGATGACTTTTATGTTTGCCATGGGATTAAGCGTAACGTCGATGATTAGAGTGAGTAATCAACGCGGATTAAATGACATGAAAAAATTAATTGTCGTGGCGCGTTCTATTTTTTTATTAGCCATTATACTCGAAACGCTTTTTGCCATTCTGTTTATCGTTCTTCATAATTATCTGCCTCATATCTTTTTAAATATGGAAAATACAGGACAGATTCTGGACAATCAGGAAGTAATAGAAATTGCATCTAAACTGCTTTTAATTGCAGCTGTTTTTCAAATTTCTGACGGAATTCAGGTGGTCGTTTTAGGTGCTTTACGCGGCTTACAAGATGTAAAAGTGCCTATGTATATAACATTTGTTGCGTATTGGATCATTGGTTTTCCTATTTCGTATTACTTAGGAGAACATACAGAATTGAAAGCACAAGGAGTTTGGATAGGACTTTTGGCAGGATTAACAGCAGCAGCAATTTTTCTGTATATTCGCTTTCATTTCCTAACCAGGAAATTAATCACAAATTCATCTTCAAATAATTAAATTTGAAGCTTAATTATATTAGCCAAAGATTTTACAGTTTAGCAGTTTTAATGTTAAACGGTTTTAAATAAAAATCCTTTTAATCTGTGTAATCTGCGGCAAAAGAAAACTAGTCTGCAAAGCAGACAAATTATAAAAACTAAAACATAAAATAAATAAAAATGGAATTACCTAAATTTTTACTCGGAGATAATACTGATTTTCCAGATGATATTTTCATCATTCACCTTGATTATCCAAGATTTATAATCAATTTAAAAGACGATGAGGTTGAATTTATGGAAGAAGCCGAAGATCTTGATGAAGCAGAATTAAATGCAGAAATGGAAGGTTTGATCGTTAAGGCAAATGAGTTTTACGACAGAGAAATAAATCGTTACGAAGAATAAAACGCACAGCTGTTCGTCTCACTATCTGTCTAAATATAAAATCATCTAATGAAAAAATTAAGTTATTTAAAACCTATTTTCAATTTTATCTTAATCGGATTATTGATTACAACTTTAAGTAGAATATTTCTGTTTTTTCTTTTTAAAGAAAGAGTAGAGCAGACACCGGATTTCTGGTATATTTTTCCAATCGGTTTACGAATGGATTTAATTTTACTTTGTTACTTGTCATTTCTGCCGGCTGTTTTAATCACTTTTCTGCCAAATAAATGGATTAAGTTTACCAATTCATTTTTGGTAATTTACAGTTTCTTATTTCTGTTTCTGATTCTTTTTGTAGAATTGGCTTCGCCGGATTTTGTAAAACAATACGATACACGACCAAATAAGATTTTCTTAGATTATCTAATTTACCCAAAAGAAGTCGTTGGAATGCTTTTAAAAAGTTACCTGACTTCGATTATTGTGACTTTCTTAATTCTGGGAGTTGTGATTTATTTTGCTTTCAAAAAAGGGAAAAAATACTTTCATACCACAAGTATTGAGTATAAATTAAGGTTGATGCTGTTTCCGTTAGTGGCTTTTTTATTGTTTTTTGGAGCACGCTCTAGTCTTACTTCAAAACGTCCTATCAATGCCAGTAATGCTGTTTTCTCAACAGATCAATTAACGAATACTTTAGGACTGAACTCATTTTACACGGTTGCTTTTGCCGCTTATTCTATTAAGAATGAAGGCAACACCAAAATGTATGGTAAAATGGATGAAGCCGAAGCGATTGCACGTGTAAAAAAATACATGATCGCGGGTCCAAATGATTTTACTGATAAGGAAATTCCGTTTCTTCATGTACAGCAGCCAGATTCTGTTTTAAAGAAACCTTACAATCTGGTGATTTTCCTTCAGGAAAGTTTAGGCGCAGAATATGTTGGTATCTTGGGTGGAAAACCTCTTACACCTGAATTTGATAAATTTTCAAAAGAAGGATTGTTGTTTACCAATTTGTATTGTACAGGAACCAGAAGTGTACGCGGTATTGAAGCTGTTGTAACCGGATTTTTACCATCACCGTCTGAAAGTGTGGTAAAACTTGGAAACTCGCAGCAAGGATTTTTTACACTTGCCGATGCTTTAAAACATAAAGGTTACGATACCAGTTTCATTTACGGCGGAATGGCTAATTTTGATAATATGGCTTCGTTTTTCAACGGAAATGGTTTTACAGATATCGTAGACCAAACCGATTTTGAATCAGACGGAAATAAATATGCTTTCAAGGGAACTTGGGGGTATTCTGATGAAGATTTGGTTACAAAAGCCAATAGTTATTTCAAATCAAAAGGGGATAAACCATTCTTCTCTTTGATGTTCTCGACTTCAAATCACGAACCATTTGAATATCCTGCAGGAAGAATTAAACCTTATGATGCAAAACCGGCAACAGTTAATAATGCTATGAAATATGCCGATTTCGCGATTGGGAAATTCTTCGAAATGGCTAAAAAAGAGGACTATTTCAAGAATACAATTTTCATTGTAATTGCAGATCATAATACAAGAACATACGGTAAAAATTTAGTGCCAATTAACAAATTCCACATTCCGGCATTTATCATGGGACCAGGAGTTCCAAAGGGTGCAGTTTATAATAGACTAGCTAGCCAAATCGATATTCCGCCTACATTATTGAGTTATTTAGGAATTCCTTTTGAAACGCCAATGGTAGGCCGAAACCTTAATAAATTAGATCCAAAAGTACAAGGAAGATCGATTATGCAGTTTAACGATATCAACGCTTTTAGAGTAGAGAATCAAGTTGTTATCATGCAGCCAAATCTAAAACCGCTTCAATTCGAAATTAAAAACGATACCACTTTAATCCCGGTTAAGTTAAATGAAGAATTAGCAAAAGATGCTTTGGCGCATGTAATTACGGCTGGAAATTTATATAAAGAGAATAAGTATAAGCTTAGAGGAAAAGCTTCTAAGTAACTAAGTGGCTAAGGTTCTGAGCTTTTATTTAGATGCTTGTTAACTTTGTCACATTGAGCGAAGTCGAAATGCTTTTGAGTTCTTGATTTTGCTCGAAAAGACAAAAAGGGATAAAAAGCTTAACAACTAAGAACCTTAGAATCTTAGCGACTTTTAGAAAAATATATTTTTAATAAATCAGAAGCGGCTGTAAAAGGTGATATTTCATTATTTTGCACCGCTTTTTTGTTTTGTTCCAATAATGAAATGATTTCAGGTTGACTATAGAAATTTTGTTTCAGCTGTTCGTTGATGGTTTCCATCATCCAAGACAGGTTTTGTTCGTTTCTTTTTTCTTCAAAAAAGCCAGACTCTTTAGTCATTTCAAAATAATCAGAAATCGTATTCCAGATATCCGAAATTCCATCTTTGGTAATCGCACTACAAGTGGTTACTTTTGGCTGCCAGTTGGATCTTTTTGGAGGAAATAAATGCAAAGCACGGTTAAATTCAAGTTTCGCCTGATTCGCTTTTTTTATATTGTCGCCATCAGCTTTATTGATGACAATAGCATCCGCCATTTCCATAATGCCGCGTTTAATGCCTTGAAGTTCATCTCCTGCACCGGAAATTTTCAGTAAAAGAAAAAAGTCAACCATGCTGTGAACAGCGGTTTCGCTTTGTCCCACACCAACAGTTTCAATTATGATGGTATCAAAACCTGCCGCTTCGCATAAAATAATCGATTCGCGGGTTTTACGTGCAACACCGCCTAAATTCTCGCCAGATGCACTCGGACGAATAAAAGCATTTTCGTCTTTTACCAGTTCTTCCATTCGGGTTTTATCGCCTAAAATACTTCCGTGAGAAATGGAACTGCTGGGATCAACGGCCAAAATAGCCGCTTTTTTTCCTGTTTGGGTAAGATAAGTTCCAAAAGCTTCAATAAAAGTACTTTTTCCAACTCCGGGAACTCCTGTAATTCCTATTCGAACCGACTTGTTTGCGTGTGGCAGACAGCCGTTTATAATTTCGTTAGCTTTTGCTGCATGTTCAGGATTGGTACTTTCAATTAATGTTATAGCGCGGCTTAAAGCAGTTCTGTTTCCGGAAAGGATTCCAGAGATTAATTCGCTGGAGCTAGGCTGCTGTCTGCGTTTATTTTTAATTTGATTGATAGCCGAGACATTGGTGATTTCAGGAGATGAAATTCCAGCTTTTTCAGTTAAACTGCCCGACTGTTTTTTGAAACTTGACAAAGTATTTTTTTAATATGTAAAAGTACTGAAAACAAAAACAGTTTCAAAAAGTTAGTTTGCCACTAATTACACGATTTTGCTTTTCTCTTTTTGTCATCCTGAGCGAAGTCGAAGGATCTTCACTAGAGACTCCGCAATCAAAATAGACAAGCTTTGTCAAACTGCTTGCGAAGATCCTTCCTTCGTCTGGATGACAAAAATGCGGTGAAAAATTCGTGAATTCGTGGCAAAAAACCTTAGCAACTTAGAACCTTAGTATCTCAGAGCCTTAAAAAAAATTAATAAGCTGCTGTAAAACGAACCTGGTGATGCTTAGGGGTTTCAGTTTCATCTGCAATTGCAACAGCTAAATCTTCTACAGATAAGATGCTTCTTTGATCGTCATTAAAAACCGGGTTATCTAAGCCTAAGCGGTATTTTCCTGTTCTTCCTGTTGTAATGCCGTGGTGCATTTCGAAAGCAGGACTAAAAAACGCCCAGTCAAGATCTTTTTCTTCTTTTAAGATATTTAAATAATCTCTCGCTGCAGTTGCTCCGGCATAAAATTCTTTTGGGAAATCAGGCGTATCAACTGCTTGTAAACCCGGAGCAACAAATAAACTTCCTGCGCCGCCAATTGTGATAAAACGTTTTACGCCAGATTTTTTTACAGCTTCCTGAATTGCTTTTGATCCCGCAATAAAATCATCATAAATGTTAGGATTGGTCCATCCTGAATTATACGCATTGATAACAGCATCGTTTCCTTTTAAGATTTCTGCCAATTCGTCTACATTAAAAATGTCAGCACTTTTCCAAGTAACATTCGTTGTGTTTTTTGGGTTTCTGGCAATGGCAGTAATATCATGTTTTCTGTCTGCTAATTCGTTTAAGATTGCTGAGCCAACAAATCCGGTAGCTCCAATGATTGCGATTTTCATAATATATAAATTTATTTAGTAATAAAAAATGTTACAGTTTTGGATAAAAAAATAGTTTTAAAATTGGTTCGAAAAATCTTCAAGAGAAATTTCTTGCAATTGAGCGCTTACTTTTTGATTCATGTCAGCATATAAATTGGCCAGATTTTGGTTGATTTTTTTCCCAACCGGACAATCTGGATTAGGCGTATTTTTAGCATACCCTAAGTTAATACTTTCAAATGTCATTTCAAAAATTTCTTTCAGACTCAATTTTGATGCATCTATGGCCAGTTTTGTACCGCCATTTTTTCCTTCTTTACTCTCTACAATATGATGTGCTTTTAGGTTTGCGATTTCTTTTCGCACTAAAACCGGATTCAAATTAATACTCCCGGCAATATACTCAGATGATAAATAATCATTTGGGTACTTTGTCAGCAAAGTGAGAATGTGAATCGTTATGGCAAACTTACCTGAAATCATACTGTAATAAAATATGTTACAAATGTAAGCAGTTTTTTGGAATAAAAAATATTTTTAACTAAAAATTAATTCCTTTTGTTTCAGTATGTGGTAAAAGCGAGGCAGAAGAAAATGCACAACATTCAAATAAATGATGTGCATTTTCGGGATGAACTATTTGGTTTTTGATTGATTTCTGATAGAAGAAAAATAAACCCAGGTTATAAAAAGTAACTGCAACGGAATTCTAAACCATAAGTAAGAGATTCCTTTTCCGGTATAGTCAGCACTTTGTAAATTTATATTATGACAGGCAGCGTAAATATTGGCAGGAAGCAGCAATATAAAAAATAGTATAAGAAGCTTTCCTGCAAGTAATCTCGTTTTCGGAATCAAGAGCGCCAGAGCGCCTATAATTTCGATTATTCCGGTAATGTATACAATTGCTGTTGGCCAAGGCAGAAATGAAATCATCATGGCCATTCCTTTGACAAATACAAAATGACTTATGGCAGTAAATACAAGCATGACTGACATGGCAATTCTGCCTGCCAGAGAAATTTCAAATCTTTTGGTTATAAGCTTTATAATAAGCAGCGAAATTGTAAAAGTCCCTAATAACACAATTAAAGTTTCCATATCTTTTTTATGCAAAGTTGCACTGTAATGGAACCCGAAACAATGAACCTGGGTTAATAAATTCGTTTTCTTATCCTGCTTAAAGCCTGTGGCGTAATGCCAATATAAGAGGCCAGATATTTTTGAGGAATTTTTTGAATGAGTTCAGGTCGTTCTGTAAACAAATTGCGATATCGCTGTTCTGCAGAATCATTAAGGAGCGAAAGTTCCCGTTTTGATTTTTTTAGAAATAATCCTTCGCTTGCATAACGGCCAATGGTATTTCCAATTTTTGTTTTGGCATAAATATCTTGTAAATCAGTATACGATATTTGCCAAAGTATCGTATCAGCAAGTGCTTCAACGGTATAATTTGCGGGTAATCTGGTAATAAACGAATCGTAAGCACTTGTAAATTCGCCGTCAAAAACAAACGCAAAAGTGAGATCATTATCTTCTCTGGGAATATAATATCTTACCAATCCTTTTTCTATAAAAGACAAATAATTTTCAATTTGACCTATTTTGAGTAAAGGCATTTTTTTTGAAAATTCACGGCGTATGAGCTTAGACGAAAAAATAGTCCATTCTTCATCTGAAAGTTTCGCCATTCGCTCCATATTGTCTCTTATCTGCTGCATTGATTTTTTAAATTAATAGATTAAAAATAACAAAAATCTCAGAGAAGGTGTAATTTGTTTTATACATCTGTTTATAAATACCTATTTTTGCGTTGAAGCCTTGATATGAACAACTTTATTATAATATTCTTCTTTTTATTTTTAGGATTGCTTTTGCAAAATGTAAAGCGGTTTCCAACCCATATTTACAAAAGCATAAATAAAATTGTCATTTATTTATGCCTCCCGGCCATTACCTTATATCATATTCCGAAAATAAAATGGAGCAATGAATTGTTATTTCCAATAGGAGCAGGGTGGATTAGTTTTTTATTGGCTTTTGTATTTTTTCATTTTTTAGGAAGAAGATTAGGCTGGTCTAATAAACTTATTGGATGTTTGGTTTTAACAGCAGGATTAAGCAATTCGTCTTTTTTGGGTTATCCAATTATTGAAGCTTTATTTGGGAAAAAAGGTTTAGAAACGGCTGTTTTGGTCGATCAGCCGGGCACTTTTGTTGTGGTTTCAACTCTGGGCGTTTTTGTAGCGGCTTTTTATTCAAAAGGAAGTCCGGATGCCTTGAGCATTTTCAAGAAAATAATTCTATTTCCGCCTTTTATCACTTTTGTAGTTTCTTGTTTAATGAATATTTTAGATTATGATCTGGATGTAAATATTCAATCGATATTACTAAAATTAGGAAGTTTGGTTACACCTTTGGCTTTATTCTCCGTTGGTTTGCAGCTTACTTTTAATCGAAGAAGCCGTCATTGGAAGTTTCTAAGACTCGGGCTTTTCTTCCGTCTTATCATAACGCCTCTGATCATTTTTATTTTATATGTGTTTATTTTTAACCAGCGATCCGAAGCTATAAAAATCACCATTATAGAAATTGCAATGGCGCCCATGATCACAGGCGCAATCCTCGCTTCGACTTATGGTTTAAAACCAAAATTAAGCAGTATGATGATTGGTTTTGGAATTCCTATTTCGTTTGTAACCCTTGCCATTTGGTACTTTGTCGTAAGTTTTATTTAACTTAGAATACTAATTATACAGGTTAAATAGAATTTTAACTTTTTTTTAGAAATTGAATGTTTTCTAAATGCATTTTTTAGTTAATTTTAGAGGAACTAAAAAATATAAATTATGTCAACATTAAGATTAGGCGATATAGCTCCGGATTTTCATGCAGAAACCACACAAGGGCCAATTAATTTTCATGAGTGGTTAGGAGATTCATGGGGTGTTTTATTTTCGCATCCAGCAGATTTTACTCCCGTTTGTACAACTGAATTAGGAACTGTAGCGAATTATGTTCCTGAATTTACCAAAAGAAATACTAAAGTGATTGCTTTGAGTGTTGATGGTTTGGAATCACATAAAGAATGGATCAAAGACATTAACGAAACTCAAAATACAGTAGTTAATTTTCCAATTATTGCCGATGAAGATAAAAAAGTAGCTAATTTATACGATATGCTTCATCCCAATGCTAGTGATAAGTTTACAGTTCGTTCTGTTTTTGTTATCGGACCAGATAAAAAAATCAAATTAACTTTAACTTATCCAGCTTCAACAGGAAGAAATTTTGACGAATTGCTTCGTGTAATCGACAGTTTGCAATTAACAGCAAATTACAGCGTTGCCACTCCGGCAAACTGGAAAGATGGTGAAGATGTAGTAATTGCTCCTGCCATTCCAGATAGTGATATTCCTGCTAAATTCCCAAAAGGACATACTCCAATCAAACCTTACTTACGCTTGACTCCACAGCCAAATAAGTAATTTTTTTTTGAAGGGTCTAAGATACTAAGGCGCTAAGATGCTAAGAATTCTATTTGAAAACTTAACAGCTTAGCGCCTTAATTTTTTAAAAACTTTAGCAACTCAGCTCTTAAAAAAAATCTTAGCATCTAAGTCGCTTAGTAACTTAGAAGCTAAAAAAAAACTATCTATTCGCTCGAATTAACTCCGTCATTTTCTTTTTATCTCCAACGACCCAGATAATATCGTTTGGCTGTAGAATTAAGCTGGATTCAGGATTTAGAATACGATTTCCGTTTCTTTCAATTCCCACAACCAGTCCGCCGGTTTTTCCTCTAAATTGTCCAATACTTTTTTGAATAAATTCTTCTTGAGAAACTTCAAGCTGGCGAAGAACAATATCTGTTTCTTCTACTTTTTGCGGCGCTTCGGTTTCGTTTTGGTTTAAAAACTTTGTAAACTCCGTAATTTGAGCATCGGTACCAATTACGCAGATTTCGTCTCCGGGAAATAAACGTTCGGTTTTGGTAGGAATCGGGATTATTACTTCGCCTCTTTTAATGTAGGCAATATTAATTCCTAATTGTTCCCGAATCCTTAATTCTTCTAATGTTTTACCCACTAAATTCGATTCTTTTCCTATATCAAAAAACGACATGTGACCGTCCCATGGCATTAAGTTGGCATATCTTCTGTCGATTTTTTTGTTTTCACGATCGTTTAGATTCTTTAAAAAGTGACTTTCGATTCTATGGTATTGTTCGTTTAATTTTTTAGGGAAAAGCTGATAAGCTCCAATGGCAATAATCAGGGCCACAAATGCGACTAAAGGCGAGAAGAAGATATTCAGTAAGAAACCAATAAAAAACAATCCAAGGCTCATTCTGATTAAAATAAGCATCAAAAGAGCGCCTCTATATTTACGTTCTTCCCAGAGTGCTTCTACTTCATCAACCTTAACACGACGCAGTGAAAGCGCCCATAAAAACGGAGCAATTACAACTAAAGTGATAAGTGCAGCTAAAGTGTTTCCAAATCGGGTATCAGCCACTAAAGGCGCTACAAATTTTGATGACAATAAAACAATTGCCATAATAATGATGGTATGCAGTACAATTTGTGTGATAGAAGATCTCAGTACAATCTGCCAGGTACTAACAGATTTAATGGCTTGTGCATTGACACTGTATCGATTAATATTTTTAACCCATCGTTTAGGCATTTTTTGTTCTAAAAACTGCGCAAAAGTTTCGGAATATTTAATTAAAAACGGAGTGGTAAAGGTTGTAATGGCAGAAACGGCAACAATTATAGGATATAAAAAATCGCTTGTCACTTTTAATGTCATACCCAATGTGGCAATAATAAAAGAGAATTCCCCAATTTGTGCTAAACTCATTCCGGTTTGAACAGATTGTTTTAAAGGCTGACCAGAAATTAAAGCGCCTATAGAAGAGCTAAATGCTTTTCCGAAAATGGTTAAAAGTGTAATTAAAGCAACCGGAAGTGCATACGTAACCAAAGTTTCCGGATTAATTAGCATTCCCACAGATACAAAGAAAACGGCTCCAAATAAATCTTTTACGGGCTGAATTAAATGTTCTATTTTTTCGGCCATTGTGGTTTCAGCAATAATAGAACCCATGATAAAAGCTCCTAAAGCTGGAGAGAAACCAACTTTTGCAGCGAAAACGACCATCATTAAACATAATGCTAATGAAATGATCAAAAGCATCTCGTCAGTTAAAAGATGTTTGGCTTTTTTGAAGATGGTTGGAATAATAAAGATGCCACCCAAGAACCAGATAATTAAAAAGAAAACCAGTTTTAAAACGGATTGCAATAATTCGCCCCCAGAAACCTGATCGCTTACTGCAATTGTCGATAATAAAACGAGCATTAAGATCGCTACAATATCTTCAACAATAAGGGCTCCAAATACAATCCCAACGAACTTTTTTCCTTTTACACCCAATTCATCAAAAGCTCTGATAATAATGGTTGTGGAGGAAATCGAAAGCGTTGCACCCAGAAAAATACTATCCATTTTTCCCCAGTCCATCCATTGCCCGACACAATAACCAATTATGGTCATGAACAAAATCTGGGTTATTGCGGTGACGGAGGAAGTACCGCCTACTTTCATTAGTTTCTTAAAACTAAATTCGAGTCCTAAACTAAATAATAAAAAGATAACCCCAATTTCAGCCCAGACTTCAACACTTTTCATGTCGGTTATAGAAGGGAAGAAATCAAAGTGGTTTCCGGCGAGGAATCCTGCAATCAGGTATCCTAAAACCAAAGGCTGCTTCATTTTTTTAAATAAGAGAACTGCAATTCCGGCAGTCATCAAAATTAATCCCAAGTCGCTGATTAAGGGTTGTAGGTGGTGTGTAGTTTCGGCAGCGGCATTTAAGGCAATCATAAAGTGGTATCGTTTTCAGGAGCAAAGCCCAGCTTTTCAATTCCAAATGAAATCCACTAAACTGCTCCGGTTAAATAAAAAAAGCTATCTCGATAAAGATAGCTTTTTTTGACAAAATATTTTAGTTTTTCTTTAAATTCCTGTGTAATTGCTAGGAGTTATCTGCATTAATTCAGCTCTAACAGCGTCAGAAACTTCTAAAGTTGCAATGAAATTATGAATCGCATTTTTATCAATTGCTTCATTCGTTCTTGTCAAGCCTTTTAATGCTTCATACGGATTTGGATATGCTTCACGACGCAAAATGGTCTGAATAGCTTCTGCCACAACCGCCCAGTTTTTCTCTAAATCTTCAGCAAATTTACCTTCGTTTAAAAGCAATTTGTTTAAACCTTTTAAAGAAGCTTCAAAAGCAATAATAGTGTGCCCCATTGGAACGCCAATATTACGTAAAACAGTACTGTCAGTTAAATCACGCTGTAATCTCGAAATTGGAAGTTTAGCAGCCAGATGTTCAAAAATAGCATTTGCAATTCCTAAATTTCCTTCTGAATTTTCAAAATCAATAGGGTTTACTTTATGCGGCATTGCAGATGAACCAATTTCGCCTGCTTTGATTTTTTGTTTAAAGTAATCCATAGAAACATACGTCCAGATATCACGATCTAAATCGATAATGATATTGTTGATTCTTTTTAAACCATCAAAAAAGGCTGCGAAATGGTCGTAATGCTCGATTTGAGTTGTTGGAAATGAATGGTGTAACCCTAAATCAGATTCAACAAATTTATTTCCGAATTGTTTCCAGTCAATTTGCGGATACGCTACATGGTGTGCATTGAAGTTTCCTGTTGCACCGCCAAATTTAGCTGCAAACGGAACGTTGAACAACAAACGCATCTGCTCTTCTAAACGCTCTACAAAAACCAGGATTTCTTTTCCTAAACGAGTAGGAGAAGCTGGTTGTCCGTGCGTACGAGCCAGCATTGGAATGGCTGCCCATTCTACGCTTAATTCTTTTAATTTAGAAATTAAAGCAATTAAAGATGGCATGTAAACCTGCTCGAAAGCGTCTTTTGTAGAAAGCGGAATAGCCGTATTATTAATATCCTGAGATGTTAATCCGAAGTGAATAAACTCTTTGTATTGAGATAAACCCAGTTTTTCAAAAGCATCTTTAATAAAGTATTCAACTGCTTTTACGTCGTGGTTGGTTACTTTTTCTGTTTCTTTAATCCAAAGTGCATCCTCGGTAGAGAAATTTTTGTAGATATTTCTTAAGCTCTCGAATAAATCTGAATTTACGCCAGAAAGCTGTGGTAATGGAATTTCGCATAAAGCGATGAAATATTCAATTTCAACTAATACGCGATATTTTATTAAAGCTTCTTCTGAAAAGAAAGGTGCTAAATTTTGAGTTTTATTTCTATATCTTCCATCAATTGGTGATATAGCATTCAATTTGTTTAGAGTAGTCATTGTTATGTTGTTTTTCGAAAGGTGCAAATATAGGTGATTGTTAAAACTTCTGAAAATTACTGAAGCTTTATTATGGACTAACTTTCAATTTAAATAATGGTTTTGAAGATTTTACCCCAAAAACCATTGCTGGATTTATGATATGTTTTCTAATTCAAATAATTTTTGTCTCATTTCTGCAACACCTTCGGTAGCCGTTTTGGCAATCACTTCTACTTTGTTGCTGCTATTAGGAATTGAAATAGGTTTTGGATCAATATAAAAAATAGGGGTAATACTGTAAGTATACGAAACCAATCCTGCAGCAGGATAAACCTGAAGCGAAGTCCCGATAACGGCAAAATAATCGGCATTTTCTACCAGAGGAATAGCTTCTTCAAGGGCTGGAACCTGTTCTCCAAACCAAACAATATGCGGGCGTAATTGGTGTCCGTTTTCATCTAAATCCCCAGTGAACAAATCATCTGTCCAATCTAAAATTAAGTTGTGATTTTGGGTGCTTCGAACTTTTAACAATTCGCCGTGCAAATGCAAAACGTTGGTACTTCCTGCACGTTCATGCAAATCGTCTACATTTTGAGTAATAATATAAACATCAAAATCTTTTTCTAATTCGGCCAAAATCTGGTGTCCCAAATTTGGACTTACTTCTTTCAGCTGCTGGCGTCTTTTATTGTAAAAATCCAAAACCAGTTCCTGGTTTTTGTGCCAGCCTTCGGGAGTTGCCACTTCCATTACATCATGTCCTTCCCATAAACCATCGCTGTCACGAAATGTTTTAATACCGCTTTCGGCACTAATTCCTGCGCCGGTTAAAACCACAAGTTTCTTTTTCATTCTTATTTCAATTAAAAGATAAAAATAGCAATTTCAAAAATGGAAGGCTTACTTACAAGGTTCTTTTTTAAATAATTTTGAGAGAAATAAACCGTACTTATACTTATTGTTTTGACTTTGCAAATTATCTAGTTTTAATGTTCAATTAAGAAATAGAAAATTGAAATGCTTTTAATACAATTTACAGGATTATCTGGTTCGGGAAAAACGACACTGGCCGAAAATGTTCGACAATTATTAATTCAAAATAATTATAAAGTCGAAATAATTGACGGCGATGTATACCGAAAAACGATTTGTAAAGATCTGGGATTTTCTAAAGAAGACAGATGCGAAAATGTGAGACGTCTTTTTGATGTTGGAAGAAACTTTGTTGAGGATAATACCATTGTATTGATGTCAGTAATCAATCCTTATGAAAGTGTACGAAATGAATTAAGACAGTATCAATTTGTCAGGACTGTATTTTTAGATTGTCCGGTAGAAAATTTAATCGAAAGAGACCCAAAAGGATTGTATAAAAAAGCGTTGCTGCCGGATCATGACAATGATAAAATTAAAAATTTTACCGGAATAAGCGATGTTTTTGAAATTCCTGTAAAAGCAGATTTAATTTTAAAAACCGATTCTGAATCGGTGACTTTTTCGACCAATAAACTGTATCATTTTATTGTTTCCAATCTGTAAAACAAATTCGAATTTTGGGCTTTTCTGAATTTGTAAAATTTTGCCTATTTATGAGATGATCAAGTTCTTATAAATTATATATTTACGTACCCAAACAAATCATGTCAAATTTAATCTTAGTAATGTATGAATCCTTCGTCAAGCAGACTTTCTATTACTTTTTCGATAGATAAATTACAAGAAGAACTTGCTTTATGCGAAAGTGAGTTATGGACACCGCACTTTAATACCGGTCGTTATGAAGGAAATTGGACCAGTGTTTCTTTACGATCGCAGTCAGGATCTATAAGTGATATTACTTCTTTCCCAAATAAAGAGTATAAAAATACTGCTCTCCTTGACCGCTGTAATTATTTTAAAGAAATTATGGATTGGTTTCAATGCGAAAAAGAAGCCGTTCGTTTATTGCGATTAGGACCAAACAGCGAAATAAAAGAGCATGTTGACAATGATACTTCGTATGAAGATGGATTTTTTAGAATTCATGTTCCTATTATAACCAATTCTGAGGTTTATTTTTATGTCGACAAAAAACGCATTCAAATGGAAATGGGAGAGTGCTGGTATGCTAATTTTCAGTTACCGCACAGTGTAGAAAATAAAAGCACCGAACCTAGAATTCATCTCACAATTGACTGTATAAGAAACGAATGGTCTGATAAACTATTTGCCGAAATGGGATTTGATGTTAGTTATGCCCCTAAGGAAATTGAATATTCAGACGAAATTAAACAACGTATTATCGAGGAACTTTCTCGAAACCCATCAGAAATAAATGCCAAAATTATTGCAGATCTTCAATCCAAATAAACTCCAAAAATGAAAAATATAAGCCATTCTCTCTCTAATTGGATTCCGTATAAATTAATCGAAAATGATAATGAAGTTTATTTTGAATGGATTTATCTCTCAGATAAAAAAATTACTGAACCCTTTTTTGAAGAAACTATTTCGAAATGTAAAGTTCATGATTTTAATTCAAAAAGAAATAAAGTTGTAAGTACAGCCGAAAATGTGATAGAATGGTCGCAAGAATTAGAATCTGTCGAGTTAAAATCGCTGGTTTTTCATGTTTCAAGATGTGGTTCTACTATGCTGAGTCAGTGTTTTGCTGCTTCTTCTGAAAATATCATGATTGCTGAAGCACCTATTATTGATCAAATTTTAAGAAGTGATTATTTTGGGCTAGATAAAAAAACGCGTCTTATAAAATCGGTACTTAAATTTTTAGGCCAAAAAAGATTTCCTGAACAAAAATATTTAATTGTAAAACTCGATGCCTGGCATATTTTCAACGCAGGTTATCTTAGATCAATTTTTCCTGAAATCCCTTTTGGATTATTGTACAGAAATCCGACTGAGATTTTAAAATCGCACCAAAAAATGATGGGAATGCACATGGTGCCTAATTTAATTCCGCCAAGTGTTTTTGGGATTTCGCCTCAGGAAATAAAAAAAACAAGTTTTCAGCAGTATGGAGCTTTAGTTTTGGAGAAATATTTTCAGGGATTTCTGAATTTTTACAAAACAGATCAAAATACTGTGCTTTTAAATTATAATGAAGGAATGAGAAATGCGCTTGAAAAATTAATGGCCTTTATTAATGTTCATTATTCTAATGATGAACTTGAAAAAATTTTTGAACGTTTAATTACGCATTCTAAAAATAAAAATGTTGTTTTTGAAGGTGATTCGTTTAAAGAAGAAGCGCTTCAGGTAGATTTTTCTAAACTCAATACTTTGCACGAAAAACTAAACAATACATTACTCGAGCATTTAGAACACTGAAAATACAAATGAATTTTTGTTTTGTTTATTTCTAATGTATTTTTGTGCCAAACACATACAAAATGATTGATTTAGATTACCTGGCATTTCTTGAAAATATATTAACGGACAACCGAAAAGAAAAATTTCTTAAAGTATTAGCAAATCGTACCAAACATTTTACTATTGCGGTCGAAGATGTTTTTCAAATGCATAACACAAGCGCGGTAATGCGCAGCTGTGAGGTTTTTGGAATTCAGGAATTAAATGTTATCGAGCAGCGTTACGGAAAACGAATCGATAAAGAAATTGCAATGGGAGCTCAAAAATGGGTTGACATTAATAAATTTGATTCGGTTTCAAACTGCCTTTCGACTTTAAAAAATCAAGGATATCAAATTATAGCAACAACGCCTCATGAAAACGATTGTCTGCTTGAAGATTTCGATATTTCAAAACCCAGTGCCTTATTTTTTGGTACAGAAAGAGACGGATTGTCAGAAGAAATTCTTCAAAATGCCGATGGTTTCTTAAAAATCCCCATGGTTGGTTTTACAGAAAGTTTAAATATTTCCGTTTCAGCTGCCATCATCATCCAAAACCTAACCAACAGATTACGAAATTCAGATATTGACTGGCAGTTAACCGATCAGGAAATTCTGGAAAAACGTTTGGCTTGGGCTAAAAATTCAATAAAAGATATCAAAAGAATAGAAGCACGTTATTATCAGGAAAATCCATTGTAAAATTAAGTTTCTAAGATGCTAAGATACTAAGGTTCTAAGTTTTTCTCTTAGGATTTTTCAGGATAAAAATAAGCCGGAAATTCACAATTTTATCGCAGATAAAATTGTGAATTGCAGATAAAAAAAACTTAGAACCTTAGTCCCTTAGAGCCTTAGCACCTTTATAAAGTATAATTCAAATTAACACTCCATCTGTAATTTGCCTCCATATTTCCATTCGAAAGATTTTGTTTGATAGGAAGCATCGCATTTACACCAATCGAGAATTTATTTTTTCCTGCTTCAATACCAAATTTGCTAAACAAAATATCTCCTGCAGTATTTGGTAAATCTAGAGAATGCTGCTTATTAGTTTGATATACTTCGCCTGCCAGACCCGCTTGCGGTACAATCTGAAACTCTTTTGCATTAAATAAATAGAAAAAAGTACCTCCATAATTAAACTGATCGCCGTACTGGTAATTTTTACTGTTTTCAGTTTTAAAAATATAATTTGCCGTTGCGTTTAAACCTAGATTATTTCTTTTAATAACATATTCAGTCACCAATGGAAAATCCCAGCTTCCGGTTCCTAATTGAAAACTCTGATTGATACTTCCTAAGTTGTTAATTTCCTTGAATTTTCCGGTAGGAATCTTAACTCCCCCGCCAATATTTACTTTATGTGTAAAAACCGCGCTGTCTTTTTTAGTTTCAAAAACCGTATAAAGTCCCATAATGGTAATATCGCCAAGACCTTCAATACTTTGCGTTCCGGCCGTTAATTCTCTTTCATGAAAATGATACGGAACCAAAGCCGAAATCTGAATTTTCTCTGTAACCGGAATTCTTGCCCAAGCCTGAATGGTGTTGAAGTTTTCATCAATCCACGGAGAATTGGCGAAGATTCCGTCACGGCTCGTATAACTTTGTTTAAAATACCTCAAACCAACAAAATTATTGTTCAGCATCGAACTAAAACCCATGCTTCCGCCGCTTGCAGAACAACCGCAGGCGTCGCAGTCAAAATCTTCCATCATTTCTAAACGGTGAAAAGTGAAGGCCGAAATACTATCTTTTACAGTAAAACTAAAAGCCGAAAAACCAGCCAGAAGAACACATATTACTATTAATTTTTTCATTTTAATTATTTTTAGGAGCTAATCCCGCTTTTCGTTTCAAGCTTTTTTCAAAATCCCATTTTTCTAAAAGTTTATAAAGCTTCCGTTGGTCGCTTCATAAACTCAAGAAAAATTTGGTCTTTTTTCAAAAAGGCTTTCCACTGCAATCGGGGCTAGGACACCTGTTTTTATTCGTTTATTTTTTTGCCACAAAGTGTATTTGTAGAGACGCACTGCAGTGCGTCTAACACGTTGTAGACAATCTTTGCGCAGACGCACTGCTGTGCGTCTCTACGTTCTTAAAATTCTGCAAAACGCTTATCTGTTAAATACTGTGTATCCGTCAACGTTTTTAGAAAAGCAATTATTTGTTTTTTCTCTGTTGCATTAAGAGCGATTCCGAATTTCCCATTCTGTTTTAAAATAGGATCTAATGTTTGAGAATCCTCAATACCGCTTGCATAATGATCCAGAACACCTTCGAGAGTTCCAAATCTTCCGTCGTGCATATATGGTCCCGAAACTTCTACATTTCGTAAACTTGGTACTTTAAACTTGTAGTAATCACTTGCCAGTTCTGTTACTTTATATCTACCCACATCGTTAACGGCCGGGTTTACAGCTAAGCCATTATTTCGGAACGAATTATCGGTTTGTAAATCTGTTGCGTGGCACGAAGCACATTTAGATTTAAACAAATCGTAACCTGCCAATTCATCGGAGGTAAACGTACCACCGGATTCATTGCGTCGGTATTTGTCAAACTTAGAATTAGATGAAACCACCATAACCATAAATTGCGAAAGTGCTTTCAGCATGTTTTCAGTTGTAATGGCGTTATCGCCAAAAGCCTGTCCAAATAGTTTTTGATACTCTTTGTCGCCTTTCATCATTTTTAGAATCGCAGTCAAATCGCCATTCATTTCGATAATACTCGTAAGCGGAATAATAGGCTGTAAATCTAAATGATCTGCTGCTCCGTCGTACATAAAAATGCTTTGGAAAGCTAAATTCTGAATTGGCGGTGTATTTCTCGTTCCCTGTGCATTGTCAACTCCGTGACTTACGGTGTGTCCGTGATGCGTAAAGGCGTTGGCTTGTATATGGCAGAATCCGCATGAAACTACTCCGTCTGAGGCTAAACGGCCGTCGTAAAAAAGTTTTTTTCCTAGTTCAAATCCTTTTTCTGTTGGAGGATTTAAGGCAATATTATAAGCAAGATCAGGAAAATTTGACGGGACTTTAAATTCCAGCGGAATGTTTACATAAGCTGCATCGTTGTCATCCTGATCTGAACAGCTCCATAATAACGGAACTAGCAGCCATAGAAAATATTTTATTTTCAACATGATTTTTGGGTTTTAAGAAGCACAAAAGTTGTTGTTTAGCCCTCCCGATGGCTATCGGGATACACGATATCCTTTTATGGTCTCGTTTCTTTAACGAGACCATAAAAGATTTAGCGGATAACGGGACGTTACGTCTGTGGAACCTTAGCTTTTGTGCTCCTGAAAATAAATTTAATCGTTATGTACGTGATCTACTCTAAACATTGTGCTGATGTTTTGAGTAATCAATGGTAAATTTGCACCACCCATAATCATCGCGCCCATGCCGCCCATGTTGTTGTCTGAAAGTTTGATTTTGTTTTTTCCGTCAATGATTTTAGAAAGATCTGTAATGATGTGAACAGCAGGAGTAATGTTAGTACGAACCAAAGCTTTTGTAGGTAAGTCTAATGTTACATCAGTATAGTTGTAATCTGTTCCGGTTTTTCCGGTATGAATCATAAATGGAGCAGCAGTTGTTACGGTTGGAGAAGTAAAGTTACCTTCTAAAGCAAAGAATTTGTAACCCGCAGCCCAAGACCATAACATTCCGGCATCATTAGCTTTTGCAAGAAAATCTCCTTGACCAGCAGCGCCTAGTTTCCATTGTTCTTCGTCAACTCCAATTCCAAATTTTACTTTTACATAATCTCCGGCAGGAATATCTGTTAATTGAAATTGTTGTCCGGCAGCAGTAGCTTCGTCAGCAATAAAATAACTTTTGCTTTTTGGGTATACAAAAGTAGATCCGTCGGCTTTTGTAAAAACAACGTTGCTCACGATATATTTTACAAGAGAGATTTTTAATACTTCGCTGTTAGAAGTTGTGTTTCCCTGTGTGTTTAAAATTAAATCGTTAGTTCCGTAAGCGTTATCGAATTTTAAAGTGATTTTTCCGTTTCCTTGAGCTGTTTCGTTATTATCATCGCTTGAACAAGAAACTAGAGATATAGATAGTGCTACAATAGCAAATGCTTTGTATAAAATATTTTTCATTTTATGAATTTTTATATAATTTGATTTAAATTTTGAGAATGCGTAAACGCTTTTTCATTGTTTTTTGAACAACGAAAATTGATTTCAGTTTTGAAATGAAATCGGATTTAAAAAATTATATAAAAACGGAAGGCGGACGAAAACCTACAATTGAAACCGAAATAGGTTTTTGGTCTAAAACAGCAAAGTTTTTTGTTTTAGTTTCAATTGGAGCGATCAATTTGTATTGTGCAGTAATTGTATTTTGAATGTAAACAATCTCTGATTTCTCTTTTAGATTGTCTTGCATTTTCTTTTCGTTATCGGCGTATTTTTTCAGGCTTTTTTGAAGTTCGCATCGACCATTACATGTATTGAAAACCTGCTTGCGCTGCACACAAATGGTTTTTACAATTTCGTCCTGATTTATTTTGAAAGAAGCATAAACAAAGAAATTGCCAAAAGATGGCACTAGCAGGATACAAGAAAGTAATATGATAAAAAACTTCTTCAAGAGTAGGTTTCATTGTTTTCGAATGCAAAAATACACTTAATTCGTTTTGTTTTTAACTTTTCTTTAAAAAAAGTTTTCAGTTTTTCAGTCGCAGTCTCAGTGTTCAGTCTCAGTGTTCAGTCTCAGTATTCACAGTTTTGGTTTGTAAACTGTAAACTGTAAACTGAGACTGCAACTGCAAACTATTTAAAACTAAAAACCCGACAGGTTTTTAAAACCTGTCGGGTTTGATATGTAATTTAAGTATCAGTCTGAAAACTGTCCACTGCGACTAAATACTGAGACTGTAAACTGAATACTAAGAAATTATTCTTTAACAATAACCCAAGCTCCTGAAGCTAAAAGAGTTTCTGCTTTTTTGTATTTCATTGTTTCTGTTTTACCAGTTGCAACTTCCTGAACAGTTACATTGTCATTACGATTGATTTTTGGATTATCTCTCACAATGGTTTCTGTAACCTGACGCTGCTGCGTTTCTCCAGCTTCGCGATTAATATCTTCGCTGCTTGGAATTTCGTCTTTGCTTAATTTGAAGTTTTCTTTTTGACGAACTTCTCTTGCTTCGTGAATTTCAGGAACGTTTTGAGCTGGTAAATCACCTTTGAATAAGAATGAGATAACTTCTTTGTTAACGTTGTCTAACATTCCTCTAAACAAGTTGAAAGCTTCTAATTTGTAAATAAGCAATGGATCTTTTTGCTCATGGACAGCTAATTGAACAGATTGTTTCAATTCGTCCATTTTGCGTAAGTGTTTTTTCCAAGCTTCATCAACAATAGAAAGTGTAATGTTTTTCTCGAAATCAGCAATTAATTGAGCTCCTTCGCTATCGTAAGCTTTTTTAAGATCTGTTACTACATTCAAAGTTTTGATTCCGTCAGTAAATGGAACTACAATTCTTTCGAAATGATTGTTTGGCTCTTCGTAAACTCCTTTGATAATTGGGAAAGCTTCTCTGGCGCTTCTTTCTGTTTTTTCTGTATAGAATGCTAAAGCTTCTTTGTATACTTTTCCTGTAATTTCAATGTCTGATAATTTTACGAAATCAGCTTCTGAAATTGGAGAAGTAATTCCGAAATAACGAATTAAATCAAAATCAAATCCTTTGAAATCATTTGTTACTTTATTACTGCTTACGATTAATTCGCAAGTATCATAAAGCATATTAGCGATATCCAGTTTCAAACGCTCACCAAATAAAGCGTGGCGACGACGTTTGTAAACTACTTCACGCTGTGAGTTCATTACGTCATCATATTCTAATAAACGTTTACGAACACCAAAGTTGTTTTCTTCTACTTTTTTCTGAGCACGTTCGATAGATTTAGTCATCATAGAATGCTGAATAACTTCACCTTCTTTCAATCCCATTCTGTCCATTACTTTTGCTACTCTTTCAGAACCAAATAAACGCATTAGGTTATCTTCAAGAGAAACATAAAATTGAGAACTTCCCGGATCTCCCTGACGTCCTGCACGACCACGTAACTGTCTGTCTACACGACGAGAATCATGACGTTCTGTACCCACGATTGCTAAACCTCCGGCAGCCTTTACTTCTGGAGATAATTTAATATCGGTACCACGACCAGCCATGTTTGTTGCAATAGTTACAACTCCGGCTTTACCCGCTTCTTCTACGATTTGTGCCTCTTGTTTGTGCATTTTAGCATTCAAAACGTTATGTGTAACGCCTCTCATTTTTAACATTCGGCTTAATAATTCAGATATCTCTACAGAAGTTGTTCCAATCAATACTGGTCTTCCAGCGTTTGATAATTCGGTAACGTCTTCGATAACAGCGTTGAATTTTTCACGTGTTGTTTTATAGATGTAATCTTCTTTATCGTGTCTTGCGATTGGACGGTTGGTTGGAATTTCAACAACATCCAATTTATAAATCTGCCATAACTCTCCAGCTTCTGTAACTGCTGTACCTGTCATACCACCTAATTTGCTGTACATTCTGAAATAATTCTGTAATGTAACAGTAGCAAAAGTTTGTGTAGCAGCTTCGATTTTTACATTTTCTTTAGCTTCGATCGCTTGGTGTAAACCGTCAGAATAACGACGACCGTCCATGATACGACCTGTCTGCTCATCGACAATCATAATTTTGTTGTCCATGATAACGTATTCTACATCTTTTTCAAAAAGAGCATACGCTTTTAAAAGCTGTGTTAAAGTATGGATACGCTCGCTTTTTACTCCAAAATCCTGGAATAATCTTTCTTTAGCTTCTGCTTCAGCATCTTTATCCAGTTTTTGTTTTTCGATAGCTGCGATTTCTGTTCCAATATCCGGAAGTACGAAAAAGTCAGCATCAGTATCTCCAGAAAGGTATTTGATACCGTTATCTGTCAATTCTACCTGATTGTTTTTTTCTTCAATCACAAAATATAAAGCTTCGTCAACTTTATGCATTTCGCGATTGTTGTCCTGCATGTATTGATTTTCAGTTTTTTGAAGTAATTGTTTAATTCCTTCTTCACTTAAAAATTTAATTAATGCTTTATTTTTAGGTAAACTTCTGTAAGCTCTTAACAATAAGAAACCACCTTCTTTAGTATTACCTTCTTTGATTAATTTTTTAGCTTCAGCTAAGAAACCATTTGCTAACTGACGTTGTTGTGCAACTAGGTTTTCAATTTTTGGTTTCAACTCGTTGAATTCATGACGATCTCCCTGAGGAACTGGTCCTGAAATAATAAGCGGTGTTCTTGCATCATCAATTAATACAGAATCGACCTCGTCGACAATTGCATAATTATGTTTTCTCTGCACTAAATCGCTAGGTGAGTGCGCCATGTTATCTCTTAAGTAGTCAAAACCAAATTCGTTGTTGGTTCCGTAAGTGATATCGGCGTCGTATGCTTTCTTTCTTTGTTCTGTACTTGGCTGGTGATTATCGATACAATCAACAGTTAAACCGTGGAATTCAAATAAAGGTGCTTTCCACGTGCTGTCACGTTTTGCTAAGTAGTCATTCACGGTTACTAAGTGAACTCCGTTTCCAGTTAAGGCATTTAAGTAAAGAGGAAGTGTAGCAACTAATGTTTTACCTTCACCCGTTTGCATTTCGGCAACTTTACCTTCGTGTAGTACCATACCACCAATTAACTGAACATCATAGTGAATCATGTCCCAAGTAATGTCTTTTCCGGCAGCATTCCATTTGTTTGCCCAAACAGATTTTTCGCCGTCAATAACAATATATGGTTTTGTTGCAGAAAATTCGCGGTCTTTTGCTGTTGCAGTAACTTCAATATGAGAGTTTTCTTTGAAACGACGAGCCGTTTCTTTAACTACAGAAAACGCCTCTGGAAGAATTTCCAATAAAGTTTTTTCAGAGATTTCATAAGCTTCTTTTTCAAGAGCGTCTATTGCATCATAAATGTCTTCTCTTTTGTCGATGTCTTCGATTTTCTCAACCTCGGCTTTAAGTGAAGCGATTTTAGCATCTTTATCTGCTCTCGCTTCTTTAATTCTTTCTTTAAAATAAACGGTTCTACCTCTTAGTTCGTCATGAGATAAACTCATTAAACTAGTTTCGAAAGTTTTAATTTTGTTTAAGTAAGGTTGTAAAGCTTTGACATCTTTTTGAGATTTATCACCTACAAAGACCTTAATGATGCTGTTTATGAAACTCATAATTTATTGTATTTCTTTATTATATAATGTAATTTGAACCAAAAAAAAAGCCTCTATGATGAGACTTTTTCCTTTGGTTTATTTTTTAATATTCATCCTCATTCCAAAGATAATCTTCGTCTGTTGGATAATCAGGCCAAATTTCTTCCATTGATTCATATATCTCGCCTTCGTCTTCTATTGACTGAAGGTTTTCTACTACTTCTAATGGAGCACCAGCTCTAATAGCGTAGTCAATAAGTTCGTCTTTGTTAGCAGGCCATGGCGCATCACTTAAATAAGATGCTAATTCTAATGTCCAATACATCTGTTATCTGTTTAGTTTGTGCAAAAATAAATTTTTTACTGAAAAAGACAAGTAAAATTTGATTTATTTTAATAAAATTTAAGAACGTCTTTGCTAGTATTCAGTTTTCAGTGCCATTTTTCAGTCTTAAAACTGAAATTTGCTGCTAATTACTGTGTTTTTTTGTATTCAGTTTTTTGTTTGAGTCTGCAGTCTGAAAAACTGAAAACTGTGACTGTTTACTTTCTCGGTATCCATTTCACTTCCTCCGCGTTAAGGTCTGAGGACAACTTTCGTGCCAATACAAAAAGGTAGTCAGAAAGTCGGTTTAAGTACATAATTGCGATTTCCGGAACGTGTTCATTATGGCTTAAATGTACTGCCAAACGTTCTGCACGACGGCAAATACAGCGTGCTATATGACAATGTGACACGGTTGGGTGGCCGCCCGGTACAACAAAATGAGTCATTTGAGGAAGGCTTTCTTCCATTTTATCTATTTCGTTTTCCAATAATTCGATATCAGAATCGATTATTCCGAGATTTTTTAATCTCAATTCGCCGTTTTTCAAAACTTCTTTTTCCTGCGGTGTTGCCAAAATGGCGCCTACTGTAAAAAGACGATCCTGAATTTCTATTAAAATAGTTTTGTAATGAGAATCGATTTCCTGATCGCGAATTAATCCTATATAAGAATTTAATTCGTCGACCGTACCGTAACTGTCAATTCTAATATGATCTTTAGGAACACGTGTGCCTCCAAAAAGAGCCGTTGTTCCTTTATCGCCTGTTTTGGTGTATACTTTCATTTTTTACTGAGTTGCTAAGGTTCTGAGATACTAAGATTCTAAGTTTCCTTTGCGGTTAAACAATTAACCAAATAAACGGTTAAACTATTTGAATTCTAAAATTATTTCGTTGTGTCGCTTTCAATTAATCCGTCTCTTAAACGAATAACTCGATGGGCGTATGCAGCAATATCTTCTTCGTGAGTTACCAGAATTACAGTATTTCCTTGTGCATGAATGTCTCCAAAAAGTTTCATGATTTCTACAGAAGTTTTACTGTCCAAGTTTCCTGTTGGTTCATCGGCTAAAATAATCGAAGGTTTGTTTACCAAAGCACGGGCAATAGCCACACGCTGGCGTTGTCCTCCTGATAATTGATTTGGCTGATGATCCATTCTGTCGGCCAGATTTACTTGTTTTAAAACTTCTGTAGCGCGGGCATTTCTTTCGGATTTTGAGTATCCGGCATAAATCATAGGTAATGCTACGTTATCTAAAGCCGTTGTTCTGGGTAAAAGATTAAAAGTTTGAAAAACAAATCCTATTTCTGTATTTCTAATTCCGGCCAGTTCATCATCGCGCATTTTGCTGACATCTTTCCCGTTTAAAATATATCTTCCGGAAGTTGGCGTATCCAAACAGCCTAATAAATTCATTAAAGTTGATTTTCCTGATCCCGAAGGTCCCATTAAAGCGACATATTCGCCTTTATTGATTTCTAAATTAATGCCTTTAAGAACATAAACGATTTCATTACCTAATACAAAATTTCGTTTTATGTCGGTTATTTTAATTAATGGATTTGCCATTTCTTTTTACAATTTTGGATTTAAAAGTACAAAACACTTTTCAATAAAAGAATGAGTAGCCGAGAATTCGTTTTTGTTACAAAAGCTTTTTGATAGTAGGTATCAAAAGAAATATATTTTTTAAAGTTGAAAACGGTTATATCATTCCGGATTGATTTTGCATAATTATCATTATTTTATGAGTTTTATAGATTTAAGATGTTTTTAAATTTTCAAAAGTGATAATAATGTAATTTGTTCGGTTGAATATTAGGTAAATTTGATTATCAATTAATTAAAACATCGAAATTATGAAAAACATACAACTAGTATTAGGAATCGCATTAATTGCATTAGGTTTTACATCGTGTAAGGATGAAAAACAAGAAAAAGCTCAAAAAACAATTGACTCTTATGTAGCCTATGTCGATTCAGTTAAAAATGTCTCAGCAGATAATTTAAAAGAAAATTGGAAATCTGTTGAATCTGAATATGATAGAAAATCTCAAGAAGCTCAGGCAGCGTTAGCAGATTTAAAAGATAATACTGCAGCGACTGAAAAAATAAATACGAGCAAAATTAAATATGAAGAGTTTAAAAATCAAATGACCACCGTTTTTGCCCCTCCAGCTCCGAGTCCGAAGCAGCAATTAAGAAACGCCTTGTTTGGTGAAGGAAAAATTGGCGACGATATGAACTTTGACTGGGTTAACGCTAAAAATATTCATAGTGTTTACCAACAATTCGTTCATACTGTTGAAGATAACAAAGACAAATATTCTAGAGAAGACTGGGATGAAGTTAAATTGATGTATGAAGCGCTTGACAGCCGTAAAAACACAGTTGAAAAAGAAGGTCTTACCTCTGAAGATAACAGAAAAATTGCTGGTTTAAAAATCAAATTTGCACCAATGTATACTGTTAACAGAATGGGTGCTAAATCTGAAGAGAACAAAGAAGCTAAAAAATAGATTTTAAAATTTTGAATTAGATAAAAAAGACGATCATTTAATGATCGTCTTTTTTTATGCTTTGATGATAAACTATTTAAGTTTCTTTTTCATTTCAGTTATTTCCTGATTTTGAAGATCAAGCTTTTTATTCAAATCAATAATATATAAAGTTAATTCTTCAATTTTTTGTAAAAGTTTAGCGTCCATTTCACCTAAATTGATTCCATTTTTCAGCACTTCTTTTTCACTCGGAATATTTTCTAAATGACCGTTTTGTTTAATTTGATTTTCTACTTCTAAAAGAGTAGGCAGATTATAATCTTCTTTAAAAACAAAATCCGACCAGTCTTTTATTTCAACTTTTACTTCTTTTGAACGAATAGTACCATTAACATCTAATTTGTTTTGAGGATTTTTTGTGCCAATTCCAACATTACCTGCATTTATAAAGGAATTCCCTGTTGTTGTTAAACGCACTCGAGTTTCATAATTATCTATTCCGTTAGCGGCATCAATTTCAAATGTGTTTTCTAAAACACCATTTGCTGCTCCGCCAGGTCTCAATATTATACTATTATGGGCGTAAGCTCCTTTTGGAGATCCCATAATTAAAGAGTGGCCCTGCCAATAGAAATGCGAAATTCCCCATCCATTAAGACTTTCATTACTATATATGGCTAGTTCTTTTGCTGTTAAATGATTAGCATGAAAATCGACAGTGTTGTTGTTTAAATTTCCAGAGTGGTAAATTTTATTCCAGGCTGACCATGAAGTTCCGCCATTGTTTGTCGATTGGCGATAATAAAAATTATTTTCAGTACTAAAAGCTAGTTGAGTTCTCCAATCAGATCCGCCAGGTCCTCCCCAGTGTCTAAGACCTAATACAGTACCATAGGTGGAAGGGCTATTAAGAGTATGCGGCATATAGATCGCTAAATCATTTGGGAATGCATTTAAATCGTCTACTCCAGTTTGTGTCATAAATTGTCCATATGTCGTAAGCGTTGCTAAGAACGAAATAAGTAGTACTAAATGGCTTTTTTTAATGTTGAAAATCATTGGTGGTATTTTTATATTAAGGTTTATGATTCCAAAAATATAAAAAAGAATGATTTTATGTGTTAAATAAAAGAAAGGGTTCTAGGCTCGAATTGTAAAATGCTCTTTTTCCTGTTCATATCTAAAAAAGACAAATCCCCATTGAAAGGTGTCGATGGTGACTTTTACTTTTGGATGATTTTTGATAATCTCCCAGGCTTCTTCCATTTCTGGTGACCAATGAATATCATCAAAAATCCAAACCGAATCGTTGTTGATTGTTGGCAGTAAAAGTTCAAAATAAGATAAAGTTGCATTTTTTGAATGATTTCCGTCGAAGTATATTAAATCGAAGTTTTTAGTCTCAGTATTCAGTCTCAGTTTGATATCCTGCAGATAACTGTCAAATTCAGTTACAACAGAATTTACATTGTCGAGATTGAATTTTTGCAATTGTAACTGACATTGATTTGCAGTTTGCGGGCATCCTTCTAAAGTAATTACTTTTGCTTTTGTGTTTGCAAGAGCTAGGGCAGAAGTGGCCAAACCTAATGAAGTTCCTATTTCTAAAATGTTCTTTGGTTGAAAATAATTCGTAACGCGAAATAACAATTCAGCACGTTTAGGTGAAATTCCTGCTGTCGATGCGATTTTAGAAATTTGTCTTTTATTTGATTTAAAGACCTTTGAACCCGCGCCAAAATCTGTTACTTCAATAAAGTTTTTATTCTCCAGAAGCGATTTTCTATAGTTTTTTAGAATTTGGTATTCTGGTTTTGGCTTCTTATCATAGAAACATTTTGTTAGTAAACTAAAAACAAACGGCGAATGAACACCGTGTTCGTTTTTAGAATTCCACAGAAATTTTAAATAAGATTTAATTTGAAACAGCATGCTGAATTTTGAAATAAATACTCTTAATTAAAAGAAACTAAGGTTATATCAAATATAAGAACAGCGCCTCCGGGAATGTTTTGGTTTCCCGTGCTTCCGTATCCTAAATGAGAAGGAACAAAAAGTTTGCACTCGCCTCCAGCTTTTAGAAAAGGAATTCCTTCTTTCCAGCCTGGTATAAGTCTGCTTAAAGGAAATGCAACCGGATCAGTACTTTGATCAAAAACTTTTCCGTCTGTAAAAGTTCCTCTATATTTTACTGTTACCGTTGATTTTATTGTTGGTTTTTCTTCTCCTTCACCTTCCTTAGTAATAATGTAGTATAAACCAGAAGCAGTTCTTTGTGCTGTCAAATTGTTTTTAGCTAAATAATCTACAATCTCTTTTTCGTTTTGTGCCGTATAATCTTTGACTTTATCGTCTTTTGAACAAGAAATGAATAATGTTAATGCTAATAATGATGCTAAAATGTGTTTCATGTTTGTATTTTTTAAGAGGCGCTAATATAATAAATTTAGTTTTCAGTCTCGGTTTTCAGTTTTCAGTCTCTCCCGATAGCTATCGGGATCAGTGTTAGTCTCGGTTTTTGCGTTTAATTGCAGCCGAATTTACTTGGATTATTAATCATGTAATTAATAAGTTTTCCAATTTCAATGTTTTTAATGTTCAATCGATCAAATGATTCTTGTGTTATATATTTACATCTTAAAGAAAATTCCAGCCAGGTATTTGTTTCTGAGTTTTCGGCATCACTGTCTGTTAATTTGCTTATAAAATGATTTACATATCTTCTCTTTCTGTAAGATTCTGCAATGTTTGCAGTAACACTTCTTGACGAACGACGAATTTGATCAGTTAATGAATACGTTTCTTCTCTTGGAAATGTTTTCGAAATTTCAAAAATTTCCATCGCCAATTCAAATGACTTTTTATAAGCCAGTAATTCTTTAAAATCCATTGATTATTTTTTTGCAAAAATAACTAAAAAGAAAGAAAAAACTTATTTTTATATAGAGAGCTGTGACTGAAGACAGAGACTGAAAACTGCGACTGAACACTAAAAAATTATCCTTCGATTTTAGCAGAAAGTTCAAACCAGCGTTCTTCTTTTGCTTCGATTTTGTTTATGATATTTTGAAGTTCATTTGCTTTTTTCTCAATATCAGCATCCGCTACTTTTCCGTCAGAGAATAATTGTTCGATTTTAGTTTTTTCGATTTCTAAATCTTTGATTTCTCTTTCGATTTTTTGATATTCTTTTTGCTCGTTAAAGCTTAAATTTCCGGTTGGGTTATTTTGTTTCCAGTCTTTCTTTTCAGCTTTGTTTTCTTCTTTTTGAGCTACATCGGCACTATCTTCATAAGCACGGAAATCAGAATAGTTTCCTGGGAAATTCTCTATTTCGCCGCTTCCTCTAAAAACAAATAAATGATCGACAATTTTATCCATAAAGTAACGGTCGTGCGATACTACCAATAAACATCCCGGATAATCTAAAAGGAAACTTTCCAGAACGTTAAGCGTTACAATATCCAAATCGTTTGTTGGCTCATCCAGAATCAAAAAGTTAGGATTCTGAATTAAAACGGTACATAAATACAAACGTTTTAATTCGCCACCGCTTAATTTTTCGACATAATCGTATTGTTTTTTCGCATCAAAAAGAAAACGCTCTAATAATTGTGAAGCCGAAATAATTTTCCCTTTTGCAAGCGGAATATATTCTCCGTATTCCTTAATAATATCAATAACACGCTGTCCTGGTTTTGGGTTAATACCAGATTGAGTGTAATAACCAATTTTAATAGTGTCTCCTTTTACAACTCGGCCGCTGTCCGGCGGAATTGTTCCTGTAAGGAGATTCAGGAAAGTTGATTTTCCTGTTCCGTTTTTACCAATAATTCCAATTCTTTCGCCACGCTGAAAATCAAAACTAAAGTTATCCAGAATAACCTTGTCCTTGAATTTTTTAGAAAGTTTATGAAGCTCAATAATTTTGCTTCCCATTCTTTCCATGTTAATTTCAAGTTCGACTTTGTTTTCTTTACGTCGGCTTTGTGCTTTTTCCTTAATTACATAAAAGTCATCCTGACGCGATTTAGATTTGGTTGTTCTCGCTTTTGGCTGGCGGCGCATCCATTCTAATTCTTTTACAAATAAGTTTTTGGCTTTGTCAATACTGGAATTTTCAGAAGTAATTCTTTCTTCTTTTTTCTCTAAATAATAAGAGTAATTTCCTTTGTATTGGTATAATTTTCCGTTGTCAAGCTCGATAATTTCGTTGCAGACACGTTCTAAAAAGAAACGGTCGTGCGTTACCATAAACAACGTAATGTTTTCTTTTGCAAAATAACTTTCAAGCCATTCGATCATTTCTAAATCTAAATGGTTGGTTGGCTCATCCAGAATCAATAAATCAGGACGATTAATTAATATGATAGCCAATGAAAGACGTTTTTTTTGTCCTCCCGAAAGATTCTTCACTTTAAGTTTAAAATCTTCCAGTTTTAGCTTAAACAGAATTTGTTTGTACTGCGTTTCAAAATCCCATGCATTGTGCTGATCCATTCCGTCGAAAGCCTTTTGGTAGGCTTCTTCATCATCTGGATTTTCAAGTGCTTTTTCATAAGCTTCAATTATTTTAAGCGTTTCATTGTCTGAAGCGAAAATACTTTCTTCAATCGTAAGTTCATCCTGCAGATTATTGTCTTGCGAAAGAAAAGCCATTCTAATTCCTTTTCTCAAAACAACTTGTCCGGTATCAGGCTCGTCTAAGCCATTAATGATGCTCATGATGGTGGTTTTACCCGAACCATTTTTGGCAATAAAAGCGATTTTTTGGTCTTTGTTAATTCCAAAAGAAATGTTGTCAAAAAGGACTCTTTCGCCAAATGACTTTGATATATTTTCTACAGATAAGTAATTCACTTTGTAAATTGTAAGTTATAAATTATGAGTTATGAATGTTTTGGAAAACATAACTTTTTGCAAAAGTAAACTTTTATCTTACGATTTGCGAATTGTTAATCTTATTTAAGTTGACTAAGACAAACTTAATTACTTAGATTTGTGATCAAAATTGTTTTATGTACTCAATATTCAATGCAATAATTTGCGGTGCAGCATTTTTACTGGCATTTATAATTTTTGTAAATCAAAATAAGATCAATATAAAAGCTAATCGCTGGTTTGGTTCTTTTATAGGATGTATTTTTTTAATCTTACTTGAAAATGTTATTGTAGACAGCAAAATACTCGGCGAAGAGGATATTCTGAATGAATTAATAAACATCTCCAGTTTTGTTGTTGCTCCGATATTTTATCTAAGTGTGTGTTATTATATCGAGCCAGTTAGAAAATGGAAAGCAATTGATTACTTGCATTTTAGTTTCGCTTTCCTAATCTTTATTCTTCTTATTATTTCCTGGATAATAGACGGCAATGATAAACCCGAAGATATAAGTCCGGAAATTGTACAGAAAACAATAGCAGTATTTAATTTTATTTTCAGCCTATACGTTTTCATTTATTGTTTTCTGGCTTACCGAAAAATTGTTAAACATGAAAAAACAATTAAACTTTTAAATTCTACTTCTGAGAATCTGGATTTAAAATGGCTGAAAAATATTATTGCCGGCGTTATTTTTATCACGATTTTTTGGATTCTTGATATTGTATTTCAAATATCCGAAGGAAACAAAAACTTCGATGTCCTGACAAGTTTGATTTACTTTTTAAGTATTCTCTACATAACTTATTATTGGCAGAAACAAAAAGAAATCTTTCCATATAGTTTAAAAGAGAAAGAAGAAATAGAAACTATTATTGCTGAAACTTCTCTGCCGGAAGGTAAACGAAAACAATTGCTGACCAGCGAAGAATTAGAAGAACAAAAAATCAGATTAGTACAGTTAATGGAAACCGAAAAACCTTTTTTAGAATTTGGTTTAAGCTTGGTAAAACTGGCTGGTTCGATGAAAATTTCTACACATATACTTTCGTACGTAATCAATAATGGATTTGGTGAAAATTTCTATCAGTTTATAAACAGATACCGAATTGAAGAAGCTAAAAAATTAATGATTGATTCTGAAACGGATCGTTTAAGTTTATTAGGAATTGGATTTTCTGTAGGTTTTAATTCCAAAACGGTTTTTAATACTACATTTAAAAAAGTCACGGGACAAACTCCGTCAGAATATAAGAAACAAATAGGTTCTAATTTATAAATCAGAACGACCAGCCTTTGTTTTTAAGGGATTTTTGCTGAAAATTTTAATCTTAAAGAAATGAAATCAGCAAAAAACATTATTGCAAAAATTGGACTAAGTTTATTCTTTACATTCGTTTCATGCGACAAAGACAGTGATAATAATACTGAAACTTTACAAGAAACAAAAGTAGATGTTGGAACTCATAAACTGGCAGCTTACTCCATTATTCACAATTCAAAATATTTAGTAGTTTTTGAATCTGGACTCGGAGACGGACATTCTGTTTGGAACGAGAAAAAAATACCAATAAAACTAAGTGCCCAATTAGATGTTGTAACATACGACAGAGCCGGTTATGAAAAATCTGAAAAAGATTCAAAACCAAGAAATATAAATCAATTAAGAAGTGAACTTGAAACTGTAATTAATAATTTCTCGAATGGCAGAAAAGTTATTCTTATCGGGCATTCGCTTGGCGGTATGATTATTAGAGATTATGCTGTTAAAAATGCTTCTAAAGTGGCCGGATTATTATTTATAGATCCATCGCATGAATATTATAATCAGCCTTCGCAAGAGGAAGAGGATATGCTTTATAATCTTTTTAAAACCAATTATGGTGCTAATTCTGGAGTAGCGCTCGAAGCCAGAGAAATAATAGAAGATTCTCAGTATATGGCGACACTTCCGGATTTGCCCAATATTCCTGTAATTGTAATTTCGAGCTTAAAAGTCGACGCATCTACTTCTGAATCAGATAAGCAAATATGGTTTAAGGCGCATGAATTATTGAAAGAAGGAGTTTCTGATTTCACGCATATTACAACTAAAAAATCCGGACATTACATTATGAATGATGAACCCAATTTGGTGATCGATAATTTTAATTTACTGTTGTCTAAAATAAAATAATAAGCTTTTGCGGAATTTGGTTTAGTACAAAATCAAATTCCGCAAAAGCTTATTTATGAATATATGTGTTCAATAAAGAACTCAAATCTAAATAATGAATTTGCTGCGGATATTCCTACTGAAAGTGTCATAAAGACAATGAAGTTGAAGGTAAGAAGAGAGAAAGGTTATGCATGAATTGTAACATTTTAAGATTTTCTCCGACATATTTATAAATTTAATTCTTTAAATATGAGCGTAAAAGAGAAAAATACCGGTGGCTTCGAAGATTTTAAAGTAAATACAAAAATCAAACTTTCGGCATTATGGACTTCGGTCATGTTTTGTTATATCTACGGAGATTATTTTTCGCTTTATGTTCCAAAGAAAGTCGAGGAATTTATAAATGGAGAAACACTTCTTGATTCTCCTGTCAAATTATTTCTCGCTGCAATTTTAATGACCATTCCGGCTTTAATGATTTTTGCATCGGTTGTTTTAGAACCCAAAATAAACAGATGGCTCAATATCATTTTCGGAATATTTTATACTTCAATAATGCTTTTAATTGCCTTTACAACGGTATCGCTTTGGTGGAGTTTTTATGTGTTTTTGGCTTTAATAGAAAGTATACTTACGGCTGCGATTGTTTGGTTTGCAGTTAAATGGCCAAAACAAGTTTAATTTTAAAAGATAAGCGCATGAATCAGGAATCGAAAATATCGTATAGAAATACAGGCAGAATTGCAGGTTTGTTGTATCTGGCAGTGGTAATAACCGGAATTTTTAGTTTGGGTTATGTTCCTTCAAAATTAATTGTCTGGGATAATCCATCATTCACTTTTACTAATATTGTAAATGCTGAATTTCTTTTTAGACTCGGCATTGTAGGCGGTTTAATCTGCTATACTTTCTTTTTATTTCTGCCTTTGGTTTTGTACAAACTGCTTCAATCTTTTAATAAAACCTATGCGACGTATATGGTTGTTTTAGCGATTGTAAGCGTTCCTATTTCATTTTTAAATATGCTCAATAAATTTGCTGTGCTTTCTATTATTAGTTCAGGGCATCAGCAGGCAGATGAAGTAATGTTTTATCTCAATCAATATGATTTCGGGAATTTAATTGTTCAGATTTTCTGGGGACTTTGGCTGTTTCCTTTTGGCTATTTGGTTTTTAAATCCGGCATAATTCCGAAATTTTTAGGCGTTTTATTGATGTTGGGATGTTTGAGTTATTTGATTAATTTCTTCGGAAACGCATTATTTTCTAACTATGCAGAACTAGGAATCTCTTCTTATGTAAGACTTCCTGCAAGTCTTGGCGAAATCGGAACCTGTTTGTGGCTTTTAATTATGGGAGCAAAAAATACAACTACGGCCGTTGATTAAAATATGGGCTTAAAACCGAACTCAAATCTAAATAATGAATTTGCTGCGGATTGTTTATAATGGGTTTTCGAACCAAAGATTCATTTGTAATAAAATAATGCAGCCCATCTTTTGTTGCAATTCCTTCTACTTGATGAAAAGGAAGTTTAAGATCGATTTTACGTTTATTACCCGATAAAAAATCTTGGTTTTTAAAATCGTATAAAAGATATAAAAAGGTTTTTCCGGTTTTTGAATAGCCACAGAGAACAATAATTTTTTTATCTTCAAAATAAGTCGCGCCCGTTACCAAACCTTTGGTTTCTAAAGTGCCTTTTAATTCTGCCGTATAATTTCCGGGCTTATTGGGTAAAACATAAATATTGGTTTTAGATAACTTCCATTGTTTGGTAAACAAATAAATACTGTCTTTTACAACGATAAAAGCTTCGCAGTCAAAATTGGCTGTATTGGTTTTTTGTGCCAATAAATCAGCTTGATCAGAATAGCGGAATGAAATTTTCTCAATAATTGGATTTTGTTCTAAAAAGGATTTTTTTTCGATTTTTAAGATGTTTAAATCCTCTCGGTTACCGCTTAAATTATTTCCGAAATCGCCAATGTATAAATACGAACTGTCTTGCGAAATCTCTTCCCAGTCGTGATTGATAGCTTGTTCGAGAATTATTTTCTTTTTAATTTTTCCTAAAGAATCCAAACCGTAAATCGTTTTATCGTGATCGTCGTTATGCGTCCACAACAAATGATCAAAAGCAATTAAACCCGAAGTTTCTTTAATAGAATCACTCAGCTTAATCGAATATTCAGGCCTTATTTTTAGGTCTTTATAAACACAAGTGCCGTCATTTTGTGTTGCATTTGGATTGTAGTTTTTCGAAAGCGGATCTGTACAGCCCGAAATTTGTGCCTGTACCGAAAAAATAGATAAAAGGAAAAACAATAGAATCCGCAGCATTTACTCAACTTTAAATTTTGGTTAAGACAAAAGTAAATTTTTAAAAGAATAGAAAAAAATAAGATTTTTAATATAATTAAAATGTTAATTTGCAGCCAGAAGTTTAAGCTAAGCTGAGCCCTCAAATATGAAAATTTTACAAGAACTGTCTCGTTTTAGAATGTCCCGATATTTCAAGCTTTTGTTTGTGTGCTGGGATATTATTTTGTTAAATACCGCTATCGTACTTTCGGCTTTGGCGAGATTTGGCAGTTTAGACGAGCTTTTTATAAAAGAAGAAAAAACAGTTTCACTTCTGGCAAATTTAATCTGGATAGGATTGCTTTTAAATAAAGATTCTTACCGAATGATTCGAATTGAACGTATAGAATCGATTTTAGCCAGAACGATTAGAAAGCTGGTTATTCATGCTTCTTTAGTTTCTATATTTGTTGTATATCTAAAATTTGCAGATATTTCCAGGCTTCGCTTGCTGTATTTTTACTTTTTCTTTTTCGTCATATTGTTGATTTCGCGATACATATCGATGAAGCTCTTAAAAGAAATTCGGTCAAAAGGCTATAATTTCAGAAAAATAATCATTGTTGGAGCCAATGAAACGGGCGAAAGAATGCGAAAAATTTTAGCCAAAGATCTGACTTACGGTTATAAATTTTTAGGTTTTTTTGATGAAAATGCCGATCCTGTTTTTGCCGATCAGGTTTTGGGAGGTTTTGATGCAATTGAAGATTTTATTGTAGAAAAAGAAGTCGACGAAATGTACGTTGCACTGCATATTGATAATATCGAAATTATAAACAGACTCGTAAAAGTCTGCGATCAAAATATGGTTAGGATTAAATTTATCCCTGATTTTCAGTTGTATACAAAATCAAGTAAAGTCGAAATTACTTTTTACGAAAACACTCCCGTATTAATGCTTCGCAGGGAACCTCTGGAATTTGCGGTAAACAAACTTCTTAAAAAAGCATTTGATGTTTGTTTTTCGGCTTTGGTAATTGTATTGATTTTTCCGTGGCTGTTTCCAATTGTAATGGTGCTCATTAAAATAGAATCACCAGGTCCGGTTTTCTTTAAGCAAAAACGTGCAGGCCGCGATAATATACCTTTTACATGTCTGAAATTTAGAAGCATGTACATTAATGACCTGGCAGATAACAAACAAGCCGGAAAAGGAGATAGCCGCATAACGAAGTTTGGTGCTTTTATGCGCAAAACTAGTATTGATGAACTGCCTCAGTTTTTTAATGTTTTTTGGGGCAATATGTCAGTGGTTGGACCAAGACCGCACATGGTTAATCTCGCAAATGAATACAGCGAATTGATTAATAATTATTTAGTACGCCAATTTGCTAAACCCGGAATAACGGGCTGGGCGCAGGTAAATGGTTTCCGTGGGGAGACTAAAGAACTCGTTGATATGGAAAATAGAGTAGAATACGATATTTGGTACATCGAAAACTGGAGTTTACTGCTCGACATCAAAATCATTGTAAGAACCATAATAAATGTCCTTAAAGGCGAAGAGAATGCGTATTAATGATTAAAATTTAAAGAAGTGATTATTGGAAATAACCTCTTTTAAATTAACCATTTCGTCAATTTTAATTTTTTGATGCAAAGACTCAATATGATTGTTATGATGAACATCTGTTCCTGTAAAATCATACATTCCTTTTTTTAGTAAAAGCGCCGCATTTTTAGTGATTTCGCTGCCATAATAACCAACTGCAGCCAGCAAATTGAGCTGAAATAAACAGCCGGCTTTTTTTAATTTTTCGTATTCACCAAAGTTTTTGTGAAAATACAAATACCTTTCCGGATGTGCCAAAACCGGAATATATCCTGCCAGTTGTACATCAAAAATAATTTTATATAAGTTCAGGGGCGGGCTTAAATACGAGATTTCAACTAAAACATAATTGTCTTTTAAAGTCAGGAGTTTCTCGGTTTTTATATGATTTTCAAACCAGTCATCCATAAAGTACTCGGCTGCAGCCTTAAACGGAATAGTAATGTTTTCTTCTTTTAATAAAAACTGCGTTTCATTTAATTTACTCAAAATATCCTGCTCAGAATTGTTCCAGACATAATGACTTATATGCGGAGTAGTAACAAATTGAGAAATTCCCAATTCTTGAAAAGATTTTGCCAGTTTTGCTGTTTTTTTAATAGTCTTGGCGCCGTCGTCAATTCCCGGAAGCAAATGCGAATGAATATCCACATAATCGCCCGCCAAAAGATCTTTTAAAAATGGTTTTGATTTAAAGAATGCTAACATGCTGCAAAAGTAAAGAATTGATCTTGTTTTTATTTATGCTTGAAAAAATTACTTCAAAATAAAAAATGTAACAATGTAACCTGCTTTTTATAAATATATTATATTTGATAAAAAAGTAGTATTTTATGAAAATTAAAGAGAATTTATATAATCAAAGGATTATTTCGATTGACGCTTTACGCGGAATTACCATTTTTGTAATGATATTTGTAAATGAATTGGCAAGTATCCAAAATGTACCCCAGTGGATGAAACACATGCCCGCGGACGCTGATGCAATGACCTTTGTAGATTTAGTTTTCCCTGCTTTTTTGTTTATTGTAGGAATGTCGGTTCCGTTTGCTTTTAATGCCAGATTAATAAAAGGCGACAGTCCAAAAGTAATCTGGGCACATACCTTAAAACGTGCATTGGCCTTAATCATTATTGGAGTTTATATGGTAAATTCCGAATACGGTTATGATGCTTCAAAAATGATAATTGCACCTGCTTTTTGGGGACTTTTAGCGTATTCAATGCCAATTCCTATCTGGAATAAATATCCTAAAGACTTTTCAGTTTTATTAAAAAATATACTTCAGTATGGAGGAATCCTGGTTTTAATTGCGCTTTACTTCTTATACGTTCAGGAAGAAACCGGAGCAACAGGAATTACGCCAAAATGGTGGGGAATTCTGGGTTTAATTGGTTGGGCATACCTAATTTCGGTAATTTATTACTGGCTGGTTTCGGGCAGGTTATGGGCTATGATTGCATTTTTGGTAGTTTGTGTAGCAGCAAATTCAGCTAATTTAACCGAAGGTTTAGCGATTCCGGAATGGCTTCGTTTTATTACCGGACATTTAACTCACGCATCGTTAGTCTCTGCCGGAATCGTAATTTCATTATTATTTTTTGACCGAAAAATCGAAAATAAAATCAATTGGTCGGTAATAGGGTTTATCATTTTATTTTTTGCCGTTGGATTTTACCTTCGTCCGTATTACGGAATTTCAAAAATACACGGAACACCGTCTTGGACTATGTTATCAGCCGGAATTTGTACAATCTTGTTTTACTTTTTGTATTGGCTGATGGAAGTTAAAAAACAAACCAAGTGGAGTGAATTTTTTATGCCGGCTGCAGCAAATCCGTTATTGATTTATATTTTGCCGGGCGTTATTTACTATTTCTATAAAGCTTTTAATATTCATATCATTCCGGGGTATTTTAGAGAAGGCGTTCCCGGAATTTTATGGGCATTAGTATTCTCGATTATAATGCTGTACGTAATGAAAATCTTCAACAGATTTAAAATTCAGCTGCATTTGTAATAGTCTCAGTTTTCAGTTGCAGTTTTCAGTTAAACGTACCGCAAACTGCGACAGAAAACTGCGACTGATGACTATTCAATAACAACAGATTTTATTTCTAAAACAGCTCCTGCAATCGGATTGTAATTCACGAAATTAAACTTACAGAGGTTATGGATATTCAATGTTTTCCCGTTTGGATCTCCGTCTTGTTTGAAAGCCGTCCACGGAATTTTTATTGTGGAAAATTTTTTAGCTGAAACAGGTAAATCAACCCTTGGATGTGAGCTGCCGTGAACGCAGCCAGTTCCGTCTGCATTTCCTTCTCGTGCCTGTAATTTTATTAGATGCGATGATTTGTAGGTAATGCTGAGGTATTTTGAATATTTAGATAAATTCGTTGGCTTACCATCATTAGAAGTTGATTCAGTAACCATCACATTGAGTTCGATTTCTCCAACGGGATTATCTTTTGCCGTAACTTTTACAATTCTTTTTTCTTTTCGAATAGTATTTATTGTTTCTTGGTTTTCCTTGGCTGGTCCGGCAATATACCAGGTCGAAGTTTTTATGAGGTCAATATCTGCGTTTAGAAGTTGTTCCGCGGAAGCGAAACTTAACGTTGCAAACACAAGAAATAGAAAACCAATTAAATAGAATGATGCTGCTTTCATTAAAAAAGATGTTTTTGTTCAATTCAAAAATAGAGTTTTCTTTTTTATTATTTAAAAAGAACGTCTATTCTGAATAAAATTTTAAATTTGTAAGACATTGTTTTTGAAAAGCTTACGTTATGAGAGATGCAAAGTTACTATTTGGATTGTTTTTCTTTTTTCAAATGCATCTTTGCTATTGCCAGAACGATTCTATTTATAACGACAAAAAAGATATTCTCGATGTATTGTATAAGCTTTTCAATAAAAATGATTCTTTAAGGAAAAATCAAGATAAAAAAATCGCTTTTTCTCTGCTTCCCGTTCCGCTCGATGCAAATAAAAGTGCAGGATTAGTGGTTTCATTTTTAACTACTTTTTATCTGGGCGACAGTGAAACGACCAAAATGTCTCAGGTTTCATTTTCACCCTATTTTAGTTTTACCAAGCAATATGTTTTTCCGGTTCAGTCCTATATTTATACAAGAGACAATAATTGGAATTTTATTGGCGATTACCGCTACATGATTTATCCGCAGGATACTTACGGTTTGGGCGGACATAATACGGATAAAAAAATGTCGACTTTGGATTATCAGCAATGGCGTTTTTATCAATTTGCAACCCGAAAAGTAATTGGTAATTACCGACTTGGACTTGGACTATTATTTGATAATTACCAAAATATTTCCGAAGACTCCTATATCGACGACGAAACAGATTATTTTAAATATATGAATGGTGATTTTTCAGATGAAACTTCCTTTGGAGTTGCCATTCAGGGATTGTATGATTCGCGGGAAAATAACGTAAATCCGGAACAAGGAATATACGTGGAAGCTGATTACCGAATGAACACAAGCGGTGTCGACGGCAGAAGATGGAATTCTATTTATTTTGATGCCCGAAAATATCATTCTTTTCATAAATACAAACACCGGATTTTGGCTTATCGGGCTTTTTATTGGTCTACTTTTGGAGGAAAACCACATTATTTAGATCTGCCGAGTATTGGCTGGGACCGAGACGGTAAAACAGGACGCGGTTTTACCCGAAACAGATTCCGCAGTAATGCACTTATTTATTTTGAAGCCGAATACCGAACCGATATTTCTAAAAACGGATTCTGGGGTTTGGTCTTTTTTAGCAATGTTTCTTCGGTTTCTAAGTTAGAAACGTATGACTTTAAAAAGTGGAATCCCGCTATTGGAACCGGATTGCGCATTAAATGGAATAAGAAAAACAACAGCAATCTTGTTCTCGATTACGGAATTAGTAAAAACGACTGGTCTTTGCGATTAGGTTTGGCTGAAAATTTCTAACTTCCCCAAAAATCAAATTTCCTAATTTTTCATGCAATTATCGGTTGTCATCCTTAATTATAATGTGCGTTACTTTCTGGAACAATGTGTTTTAAGTGTTCAGGAAGCAATTGCCGGTCTTGATGCCGAAATTATTGTAGTCGATAATAATTCGTCTGATGACAGTTGTTTGATGATGAAAACCCGATTTCCGGAAGTAAAACTCATTCAAAACTCAGAGAATTTTGGTTTCCCAAAAGGAAATAACATTGGCGTTGAACAAGCCCAAGGCAAATACCTTTGTATTCTAAATCCAGATACCGTCGTTGCCGAAGATACTTTTAAAAAGATTTTGGCTTTCGCCGAAGAAAAACAAAATCTCGGAATCATTGGCTGTAAATTAATTGACGGAACAGGAGATTTTCTGCCCGAAAGCAAACGAGGGATTCCAACACCCTGGGTTGCTTTTACGAAAATTTTCGGATTGTATAAAATATTTCCAAAATCGAAACTCTTTAATCGGTATTATGCTCAACATTTAAACGAAAACCAAACCGGAGAGGTTGAGATTCTAGTTGGCGCTTTTATGCTGCTGAAAAAAGATTTGTATGAGGAATTAAACGGTTTCGACGAAAACTGTTTTATGTATGCAGATGATATCGATTTGTCATACAGGGCACTTCTGCAGAAAAAATATAATTATTATTTTCACGAAACCACCGTTTTACATTACAAAGGCGAAAGCACGATAAAAGACGAATTGTATATGAAACGTTTTCAGGAAGCCATGAATTTTTTCTATCAAAAGCATTTTAAGAAATCATGGTTTTTTAGTTTTTTTATTCAAGTAGGAACCTGGTTTTTTTCTTTTGTTAAAATGTTTCAGGGAAAGCTAAAAGAAAAACCATTGCCGGAAAGTTATGTTTTTTACTCCCAAAATGAGAATTTGTCGGAAAAGTTGGCTTCTGTTTTAGAAAATAAAGTTAGTTTTTTAGAATTCAAAAAAGAAAAAATGGTAAATTCGTGCCTGATTTTAAAGGGTAAAAAGACAGAGATAATTTTGGATAATCAGTATGTTTCATTCAAAAAATGTATCAATATCATAGAAACTCTTAAAGATAAGAACATTACTTTTAAGATTTTCCCCAAAAATACCAATTTTATTATTGGAAGTAATTCGAGAAATGACAGAGGGCAAATCGTGAAAATTGAGTAAAAAATTATATTAAGTGTAATTTATATTTAAAAATTTCAGTAATTTCGCAATCTGAAAATCAAAATCACCCTTTAGAATAACAATATGGCAAGATTTGAATTAAAGCTTCCTAAAATGGGAGAGAGCGTCGCTGAAGCAACCATTACAAATTGGTTGAAAGAAGTTGGAGACAAAATTGAAGCTGATGAGGCTGTACTCGAAATTGCAACTGATAAAGTTGACAGCGAAGTACCAAGCGAAGTATCAGGAATTTTGGTTGAGCAATTATTTGGCAAAGATGATTTAGTTCAGGTTGGGCAGACTATTGCGATTATCGAAACAGAAGGTGATGCGCCGCAGGCGACTCCTGCAGCTGTCGTTTCTGCGCCTGCAGAAGCTGTTGAGATCGAACAAACAATCGAATCTGTAAAAGAAACAGTTTCGGCTCCGCAAGACTTCGCGGGATCTGAAAAATTCTTTTCTCCTTTAGTAAAAAATATTGCAAAAGAAGAAGGTGTTTCTGTTGCTGAACTGGATAATATTCAGGGTTCAGGAAAAGACGGCCGAGTAACAAAAGATGATATCTTAAAATATATTGAAGACCGCAAATCTGGTGCTGTTCAAACGCCAAAAGCAGTCGAAGAAGCTCCAAAAGCAATAGTTCAGGCTCCAAAACCAGAACCAGTTGTACAAAAAAGCCAGCAGGCAGTTCCGGTTTCTGTAAATGGCGGTGATGAAATCATCGAAATGGACAGAATGCGTAAACTGATTTCGGGTTATATGACGGCTTCTGTACAAACTTCGGCTCACGTACAATCGTTTATCGAAGTTGATGTAACAAATATTGTAAAATGGAGAGATAAAGTTAAAACGGCTTTCGAAAAAAGAGAAGGCGAGAAACTGACTTTTACTCCAATTATGATGGAAGCAGTTGCAAAAGCTTTAAAAGATTTCCCTGGAATGAATATTTCTGTTGACGGTGATTACATCATCAAAAAGAAAAACATCAATTTAGGAATGGCGGCTGCATTACCAAATGGAAATTTAATTGTTCCTGTAATTAAAAACGCAGATCAGTTAAATCTTGTAGGTATGGCAAAAGCGGTTAACGATTTAGGAAACCGTGCAAAAGCCGGAAAACTGAAACCAGACGATACGCAAGGCGGAACTTATACGGTTACGAATGTGGGAACTTTTGGAAGTGTTTTTGGAACGCCAATTATCAATCAGCCTCAAGTTGGAATTTTAGCACTTGGAGCAATTCGTAAAGTGCCTGCGGTTATCGAAACGCCGGAAGGTGATTTTATCGGAATTCGTCAAAAAATGTTTTTATCACACTCTTACGACCATAGAGTAGTAGATGGAGCATTAGGAGGAAGTTTTGTAAAAAGAGTAGCAGAATATTTAGAAGCTTTTGATGTAGACAGAGATTTCTAAATCCATTTATAAATAAAATTAAAACCCGGAAATTTGAAAAAGTTTCCGGGTTTTTTGTTTGCGTGAAAATCTCAAAATTAATTTCCTGCAATGTTGTTTTTGAGTGATTTTAAAAGTTAAAATCGTGAATTTAGACTCATTTTGAACAAAAAAAGTAAAATTAGGAGAGGAAAATTCGGCTTTAAAAATTACATTTGTAATCTTATAAAAATTAAAAATGGAATTAAAACTTAACAAACCAATTTGCTTTTTTGATCTTGAAACAACTGGAATTGATATCGGTAAAGATCGAATTGTAGAAATTTCAATATTTAAAGTTTTTCCAAACGGAAATAAAGAAAGTAAAACCTGGCTGGTTAATCCAACAATTCCAATTCCTCCACAAACAACGGCTGTACATGGTATTACAGATGAAAAAGTAGCTAATGAGCCTACTTTTACAGAATTGGCACCGCTTATTCATAATATGATTAAAGACAGTGATTTGGGCGGATTTAATTCAGATCGTTTTGATATTCCGTTACTCGCAGAAGAACTGCTTCGTGCGGGAGTCGATTTTGATATGAAAAATAAGGTTTCGGTAGACGTTCAGACTATTTTTCATAAAATGGAAGAACGTACTTTAAGTGCAGCTTTGAAGTTCTATTGCGGAAAAAGCCTTGAAAACGCGCATTCTGCAGAAGCAGATACAATGGCGACTTACGAGATTCTGAAAGCGCAGTTAGATCGTTATCCGGAATTAGAAAACGATATGAAATCATTATCTGAATTTACAACTCGTAAAAAAATAGCCGATTTTGCCGGAATGATTGCTTTTGATAAAGATGACGAGGAAATTTTTACTTTCGGAAAACACAAAGGTGCAAAAGTGGAAAAAGTATTAGAAACAGAACCTGGATATTTCAGCTGGATTCAAAACGCTGATTTTCCGTTGTATACCAAAAAAGTATTGACTGGAATTAAATTAAGAAAATTAAACACAAAATAAGGTTCTAAGATGCTAAGATTCTAAGGCGCTAAGTTCTTAGTATCTTAGCATCTCAGCAACTTAGAAGCTATAAAAAAAATGAAGATCATTTGTATCGGTAGAAATTATACCAATCATATCGAAGAATTAAAAAACGAACGTCCAGACGAGCCGGTAGTTTTTATGAAACCGGATTCGGCGGTTTTGTTAAAGCAGCATCCGTTTGTAATTCCGGAATTTTCTCAGGAAGTTCATCACGAATTAGAAATAATTGTGAAAATTAATAAGGTAGGGAAGTATATCGAACCCAAGTTTGCACACAAATATTATGATGATATAAGTGTAGGTATTGATTTTACTGCCAGGGATTTACAAGATAAATTAAAGGCAAAAGGACTGCCTTGGGAAAAAGCAAAAGCATTTGACGGTTCTGCGGTAATTGGAGATTTTTTACCAAAAAGTGATTTTGTTTCGTTAGAAAATCTTACGTTTGAGCTCAAAAATAATTCTGAAACAGTTCAAATAGGGAACACAAGCTTTATGCTTTGGAAAATAGATGAACTTGTTTCGTATGTATCGCAGTTTTTTACATTAAAAATCGGAGATATAATTTTTACGGGAACACCAGCAGGTGTTGCACCGGTTAAGCCTAATGATATTTTAGAGGGCTTTTTGGAAGATAAAAAATTATTCAGAATACAAGTAAAATAATGGCTTTAAAGTACAACCTTTCGAAAGTGTATGCGCTTTCAGATAATGACCCCGAATTCGTAAACGAAATTCTAAAATTATTTGTTACGGAAGTTCCTGAAGATTTGAAACAAATCAAAGAAGGAATCAAAAAGAAGGATCATAAATATGCTTATTCTTATGCGCATAAAATTAAACCTACATTAGATTTAATGGGGTTAAATGTGGCATTTGAAGAAATTCTGCAAGTCGAAGCCTGGACAAAGGCCGAAGGAAAGAAAAAAGATATTATCGAGACTTTTAAAAGTATAAAAGTACAGGTAAAAGACGCGATTAAAGAAATCAAAAAAGACTTCGATTTGTAGTTTTTTTTGGGCGTGACCCATTTCTTGTCCTTTAAAAAATCAGGACAAGAAATAGGTCGGGCTATCCACTATATCTTTTGCTCCAGAAAAATTTGTAAAACGAGACCAGACTTTTATCGCAAAAGGATGCCGTTTCTATCCCTCACGCAAATTCGGGCAAAAGAACCACTTCTACTAATAACTTACATAAAGTAAGTAAAAATAAAATTGACATGAAAGCAGTTATTGTTACGATTGGAGATGAAATTTTAATTGGTCAAATTGTAGATACAAACTCTATTTTTATAGCTAAAGAGCTCGACCGAATTGGTGTTGAAACTTATGAAATGATTTCGATAAGTGATAGTAAGCAGCATATTTTAAGCGCTTTTGCGCAATTGCAAAACAAAGTTGATGTCGTAATTATAACCGGAGGTCTCGGCCCAACGAAGGACGATGTTACTAAAAAAACTTTCTGTGAATATTTTGATGACGAGTTAGTTGTCGATCCGGAAGTTTTGGCACATGTTACGGAGTTGATCGAAGGATTTTACAAAAGACCTATTTCGCAGTTAAATAAAGATCAGGCACTCGTTCCTTCAAAATGTACCGTCCTGCCTAATAAAGTTGGAACAGCTCCGGGAATGTGGATGAAAAAAGAAGATACCGTATTTATTTCGCTGCCGGGAGTTCCGTACGAAATGAAATATTTGGTAGAAAACGAGATAATTCCAAAAATTGTAAAAGAATACAAACGTCCGTATATTGTTCATAAAACCATTTTAACCTATGGTCAGGGCGAAAGTCTAGTTGCAGAACGTATCGAAAACTGGGAAAATAATCTGCCTGATTTTATCAAGCTTGCTTATTTGCCAAATCCCGGACGAGTTCGTCTGCGTTTAACAGCCCGAGGTACTAATAAAGAAGAACTGGAAACAGCGATTGAAGAAAACGTACAATCATTAGATGCTATAATTCATGATATTATAGTAGGTTATGAAGAAAACGAAACGATTGAGTCTGTAGTTGGAAAACTGCTGGCCAAACAAAATAAAACTCTTTCAACGGCAGAAAGTTTTACCGGAGGAAAAATTGCGTCGCTTATTTCGGCTGTTCCAGGAGCGTCGAGATATTTTAAAGGAAGTGTCGTTTCGTATGCAACCGAAGCTAAGGTTAATGTTCTTGGGGTTTCGCAGGATTTAGTCGATGAATTTTCGGTAGTAAGCGCTCAGGTCGCATCGGCTATGGCTTTGAATGTGAAAGGGATACTTAAAACCGACTATGCAATTGCGACAACTGGTAACGCCGGACCATCAAAAGGTGACTCAGATGCTGAAATTGGAACTGTTTTCATCGCTTTGGCTACACCGGAGGGTGTAATCGTCGAAGAATTTAACTTTGGCCAACCACGTGAAAAAGTGATAGATAGAGCGACGATTAAGAGTTTAGAAATATTACAAAAAGAAATTTTAAAAATTGTGCAATAATTTTTTGCTACAATGGTTTATTTTTCTTTTCTTTGCACCCTGATTTTGAATAACGATAAAAGATAAGTATAATGTCAAGAGTTTGTGACCTTACAGGTAAAAGAGCGATGGTAGGAAATAACGTTTCTCACGCTATGAACAAAACTAAGAGAAAGTTTTCTGTAAACTTAGTTAAAAAGCGTTTTTATCTTCCAGAAGAAGATAGATGGATTACTCTTAGAGTAGCAGCATCTACGATAAAAACAATTAATAAAAATGGAATCACTGCGGTTTTGAAAAAAGCTCAGTCAGAAGGATTTATCAAATAATCTTTTCCTAAATAAATATATAGCAAGATGGCAAAGAAAGGTAATAGAATCCAAGTAATTTTAGAATGTACTGAGCACAAGACTTCTGGTGTTCCAGGAACTTCTAGATATATTACAACTAAGAACAAAAAAAATACTCCAGATAGATTAGAGATTAAAAAATTTAATCCAATCTTAAAAAGAGTAACTGTTCACAAAGAAATTAAGTAATAATTAGAGATTTTGATAAAATCTCAAATGGTTTTTCATTTGAAGATTTATTGAATTCCAAAACATTTGAATCATGGCAAAGAAAACCGTAGCATCGTTACAAACATCTTCTAAGAGATTATCAAAAGCCATCAAAATGGTAAAATCTCCTAAAACAGGTGCATATACATTCGTAGAATCTATTATGGCTCCCGAAGAAGTTGATAATTTCTTGAAAAAGAAATAATTACAATTACAATATATAGAAAAGCTACTTTCATTCGGAAGTAGCTTTTTTATTTTTTATATTTGTTTAAAATTTTGTAGAAACCAAGCAATTTGTGTTTTTTTTAAACATTGTTCCCGCCATACTCTTTATCTTTACCTGTCTAAAGAAGCCAGATAAAGGATATCGATCCTGTCGGGGTTAAATTAAAACAAAAGGCATTCTATAAACATCAGGATTGTTTCTAAACGCTTAAGAAACAACCTAAAACTAACAATAAATAAAAAATGAGTTTTTTTAAAAAATTATTCTCTACCGAAAAAAAAGAGACTTTAGATAAAGGTCTTGAAAAAACAAAAACTACTTTTTTCTCTAAGTTAAGCAAAGCCGTTGCAGGAAAATCTAAAGTCGATGACGATGTTTTGGATAATCTTGAAGAAGTTTTGGTGGCTTCTGATGTTGGGGTAAACACAACGTTGAAAATTATCGAAAGAATCGAAAAGCGCGTAGCCGAAGATAAATATTTAGGAACAGAAGAACTAAACCAGATTCTTCGCGATGAAATTGGCGGATTATTATCTGAAACCAATACAGGCGAGGCAACTGAATTTGATATTCCAAAAGATAAAAAACCATACGTTTTAATGGTGGTTGGTGTTAACGGAGTTGGAAAAACAACTACAATTGGTAAACTGGCTTATCAGTTTAAAAAAGCAGGTTACAAAGTGGTTTTAGGAGCTGCTGATACCTTTCGTGCTGCAGCAATCGATCAGCTTCAGGTTTGGGCAGATCGTGTAGATGTGCCAATCGTAAGACAAAATATGGGAAGCGACCCTGCTTCTGTAGCTTTTGATACTTTGCAGTCAGCTGTGGCTCAAAATGCCGATATTGTAATTATCGATACTGCCGGACGTTTGCATAACAAAATCAATTTGATGAACGAACTTTCGAAAGTAAAACGTGTGATGCAGAAGGTCGTTGCCGATGCGCCTCATGATGTACTTTTGGTTTTGGATGGTTCTACAGGTCAAAATGCTTTTGAGCAGGCAAAACAATTTACTGCTGCAACAGAGGTAACTTCGTTAGCAGTAACAAAGTTAGACGGAACAGCAAAAGGCGGTGTTGTTATTGGTATTTCTGACCAGTTTCAAATTCCTGTAAAATATATTGGTGTTGGCGAAGGAATTGAAGATTTGCAAGTCTTTAATAAATACGAATTCGTTGACAGTTTCTTTAAATAATTTATAATGAATTTTTCTTCTTTTAAAAATATATCGGCGGTTGTTTTTTATTTCGCCAGCGTTATCTGTTTTGTATTAGCAAATGTTTTGAGAGATAACAGTCTGTCTTTTTATTATGTATTATTAGTTCTAGGGATAGGTTTCTTCTTTATGGGAGTTCTTAAAAGACTGCGTACGAAACAGTAATTTATTTGCTGTATTTGAGTACACTTAGAAATTATCAAAGTTGTAATAAGGCCGTATTAACATTACGGCTTTCTAATTATAAGCGGATTTGATCTTCTTCGCTTGTTCTCCATTTTGAACCATCGGTATAAACAATATAATAGGCTCTTATTTTAACAACTTTGTCTGCATCTGTAGAGAAATCTTCCCAGTATTCTGTTTTGCTATGACCGGATTTTATTAAGGCTACTACGTTTAGGGTAAATCTTCCTTCTGCATAAAAATTTCTTCCATTAGCGGCAGGTTCTTCAAATGAGTTTACACAATACCACTCAAATTTAATTGCCTTGATACTTTTTTTTCCTAAATTTTTGTAAGTAAATCGAATATCTTTATGGTCTGAGTATTGATTTTCTGATATTCTGATTGATGAAATTTTTATGGGTGAAATCTCTATAATTTGATTATCTGTAGAATCTTTTGCTATAGAAACAGTGTCAATCGTGATTGGAATTGATTGACTTGTTTTTTGCTGTTTCGTTTGTTTTGCTTTACTGCAATTAGAAAATATTAGTATTGAACCAAGAAGTAATATTAATATATTTTTCATTTTTGGTTGTCATTTAGACATTAGGACGTTTGAAATTAGGTGTTTATGTGGTAAAAAAAGATCCTCGTATTTTGGTGCAAAGTTGTTTTAAATTAAAATATAGAATGGTCTCAATAAGTTTAATTATAATCAGGATAAGTTTTTTTTTTTTTTTTTTTGAGTATTTTTTTTTGAATGGGAATCTTTTAAAAATTAAGAGATAAATATTTCTTTTGAATTTTATAAGGTTACCTTTGTAATTCACTAAATTTCTTTTTGAAAACGGAAGTCCTAGCCCTGATGGGAGCGGCATCCTTTTATGCCGGTGTTCGGCATAAAAGATATAGCGGACAGCAGGATGAGCTCCTTATTAATATTATAAATTACTATGAAAAACACTTTTATGATTTTGGTTTTATCGCTTTTGCTTGTAAGCTGTAAACAGGAAATAAAACCGGCAGATATTGCAAAACTAAATGGTTATTGGGAAATTGAAAAAGTGGTTTTTGATAAAGGTGAGGAGAAGGCGTACGGTATGAACGAGAATTTTGATTTTTTTAAAATTAAAGGAACCAAAGGAACGCGTACAAAAGTTATGGCACAGCTGGATGGAACTTTTTTAACGACTGATACTTTTGAAAATGTTTCGGTTCGATTTACTGATAAAGGAACTTTTCTAGATTACAATACAGATTATGCAAAATGGACTGAGGAATTGATTTCAATTTCGGATGACGAGTTTGTGGTAAAAAACGATCAGAATAAAGAATATCATTATAAAAAAGCAGGACCAATAAATATTTTAAACGATGGCAAAAAGACTAAATAATCAAAGTACGATTGGGGATGTTTTGCAACAGATTATCCAGGTGAATAAGCTAGGTGCCGGAATGGATCAGATTGATGTAAAAGAAGCCTGGAGGCAGTTGATGGGGAATGGAGTAAACACGTATACCAAAAATGTTATATTGAAGGGAAGTACGTTGTATGTAGAGCTGGGTTCGGCGGTTTTAAGGGAAGAATTAAGTCACGGAAAATCGAAAATTGTTAAAATGATTAATGAAGAACTGAGACGCGAAGTAGTGACGGATGTAGTGCTTCGTTGATTTTAGATTTTAGATTTTAGATTTTAGATTTTAGATTTTAGATTTTAGATTTTAGATTTTAGATTTTAGATTTTACGGTATAAAAAAAATCCATTTCAAGTGAAATGGATTTTTTTTTTTGTTTTATGGGTATAGTTCAGCAATCTAAAATCTGAACTCTAAAATCATAAATTAAAACTGCTCTCTTCCAGCAAAGTGAAATGCACCTTCGATAGCGGCATTTTCGTCGCTGTCAGATCCGTGAACTGCATTTTCTCCAATAGAAGTTGCGTATGCTTTACGAATAGTTCCTTCAGCAGCTTCAGCTGGATTTGTAGCTCCAATTAAAGTTCTGAAATCTTCTACTGCGTTGTCTTTTTCTAAAATTGCAGCAACAATTGGTCCGCGTGACATGAATTCAACTAATTCTCCGTAGAAAGGTCTTTCTGCGTGAACTGCGTAAAATGCTTTAGCATCAGCTACAGTTAATTGAGTTAATTTTAATGAAACGATTTTGAAACCACCATTAGTGATCATTGCTAAGATATTCCCGATGTGTCCGTTTGCAACAGCATCTGGCTTAATCATTGTAAAAGTTCTATTTGTTGCCATTTTATATTTTATTAAATTTTGTGCAAAAGTAGACTTTTTTTGTGAATTGATTTTAATTAATTCGTAATTAAAACATAGTAGAATGATGTTTTGTCAAGAAAAGTTTTTTTAAACCATATATGTAGAGATGCACTGCTGTGCATCTAACACAAAATAAATATTTAATAAAAAAAAGACGCACTGCTGTGCGTCTCTACATATATGGTTAATAAATTTAAACTTTGAATATTAATTTGTTTCTATAGAATATCCATAAAATAAACGTCCAGATACACACGTAAACCAATGCTCCGGCAAGCGATGCAGTCATTGGATTGCTGAAAAATGGTGCAATACCAAAGTTGTACAAATAGCTTAAAAGATTAATTTGTTCTTCAGGATTATGCGGGTTTTTAAACTGAATCATAACTAAAGCCTGCGGAATTATCTGCGAGGTAAAGAAAACGATCATTGGGTTTACACCCCAGATTAAAAATGGTTTAAATCCTTTTTTATAATTGGCAATATCAATGGTGTAATATAAAATAGTAAGAAATACAGTTGCTAATCCTGTTGTGTATAAAACATAGCTGCTTGTCCAAAGTGATTTGTTGATAGGAAATACAATATCCCAAATTAAGCCAAAAAAGATCAATATCGTACCAATGATACCCATTCTTTGCGCTTTTTGAATCTTTATTGTATCTGCTTGTAAAACTTGTCCAATTAGTAAACCAATAATTCCGTTTACAATTGACGGAATAGTGCTTAAAATGCCTTCAGGATCCCAGGTTACGGTGCCGCGGTACATGTGTCCTTTTAGTAAAACGCTGTCCAGCCAGGAAGCTAAATTGGTCCCTTTGTCAAGATTAGCTTCACCAATTCCTGGAACGGGAATTAAAGTCATAATGGCCCAATAACTCAATAATAAAACAATTCCGGTTATGATTTGAGTTCTTTGTGATGTTTTTAAATATAAAAGAGAAACAACAAAATAGACAATTGCAATTCGCTGCAGTACTCCCGGAAGTCTTACGTCGCTATAGGCTTCGATACCGCTGTAAGCCAGAAACAGATAAATAAACAGAATTGAAAAGGCTAAAACGTTTTTGACTTTTGAACTGAAAGTTCCCATTAAAGCATAACCTACTGCAATAGTAATGACAAGTCGGCCTATAAGAAGCGGAATTCCTTCAAGCCCGAATAACTGGATTTTTCCAAAAAAATTGAAGAAAATACCCAAACAAAGCATTCGCAGAGAACGAACTAAAATTTTGTTGAATGTAGTACCGTCGTAAAATTTATACGGCATGGCAAGCGGAACAGCAACTCCCATTATGAAAATGAAAAACGGAAATACTAAATCGGTTGGGGTGCAGCCGTGCCATTCGGCGTGTAATAATGGCGGATAAACATGGCCCCAGTCTCCGGGGTTGTTTACGATAGTCATTAATAAAATTGTTAGTCCACGAAAGACATCTAGCGAAATTAAGCGTTCTTTTACCATTGGTTTTGGGTAAATTGGTTAGTTAATAATTTTAAAAATCGCTATTTGGTTTGAAATAATAATTTTGAGAAGATAGGTGGTTATTTGGTTCTCTTGAATTATTACTTTTATTTTTTTTAGCCAGGAATTCATTAAATAAAAATTCGTGAATTCATGGCGAACTTTTTTAAATTGTTATAATGTTAAAATTCATTTCTAGAGGTTTTAATTTTTGCAATAAAAGCGGTACTAACTGCTCTCCTTTTTCCAGATAAAATTCTGAAAAATTGCTTTGGCGTTCTTGTAAACTATTATTTGGGAATAGTTCGCATTGTAAATCTGTTACGCGCTGCAATTGATCGCTCAGTTTTCTTTTTTGCGCTTTTAATAAACGTTTTTCTAAATTTTCAAGACCTTTTGTCTGTTTTACTTCTTGTGCTTTTACGGCTCCGGAAAAAGATTTATCCGTTTGATTGGCTAATTCGTAAAGATATTGAAATTGGGTTTTCAATATTTCTTTTTGAGGCGTTAAATCAATTGGAAATGCAGAAATTTTATGTGTAATCGCGTTTACTAAATTTTCTTGTTTGGTAAAAAGGTCTTTCCAGCTTAATTGTAACTGATCTGCTTTTTTAGCTTGTTTTTCGGTTGCCAGGAGAACAGAGTTACGAACCAAAATCATTGGAAAAGTAATTTTTACAGCATCAAAAAAAGATTTTAATTCCAACCAATAAGCAATTTCTCCGCCTCCGCCAATATAGCATAGATTCGGAAGAATAATTTCCTGATAAAGCGGACGCATAATAACGTTTGGGCTGAATTTTTCAGGATGATTTTCTAATTCAGATAAAATTTGTTCTTTAGAAAATGAGATTTTCGTGTTGTTTACGAAGTATTTATCTTCTTCAAAAATGATTCTTTCGCGCAGATTATCTTCAATATAAAATAAATTAATCTCACGCGGATTTACCTGAACGGTATATTCTTTTAATTGTTCAATCGTTTCCTGAACGGCTTTGTATGAAGTCTGTTTTTCCAGTTCTTCTTTTGCATACGGAACAAAAGCACGTTTTAAATCGGCATCGTCAGCATCTATAATAACTAAACCATGATTAGCAAATAAACTGTTGGCTAAAAATCGGGTTGCATCGGCCAGATTATCGTGTTTTAAATAAGCGTCTTCAAAAAGCTTTTTTAAAGTATTGGCATTGGTACTTGAACCTAATTCTAAAGAATAAATCTCAAAAAACTCAGCTAAACCTTCGGTTGAAAGCCGGCCAACGGGACCGTTACTTTCTTTGTTCCATCTGAATTTTTTTCCTTTAAAATTAAAATAATTGATTTCTTCAAAATCATGATCTTCTGTCGCCATCCAATAAACCGGGACAAAATTGTTTGATGGATATTTCGATTTTAATTCCTTAGTAAGATTAATGGTCGAAATGATTTTATATAAGAAATACAAAGGCCCGCTAAATAAATTTAACTGATGGCCCGTTGTAACGGTAAACGTATTTTCGAGTGCTAAAAGCTCAATGTTTTGTTTGGTTGAATCCGAGATTTCGATGCTTTGATATTGTTTCTTTAAAGTGGCGGTCAAAGGAATTCGGTTACGGTTATCAAAGTTGGCTGCTTTTTCGGCAATCTGCTTTTCGAAGTTTTCCAATGTTGGGAAATTGTTGTACAGCGGCTTTAATTCTGATTTTTGATCTAAATAATCTTGTATCAATTTAGAGAAATATCCAGAGGTTTGATAGCTGATACAGTCGGTAGGCATAATTTTAAATTTATTTTTGACAGCTGTAAATTTAATGAAAATATACAGTTAAAAACGGTTTTAACTATTGCTTATGATTTGATTTTTATTTTTTATTTTAAACGGCCTATAATCAGGTTTTTAATTTTAAGCGATTTGATGATTTTTAAAATATAAAACACATCAAATTTGTTAAAAATGCAGTGTTGTTTTGAAACTAATGAATCTAAATGTGAAATATTAATAGCGAAACTATATTTTTGTAATCAAAAAAAGATATATCTATTTTACATGGAAAATAACCCGAAAAAAAAGAACTCCTTAAAACATGTTCTTTTTGGTTCTTTAATTGGAACTACAATTGAATTTTTTGACTTTTATATTTATGCCAATGCAGCCGTATTGGTTTTTCCTCAATTATTTTTTCCGAGTTCCGATTCGACTATGGCTACTCTGGAATCTTTAGCCACTTTTTCAATAGCCTTTTTATCGCGTCCTTTAGGTTCTGCTTTTTTTGGACATTATGGGGATAAAATTGGGCGTAAATTTACTTTAGTCGCTGCTTTATTAACGATGGGTATTTCGACTGTTACTATTGGCTTTTTACCAAGTTACGCCAGTATTGGTGTTGCGGCTCCTTTATTGTTAATGCTTTGTCGATTTGGACAAGGCGTAGGTTTAGGAGGCGAGTGGGGAGGAGCTGTTTTACTGGCTATAGAAAATGCACCGCCAAATAAACGTGCCTGGTACGGAATGTTTCCGCAATTGGGCGCTCCAATAGGCTTGTTACTTTCTGGAGGAACTTTTCTATTGTTAACCGATTCTATGAGCAATGAAGCTTTTATGGATTATGGATGGAGAATTCCGTTTATTGCCAGTTCATTATTGGTAATAGTAGGTTTTTATATCCGAACAAAAATCACCGAGACGCCTTCTTTCGAAAATTCTAAAAAAGAACAGGAAGAAGTTAAAGTTCCTTTTTTAGAATTGGTAAAATCATATAAAAACCAGTTGATTTTTGGAACGTTTGCTGCTATTACAACTTTTTTGGTTTTCTATTTAATGACTGTTTTTACGTTAAGCTGGGCAACTTCAGATTTAGGGATCGTGAAACGAGACGGATTGTTAATACAATTATTTTCGGTATTGTTTTTTGCTGCTTTTATTCCGGTTTCGGCTGTAGTGGCAGATAAAATAGGACGCCGTAAAATGCTTATTATCGCTACAGCGGCTATTGCAGTTTTCGGATTTTTCTTTTCTTATTTTTTAAGTACTGGAAACATTGTTTTGGTTACCATTTTTGCTTGTATCGGAATGTCTTTAATGGGATTCACTTATGGACCTTTAGGAACCTTTTTGTCAGAGTTGTTTCCAACAAACGTTCGTTATTCCGGAGCATCCTTAACTTTTAATATGGCAGGAATTCTTGGAGCGGCTTTTGCTCCTATGATTGCCATTTGGTTAGCCTCTACTTATAGTGTTAGTTATGTAGGCTTGTATTTAACAATTGCAGCCTTTATATCCTTAATTTCATTTTTAGTGATAAGTAAAGAGGAACATAAATTTTAAAGATCATTTTAAAAATATGAAAAAGCAGTAATGTAAAAAATTACTGCTTTTTTTTGCTAGTTTAAAAAGTATTTAGATATTTGTCTAAATATATAAATGATGAATGATATCTTTAAAGCATTAAACGACGCAACCCGAAGAGAAATTCTTGAACTTTTAAAAGAGAAAGATTTGTCTGCCGGAGAAATTGCTGATGCTTTTAATATTTCAAAACCGAGTATTTCGCATCATTTGGATATTTTGAAACGCGCCGATTTAATTACTTCTGAAAAAAATGGGCAATTCATCATTTACTCCATCAATACCACCATAATGGAAGATGTTTTACAATGGATACTAACCTTTAAAAAATAAAAATGAATTTAGAACTGAAAAAAGAGCTTCCAATAATTGGAATTGTTTTAACACCTTTTGTGTATTTAGCTATTATTTGGGACAGCCTTCCTCAGCGTGTTCCAATACATTGGAATTATAAAGGAGAAATTGATAATTGGGGCGACAAGTTTTCGCTTATTTTGATGTTGTTTCTATTGCCTGTTTTAATGTACGTTTTGATGACATTTATTCCGAAAATAGATCCTAAAAACAGAATTTCTTTAATGGGAGGAAAATTCTATCAACTTAAGTTTTTTTTGGTGCTGTTCATGTCTGTAGTTGCCTTATTAATTGTTTATACAACCAAAGAACGATCTGTAAATAATCCTAATCTAGTCTTCGCATTGTTGGGCGTTTTATTGATAATTTTTGGAAATTATTTTAAAGTAATTCAGCCTAATTATTTTATAGGAATACGTACGCCATGGACACTGGAAAATATTGAAGTATGGAAAGCTACTCATGTATTTGCAGGCAAAATTTGGGTTATTGGAGGGTTCGTTCTAGTGCTGGGAGGCTTGGTTTTAAACAATGTATTTGGTAAAGTATTTGTTTTTATCACTGTAGCTTTAGCTTTAATTCCCGTAGCTTATTCTTTTATAAAATTCAAACAAATACAAAAGAGGGATCGTAAATCAAATTAATTTAATTACACAATCATTCAAAACAAATGACAAAAATAATACTCATTTTAATAACAGTTTTAAGCTCTTTTTTAGTGATGGGACAAGAGATTTCAGGAAAATGGAATGGCGCTTTAAAAGTTCAGGGCACTCAATTAAGAATATCGTTTAATGTGACTCCAACAGAAAATGGCTATAAGGCAACAATGGATAGTCCTGACCAGAAAGTAACCGGGATTCCTTTAGAGAAAGCGGCTTTTGAGAACTCAGTTTTAAAATTAGAAATGCCAAGTGCCCAAATTTCTTATCTGGGAACATTAAATAAAGACAATATTATTGTAGGTACTTTTACGCAGGGCGGGCAATCTTTCGAGATGAATTTATCAAAAGAAGTAATTCAAAAACAGGTCTATGCAAGGCCTCAAGAACCTCAAAAACCTTTTCCGTATTACACTGAGGACGTAAAGTTTGAAAATAAAACAGATCATGTAACTTTAGCAGGAACTTTGTCTTTACCTAAAAAAGAAGGTAATTTTCCGGCTGTAGTTCTAATTACCGGAAGCGGTAAACAAAATAGAGATGAAGAAATACTAAGACATAAACCATTTCTAGTTTTGTCTGATTATTTGACTAAAAAAGGAATCGCTGTTTTACGTTTTGATGATCGTGGTGCGGGCGAATCTACTGGTGATTATACAAAAGCATCAACAATAGATCTTGCGAGAGATGTTCAGGCAGGAGTTGACTATTTAAAAACAAGAAAAGAAATTAATAAAACCAAAATAGGATTAATAGGCCACAGTGAGGGAGGAGTAATCGCTCCAATTATTGCAGCAAATTCAAAAGACATTGACTTTATCGTTTTATTAGCCGCGCCGGGTCTTCGTGGGGATAAATTGTTGTTACTTCAAAAAGAAGTGCTTGAAAGACAATTTGGTGTTCCTGAAAATGACATTCAAAAAGGTCAGGAAATTTTTAAAGGAGGTTATGAAATTATTTTGGCTTCTTCTGCAAACAATGAAGAGTTAAAAAATAATTTAAGTCACTACGCTCAGTCACAGTTTGATGATAAAACTGCAAAATCATTTGTAGATCAAATTACAAATGTATGGTGGTACAATTTTTTAAGACTTGATCCCGCAATAGCTTTGGCAAAAGTAAAATGCCCTGTTTTAGCTCTTAATGGCAGTAAAGATTTGCAAGTTCCGGCAGCTGTTAATTTAGAAACGATAAAAAATGCTTTGATCAAAGCAGCAAATAAAAATGTAACCATAAAAGAGATTCCTGGTTTAAATCATTTGTTTCAAGAATGTAAAACAGGTTCTCCTATGGAATATGATACAATTGAGCAGACATTTTCTCCTATAGCTTTAGAAGAAATATCAAGCTGGATGGTTTTGCAGACGAAATAGAAATTAGGCTTAATTTATGTATGCTGTCCAATATCGAGGTTGATGATTTCTTCATTTTTTTTGCATTCAGGGAATTTAAAAAAAAAGTTAAAGCTTTAAGCTGAATCTTTACAGTAAAAGTCTCTAAATATCTCGTATTTTTGCAAAAAAATAAAGCCGACTTGAAAACAAAACTTTTTGTAATTACGCCTCCATTTACACAACTGAATACCCCGTATCCGGCAACGGCGTATATAAAAGGTTTTCTGAATACTAAAAACATCGAATCGGTTCAGGCAGATTTGGGTATTGATGTTATTTTAGAATTGTTTTCGAAGAAAGGTCTTTTAGATTTGTTTGAAGTTTCAAGTTTTAGGTTTGAAGTTTCAGGTTCTGATGTTTCTGATAACTCAAGACGTATTTTTGCTTTGCAGGATGAATACATCAAAACGATTGATGCTGTAATTCAGTTTTTGCAAGGAAAAAATCCAACTTTGGCTTTGCAGATTTGTCAGGAAGATTTTCTGCCCGAAGCTTCTCGTTTTGCACAGCTTGAAGAACTCGATTGGGCTTTTGGTACAATGGGAACACAGGATAAAGCCAAACATTTGGCTACTTTGTATCTCGAAGATATTTCGGATTTTATTGTGGAATGTGTCGATGAGAATTTTGGTTTTAGCCGATATGCCGAACGTTTGGGCCGAAGCGCCAATTCTTTTGATGAATTGTATGAAGCCTTACAGCAAGAACCAACTTATATTGATTCGATTTTAATTTCGATTTTAAAAGAAAAAATCGAAGCTGTAGCACCCACGTTTTTCTTGATTTCGGTTCCTTTTCCGGGGAATTTATACAGCGCATTTCGATGTGCACAATGGGTAAAACAAAATCATCCCGAAATTAAAATTTCAATGGGGGGCGGTTTCCCAAATACCGAATTGCGTTCGCTTTCGGATAAACGTGTTTTCGAATTTTTCGATTTCATTACTTTAGATGATGGTGAAGTTCCAATAGAAGAATTAATTTTCAATTTAGAAAATCCAAATTCCAATTCTTATAAAAGGACATTTTTATTAGAAAACGGAGAAGTAGTCTATAAAAATAATTCTTTAAAGCACGATTACAAACAAGCTTATGTAGGAACTCCTGATTATTCAGATCTGCCTTTGGATAAATATATTTCGGTAATCGAAATCGTAAATCCAATGCACAGAATGTGGAGCGACGGACGCTGGAATAAACTCACAATGGCACACGGCTGTTATTGGGGAAAATGTACTTTCTGCGATATTTCATTAGATTATATAAAAGTTTACGAACCTGTTGCTGCAAGTTTACTTTGTGACCGAATGGAAGAATTGATGCTGCAAACAGGTCAAAATGGGTTTCATTTTGTTGATGAAGCTGCACCGCCGGCTTTAATGCGTGCTTTGGCTCTTGAAATTTTAAAAAGAAAACTAGCTGTTACGTGGTGGACTAACATTCGTTTCGAAAAAAGCTTTTCAAAAGATTTGTGTTTATTATTAAAAGCCTCAGGCTGTATTGCCGTTTCTGGTGGTTTAGAAGTTGCTTCGGACAGATTGTTGAAATTAATTGACAAAGGCGTAACAGTAGAACAAGTTGCAAAAGTAACCCGCAATTTTACCGAAGCCGGAATTATGGTTCATGCGTATTTAATGTACGGATATCCAACACAGACTATTCAGGAAACAATTGATAGTCTCGAAATGGTTCGGCAGTTGTTTGAAGCCGGAATTTTACAATCAGGGTTTTGGCATCAGTTTGCTTTGACCGCTCATAGTCCGGTTGGATTATACCCGGAACAATTTGGCGTAACCAAAAAAACAGAAACGATTGGAACTTTTGCCAATAACGATATTGAATATACGGATTCAACGGGAATCAATCACGATAAGTTCAGTTTTGGATTAAAGAAATCGCTTTTTAATTTCATGCATGGAATCTGTTTTGATTACGAATTGCAAGATTGGTTTGATTTTAAAATACCGAAAACGAAAATTCATCCCTATTTTATTTTTAATGCACTTGAAGAGCAGAATGATTTCAATACAAAACCAAATGCAAAAGTAGTTTGGCTTGGCGGAAAACCTTCGGCAGAAATTTTTACAAAATCAAAAAAAGGAAGAAGCTGGGAAATGATGACTTTAACTTTTCATGATAAAAAGCAAAGTTTTACAATCCAAACCAGTAAAGACGAAGGAGAATGGCTGACTGAAATTTTAAGTAAAATCTCCATTTCAAATGCTAAAAACTATACTTTTCAGGAAGTAAAAAATGATTTCGAAACTTCTCTAGAAGATTTTGAATTGTTTTGGTATTCAAAGCCTGTTAATACTTTAAGAGAATTTGGATTATTGGTTTTGTAAACTAATAATCGACACTCGTTCCGTCACTCGGAATAGCAACTTTAGATAATAAATGGTTTTCGGTCAAAGCTTTACGTAATTGCTCGCGAGTTGTTGGGCAGTGATTTAAAGCTTCCAGATGGTTTGCAAAAACTTTTCCGGGAGCAAGAGCCGTAAATCTTAAAATATCTTCCATTCGCATTAATAAAGGCTGTCCAAAATCTAATCTGGCTGTTCCGCACGCCACAGTTGCAATATCTGGTTTTAGTTCAATTAAAGCCTTTTGTACATCGTCTGTAAAAATGGTGTCAGAACTAATGTAAACCGATTTCTCATTTGGCAATTCAATGTAAAAACCCATTACATCTCCCATTAATTTGGCAATAAATCCGTAACCATGACGAGCTGGGATTCCAATAATTTTTCCGTTTAAAAAAGGCTTCGGATCCCAATAATTAAGGGTTTGAATGATGTTAAGGCCTCTTTGCTGTAACTTTTTTTCGTCTTTTTCGCTGCAAATTACAGGAATGCTTTTTCGTCTTAAATAAACTTCACCCGCTTTATCAATATGATCAGGGTGTAAATGTGTAATTAAACAATGCGTTACACGACTTAAAATTTCCCGGCTGTTTTTTGGCAGCGCCACAAGAGGATTTCGTTTCGGCTTGTAGCGAAAAATAGTAAAAGGTGCAATTGTTTTTCGTTTTCCTAACATGGGATCGATCAGAATAACATGCTCTTCTGTCTCAATCACCAAAGTGGCATTTCGCAAATGATGTATTTTCATATCTGGGAAAATTAGAAATTAAAAATACAAAGATTTTTGACAATCTATTTACAGATTTTTCTTTATTTTTAGCAGAATTGTTATTATTTATTATATGCACTTACAAGATGGATTTCACAGTTATTATATTTATATTATTACCAATAAAGCTAAAACAGTTCTATACACTGGAGTTACCAATAATTTAAAAGTTCGCTTAAGTCAGCACAAGGAAAATATTATAATTGATAATCAAACTTTTGCCTCAAAATATAATGTTGAATTTTTACTTTATTACGAAAAGTTCAATTGGATTCAGGAAGCGATTGCCAGAGAAAAAGAAATTAAAGGATGGAGAAGAGAGAAGAAAATAACGCTTATAAAAACGATAAATCCTGATTTAGATTTTTTGGATTATTTATTCGTGTAGCTTAGCTATGCGTCTAGTATGTCCTTCCGACGGAGGAGGAATCTCCGCGACAATATTCCGCATAGAAATAAAAGCCAAACTTTGTAGAGTTACTTGTGGAGATTCCTCCTCCGTCGGAAGTGTAAAAGTTACTTATTTCGGTAACGGATTTATCATTTCGATTGGTTTTTTTCCATCAATTCCCTGATGCGGCCTTT
>NZ_JBXAQY010000011.1:0-188602 GCF_058807735.1 Flavobacterium sp. GW821-FHT12A05 | reverse complement strand
AAATCTAAAATCTAAAATCTAAAATCTAAAATCTAAAATCTAAAATCTAAAATCTAAAATCTAAAATCTAAAATCTATTCCTGTCCCCAAGTCGATGGACTTTCGTTCCATTCAAGCAGGGTCGATTGCTGCTCTTCTGTGATATATTGTTTTTGAACCGCTAAATCTAATAGATTTTCGTAATTGCTTAATGTAAATAGATCAATATTTGCATTTTTGAAATTTTCCTCGGCAACATTAAAGCCATAAGTAAAAATCGCAGCCATACCTTTAATATTAGCACCTTCGTTGCGTAAAGCTTCTACAGCAAGCAAACTGCTGTTTCCTGTGCTGATTAAATCTTCAACCACAACAACATTTTGACCTTTTTGTAAAAAACCTTCAACTTGATTTTGTCTGCCGTGTTTTTTAGGCTCAGGACGTACATATACAAATGGTAATCCAAGGCTTTCGGCAACAAGAATTCCCACTCCAATGGCTCCTGTGGCAACACCAGCAATAACATCAGGCTTTCCAAATTGTTTTTCAATATTTTTCGCAAACTCATCACGAACGTAGTTTCGGATGCTCGGAAATGAAAGAATTAACCTATTATCGCAATAAATAGGAGATTTCCAACCAGAAGCCCATGTAAAAGGATTTTCGGGATTCAATTTAATTGCATTTATTTGCAAAAGCAATTCGGCTGTTTTTTCGGCAGTATCTTTATTAAAAATCATAGTACAAATGTATAAAGTTTTTGTGAACGACAAACCACTTTTTTTGACAAATGAAATCTCAAAGGAAACAGATTTTCAATTGTTCTTGTTGGAGAGTATTGATATCGAACAGCTTATAGTGAAAATATTTCAAAATAAAATTCAAAAAGCTATTTTATATCATCCCGACGAAAGTGAAATTATGAAAACCCTTAAGGCCAAAATTCCGGTAAATAAAGCCGGCGGTGGTTTTGTGTATAACAAAAAAGGAGAGGTTTTATTTATCTTCAGAAACGGAAAATGGGACTTACCTAAGGGCGGAATCGAGAAAGGGGAGGACATTGAAGCCACCGCAATGCGCGAAGTAGAGGAAGAAACAGGCGTAAACCAGCTCCGAATCACGAATAAACTTCAAAAAACCTATCATATTTTCAAACGCAACGGAAAATACAAACTCAAAATCACGCATTGGTTCGAAATGCATTCTGATTTTGAAGGAACCCCACACGGACAAATCGAAGAAGGCATCGAAAAAGTAGCCTGGTTAAACCCGGAACAAATCAAAGAAGCCTTAAAAAATTCCTACGAGAATATTAAACTCTTATTTGCAGAAGAAGTAAAAGCTAAAGTTGATTAAACTTAGCACCTCAGTCTTAGTTTCTCAGCACCTCAGTACCTTAGCATCTTTAAAATCAGGGCGTGCCACCATTAAAAAAAAGACCCAATCAACTTTGCGTTCATTGGGTCTTTTTTTTACTGCTGTCGGGCTATCCGCACTGCTTCGGCAGCTTGCTTCTATCCCTCACGCGGCTAATCGTTTAAAGAGTTCTTCTTTGTTTTTATTCGCTATCCTCATTTTTTATGCCTTTAAGCAATGCGTAAATTGCCATTGCATGACCTTGACCTAAGGCAAAATCATTTTTAAGCCAATTTACAATATCACCGGCTTTTACTTCCGGCTTTAATTCTCCATTTGCAGTAAAACCTTTTTGTTCAGCTAAAGCTCTAAACTCAGCCGGACCATTTCCTGTTTTTTCTCTAATTGTTTTTAAGTATCCTTGAAATGACATAAAATAAAAGTTATTAGTTAAGTAATACGAAAATACAAATTAAAATAGAATTGGTTTTCAGGTTTTTCTTTCTTTAGTTTCGCTTTGTTAAGATGTTAAATCAAGGATGTAATGAACTTTAATTTCACACAAAATGACTACAATCATTGTCATTTCGACGAAGGAGAAATCTTCGCGAGAAGCTCTACAAAGATTGGACTTTCATTGCGGAGTCCCGCTCGTGCCCTTTTTAGTTTTGACTTAGATTGCGTTCACTAGCGGGATGCTCGCGCTAGCGGGGTAAACTGTAATAATTTTTTTTATATTCGTAGAAAAACATGTTAATATATGATAAAGCTAAGTGAAAGTCAAAACGAGAGATTAAAATTTCTAAGAGAAAATCTAAGTATTATAATAATAATTCCAGCATTTTTAGGAGGTATATGGCAGTTGTTTGAACTAATGGCAATTTCTTTTTCTCTAATTAGATTTTTTTCAATTTCTCAAATTGTGCAAGATGGTTTGTTAATCCTTGGTTTTTTACTATTTGCTTTAATTTCGCCTTTGATGGGGTTTTTAACTACATTGGAAATGTTTGGAGGAAAAGCATCAGAAGAAAATGTAAATGCTTCAAAAACTCCTTTAACAAAAGCTCAAATTAATAGAAAATATATTGTGAATATATTCTCATTTTTAGGTATATGTGTAATAAGTTTAAATTTAATTTGGGAAAAGTATTTTGCAACAACAACTATAGAAAATTTAGGTTTTGTTATTTTATTGGCTTTTGGAACAATTCTGATTTGCTATAACTTACTTAATTCTTTAAGTCGTATATTAGATGTAAAAGATAAATTAAGTATAAGACTTTGTAAGTTTATGTTATTTCTTTATATTTTAATAATTACATATATTGTGAGTTGCCAAATGCATGATTTATTTTTGTTAAATGATGATTTAATTAATGTTGAATATGTAAAATCTAATTTAGATAAAACCTATCCTAAAGCAAAAAAACAAATTTTGTACTACAATGATAAATATATTTTTATAAGAATAATAGATAATCAAGAAAATAAAAATAATTCTAATAATAAGGGAAAGATTTTAATTATGGAAATAAATAAAATCTTCGATGTAAAAGAAAAATAGTTATTACAGAAATATTAATTTTAATAATAAATTTAGATTTTCAATTATAAATTAACACCTAATAATTCTCTAAATTCCTCTCTTATATCTATCATAATTGGTTGAATATTATCAATAAGTCTTTTATAGGCATTGATTGCTAATAAATTTTCTTGATTATAAAATTCTCCTACAAGTTTCTTGACTATTTTTATCATAAGCTTTAAAGATTTCAAAGCATTCTTGTATAAAAATTGCAATAATAGATTCAAGGTTTTCACTTAAAAAGATTAAGTTATCATCAATATATCTTATAAATTCTTCGTGAGATTTTCGGAAATTTTCGTTTAATAGATACTGGTATTCAATATGTGTTGTATTATTTGGAACAACTTTTATAATGTCAACATATCTAACTAAATCATTTCTCGTTTTATTCAATAATGCATAAGTTGTTTTTAAAACGTTAAAGCGTTCTTCGTGTAACTTAGTAAATTTGAAATTTTCTTTCGCTTTTAATGAATCTAATTCATTTTGAAATTTTGCGTTTTCAAGTGAGTGTTCCAATTTGGTTTGTTCGAGTTTCTTGTCAAAAGAGCTTTTTATTCTCCCTTCAGTTATTTTGGTAATAATTAAAGTAATAAATGTGGTAACAATTGAATAGCTAAAAATGTTAGTTAATACGTTTTCCATATTTGTCATATTTTAAATAAATATAATATTAATTCCAATAAAGCTTTGCGACCTTAGCGTTTGCTCAATTCAATCAAAATCAAAAAAATCTTTGCGTTCTTTGCGGTAAAAAAAACGCCATCAAAAAAAAACTACAAAACCCGATAAACAGGATACTGCATATGCGCCTTTTCATAAAAAACAGAATGCTTGTAAATCCAGTCTAATTGCGCTTCGGAGTTTTTAGCAAATTCACGATCGTTTTGTATTTTGGTTTCTAATTCGGCTTTTAGGGCAGGATTTTCTTTTAAAAGATTGGCAGCAGTATCTTCAAAAATATATTCAGAATAATGTTCTTTTTGCTGTAAAATTGGATCGAAGAAATTCCAGTTAAAGAATGAATCAACTCCTTCTGGTTCAAAAGCTTCTAATAGATATTTTACACCTTTTTGAGTTGTTGGGACCAGATAATCACCTTTGGCGAAAGCCATTTTAACCATTTTAGACGTTACCGTTGTATTTCGATGTAAATAATGCCCTTCGTAAGCAGAGGGAACGGTTTTAAAATCGGCAATTCTATAACTTTCAACTTCTATAATGGTATCGTTTTTAAGCTGTGAATAGCTGATATTATTGTTTTTTAAAAGATCGATAATATTCCAATATCCTCTCGGTATAACATAAGCTTTTGGAATCACAACTTCCTTAACCGATTTGAATTCTTTTATATACGGAACGTCTTTTTTATAAGGTCTGTTTCGATCGTAATACAAACGGTTTCCTGTTGTGGCTTCGCTTTTTTTGTAACCGGATTCATATCCTAAAAACGAAAATGTAGTGGCTTTTGTGCTGTCTAATTCCCATTTTAAGGTATAAGATTTTTTAGGCAGGTATTGTTCGAGGTTTTTTACTCGGAGTTCTTTAATTTTTATGTAATTCGCATCGGTAAAATCCAAAGTCGATTTCATGTATTCGTAAGTCATTTTTACACGTTCGGCATATTTTTTCAGCATGTGCGTTTCGACCACAAAACCAATGGTATTAAATAGGGAAGTGTAACCCGTTGTATATCGCGGACTATCAACAAATTGCCCGAATCCTTTATCCGGTGTGTCTTTAAAAGAGTCAACATAAGGTGTTGTTTCGATATTCTTTTTCTGTAAATCTTTTACCAGTGCCGGCATCATTTCGTTGTTCATAAAATCGCCCAAAACGGTTCCGAGTTTATTATGCTGTGTCATAATATAGGTTAGTTTGTATTGGTAATCAGAACCATTGCTTACGTGATTATCGATAAAAACATCGGCATTTATTTTCTGGAATATTTCAACGAAACTTTTGGTGTTTCGAGTATCCGATTTCATTAAATCCCGATTCAAATCATAGTTTCGGGCATTTCCTCTAAAACCGTAAATTTCTGGTCCGTCCTGATTGGCGCGAGTTGTCGAATTTCGGTTTAAAGCGCCTCCAATATTATAAACCGGAATGCAGACTAAAACGGTATTTTTTGGCGCTTGTAATTTTCCAATTGCCAGATCTCTGTAAAATTGCATGGTCGCGTCGATTCCGTCCGGTTCTCCGGCATGGATTCCGTTATTGACAAAAAGAACTGCTTTGGTTTTCTGGATTTTCTCAAAATCAAAATTTTTATCTGGATTAAAAGTCACTATGTGTAAAGGTTCTCCAGAATCCGTTAATCCCATTTCTTTAATTTGAATCATTGGAAAATCATGAGCCAAAAGCTTAAAATAAGCAATAGTTTCCTGATACGAAGCCGATTGATTTCCGTTTCCTTTCTCAAAAAACGTATCGTATTTTTTATTGTTTTGAGCGAAAAGGGTTATTGTGAAAAGTGAAATGAAAATGGTGAAAAATCTCATGATTTTGGTTTTTTGATAGTCAAATATAATAGTTTTATTTGTTTCAGGTTTCAGGTTTCACGTTGATATGTTTTGTGGTAAATGGTTTCCCGCAGATTTTGCAGATTTAGGCAGATCAAAAGGATTTTTATAATTAAAAAAAGTATCTGCTTAAATCTGCAAAATCTGCGGGAAACATTTTTTGCGATTTGTATATAAACTTGACCAGAGACTGAAAACTGCGACTGCGACTGAAAACTGAATACTAAAAACGGTACACTGCCAACTATTTTCTCTACTTTTGCAAAATGAATAAAAATCACCATTCCAACAATATACTTTCGAATTTAGGTATTGAGAGCCTGAACGAAATGCAGGATGCAGCTCAGGATGCGATCTTGAACGATAATAATGTTTTACTGCTTTCTCCAACAGGATCTGGAAAAACACTGGCTTTTTTGCTTCCTGTTTTAGAATTGTTACAGCCGGAAATATTATCTGTTCAATGTTTGATTTTGGTTCCGTCGCGCGAACTTGGACTGCAGATTGAACAGGTTTGGAAGAAAATGGGAACGCAGTATAAAGTAAATATTTGTTACGGCGGACACTCGATTGATACTGAAATTAAGAATTTAAGCAATCCTCCGGCGGTTTTAATCGGGACGCCTGGAAGAATCGCAGATCATATTGATAGAGACACTTTTAGAACGGATAAAATTCAGACTTTAATTTTAGATGAGTTTGATAAATCGCTTCAATTAGGGTTTCACGAACAGATGTCTTTTATTATTAGCAGATTGCCAAAAGTGAATAAAAGAGTTTTGGTTTCGGCTACTTCTGATATTGAAATTCCGAAATACACACGAGTTGTAAACCCAACCGTTTTGGATTTTATTCCGGAAGAAGAAGAAAAAGCAAATCTTTCGATGAAAATGGTTTTATCGCCTTCAAAAGATAAGCTGGAAAGTTTGTTTAATTTGATTTGTTCGCTCAAATCGCAGTCGGCTATTATATTTTGTAATCATCGTGATGCTGCAGAACGTATCAGCGATACTTTAAACGAAAAAGGAATTTACGCCACCTATTATCATGGCGGAATGGATCAGGACGAACGTGAGCGTGCTTTGATTCAGTTTAGAAATGGCAGTATAAGTTACCTTATCACGACTGATCTTGCAGCACGTGGATTGGATATTCCTGAAATGAAACACGTAATTCATTATCATCTGCCTTTAAAAGAAGATGAGTTTACACATCGTAACGGACGTACGGCTCGTATGCAGGCAACGGGAACGGCCTATATTATTGTTCACGAAAGCGAAAAACAATTAGATTATATCGATTATGATATGGAAATCCTTGATGTAAAAAACGTAAACAGCCTGCCGAAACCTCCGGAGTTTCAAACTATTTACATTAGCGGCGGAAAAAAAACAAAATTGAATAAGTTTGATATTGTGGGTTTCTTTTCTCAAAAAGGAAAACTGGAAAAAGACGATTTAGGACTTATTGAAGTAAAAGATTTTGTTTCGTTTGCAGCAGTGAAATTCGGGAAAGTAAAAGAACTCTTAAAGAATATCAAAGATGAGAAAATGAAGGGTAAAAAATTTAAAATTGAAGTTGCCCGCAATGTAATAAAGAAAGAAGAAGAGAAAAATAAGAAATTTTAGGCTTTTTGAGATAGTCTTACAAGGTTAGTTTTTTATTTTATGGTTCTGTGTATCAGTTTTTTATAATTTCATGCATAAGATTAACATTTTTGTGTTAAAAAAATAATGAATTGATAGGTGTTTTTTCAATATTTCTGTGTTTTTTTGTTGCAGTAAAATTGTAACCCCAAATTCATTATGAAAAAGATTATTACCATTGCCATTTTGTTCTTTAGCTTTGTTTCGTTTGCGCAAATCAAAGTTCTTGAAACAGTTCCTGTTGAAAAATTAGGAAAAGTAAATAACAACTACATTCAGAAAATTGGAGACGAGTATACTGTGTACTACACAAGTATTTTAAACGATGATGATTCTTCACCTCTAAGAAAATTTTCGTTTAAAAACCTAAATAACGATTATACCAATCTTTACAACATTATTATGGGTGGTTTTACAGCTAGCCCGTTGTATGATATTAAATTAGAATTACCAAACAACTATATTTGGTTACACTATACAGGAAACGTTGTTCCAGACAAATCTACAGTTCAATTCATGGTTTCAAGCAAAGACAGAGATGCAGCTACAAATAGTGTTTCTGAGCCATTAGTTAAAGATCAAATCAGTAAATTATTCCAGAAGTAATTTTCTATTATAAACAAAAAAGCTGTTCTAATCGAACAGCTTTTTTTGTTTATAGGCTCAAAGTTTCAGAGGAACAAAGGTTCAAAGGTTTGATTTCAGTTTGTAAAAAACTTTGTCCCTTTGAACCTTTGCCTCTTTGAACCTAAAAAAAAATTATATTTTCTTCACATATTGCGTTATAATCACTATCTGCTGTCCGTCTACTTTTCCTTCAATGTATTCGGCGTTTTCGTGATCTAAACGAATATTACGCACGGCAGTTCCTTGTTTGGCAACCATACTTGATCCTTTTACTTTAAGATCTTTGATTAATACAACCGAATCTCCGTGTTGTAAAACTACACCATTACTGTCGCGGTGAACCAATTTATTTTCATCATCTTCGCCTTCGCCTGTTGCTTGTGCCCATGCTAGTGTGTCCTCGTCTAAATACATCATATCAAGTAATTCCTGAGGCCATCCTGCAGAACGTAAACGGCTTAACATTCTCCATGCCACAACCTGAACCGGAATATTCTCATTCCACATGCTGTCGTTAAGACATCTCCAGTGATTTAAATCGACGTTGTCCGGATTTTCAATTTGGTCAATACAGGTATTACAGGCTAATATAGCTTCGTCAACACCGCCTTTTTGAGTTGGCAGTACTTGATATACTTTTAGGTTCTCTTCGTTGCTGCAAAGTTCGCATTTTGATCCGCTTCGTTTGCTTAATTCTCTTTCGATACTCATTACTTATTATTTATTTTAAAAATGCGAAATTACTTATAATTTGCTTCGCTGGCAAATTTATGGCTTCGATTATTCTATATGTCATTGCGAGGAACGAAGCAATCTCATTTGCTAAATTTTGGCGGAATGAAATATAGTGTGTTTGCTTCGTTCCTCGCAATGACTTTATGTGCGGTTAATTATTTTTGGATGGATTGAAATCCATCTCTACAAAATGTTTCAAGCCGATGGCCTTTGAAATATATTTAATTTTATTTTGTAACCCTAACCGCATCAGGAACCAGCATTTCGTACTCGCCGCCATGACGCAATACATCTCGGACAATGCTTGAACTGATAAACGAAGTACTTGCTGCTGTTAGTAAAAATACAGTTTCTATTTTAGACAGTTTTCTATTGGTGTGTGCAATTGCTTTTTCAAATTCGAAATCGGCGGGGTTGCGCAGGCCTCTTAAAATGAAATTGGCTTTAAGTTTTTTGGCTAAATCTATTGTCAATCCTTCATAGGTAATTACCGAAACTTTTGGTTCGTCTTTGAAGGTTTCTTCAATAAAGCGTTTTCTTTCTTCTAATGAAAACATGTATTTTTTTTCGGCATTGACACCAATGGCAATTACGATTTCATCAAACAAAGGAATTCCTCTTTTTATAATGTCTTCGTGTCCAAGTGTAATAGGGTCAAATGATCCCGGGAATATTGCTTTTCTCATTTTTTTTTGGAGGTTCTAAGGTTCTGAGTTGCTAAGATTCTAAGTTTTTTTGGTTCCGATAGCTATCAGAATGAGATTTGAAATTTGATTTTTTTCTAAGTTATTCTAAGTGTTTTTATTGCCGGAACCCATTCGTCTTTTTTACAGACTTCACAGTTTGCGGTTCCTTTTTGGACTTCTTGTGTATGGCCGCAGAATGTACAGGCATGAATTTCGTTAGTTAAAATAGTTTTGCTTTTTTCGTTGAATAATGCAGGTAAAATAGGAAGCCCGTATTTTACTTCTTTGTCTTCATAAAAAAAGACACTTATTTCTCCGCTTGGTTCTATAAAGGCATGTTTTACTTGTCCTAAATGTTCAATTGATTTTACGCGAAGTTCAGAGAAAAATTCATCTTGTGCCAAGGTTTCTTTTTTGAAACTCGAAATTGAGAATTTTCCATTGTTGATTAAACATTCGGTTTTGCCTTCTATAAATTCTTCAAATTTTTTGCTTTTACCTGTAAGCCAGGTTACAGTGCGATACAAAATAATGATTACTAGAAATACGATCGCGGCAGGAACAATTCCGACATCTTCATAAAACATAGGATCGCCGGCAGCAGAACCTAATGCAATAATAATTACGGTTTCGAAAATAGACAATTGTTTTACGCCTCGTTTACCTGCTAATTTTAATGTTAGGAGTAAAATGGTAAACATTACCGTTGAACGAAATATTACCTCGAGAAGAAAAACTTCGGGAAGTTCGTTGAAAAATAGTCTATTCCATTCAAAGATTTGTTTCATTTTTTTGAGGTGCTAAGGTTCTGAGATTCTAAGGTCCTGAGTTTTTTAGGTTCAAAGGCTTGGCATTGTCTGACTTCGACTTCGCTCAGTCTGACAGTGGAAAAAAAAGGTTCTGAAATCTTAGAATCTCAGAACCTTAGTATCTTAGCTTCTTTAAGAAAGAACCAGCTCAATTGCATTTGTGAATAAATCTTCCAGAGAAATTCCGGCTGCTTTTGCTTGCTGCGGAATCAAACTTTCGGTTGTTAAACCCGGAATGGTGTTCATTTCGAGCATGTATGGTTCGTTGTCTACAATGATGAATTCACTTCTTGAGAATCCTTTCATTTTTAAGACTTCGTAAGCACGTTTTGCTGTTTCTCCTACTTTTTGAGTTAGCTCGTCTGAAATTCTGGCTGGCGTGATTTCTTGTGATTTTCCTTCGTATTTGGCTTCATAATCGAAGAAATCATTATCAGATACAATTTCGGTAATGGGTAATACTTTAATTTCTCCTTTATAATTGATTACTCCAACAGAAACTTCTGTTCCGTCAAGGAAACTTTCTATGATAATTTCGTTGTCTTCTTTATAGGCTACTTCAATTGCGATTGGAAGTTCGGCTTCGGTTTTTACTTTCGAAATTCCGAAACTTGAACCAGCTTTGTTTGGTTTTACGAAACATGGCAAACCTACTTTTTTAACGATTTCCTGTGTATTGATAATATCGCCTTTGTTTAGGTAATAAGAAATAGCTGTTTTGATTCCGTATGGTTTTAAAACCGATAATAAATCACGTTTGTTGAAAGTTAAAGCTGCCTGATAATAATCGCAAGACGATTGCGGAATGCCTAATAATTCAAAATAAGCCTGCATTAATCCATCTTCACCCGGAGTTCCGTGAATGGCATTGAAAACGCAGTCGAAAGTGATTTTTTCTCCATTTACCGTAACAGAGAAATCGTTTCTGTCAATTGGAAATTCGGCATCGTTCGCGTCTACATAAACCCATTTTTCTTTAAAAATATGAATTCGGAATCCGTTGAATTTTGTTTTGTCAAGATATTGATATACAACGTTTCCGCTGATAAGCGAAATTTTAAATTCGCTTGAATATCCGCCCATGATAATGGCAATGTTTTTCATTTATATATTTTGTTTCAAGTTTTAATTTGTTTCAGGTTTCAGGTTTTTTGCCACGAATTGCACTAATTATCACTAATTTTTTGTTTGTCAGACTGAGCGAAGTCGAAGTCCCGTATGCTGAATCACTATGTGAGACTTCGACTTCGCTCAGTCTGACAATATCGTGACTGCTCTAATGAAAATAAAGAACAAAAAATTTCTTTTGAAAACGAGTGCCTAGCCCTGATGGAAGCGGCATCCTTTTGTGCCGGTGTTCGGCATAAAAGATACAGCGTACAGCAGGAAATTGCTCCTGAAAATTATGCTTATTTCAAAGCTTGCGGGTACTCAGGATAACAATTGGAGTACTTTCTCGTTTTAAACAAAATTATCATTTTTTTTGAAACGAAATAGCTTTATCTTTGCCACAACTAAAAATAAATTTATGAGTTTACGTAAGTATTTAACTAGCCGAGTATTTTTCTTGCAAGTATTGAGTGCGGCTGCTATTATTGCGGTTTTGGGTTATTTGTTTATGCATTGGTTGACGTTTACAACTGATCACGGACACGAAATTGCGGTTCCTAATTTAGAGAAACTGACTGAGGAACAAGTCGAAGCAAAACTGGATGAACTGGACTTAGATTATGTGCTTTTGGATAGTGTTGATTACCGAAGTGAATTTCCAAAATATAGTGTTGTTGAGCAGGATCCGCTGCCGGGAACAAAGGTAAAAGTTGGAAGAAAAATATATATTAAAATTAATTCATCGGGATTCTCGTCTGTTAAGATTCCTGATTTAATTGAAAAAACATATCGTGAAGCGGTACCAACTTTAAAGGCTTTAGGGCTTGAGGCTGGAACGATTACTTATATTCCGAATCTTGGAAAAGATATGGTTTTGGAAATGCGTTACAAAGGCAGAAACTTAAAAGTAGGCGACCGTGTATTGAAAGCGTCTAAAATCGACTTGGTTTTAGGTGATGGAAAAGCGAGTTATGTAGATGACAGCCAGGCAGACAGTACTGCAGTGCCTGTAGAAACCCCACAAGATGAACAATAATATTGAAGAAAATTTAGATCTGGAAGACGAATTATTCGAACATTTTAGATTTGAAGTCCCTAAAGGTCAGGCGCTTTTGCGTATTGACAAATATTTAATGAATTTGATTCAGAATGCAACGCGCAACAAAATTCAGAACGCTGCAACTGACGGAAATATCTTTGTTAATGATATTCCGGTAAAATCAAATTATAAGGTAAAACCTTTTGATGTGGTGACGGTTATGTTATCGCATCCGCCGTTTGAAAACCATATTCTGCCAGAAGATATTCCGTTGAATATTGTGTACGAAGATGAGGCACTTTTATTGATTAATAAAGAGCCGGGAATGGTGGTGCATCCAGGTCACGGAAATTATACGGGAACGTTGGTAAATGCTTTGGCACATCATTTTGATAATCTGCCAATGAACAGCAGCGAACGTCCTGGATTGGTTCATAGAATTGATAAGGATACTTCGGGACTTTTGGTTGTGGCCAAAACTGAAGCTGCGATGACGCATTTGGCAAAACAATTTGAAGCTAAAACATCTGAGCGTGAGTATATTGCTCTTGTTTGGGGGAATGTTGCCGAAGAAGAAGGAACGATAGAAGGTAACCTTGCAAGACATCTTAAAGACCGTATGCAAATGGCGGTTTTTGCTGATCCTGAGATTGGGAAACCTGCTATTACGCATTATAAAGTTTTGGAACGTTTTGGTTATGTTACTTTAATTTCGTGTAAACTGGAAACAGGAAGAACGCACCAGATTCGTGCGCACATGAAACACATTGGACATCCGCTTTTTAATGATGAGCGTTACGGAGGTCATTTGATTTTGAAAGGAACTACGTTTACAAAATACAAGCAGTTTATAGAGAATTGTTTTAAAGCATTACCACGTCAGGCGCTGCATGCAAAAACGCTTGGATTTGTTCACCCAAATACAGGAGAAATGATGCGTTTTGATACTGAATTACCTCAGGATTTTCAGGATTGTTTAGAGAAATGGCGTAATTATGTGAAATCGCATAATACGGAAGATGAGAACTAATTTTAGATTTTAGATTTTAGATTTTAGAGATTAGATTTTAGATTTTTAGAATAAAGAAAATAGAAAATAGAATTTCTCGTAACAAAAAAGCTCCTTTTAGGAGCTTTTTTGTTTTTTATAGTGTTTTGATCTTCAAATTTATTATTTTGACTTCGCCGTTTGTTAGAAATCCTAGTTTTCCTTTTTGGCTTAGATTGCTTTTTTCAAGAGAACATTCTAAGGATGTTTTGTTGTCTACAGAAAAGAACAACTGATTATTTGTAACTCTGATTTTTACATCATACCATTTGTTATTTTGTAATTCCAGAGGTTTCTTAAACAATGTTGGTCCGCCTCGTTTGCCGTATTCGTCGCTGTTTTTGTTGTAAACTCCTTTTCCAATTACAATATTTTGATCAATTTGATAAAGGTAGGTTCTAATGTAATTTTCCTGGTCTGAATTGAGCATTACTTCAAATAAAGATTGTTTTGTCATATTGACTTTAAAATCAATTTCGTAGTTTTTTGGAAGCTGTTTTTTAGACATCGCAACACCCCAATGATCTGGAGTTCCGGTTCCAATTAAAGTATCGCTTTTTTGAAACCATTCGTTTAAATTGATACTCCAGTTTGATTTTAATGCCTTATCTGTAAGTTTATATTCTTTCTTTATTGTTGAAATGGTGCCGGAACATGAAAACAGTAAAAACGATGCGATCAATATTCCTGTAATTTTAAGTTTCATTTTGTTTTAATTTAATTCTGAATGGTATTTTATTTTACCAATTGAACCCGTTGGTGATGGTAAAAGTTCAAAAACTGAAGTAGGAGCAAGGCCAGATTCTATTCTGTGCGAAACGTACAAAATTGTAACGTTGGTTTCTTGTTTTATGGTATTGATAAGCTGAATTACCAGATCTACATTTTCGTCGTCTAAACCTTCTACGGGTTCGTCTAAAATTAATAATGGAGGATGTTTTAAAACGGCGCGAACAATTAAACCAACTCTTTGCTGCCCGATAGAAAGGTCAATGAAACGTTTTTTTCTTAAATGCGTCATTTCGATTACTTCCAGCCATTGCGAAACGATTTGTTTTTGATGCGTTGTAGGCTCAATATAAAGTCCGATAGAATCGAAGAATCCGGAAAGAATCATTTCTTCCAGAGTATGTCCTTTCTGAAATAAATCGGTCATTGAAGTTGCGAAAATTCCAATTTGTTTTTTGATGTCCCAAACGCTTTCTCCGCTTCCTTTTTTTCTTCCAAATAAAAATAAATCCTGACCAAATCCTTTTGGGTTATCTCCTGTAATTAAGGATAGAATAGTGCTTTTACCCGAACCGTTTGGCCCGATTAACTGCCAGAATTCACCTTGTTTTATAGTCCATGATATGTTGTCCAGAATTTTTCTTTCGTCGTAACTAACCGAAACATTTTCTAATTTGATTAATACACTTTCGTGGAAGGAATGCGGTTCAATTGCTTTTGGAATTGAAGCTGTATTTAAGGTTTTAAAATGATTTTCGGTTTTTGAAATAGGGTGTAATTCAAAAGTATTGTCTTTAATCTGCGCTTTATTAGGAACAAAAGCCAAAACATCAACAACACGATTTAAGAGTTGAATTATGGCAATTTCATTGGTTAAATCTTTTAAAGAATCGGCCAGAACGACTCTTGAAGCTTGATCTAAATGATCGAACGGATTATCGAAAATGATGAAATCCGGTTTTTGATTGATACAGTATTTTAAAAATTCTTTTTTGCGTTCGCCAGATGAAAAAGTACGTAATTGTCTGTGCGAATCCGGAGATGCCTCGACAATATCGTATTGGTATTCTTTTTCAATGAATTTTTCGATGGCGATGTCAGAGAATAAAATCCCTTTTTGGTTGTTAAAAACGGCTAATTCGTCTTTTGCTTCTCCGGAAAGAAGCGAATCTATAAAGGCTTTTTTATTTACCTGATTTGATAAAAGTATATCCCAATGCTGCATTTTTGTATTATTAAAAGTTTCTTTTGCCACTCCCGATAGCCATCGGGATAGAAGATTTACACAGATTGAATCATTTTAATCCTTTAATCTGCGGCAAAAAGAATAAAGTTTATTTAGTTTTTTGTTGCCATTTCGCGGTCATTTCTCGACCATTCGCTCCAGGAACCCACATAGAGTTTCGGGATTTCAATTCCTGCATAATCCAAGGCTAATAGCGTATGACAGGCCGTAACTCCTGATCCGCAATGAACAATTGTATTTTGAGAGGATTTATTTTCTAAAATAGCATCGTATTTTTTTGCCAGAATTTCAGGAGATTTAAAAAGACCGTTTTCGTCGAGATTTTCGCTAAACGGAACATTTATGGCTCCGGGAATATGTCCGGCGATTAAATCCAGCGGTTCTGTGAGCCCGTCAAAACGGTTTTTATCTCTTACATCAATTACAATATTTTGGCTGTTATTTCGAGCCGTTTCAACTTCGTCTATAGCGGCTAAACCTAGTTTCCATTCTGAAATTGGATATTTTTCGGCTGGTTTAAAACTTTCCGGCTGATTGCTTACGGGGAATCCTGCTTTTATAGCTTCTTGCAAACCACCATCTAAAACCTGAACTTTTTCATGCCCAATTGCTTTTAGCATCCACCAAAATCTTGCAGCGGCATTTGAGCCGTTTTTATCATCGTAAATAATGACGTGAGAAGAAGGCAGAATTTCGAGTTTAGAAAGCACTTCAGAAAATTTAGCAAAAGATGGCAGAGGATGTCTGCCGCCATTTGCAGGATCTGCGACAGTTGCCAGATCTTTGTTTAAATCAACATATCGAGCGTTTTTTAAGTGTTCTATTTTGTAATTTTCCTCGGCATTAATTCCTGCTCTGGCATCAATTAATATGATTTCAGATAAATCAAGTTTTAATAATTCTTCTGCTGAGATTATGGGAGAAAGTTTGCCAGCCATTGTAAATTGATTTATTTTTTAGAGTTTCCTAACCAAAGTAATCCGTCGAGAATTAATTTGCTTTCGGTTTTATTATCAAAAGTATACGAAAGCGTTTTGTTGGTTCCGTGTTCGTAATCAATATCGTTATGTCCCATGTTTACATAAAGCATTTTGTACTTTTTATTGGTCCAAACAACGGGATAATAACCACTGTGCCAGATTTCGTGCGCTTTTGGTCCTGTTCCTAAAGGAAAACTGCTAGGGTCAATAGCAACCAGAATTTCAATATCAGGATTTTTGGTTAAATCATTTCCCCAGCGATACCATTCGTTTGGTGCCGAAGTAAAAGTTTTAGGCAGATTTTTGGTTGCCGGATGCTGTTTCTCGACTTTTAAAACGGCTGATGTTGGTTTCCAGGTATTGCTTCCGTATTCGCCAGAACCTAAAAAAGTATTGTGATACCAGTTCCAGTTTTGTGGATAGCTGGAATTGTTTAAAGCAAAAGCCGAGAAATGAAAGCCCATAAAACCACCGCCGTTTTCCATGTATTTTTGGAAAGCTTCTCTTTGTTCCGGAGCTTCTGGTCTGGTGTCTAAAAATAAAACCACTTGATAATTGGCCAGAAATTTTGCGTTTAAGTTGTTCCAATTGTATGTAGAATCGTAAACGAAATGATTTTCTTGGGCAATCTTTGGGAACCATTTGTTGGCTTCGTGAACGAAACTAATATGGGCCTGATCGTTTTTTGCCGTATAAAAAGCAATTACTTTAAATTTAGTTTTTTCTTTTTTGTGCTGTGAAAATCCTGTAAAAGAGATCAGTAAAAGCAATACTAAAGTTCCTTTTTTGGCTGCTGAATGAAATAGGTTAAAACTGCTCATTTTTAAAATTAACCTGGAATTTTTTCAATTAATATTTCGTTTCCGGCAATATCAAAATAAGTGCAGGTCATTTCGATAATATCGACTCTCCATTTTGCAATACCGCATTGTCCGGCATGATTGCAAAAAGTAAGATAATCTGTTTCTCCTTGCTGATGTTTTACTAAAAATTCAATAAAAAGTTCCTTGTTAACGGTTACTGCAACCGAAATTGGATTGTATTTTTCGTCAGAAGTTACCGTGTAGTTATTTACGCCATAATATTCGACGTGTCCGTCATTCACGAAAGTGTCGTAACCTTTTACACCCAAAATAATTAGGTCTTGTATATAATTTGGAAAATCAGCACCTGATTTTACTTTAGAATGTGCTTCTTTAATTTGGTCAATTGTAAACATAAGATATTTAATTTTTTTAGTTATTTATTTCAAAAATACGATTAATGGTTTTATAAATTGATCGAAAGATTCAATGTGCGGTAAATGTCCGGTGTTGGGTACTTCGACTAATTTAGAATTCGGAATTGCTTTTTGAGTTTTTTTGCCCAGTTCGGCATAATTACCCATTGTTTTTCTGATTTCTTCAGATACCAAAGGTTTTCCAATTGCGGTTTTATCTCTGGTTCCGATGATTAAAAGCGTAGGACTTTTGATGTTTTTAAATTCGTATAAAACCGGCTGGGTAAAGATCATGTCGTACATTAAAGCAGAATTCCAGGCTACTATGCTGTAGTTTGGCGCCGAAGTCCATCCGGCGCCAAGTTCGGCCCATTTTTGGTAATCGGCGTTCCATTTTTCATCATAATAATTCGCCATTTGGTATTTTTTAATACCCTCGTAATTTTGTTTTAATTCCGATTCATACCACCAATCTACAGGTTTGTACGGAACAACCAATTTCCAGTCTTCTAAGCCAATTGGGTTTTCTAAAACTAGTTTTTCTGCTGTTTCCGGGTACATCAAAGTAAATCTTGCAGCTAACATACCGCCCATAGAATGCCCTAGAATAGTGGCTTTTTCAATTCCTAAATGATCGAGCAGTTTTTTAGTATTCTCTGCAAACTGCTGAAATGTATATTGAAAATTATCTGGTTTTGATGATTTCCCAAAACCTATCTGATCTGGAACAATAACGCGATATCCTTCTTTTGTTAAGGCTTTTATAGTGGTTTCCCAATAAGCGCCGTTAAAGTTTTTTCCGTGAAGTAATACAATGTTTTTATTGTTGTAATTGGCTGGTTTTACATCCATATAAGCCATTTTTAAATATTGACGCTGATTGCTCAATTCTAAAAATTGTACGGGAAACGGATATTCGTAATTTGTTAAGTTGATGTCTAACTGCTTTATTTTTTCTTCTTGCGAAAAGCAAAAAAGGGGCAGTAATAATATAATGAGTTTTATAGTTTTCATTTAGATGCAGGTTTTTATTAAGGATTATAAATTTACCGCTATGCATTTTGAAATGCAAAGATTAATGTCTTAAAATTATCAGAAAATAAATGAAAACTGTTACAATTATGCCATTACGGCTGCAATATTTGTGGTTGTCTTTTTTAAGCTATTTCTTTATTGTTACTACTCTTTGCGGATATGGAATGTCTATTGCGGCTTCATCAAAACGTTTTTTTATGCTTTGCAGTAAATCGCAGTACATAACAAAACCATCTGTAGAATTTTTTGCCCAGGCCCAGGCTTTTAATGTTACGCTGGAATCGGCAAGAGCTACAACTCTTGCAATTACCAAAGGCGTATTTTGTTTTTTGTTTTCGGCAGTTCTGGTATCGACAAAAAGCGGATGTTTAGAAATTTCATCTTTCATTATTTCCAGTGCTTCTTCAACATTTGATTCGTAGCCAATTCCTATTTCGATTATTTTACAGCATTTTGTATCGTGCATATTAGTATTTACAATAATCTGAGCGCTTATTACGGAGTTCGGAATTATGATTCGGTTGTTTTCGGCATCTTTTAAAACAACTTGTCTAAGGTTTATATCTTCAACCGTGCCTACAAAATTGTTGATAGTGATTTTATCATTAATTCTAAAAGGTTTAAAAATTACGAGAAAAATACCGCTTACAATATTACTCAAAGCCTGTTGCGAAGCTAAACCGGCAACTATAGATATAACACCTGCACCAGCCAGAAAGGAATGACCAATGATTCTAAATTCGGGAATTTGAATTAAGGCAAAAGCAAATCCCAAAATGTAAATTACGGTTATGATTAAGTGTTTTAAGAATTTGAATCCGGTTGCATCATATTCTTTATTACTTAGTTTTCGATACAAAAAATAGCGTAATACTTTATCCGTAACTGCTCCTAAAATAATTGTGGTAAGTGCAATTATAGAAATGATTATGCCTATTCTAAAGTCTTTTGCAAAGTCGAACATAAGCTTTTGATATTTTAAATTCGTAGTTTAACAAAGTTATTGTTATTAAATATAATACGACATATCTAAAATAACAATTTTAAAAAGAATGGTTTTGATATTGAAAATTCTAAAAAAGAAAAAATCCAAAAACAGAATTTAGACTTCTGCTTTTGGATTTTTATATTTTGATCTTTTTTTTTAACTTAAAGTCCAACGAAATCATCGCTTTTAGGGAAAATACTCAGTGCCTGAATCGCAATTTCCGGCGTTGGAGAAGCTAATTTTCTTAATTTAGTATCCATCCATGCACCGTCAACGGTAATAACTGCACAAAGTGTATCATCTTCTCTTCTAAATTCGTGAATGATAGACCAACGCGAAGCATCGGCTTTCATTTTTGATGTTTTGGTGTGGATGAATATCTTGTCTGAAAGTTTTAATTCTTTTCTGAAAACACATTCTTCTCTAAATAAAACAGGGCCAAAACCTTGTGTTTGCATTACTTTTAGGGTTAAGCCTAATTCTTCAAGGATTTCGATACGATGTTGTGCGCCAAAATCGTAATATGCACTGTGACGAACGTGAAAATTAGGGTCAAGATCTGACCAGCGAAAAGATATTTCTTTACTAAATGATGCCATTTTTTAATTTTAATTTTAATGAGAAACCGAAATTACGAATAAAATAGAAAAACTGTTTTCCTGAATAGTTAAAAGTATTAATAATATTCTGTTTTAAAAGGAACAAAGTCTTGCAGTTTGGGTAATGGTTTAATTACGATTTTCTTTTTTGTATGGGTAACAGGAAAATCATCCTGCCCGTATGGCTCTGTTGTTTTGAGTCTGATTCCGGTTGATAAATTAAAATCGATTGTTCCCATAGTTCCCTGTCCATCCGAATAAACTTCTGAAAAACCAATGAGCTCGAAATTCCCGTTTTGATATCTGAATTTATGTTCAAAATGTCCTCTAATAAGTTCGTTGCTGATAATTAAAATTCCTTTTACGATTTTAATTTCATAAAATGAATTTCCGTTACTGTATCCGTTTTTGCCTTCCGGATATTGCGGGTCAATGGCTTGTGTAGAAGAAATATTAAGTTTGAAACCGCCATTTGGTTCAGCAAAATAAATATTGATTTTATACGGATGTTTTTCGTTTAAAGTATCTTGTAAAACCTCGGCATAATCGATTAATCCATCTTTGTTTAAGTCGCCTTTTGCTTTAGCAATTTCTTTATTGAAATTGTCTTTTTGAGCAAAGAGTGTGACTGAGAACAGGGAGAGAAATAGTAAAAAGAATTTTGACATTAGTGGCATTATTTTAAATCAGATTCTTGTATAGGTGAGATCACGATATCATCTTTGTTTAAAGATTTAAAAAAATCTCCTGCATTAAATCCTTCTCCCAGAGTAGTAACTCCGGTTTGTTTATTAGTTTTATGAGATAAAATTCTATTTACGGCTTCGACAACCAGAGGTGCGGTAACGGCATAAATATCCTGACCTTGAGCTGTAATTGTTCTTTTTTGATTGTCTTTTAGAGCAACTACTTCCAGAGAGAAAAGCTGCGAAGATCTGTTTTTTGCATCTGTTGGTTTTGGCTCAGGTGTATCTGCGTTTCTAAGATCGTTTAATGAGTTTTGACTTAGATAAGTAGAAATATTATTTGCTTTTAAGTGACGAGAAATAGTGATGATTTCTGAAAGTGGCAGTGTTACAACTTCTTTAATTCCAATTGGGTTTTTAAAATCCCAGTTTATTGGAGCAGATGGTTGTAATTCTTGCAGCTGACCGTCTTTAAAAGTTAATCTTTTATAATGATTTCGATCTCCGGTTAATCTGGTTCCTTTTGTAGGATGCCAGGAATCAAGACCGATATAAACGTTTATTTCGTCAATTTGATTCCAATCGTGAGTTAGTGCAGTGCTTAATAAATCTCCCAAACCGCCATAAAAAGCAACGGCCGGAATTATTAAAATTTTATCTTTTGCCAGTTCAGAGAATTGTTCAAATACATCCAAAACTGCTTTTTGTTCGGCACTTAAATCAATATAATGAATCCCCAATCGCAATGCCGATTTGATTATAGGTTCTGCCGTGTCCAGAAAAGGGCCTGCGCAATTTATGACAATCTGCGCAGTAGAAAATGCATCGTCTAACGTTTTTGAATCGTTAATATCTGCTGCTTTTACGATTGAAGTAGGATATTCTTTTTGGAGCTGTAACAGTTTTTCTTCGTCTCTTCCGGAAAGAATTAATTGATATCCCTGGCGATCAAGTTCGGCGGTAATAAATTTTCCTGTGTGGCCGTAAGCGCCATAAATTGCGATGCTGTTTTTCATGTGAGAAATTTATTCAACTAAGATAGTTGATTTTCTGTTTCTTTTTTAGCATTTAGTTTCTTTACAATCCAAGGCAGAGAAAGTCCTTGTCCAATAAGAGTAAAAAGTACAACGGCAACAGAGATAAAGATAATTGCATTTCTTTCGGGAAAAGGAGTTCCGTCTTCAAGAAATCTTGGGAGTCCAATGGCAATGGCAAGTGAGACAATGCCGCGCATTCCTGACCAGCCCAGAATGATACTGTTGTTAAAGTCGAGAAGTGCATCTTCGCTGATTTTTCTTCTTCCTTTACGATTTTTTAGAAATGCTTTTTGGAGATTTATTTTTTGCAGAAATATTCTAACAAATCGTATTAATAAAGCAACAATGGTTATGATGAATGCGTAACCAATGTAAGGCAATAGCATATCGTCGTCAATGTCTTTTAATACGTATCTAAAATTAAGTCCGATGAGGATAAAGATTAATCCGTTTAATAAAAAGATGATGATATCCCATAGACTTCTTGAACTGTTCTTTAAGCTTTCGGGAAAGATTTTTTTGCTAAAACGTGCAATGGCCAATCCTGAAATAACGACGGCAATTACTCCGGAAACATGTAATTGCTCGGCAATTAAATAGGTTACAAATGGCATTAAAAGCATGAAACTAATCGTAACATTTGCGTTTTTGTGGACTTTTTTCAAAATCACAGCCAGAGTTTTTGACATTACAAAACCTACCAGAAAGCCGCCACCTAATAATAAAATAAATTGCAATGTGGCCTGCCAGATGATAAAAGCAGATCCCATTACTGCCGCAACGGCGAATCGATAAGCGACTAAGGCCGAGGCATCATTTATCAAACTTTCGCCTTCCAGAATAGTAATTGTTTTATGAGATATACCGAGTCCTTTGGTTATGCTTATTGCTGCTACGGCGTCGGTTGCAGAAAGTATGGCTCCAAGTACAAATGCGAGCGGCCAGGTTATATTTGGAATCATATAATGCGCAACTACTGCAATCCAAAATGTAGTTAGAAAAACTAAAGTTATGGCAAGCGTGCTTATGGTGTTGATGTTGGTTTTGAAATCTTTAGGAGAGATATTAAACGAAGCGTCATATAATAATGGAGGCAGAAATAATAAAAAAATAATCTCAGGGTTTATTTCGATTTCGGTCATTGTTGGCACGAAACCAATTGCAACTCCGGCAATAACGAGCAGAATAGGATAGGGTAATTTTGCTTTGTCAGCAAAGGCAGATAATCCGATAACAATGGCGAGTATGAAAATAATAATGCTGTAATTTTCCATTTTTATAATTTAGAAAAGCGCTAATGTAAGTAATTCATTATTTAATTGAAAATTAAAATGCTTTAACAATGCCGAAAAAAAAGTAATGAAAAAGAGTGCCCTAGCCCCGATAGAAGCGACATCCTTTTGTGCCGGGGTTCGGCACAAAAGATAGAGCGGATAGCGGGAACAGCTCCTTAATTATGACATATTTAGAAGGGTATGCCACGTATGTCAGGTTTTAAAAATGTCATGTTGTCAGATGATTATTGTCGTGCCAATAGTAAAACTGACAATTTTATTTGGTTTTTTATATTGGCACAAAGATTGACTTATGCCACCTGAGTTATAAAAATTAAATCAAAATTAAATATATAAAAAATGGGTAAAATAATCGGAATTGACTTAGGTACGACGAACTCTTGTGTTTCTGTAATGGAAGGTAACGAAGCAGTTGTTATTCCTAACGCAGAAGGAAAAAGAACAACTCCATCTATCATCGCTTTTGTTGAAGGTGGCGAAATTAAAGTGGGTGATCCTGCAAAAAGACAAGCAGTAACGAATCCTACAAAAACGATTGCTTCTATTAAACGTTTTATGGGACACACTTTTGCTGAAACTCAAGATGAGGCAAAAAGAGTTCCTTACAGTGTTGTAAAAGGTGACAACAATACGCCGCGTGTGGATATTGACGGTCGTTTATACACTGCTCAAGAATTGTCTGCAATGACACTTCAAAAAATGAAAAAAACTGCTGAAGACTATTTAGGTCAAACAGTAACTGAGGCAGTTATTACAGTTCCTGCTTACTTTAACGATGCACAACGTCAAGCTACTAAAGAAGCTGGAGAAATTGCTGGTCTTAAAGTTATGCGTATCATCAACGAGCCAACTGCTGCTGCACTTGCTTACGGATTAGATAAAAAAGGAACTGACCAAAAAATTGCTGTTTACGATTTAGGTGGAGGTACTTTTGATATCTCTGTTCTTGAATTAGGAGACGGTGTATTTGAAGTATTATCTACAAATGGTGATACTCACTTAGGTGGTGATGATTTTGACCAAGTTATTATTGACTGGTTAGCTGACGAATTCAAAACTGAAGAAGGTATTGATTTACGTTTAGATCCAATGTCATTACAACGTTTAAAAGAAGCTGCTGAGAAAGCTAAGATTGAATTATCATCTTCTGCTGAAACAGAAATCAACTTACCTTACGTAACTGCTACTGCTTCTGGACCAAAACACTTAGTGAAAAAATTATCTAGAGCTAAATTTGAGCAATTATCTGATACTTTAGTAAAACGTTCTATGGAGCCAGTTGCTAAAGCATTAAAAGATGCAGGTTTATCTACATCTGATATCGACGAAGTAATCCTTGTAGGAGGTTCTACTCGTATGCCAAGAATCGCTGACGAGGTTGAAAAATTCTTCGGTAAAAAAGCATCTAAAGGTGTTAACCCTGATGAGGTTGTTGCTATTGGAGCTGCTATTCAAGGTGGAGTTTTATCTGGAGATGTAAAAGATGTATTGTTACTTGACGTAACACCTCTTTCTTTAGGTATCGAAACTATGGGTGGTGTATTGACTAAATTAATCGAGTCTAACACAACTATCCCAACTAAAAAATCTCAAGTATTCTCTACTGCTGCTGATTCTCAACCATCTGTTGAAATCCACGTATTACAAGGAGAAAGAGCAATGGCTGCTGATAACAAAACTATTGGTCGTTTCCACTTAGATGGTATCCCGCCAGCACCAAGAGGAGTTCCTCAAATTGAGGTTACTTTTGATATTGATGCTAATGGTATCATCAAAGTTTCTGCAACTGATAAAGGAACTGGAAAATCTCACGATATCCGTATCGAAGCTTCTTCTGGATTAACAGCTGAAGAAATCGAAAAAATGAAAAAAGATGCTGAAGCTAACGCTGATGCTGACAGAATTGCAAAAGAAAGAGCTGAGAAATTGAACGAAGCTGATAGTACTATTTTCCAAACTGAAAGTCAATTGAAAGAATTGGGAGATAAACTTACAGATGAGCACAAAACAGCTATCGAATATGCTTTAACTGAATTGAGAATGGCTCACCAATCTCAAGATCTTGATGCAATCCAAAAAGGATTAGACAATGTTAATGCAGCTTGGAAAACAGCTACAGAAGCAATGTACGCTCAAGGTGGTGAAGGACAACAAGCTGCTCCACAACAAGAGCAGTCTCAAGGAGACAACGTTGAAGACGTTGAATTCGAAGAGGTGAAATAATTTACTCCGTAGAGACGCACTGCAGTGCGTCTTTACAATTGAATATAAAAACCGAGTCAGAAATGGCTCGGTTTTTTTTATGGGTAAATTTAGGATTATATTTAGGATGTAGACGCACTGCAGTGCGTCTCTACACTCATTCTGACAAAATGATAAATGTCATTTTCCATTCGGATTCTTTTTCGTAATATTACTATTGTAAATTTTTTTTGAATGAGAAAGATCAAATACAAGAAAGGACGTAAACTTCAGCACATTACATTAGAGTACACAGGGTCGCATAAAGAGCACGAAACCGAAATGCAGCTTTTTGTGTATGATGATAATGATGTTGTAGAATATGATAAGTTTACAACTCTTGCCCTAAATTCTTGTTTTGATTATACAAAAAACAACTGGTTGAACATTCATGGCTTAAATGATATCAATCTTATTAAAACAATTGGTGCTCATTTTAAGCTGGATGATTTTCTTCTTGCCGATATTTTAAATACCACCAAAAGAACCAAGTTAGAAGAACAGCAAAACGTTCTGTTCTTTAATATAAAATCGCTTTTACCTTCTGAATACTCAGATAATATAAGCGTTGAGCAAATTAGTTTTATCTTAAAAGAAGGAGTTTTAATTTCTTTTCAGGAAAAACGAAGCGATTTCTTTACGCATGTCCGTGAACGCCTTCGCACACATGCGGGAATTGTAAGAACTAAAAAAGTAGATTATCTTTTGTATTTACTTTTAGATGCCGTTATGGAAAACTTCTACATTACAATTGAAGATGAAGAAGATAAAATTGAAGAATTGATCAATTTGACAAAAAAAGGCGCAGATCCTGTTATTTTAGAAAAAATTGAAAATCATCGTGATAACTTTAATTTCTTAAAGCGTTCTATAGTACCGCTTAGAGATTCTTTGTACTATCTTAAAACCATTAAAGATGACGATGAAAACGGCCTGATTCAGAAAGATACGTTTAATTTCTTTATCAGACTACACCAAAAGAGTTTAGAGCTCTTAGAACAAATAGAATCGGATATGAGCGCATTAGAAAGTGCTTCGAATTTCTACTTTTCGGAACAAAGCCGAAAAATGAATGAAATCATGAAAACTCTGACTATAATTTCGGCCATATTTATTCCGCTGACTTTTATTGTTGGAGTATACGGGATGAATTTTGAAAACATGCCGGAACTTAAAACTCAGAATGGCTATTTTGTCGTTATGGGGATCATGTTTCTGCTGGTAATAGGGCTGATAGTCTATTTCAAAAAAAGACGCTGGTTTTAGCGTTTTAATAATTAAAAATTACAATTTAAAATACATAATGTTTAGTTTCAAAATATAAATTATGAGTAAAGCAGTATATATAGCAACCAGTGATCATAATAGTGGGAAATCAATTATTACCCTCGGATTAATGAGCATTTTGATTGGTAAGACGGCGAAAGTGGGGTATTTTAGACCGATTATAGAAGATTTTGAAGATGGTGAATTAGACAATCATATTGAAACCGTTTTGTCTTATTTTAATCTGGATATTAAGTTTGAAGATGCCTATGCCATTACAAAAAGCAAACTGATTAAAAAGAAAAACAAAGGGAAAATAGGAGATGTTTTAGATTTAATTATTGAGAAATATAAAAAACTTGAAGAACGTTTTGATTTTGTTTTAGTCGAAGGAACTAGTTTTACAGGTGAAGGAACTTCTATTGAATTAGATTTGAATGTTTTAATTGCAAAAAATCTTGGAATTCCAACTATAATACTGGCATCTGGAGTTGGAAAAACTTTAGAAGAATTAGTAGATAATTTGTATTTAGTTTATGACTCTTTCAAAGTAAAAGATGTTGAGGTTTTATCCGTGATTGCCAATAAGGTACAGCCTGAGAATATTGAATTGGTTACTAAGAGTCTGCAGAAAAGTCTGCCTGAAAATGTATTGGTAAATACAATTCCGCTTATCTCGAGTTTAAACAATCCAACAATGCAGGAAATTGTAAATGAACTTGATGCCAAAGTATTATTTGGAGGTAATTATCTGAATAATGAAATTGGGCATTTTAGCGTTGGAGCCATGCAATTGCATAACTATTTAGTGCATTTACATGATAATGCATTAGTAATTACTCCGGGAGACAGATCAGACATTATTTTAGGGGCTTTACAAGCTAATGAATCGGCTAATTATCCAACAATTTCGGGAATTATTCTAACAGGAAATATTGTTCCGGAAGAGAGCATTTTAAAGCTTATAGAAGGACTTTCTGCAATTGTACCTATTATCGCTGTTGATGGCGGAACGTATCATATTACAAATAAAATTGGGAAGATAAAATCAGAGATTTATGCTAACAACACGCATAAAATAGAAACCTCAATAAGTACTTTTGAAAAATACGTTGATAATGACGCTTTATCTGAAAGATTAATCACTTTTGAAGCAGAAGGTATGACACCAAAAATGTTTCAATACAACATGGTTAAAAGAGCTAAACAACATCGTAAACATATTGTGCTGCCGGAAGGAAACGATGACAGAATTATTATAGCTGCATCAAGATTGATGGACATGAATGTGGTTGATATTTCAATTATTGGCGATAAAAAACAGATAGAGAATAAAGTAACAGAACTTGGAATTACACTTGATTTTTCAAAAGTGAATATTATAAATCCAATAGAATCTGAATTTTATGAAGATTATGCTAATACTTATTATGAGCTTAGAAAAGCTAAAAACGTAAGTATTACAATGGCAAGAGATTTAATGGAAGATGTTTCGTATTTTGGAACTATGATGGTGTATAAAGGCCACGCAGACGGAATGGTTTCTGGTGCAGCACATACGACACAGCATACTATTTTACCGGCGTTACAGTTTATTAAAACGAAACCAAATTCATCAGTAGTTTCATCTGTATTTTTTATGTGCTTAGAAGACAGGGTTTCTGTTTTTGGAGATTGCGCCATCAATCCTAACCCAACGGCTGAACAATTGGCGGAAATCGCAATTTCATCTGCAGATTCAAGCGCTGCTTTTGGAATTGAACCAAAAATTGCCATGCTTTCTTATTCTTCAGGATCATCAGGAAAAGGAGATGAGGTAGATAAAGTAAGAACTGCAACCGAGATTGTAAAACAAAAACGTCCAGACTTAAAAATCGAAGGTCCAATTCAATATGATGCTGCAGTTGACCGTGCAGTTGGAAAAAGCAAAATGCCGGATTCTGAAGTTGCAGGGCAGGCAAGCGTGCTTATTTTCCCGGATTTAAATACAGGAAACAATACTTATAAGGCAGTACAAAGAGAAACCGGAGCTTTGGCAATTGGTCCAATGCTGCAAGGATTAAACAAACCTGTAAACGATTTAAGCCGTGGCTGTACTGTAGATGATATTATTAACACAGTCGTAATTACAGCAATTCAGGCACAGGGAATGTAGTTAATTATGAATTATAAATTATGAATTTGCGTTGAGTCTTTTAGTAAAAGCGCAGCACCTTAAAAACTTAGCATCTTAGCACCTTTAAATAAATGAAAATACTTATAATAAACTCAGGAAGTTCTTCAATAAAATATCAATTAATGGTTATGCCGGCAAACGAAGTAATTTGCAGCGGTATGATAGATAGAATTGGTTTAGAAACGTCAAATATCAGCTTTAAAACAGCTTCAAATTCGTTTGAAGAAATATTGCCAATTCCAACACATAAAGTAGGATTGCAAAAAGTAGCCGATATGCTTTTGGACCCTGAGACAGGAGTTATAAAAACGACATCAGAAATCACAGCAGTGGGTCATAGAGTAGTGCATGGAGGAAGTTATTTCTCGAATACAACCATTATTACTGACGAGGTTAAAGAAAAAATAAAAGAACTTTCAGAATTAGCTCCTTTACATAATCCGGCTCATTTAGTTGGAATAAACGTTGCCGAAGAAATATTCGCTTCTGCAAAACAAGTAGCAGTTTTTGATACCGCTTTCCATCAAACTATTCCGGTTGAAGCTTATAAATATGCTATTCCTAATTTTCTTTTAACAGAGCATAAAGTCCGCGTTTATGGCTTTCACGGTACAAGTCATAAATATGTTTCAGAAAAATCTATTGGTTATTTAGAAAAGAATTCAAAAATAATTACCATTCACTTAGGAAATGGCTGCAGTATGACCGCAGTTAAAGACGGAAAAAGTATTGATACCACAATGGGATTCTCGCCTGCAAATGGCTTAATTATGGGAACTCGTGCTGGTGATATCGATCAATCAGTTATTTTTTACCTGGTTAAAAATTTAGGTTATACGCCGGACGAAGTAAATTCTATTTTGTTAAAACAAAGCGGAATGCTTGGCTTAACAGGATATAGCGATCTTCGTGATATTGAGTTGAAAGCATCAGAAGGAAACAAAGATTGTCAATTGGCTTTATTAATGAATGCGTATAGAATAAGAAAAACAATTGGTTCTTACACAGCAGCATTAAACGGACTAGACGCTATTATATTTACAGCAGGAATTGGAGAAAATTCTTCTTATATGCGTAAATTAATTTGTACAGATATGGATTATTTTGGAATTCAAATCGACGACGAGAAAAATCAAGTCCGCTCAAAAGAAATAAGAGAAATAAACAGCTCAGATTCAAAAACAAAAATTTTAGTTGTACCAACTGACGAAGAGTATGAAATTGCGAATCAGGTTTTTCAACTGCTTCAAAACTAAAAAATAAATCAAGTTTTTCAAAAGCTTCTCAATCGAGAGGCTTTTTTTACGCTTAAAAATAAATATTTGTGAGTATCTTTGAATATAAATCCGAATATATTGAAATCGATACTTTTAAAATCAGTTTTCTTCTTTTTCATTGCTTTTCAAATTCAAGCACAAGAATTACTTCCCTTTGTCGAAAATTATAATAAATCAGATTACCAAGGCGATAATCAAATCTGGAATGTCGTTCAGGGTAATGATAAGGCCATGTATTTTGCCAATAACCATTATTTATTGCGATATGATGGTGTAATTTGGGAAAAATACTCTCTGCCAAACAAAACTATTATTCGTTCTATTTTAATTGAAGGAGATCGAATTTACTCGGGTTCTTATAAAGAGTTTGGATATTGGTACCGAAAAGAGGGCAAAATGCATTATGTTTCGATTACCAAAAATCTTAGATTGTTTGATGAAAAGGATAATGAGGAAATCTGGAAAATTTTTAGGTTTAAGGATTCACTTTATTTTCAATCTTTTAATGATGTTTTTATTTATGATGGAAAACACATAAAAAAAATAAAATTTCCATTTTTAATATCCTACTGTTTTGTGATTGATGATGCTGTTTATGCAGCTTCTGTTAATAAAGGTCTGTTTAAAATGAATGGATCAAAAATTTCTAATCCAAAAGGATGGGATGTTTTAAAAAATACCGTTGTTCATGCTGTCGAAAAGTATGAAGGCAAGACTTATATTTTTACGCAAAAGAGAGGAATTTTTACGGTAGAAAAAAATGGGTTACAGCCATGGAATAATCCTTTAAACGAAACATTAAAATCAAACGGAATAAACGTTGCTAAGTTTATTAAAAACAATAAACTTGTTGTTGGAACTGGAAATAAAGGTGTTTTTATTTACGATTTCAAAACAAATACTTTTAAGAACATTGACAGGAATAATGTTTTGATGAACAATTCTGTTTTAAGTATTGGTTTTGATAAAGAAGAGGATTTATGGCTTGGTCTCGATAACGGAATTGCTCATGTTGAGATAAATTCTCCAATTTCTTTTTTTTACGATAATTCAGGAATTTTAGGGTCTGTTTATTCGGTTGCAACTATAGATAAAGGGTATTTGATAGCTTCAAATCATGGAATTTTTGAATTTGATTCGGGTAATTTTAAGATGCTCCCTAGCACTCAGGGACAAGGCTGGAATATTACTAAAATTGGTGATAAATATGTTATAGGTCATAACGATGGAACTTATTGTTATGAAAATGGTGCACTTACCAGAATTAATAATATAAGCGGAGGCTGGAATTTATCTAAAAGTATGATCAATGATACTTATTTTCAGTCTACCTATAGCGGTGTTGTAGCTTACAAGGATGCATCGAAACTTAATGAAAACAAAATAATCAATGATCTTTCAAAACCTATAAAGTACGTTGCCCAAAATAAAAAAAATGAAATCTGGGCAGCAGATAATTACCGAGGACTTTACAGAGTTTTATTTGATGATAATTATAAAACTAAAAAAGTTGAGAATATCACACAGCAAAGCAAGATCGCAAATGATTTTGGAGTCAAAATTTTTGAATTTAGAGATGAGATACTTTTCCTAATTAATAATGTCTGGTATACATTCAATTCGATTTCGAATAAGTTAGAAGAAAACGAATTGTTTAATGCTAATTTCAAAAACATTTCCGATATAGTAGCTATAGATCAGGATCACTTTATGGTGCTTCAAGATGGAATTTTGTATCACATATATTCACATGATAACAAATTTGTCTGGAATATAATTCAGGAAAAGTATTATAAAGGAAAATTGATTAATGAAAATCTTAGGATTTTTAAAAGTCAGAATCATTATTTACTAAATCTGGATGATGGTTTTATTTCGCTTCAGTTAGAATATCAAAACAAACAAAACAAGGGAGTAAAAGTTGAAGCTTATAACAATAATGTGTTACTGCCTAACGATGAAAAAATAAAACACAATACAGAACTTAGAATAAATGTGATATCTGGAATTTATGGTGCAAGTAAACCAAATTTATTTTATCAGATTAATAGAGAGAAAAATTATATCCCAATTTCAAATGGTTCTATTGTATTAAACAATCTTGGCAGCGGTTCACATTCTATTGTAATTTTCAAACATGATGGAGCTAATTATGAAAAAGTTTCCAGTTTTGATTTTAAAGTAGCACAGCCGTGGTATTTTTCATTTTGGATGATTTTACTTTATTTATTAGTGATAGGAGCAGTGTTATTTTTCTATTATAAATGGAATAAACTTCGCTATACCCAAAAATTAAAACTACAGGCCGAAGAATTAAAGCATCAGCGCGAAATTCTGGAAATGGAATTAAAAGCCGAAAACGAATTGAATGTTCAAGAATATGAAAAACATATTTTAGAACTAGAACTTCAAACTAAATCATCTGAGGTTGCCGGAAAATCTTTGTCTATAGCAAAGCAAAGTGAGATGATAGAGAATATTCAAAATATTCTAAATTCAGAAAAAGATTTTAATAAGCTGAAAAGTGAAATTAAAAAAGCAATTAAGATAAATGAAGTAAATAAACACGAATGGGAGATTTTTGAAACGAACTTGAATCAAATTCACAACGAGTTTATTATAAATCTTTCTAAAAAGTATCCGCATTTAACTCCTAAGGATATAAAACTGTGTGTTTATTTAAAAATGAATCTTTCTTCTAAAGAAATTGCACCTATGATGAATATTTCCTTTAGAGGTGTTGAATTACATCGATATCGTCTAAGAAAGAAGCTAAATCTAACACAGGACGAAAACCTGTCAAAATTTTTATTAACTCTGTAAGATTCGGCTTTATTTTTTACAGAATTTATATTTTTCTACATCAAAATTTATATAATTCCAATACATCATTACTACATCATAATGTAGTGTTAATGAAATTATTTTAACATTTATTACGTTGATAATCATGTTAATATGAACAAAATTTAACATAATGATGTAGCTATGCTGTAGTGGTTTATGATGTACTACAACGTTGTAATTGCGTAATTTGGCTTCACTAACTTAAACGATTACAAACTGTATGAAAAATTTTATTTTTAGCTTATTTGTGCTCCTGTTATTACCAGCTTATATGTCTGGACAGGCACAAGCAATTAAAGGAAAAGTAGTAGACAGCAGCGGAATGGGAATTCCCGGAGCAATCATTGCTTCATCTGATGCTAGAGCGACTGCTGATGCAGATTTCGACGGAAACTTTACAATCAATGCAAAGCCTGGAGACATATTAAAAGTCTCTATGTTAGGTTTTGATGCAGTTTCTGTACCGGCAACTGCCGCACCAATGACAATTACTTTACAAGAATCAGGTGACACTGCTCTTAAAGAAGTTGTTGTAATTGGATACGGTACAAGAAAAAAGATTGATAATACTTCGGCTGTGAGCTCAATCAAGTCTGAAGAAATTACCAAGATGAAAGTAATTAATGCTTCGCAAGCGATTCAAGGTAAAGCTGCGGGTGTTCAGGTAGCTACTTCAGATGCACCGGGAAGTACACCATCTATTGTAATTAGAGGTGTTGGTACAGCATTAGGTGGTAGAAATCCATTATACGTTGTAGATGGTATGCCGGCAGACAACATTAATAATATCAATACAAATGATATTACTTCGTATGAGGTATTGAAAGATGCTTCTGCCCTTGCTATTTATGGTACAAGAGGAGCAAATGGTGTAATTATGATTACGACCAAAACTGGTAAAGGAAAAGTTACTGTTGATATTGACAGTTACGCAGGATTTAGAACACCTTTAAAAAAGGTTAGAATGGCTAATGCTGATCAATATATTCAGTATAACAATGCCGCTTTTAGCGCTCAGTTTCCAGGAGGAAGATTTTCTGAAAATCAACCTTACAATACCAACTGGATGGATGAGATTACAAGAACAGGGACATATACTCAAAATAATATATCTCTTTCTGGATCTTCAGAAAACATAAAATATTTTTTCAGTGTAGGTAATTATGAAGAAAAGGGTATTTTAAACGGAACTGATTATGGCAGAACTACTTTTAGAAGTAATAATGAATATAAGATTTCTGAGAAATTAAAATTAAGCCAAAACTTTAGTGTTAGCTCTATAAAAAATACGCCAAAACCTTTGAGCGCATTTACTTCTGCTTACAGACAATCTCCATTAGTTCCAGTTAGATATGCTGATGGAAAATATGGTGTTCCATTTGTAAAAAATGGTATTGTTGGAGAAACTGGTGATTCATTTAATTCAGTAGGAAATCCTGTAGCCACTTTAGATTTAAATGATGAGCAGCAAAAAACAGTTGTTCTTCAAGGGGGATTAAAATTAGATTGGGATGTTCTAAAATCATTAAAGTTTACGTCACAATTTAATGGAGAATATTTTACCTACAAACAGTACAATTTTGTAGATAATGTTGCAACATGGCTAGCAGCTGATCCAACTAGAGATGCAGCAAATTATGATAAAAGTTCAAATAGAAATACATTGACAAGAAATACAGATGATTATTTCAACTGGAATTTGTCAAACTATTTAACTTATAACAAAGTTTTTGGAGAAATTCATGATGTAGAAGTTACAGCAGGTATCGAAGCCAACGTAAGAGGAACTAGAAGTAAAACAACTGCAGATATTAAAAATGTGAATCCAAATAGTAATTTTTGGGCACTTGAAAATTATCCTTACGCACAAAATGGAGGGGTAACAAATTATAAAGCAGTTGATGATAATGAAGAACGATTGGCTTCTTATTTTGGACGTTTTCAATATAAGTTAAAAGATAGATACTTAGTAACAGGAACAATTAGACGTGATGGTTCTTCTAATTATGCTAGTGATTACCGTTGGGGAACATTCCCATCTGTTGGTTTGGGCTGGATTGTAACTAAAGAAAGTTTTCTATCAGATGTAAAAGGACTTGATCTTCTAAAATTAAGAGGTTCATGGGGTAGATTAGGAAACCAAAAAGTACCGCTTAATAGAGCATATTTCAGTTCAGGATTAGATTACAATGGTAATACTGGTCAAAGTATTATTGCTCAAATTGATCCTAGTTTAGGATGGGAAATTGTTGAAGAGACATCTGCTGGTTTAGATTTTGAGTTGTTTAAAAATAGATTAAAAGGAACTTTCGATTGGTATAATAAAAATACCACAAATGCAATATTGAATTCGAAACCTTATTCAACTTCTGGTATTACACTTGAATCTCCAACACATGTCGGAGAAGTTTCTAACAAAGGTTATGAAATTTCATTACGTTGGGATGATAAAATCAATGATAATTTGAGTTATTGGATCGGAGGAAATTTTTCTCATAATAAAAATGAGTTAACTCATCTTAAGGATGTAGAATTAGCTGTAATTAATGGAGGTTCATTAGGGAATGGTCAAACAACAAAAATGCTTGATAATACATCAATAGGCCAGCCTTTAGGCAGCTTTTATATGTATGAATATGCTGGTGTAGATCCATCGAACGGACAAATGTTATATTATGCAGCAAATGGAAATAAAGTACCTCAAGGAGCTTTAGATCAAACAAAAGATAGAAAATATGTTGGTTCAGTATTACCAACTTCTAATTATGGAGTTACTTTAGGATTAAATTACAAAAATATTGATTTTTCTGTTGATGGCTATGGTACTGGTGGTGCTAAGGTTTATAATGGTAAAAAAGCACAACGTTTTTATGGAGAAAATGTAGAAGCTTCACTTACTAGAGATTTTTGGACTCTGCCAAATGCAGCAGCATCAAATCCGGCACCATTTAATCAGGTTCCAGTTGCTTCAACTTACTATTTAGAGTCAGCTGATTTCTTTAGAATAAATAATATAACACTAGGATATAAACTTCCTCTTAGAGAAGAAGGTTTTATAAACTACTGTAGAATTTATGTAAATGCTATGAATCCATTTATTACTCAAAAATTTTCAGGGTTTTCTCCTGAAGTATTGGGTGACGGAGACTTAGTTAAAGGAACTCAGGGGGTTGAGTTAGATGCTTACCCAGCATTAAGAACATTTGTTATTGGGGCTAATTTAAAATTTTAATATTATGAAAAAATTATATATATCACTTTTTGTACTTTCAGCATTATGTATGTCTGGATGTTCGGATGATTTTTTAGATATAGATCAAACAAAAAATGTACCTGGTGAGCCTGAGCAAGTTAATAGTGATGCTGGAGCTACATCAATGGTAGATGCAGTTTATAATATATTCTTATCTTGGGATATGTCTTCTTTTGCCTGGAATGCTGTAACAAGTATTATTTCAGATGATGCAGATAAAGGTTCAGATCCAGGTGATACTGGTACTGATAAAGATGTTGTAGATGCTTTAACTTATAACGCTTCAACTCCATCATTTCAAAGTATTTGGGACTACAATTATGCAGGTATTAACAGAGCTAATCAGGCATTAGAAATGTTACCTAAATTAGATCAGGTTACACCATCTTTAAAAACTAGATTAGCTGGTGAAGCTAAATTTTTAAGAGCATTTATGTATTTTACTTTAGTAAAAGGATATGGAGCAGTTCCTATTGTAGATCATTTATCTCCTGTTCCAATTTCACAAGCAGATAAAGAAATGCAATTAACACGTAAGCCAGTTGCAGATGTTTATGCTTTTATAGAAAAAGACTTAAAGGATGCAATACAGGCACTGCCTTTAAAATCTGCTTATTCAGGTTCGGATGTTGCCAGAGTTTCTCAGGGATCTGCTTATGCACTATTAGCAAAAGTAAGTTTGTATCAGAAAAAATGGCAGGCTGTAATTGATAATTGCGATAAAGTAACAGGTTATTCTTTAGTTTCTGATTATTCTTTGCAATATAAAAAAGAAGGAGAATTTGGTTCTGAATCAATTTTTGAAATTAATGGTATTGGTTCACCTACTGCTCCAGGATTTGGTATTGGAAACTACACCGTTTCTCAAGCACCTCGTGGTGCTGGTGGATGGGGTTGGGGTTTCAATACACCAACGGAAGGCTTAGCTAGTGCTTATGAGCCAGGAGATGTAAGGAGAGCCGCTACTATTATTTTTAGAGGTTCGACTTTATACGATGGCAGAGTAGTTGCTTCAACTGTAAGTAATCCTATGTACAATTACAAAGCGTATTCTTCTGCTTTTTACAATCTGGAATTTACAGATACAAACCTTAGATATTTACGTTATGCTGAAGTATTGTTAATGAAAGCTGAAGCGTTAAATGAATTAGGACAAACAAGTGCTGCTATTCCATTATTGAATCAAGTGAGACACAGAGCTAATCTTGGTGATACACCAGCAGTATCTCAAGCTGACGTTAAAATTGCTATCTGGAAAGAAAGAAGAGTTGAGATGGCTTTTGAGCACGACAGATGGTTTGATCTTATCAGAACTGGACAAGCTCAGGCAGCTATGGCAGCAGATAAGAGTTTACAATTCCCTAATGGAAAAACTTTTGTTGTTGGAAAACATGAATTGTATCCAATTCCATCTAGTTTTATTCAACAATCAGTTGGGTATTCTACTCAAAACCCTGGTTACAATTAAAATCTTAAAATCACTTCCCTTAGAATTCTAAGGGAAGTGATTATTTATTCAATATTTAAATTTTTATAATGATTAGAATTTCAGTTTTATTTTTAGCTTTTACTTTTTTTAGTTGTGGATCAAATGCAGAGAAATCAAAAGAAAATGCAGAAGAAAATACTTCTGGCGTTGTTGCATTAAGTGACGAACAGCTTATCGAGGTTGTTCAAAAACAAACTTTTAAATACTTTTGGGATTATGCAGAGCCTAATTCCGGATTAGCCAGAGAACGTTACCATCCAGATGGAGTTTATCCAGAAAACGATGCCAATATTGTTACAACAGGTGGTTCGGGTTTTGGGTTAATGGCATTGGTTTCAGGAATGTCTCAAGGTTATATTACTAAGGAGCAAGGTGTAGAGAGACTTAACAAAATTGCAGATTTTTTAGGCAAAGCAGATCGTTTTCATGGCGCATGGTCTCATTGGATCGATGGAAATACAGGAAAAGTAAAACCTTTTGGAACCAAAGATAATGGCGGCGACTTAGTCGAAACTTCATTTTTGGTTGCAGGGATGATTACAGTTCGTGAATATCTTAAAGATGGGTCTGAGAAAGAAAAAGCAGTAGCACAAAAATATGATGCACTTTGGAAAGGTGTAGATTGGCAATGGTACACAAACAATAAAAATGTTTTGTATTGGCATTGGTCTCCTTCTTATGCATGGCAAATGAATTTTCCGTTAGAAGGATATAACGAATGTCTAATTACTTATGTATTAGCAGCTTCATCTCCAACGCATACTATAGATGCAAAAGCATACCACGAAGGATGGGCAAGAAGTGGCGGCATTGTTACTTCAAAAACAAAATATAATATCCCGTTAGTTTTAAAGCACAATGGAGCAGAAGAATACGGCGGCCCTTTATTCTGGGCGCATTATTCTTATGTAGGATTAGATCCAAATCAATTAACAGACAAGTATGCAAATTATTGGGATTTGAATGTGAATCAAACGAAAATCAATTATGAATACTGTGTTGAAAATCCTAAGAAAACTGAAGGTTACGGACCAAATTACTGGGGATTAACAGCATCATATTCTAGAAATCCTGATGGATCGATTGGTTATAATGCACACATGCCAAGTAACGATCAAGGTGTTATTTCGCCAACAGCATCAATCAGTTCAATTGTTTATACTCCAAAAGAATCTCTTGCTGTAATGAGAAATCTTTATGAAAATCATAAAACAGAAACTTGGGGCAATGCTGGTTTTTACGATGCACTTAGTTTAGGGAATAATTGGGTTGCAAAACGTTATTTAGCAATTGATCAGGGACCGGAAGTTGTGATGTTAGAAAATTACCGTACTGGATTATTGTGGAAATTATTTATGAATGCACCAGAGGTAAAACAAGGTTTGACAAAACTTGGATTTAAATCTGGTAAATACGGAATCTAATTTTTTATGAAACATAACTTAAGCTTATTATTCCTGTTTATTTCTGTATTTAGCTTTGCGCAAAGTGAAACCTCAGGAAAAATAAAAACAGTTATTGTAACGAATAATGAATTAGGCTACATATTGCACAAGCCGGCTAACATAAAAGAGCAGAAGCCGTTAATTGTTTTTATTTCAGGTGACGGAGAAAAAGGAACAGACCTTGAAAAAGTAAAAATCAATGGTCCTTTAAAATATTTAAAGACGCATGAGTTAGATACTTATGTTTTGGCTCCGCAGTGTAAAGAAGAGGAGAAATGGAGCATTGAATCTATTTATGAACTGATTTTAAAAGTTCAGAAGGAGAACAAAATAGATCCTAGCAGAATTTATGTTACAGGATTAAGCTCTGGAGGATGGGCAGCTTGGAACTTGGCGCTTTCATATCCTGATAAGTTTGCGGCAGTGGTACCAATTTCAGGTTTTGTTGATTTAATCGAATTAGAAAGTGCTTGCAAAATTGCTAATACTCCAACGAGAATTTTTCACGGATTATTAGACGATGTAGTAAAAGTAGATTATGCGATTGCCATTTATAAAGAATTAAAAAAATGCAATGCAAAAGATGTTCAGTTAACCATTTTTGATGATGCAGGTCATGACAGCTGGACAAGAGTTTATGACAACCCCGAAATTTATGAGTGGATGTTTAAACAGATAAAATTGAATACGAACAAATAAATAAAATAGAATGAAAAACAAATTAGTCTTACTTTTTTTAGGATGTGCTGTTTTGGGTTACGCTCAAAAAAAGAGCACAAAAAGTACAGTGAAAATTAAACCTAAGTCAGAGTTTGTAGCAGAGTTAATGTCAAAAATGACATTAGACGAGAAATTAGGACAGTTAAATTTACCAACATCTGGTGATATTACAACAGGACAAGCAAACAGCTCAAACGTTGCAAAAAATATTGCCGAAGGAAGAGTAGGCGGTTTGTTCAATATAAAATCAGTACAAAAAATTAAAGAAGTACAAAAAATTGCTGTTGAAAAAAGCCGTTTAAAAATTCCATTACTTTTTGGTATGGACGTTATTCACGGTTACGAAACAACATTCCCTATTCCGTTAGGATTGTCTTGTACTTGGGATATGGCTTTAATTGAAAGAAGTGCACAGATTGCTGCAAAAGAAGCAAGCGCAGACGGAATTAACTGGACATTCTCTCCTATGGTAGATGTATCTCGTGACCCGCGTTGGGGAAGAGTTTCTGAAGGTTCAGGAGAAGATCCGTATTTAGGAAGCCAAATTGCTAAAGCAATGGTTAACGGATACCAACAACACGATCTTTCAAAAAATAATTCAATTTTGGCTTGTGTAAAACACTTTGCATTGTACGGAGCACCAGAAGGTGGTCGTGATTACAATACAGTAGATATGAGTCACATCAGAATGTTTAATGATTATTTCCCTCCTTACAAAGCGGCAGTTGATGCTGGTGTAGGTTCGGTTATGGCTTCTTTCAACGAAATTGACGGGATTCCTGCAACAGGAAACAAATGGTTAATGACAGATGTTTTAAGAAAACAATGGGGCTTTAAAGGTTTTGTTGTAACAGATTTTACTGGAATTCCAGAAATGATCGAACACGGAATGGGTGATTTACAAGCGGTTTCTGCTTTATCATTAAACGCTGGGGTTGAAATGGATATGGTTGGAGAAGGTTTCTTAACTACTTTGAAAAAATCTTTAGACGAGAAAAAAGTAACTATCGAAACAATTGACAATGCTGTTAAACTTATTTTAGAAGCAAAATATGATTTAGGATTATTCCAGGATCCATATAAATATTGTGATGAGAAAAGAGCAAAAACTGAAATCTTTACAGCAGACAGCAGAAAAGAAGCACGTCAGATTGCAGCACAATCATTGGTATTGTTAAAAAATAAAAATCAATTATTACCGCTTAAAAAATCGGGTACAATTGGTTTAATCGGACCGTTAGCTGATGCTAAAGAAAATATGCCGGGAACTTGGAGTGTTGCTACTAAAATGGAAAATGCAGTTTCATTATTAGCAGGTATTAAAGAAGTTGCAGGAGCAGGAACAAAAGTTTTATATGCAAAAGGAAGTAACTTAGATTACGATGAAACTTTTGAAACTAATGCTACAATGTTTGGAAAAACATTACACCGTGATGCACGTTCAAAAGAAGAATTGTTAGCTGAAGCTTTAAAAGTAGCTCAACAATCAGATGTAATCGTTGCTGCACTTGGAGAATCTGCAGAAATGAGCGGAGAATCTAGCAGCCGTACAAACTTAGAAATTCCACAAGCGCAAAAAGATTTATTAAACGCTTTATTAAAAACAGGAAAACCAGTTGTTGTAGTATTATTTGACGGTCGTCCGTTAGTTATTACCGAAGAAGAAAAAACAGTTCCTGCAATCTTAAATGTTTGGTTTGCTGGTACAGAGGCTGGTTATGCAATTGCTGATGTTTTATTTGGAGATGTAAATCCTTCAGGAAAATTAACTTCAACTTTCCCTAGAAGTGTTGGACAATTACCAATTTATTACGCACACAAAAATACAGGAAGACCGCTTTCTAACACAGAAGGAAAGTTCGAAAAATTCAGATCAAACTATATTGACGAAAGAAACGAACCTTTATTCCCATTTGGATTTGGATTAAGCTACACCACTTTTGATTATTCAAACTTGAAAATTTCTTCTGACAAAATGAATTTCAGCGGTAAATTAAAAGTAACAGTTGATGTAACAAATACAGGAAACTTTGACGGAAAAGAAACAGTTCAATTATACATTAGAGATTTAGTTGGTTCAGTAACTAGACCAGTTAGAGAATTAAAAGGTTTCCAAAAAATAGCACTTAAAAAAGGTGAAAAACAAACGGTGACTTTTGATATCACGGTTGAAGATTTAAAATTTTATAATTCTGACTTACAATTCGTAGCAGAACCTGGACAGTTTGATATTTTCGTTGGAGGAAATTCAAATGCCGATAAGAAAGTTAGTTTTGAGTTAACTAAATAGTTGGTTTATTGATTAGTAAAGAGCCCTTCGTTTGGTTGACGGAGGGCTTTTTCATAAAAGAACATTTTTTATAAATTATAATTTTAAAATAATGAACACTATTAAAGCACTCAGAGTATCACTTTTTTTGACCGTAACAATTGCCTTTCAATCTTGTGCTGTAAAAGAGAATGCAATAGTAGCACATCGCGGTGCATGGAAAAAAAATAATCTTCCTGAAAATTCAATTGTCTCTTTAAGACACGCCATCGATTTAAAACTTCCCGGTTCAGAATTTGATGTTTGGAGAACAGCCGATGATTCGCTTGTAATTAATCATGATGCGCATTATAATAAATTGCTTATCGAAGAAACAAATTATGCTGATTTAATAAAGTTTAAACTTTCTAACGGAGAAAAACTTCCAACCTTACACGAGTATATTACAGAGGGTAAGCGAAACAACAAACACACCCTTTTAGTCTGCGAGATAAAACCTTCGGAAATAAGTAAAGAAAGAGGAAAAAAAACAGCACTAATGTCGGTTGAAACAATCAAAAAACTAAAAGCAGATAAAAATACCTGCTATATAAGTTTTGATTACGAAATTCTAAAACAAATTAGAGCAGTTGATTCCAAAACAGTTTTACAATATTTAGAAGGAAATAAATCTCCAAAAGAAGTAAAAGCGGACAATATTAATGGCGTTGATTATCATTATTCATTCTTTAAAAAACATCCGGAATGGATTAAAGAGGCAAAAGAAAATAATATGATTCTAAATGCCTGGACAGTCAATGAAGCGGCTGATATGGATTGGATTATTGATCATAAATTCAATTATATCACCACAAATGAACCGGAACTTTTAAGCGAAAGATTAAAAATTAAAAAATAATCCTGAGCTTATACAAAACAAATCAAGAAATGAAAAAGATACATAAACTGTTGACACTGCCAATTTTATTTGTGATACTTTTCAATCACAATCTTTTGGCACAAAATTTAGGAAAAACAGAATGGTTTGATCCTAAAAAACCAGCCACTACATTTTGTAACCCAATTAACATTGGATACAATTATACTACTCATAATCATAACGGAATTCCTGAATCGCGCCGTTCAAGTGCAGATCCGGTAATTATTACGTATAAAGGCGAATATTATTTATTTGCAACTAATCAGGCAGGATTCTTTTGGAGTAAAGATATGTCCGACTGGAATTTCGTTTACGGAAGTTTTCAAAGACAACCGGGTGACGACGACCAATGCGCGCCAGCTGCTTGGGTTGTAAACGATACCTTATTTTACGTAGGTTCAACCTGGAAAAGAGACCATCCAATCTGGAAAACAGCCGATCCTAAATCAGGAAGATGGACACGTCATGTAGATAAAGCAATGCTGCCAACCTGGGATCCAGCTATTTTTCAGGATGATGACAAAAAAGTATATATGTATTATGGTTCAAGCGGAAAACTGCCTCTAGTAGGAGTTGAGGTTGATTATAATACATGGCTTCCGAAAGGAAATCAAGCTGATTATGCAGCATTATATAAAGCAACCGAGGTTGAAGATATTCAAAAAGTTTACGGTCAAGTTAAGGAAGTTGCCATTTTAGATCCTTCTGCTCATGGATGGGAGCGTTTCGGACCAAACAATGATATGGAACCTGCACCTTGGGGTAATTTTATAGAAGGAGCCTGGATGACTAAACACAACGGAAAATACTATATGCAGTACGGAGCACCGGCAACAGAGTTTAAAGGTTATGCAAATGGTGTTCACGTAGGAGATCATCCTCTTGGGCCATTTACGTATCAAAAACACAATCCGATGTCTTATAAACCAGGCGGATTTGTAATTGGAGCTGGACACGGAAACACTTTTGCGGACAATTACGGAAATTACTGGAATACCGGAACGTGCAAAATTTCGATTAAAGACCGTTTCGAGCGTCGTATAGATATGTTTCCGGCTGGTTTTGATAAAGATGATGTAATGTATTCTATTACCTCTTACGGAGATTTTCCAATTGTACTTCCAACAAGTGAGCGTGATCAAACAAAAGGTGCTTCATCTGGATGGATGCTGCTTTCGTATAAAAAACCGGTAACCGTTTCTTCTTCCGAAGATTGTATGGAAGTGGAAACACACCGAATGGACAACGGCGGAAAAAAAGTATACGAGAAATTCTGTTACGGTCCCGAAAATTTAACCGATGAAAACATTCAAACCTATTGGTCTGCTAAAACAAGCAATGCAGGAGAATGGCTTCAGATGGATTTAGGCAGACAAATGGAGATTAAAGCACTTCAGATTAATTATGCAGATCATAAAGCCACTCAGTACAATAAAGCAATGGACATTTATTATCAATATAAAATATTCATGTCTGATGATGCTGTAAATTGGAAACTGGTTGTAGATAAATCTAAAAACGACAAAGATGTACCGCATGATTATGTAGAGTTAACAAAATCAATTAAAGCGCGATACATCAAAATGGAAAACATTCACAATGCATCTGGACTGTTTGCAATTTCAGATTTCAGAGTATTTGGAAATGGATTATTAGAAAAGCCAAAAGCAGTTAATTCATTTAAAGTAGACAGAAATAAAGCAGATTCAAGAAATGCTATAATTTCGTGGAAAAAACAAAATGATGCAGTGGGTTATACTATTTATTACGGAATCGCTCCTGATAAATTATATAACAATATTATGGTGTATGGCGACAATTCATACGACTTTAGAGGTTTAGACAAAGGAACAAAGTATTATTTTACAATTGAACCTTTTAACGAAAACGGCATTGGCCAAAAAAATAAGATTATCGAAGTAAAATAGTTTTATTTTATTAAAATGATAAAAACTCCAATTATAAATCATAAGGTTTATAATTGGAGTTTTTTTTGAGAAAAGGCTTTAGAAAAACTCTGACAATTCTATAGAATTTTTGTTTCTTTGTAAGATACCAAAAAATGGAGTGTAACCCAAAACGCTATAAAAACTATGAAAAAAACGATTCTTTTAACTGCTTTAGTTTTAAACGGATTGACATTGTTTGCGCAATCAAATGATGAAAAAAACATTAAATTATTTTACAAAAAAGCCTTGACCGAAGCAAAATGCTATTCTTGGCTGGAATATTTATCAAATGATATTGGAAGTCGTTTATCTGGATCAAAAGGAGCAGCAGAAGCGGTAGATTACACCAAAAGACAATTAGAAAATCTAGGTCTTGATAAAGTATATTTACAAGAAGTGATGGTGCCTCATTGGGTTAGAGGAGAAAAAGAAACAGCATATATTTTAGACGGAAAAGTAAAAACTACTGTACCAATCTGCGCTTTAGGCGGATCTGTTGCAACTGCAAAAACAGGACTTACAGCAGAAATAATCGAAGTACAGGGAATCAAAGAATTAACCGAACTTGGAGCTGATAAAGTAAAAGGAAAAATTGTTTTTTACAACAGACCAATGAATCCTGAAAACATCGAAACGTTTACATCATACGGAGCATGCGTAGACCAAAGATATGCTGGCGCAAAAGAAGCAGCTAAACTTGGCGCCGTAGGAACAATTGTTCGTTCTATGAACTTACGTTTAGACGATTTCCCGCATACAGGAGCTCAAAGTTATGGCGATTTACCAAAAGAGCAATACATTCCAACCGCTGCAATTAGTACAAACGGAGCAGAACTACTAAGTAAATCTTTAAAAGCAAATCCAACTTTAAAGTTTTATTTCAAGCAGTCTTGCGAAACGCTGCCAGATGTATTATCGCATAACGTAATTGGAGAATTAACAGGAACTGTAAGCCCTGAGAATATCATGGTTGTTGGCGGTCACCTGGATTCTTGGGATTTAGCCGATGGTTCTCATGACGATGGAGCAGGAGTAGTACAAAGTATGGAAGTAATTCGTATTCTTAAAAACTTAAACTATAAACCTAAAAATACCATTCGTGTCGTATTGTTTATGAATGAAGAAAACGGAGGAAAAGGCGGCGCCAAATACGAAGAAGTTTCAAAACAAAAGAATGAGAACCATATTTTTGCTTTAGAAAGTGATTCAGGAGGATTTTCGCCAAGAGGATTTTCAATTGAAGCTGATGATGCTAACTTGAAAAAAATACAAGGATTTAAAGACTTTTTCGAGCCTTATTTAGTGCATAGTTTTACAATTGGACATGCAGGTTCAGATATTGGTCATTTAACGTCAAAAGCAATTGTTAAAGCAGGTTTAAAACCAGATTCACAGCGTTACTTTGATTACCACCATGCAGCAAACGATAAATTTGATGCCATCAACAAAAGAGAATTAGAACTTGGCGCCGCAACAATGGCTTCATTGGTTTATTTAATAGATCAAAACGGAATAGAAATTCCAAAAGCAAACTAAGATTTTAAAAATCGATATTATATAAAACAGGCTGTCAAAAATGACAGCCTGTTTTTTTTGCGTCCCAGGAAATAATCCCAGAGGGATGATATATTTATAGAAAGAATTAGTTTTGTTATTGTAGAGCTCCAGCGGAGCGACATATAAATAAACAAAAATTATCATTTCACTCCGCTGGAGCTTTTTAGCTTTGTGTAATTGTTTTTCTATAAATATTATGCTTCTCCGAAGCTGAAATAATTTTGATTTTTATAATTAAAAAAATGAAATAGATTTCAGCTCAAAATTCGGTAGAAATGATCATATTGTAGCAACGGATTTTAATCCGTTGAAAATAATAAACGAATTTCTAAAGTTCCATAGGAACGATCCTTATTCCATGCATTTCAAAAAATCAAAATTTCATCACAATCAAATAATACAAAAACGTAATTGGGATATTAGAAAGCAGCATTAAAATCTTAAATGCAATATCTTTTCGATATTCCGGTAAATGAATAAATCGATCCGTTAGATTCACTAACATGATACTATTTACTATTATGGCAGATGCGGCAAACGGCCATGCAATAACTAAAACATAAGGACTTTCGTTGGAAATAATATAAAGTGCAAACAAGATGCTGCTAATAATAAAAGTACCAACTGCGAGTTCGGTCGATTGTTTCTCTTCAAAAGGTTTATTGCTGATAGTTTTCATGAGTGTTGTATTTTAAAAGTTTGCTGAATAGATTGAATAGACATAAAAAGCATTTTAGAAAAATCCAGATAATAAAACGGAAGTGCCTCTTTACCGCTTTTATATTGCTTAATGAAATAGTTTAATCGTTTCGGATAAAAAAGCGTCCCAGTTCCTATTACCATAAACAAATACAAACTTCTTTTTCCATTTCCCAAGAGATAATATTGCATTCCAATTTCTTCATAAACAGAAATTCCAGTATTGGTTAGGACATGAATAATGTCATGATTTTCCAGTTTCTCCTGAATATCAAAATGATTATTAAAGAGAAAATTTCCTAACCCAAATCCTAAGCTGTCTTTAGGATAATTCATTAAACCAGCTTTGTTGATGTTCCAGGGTTCGTTCTTCTTAAAATATTTTTGATACGGCTTTTTTGTACTTTCGTATAGTCTTTCAATTAAATAATCTCTCATATTTTGGTTAGTTAAAAGTTCTTTGAATTTCAAAGTAAAATAATAAAGAAAAAAGCCAATTTGTTTTAGAATTAGCTTTCTACTGATTTTTAATAATTGTCTATTATCGTTATAAGTAAATCAGAATCGGCAAGGTCAGAAGGCGCAACCACTTTTTCATTCAGCGGAATAGTATTACCATATCTTTCCTTTAGGATTTTTTGTACTCTGGTATCACTTAAATTAAAGTCTTTCAATTCTCTTAGTTTTGAAAGTTCGATTCCGGCCGCATTTTTATAAATTTTCCAAACCAATTCAGAACAATAAATTTTAGTATCCGTCCACTCAAAATAGGCATCATATTGTTTTCCATCAAACTGCTGACTGTAATTTTCCATTTTTTGGAGTATCTCCGGAGTCAAAACAGTTTTAGCATTTTTTAATCTCTTTACAACATATTTATTGTCTTTTCCATGCGTGATCCATTCATCAAACGGAGTAAGTTTTACAGGCTGTACAGCTTCAAAAACAAACCATTTTCCGTTAAGATTATAGATAATGCCGCAATGAGAGAATTTCGAATTCGTAGCAATTCGTACCGCTTCACATTGAGGAGATTGCGAAGTTTGAAATATAATATCACCACTCTCAACTTTATTGACTGCCGCATTTTCAATTTTCTTTTTCGAAAACGGATTATTAGGGAAAACTTTCATTGCCACAAACAACGCCAAGCCAAAACTCAGTGCGAATGTGATGATAAGGAAAATATATTTTTGCTTTTTCATGATGTATTCAAATAATAAATAAAGTACTTTGAATTGCAAAGTAAATAATAAAAAAAATAGTTACCAAATTAATGATAACTATTTTTAATATATTTTCTAACTGAAATTAGATTCTAAAGATTCCCCCAACAGCAATAATTCGTTGAAAATAAGTAAAATGCTGAGAAGCTTTATCTTCATTACTTGTTGTAGTTTTAATATCCTGCATATTGATATAGCCTCCTTTTAATTCTCCCTGAACATAGAAATGTTTGAAAAAAGTAATATTTAGACCCGCTTTTGCAGAAACACCGTATCCGGAAACATGAAAATCATCATGACGTTCTTTACCTAAAAGAGTAGTATTTGTTTTTGGATATAAAATACCCGCTCCTAATCCTTCAGTTAAGTTAATCTGAACTTTATCAATATTTGGCAGCCCAAACCATTTTGAAACATCATCAAATCTGGCAACCTCAGTATTAATATAGTTTAAACCATCTGTATGTTCGTACATTAAAAAAGCAGGACCGTTTGGATTCGTTACACCTTTGTCATAACCACCTTCTATAGCTCCATTTAAAGACATATCTACAGGTCTGTTATTGTATTCACCATTGTAAATTGAACCAGGATCATCTGCAGGTAAATTGATATTTCCATTAACATTTGCAATTTGATTCTGTGCCATTACATATTTCATGTGATCCACACCAATTGTTACACTGTAATGATCACTAAAGAAATAACCAAGTCTTAAATTGGTCTGAGGAATAGTCATATTTGCAGGATTAATATAATCTACATGCCATCCTTTTGGTTTGTCATGAGCAGCCATATTTTCAACTGTAAAGTTGTAATCCTTACCACGGAAATTTACATCAGATTTTGAGTAACTTTCTCTATTTCCTCCCCACATTACAAAGAATTTTCCTTTATTGTGAGCAGCGTATTTTTGTACCGGAATTTCTTCCTGAGCAAAAGTGTTTAACGAAACACAAGTCAGAAAGAAAAATAAAATTTTTGTTTTCAAAGAACTTAAGTATTATAAATTAAAAGGCATTTACAGTTTTTCTAATGGCAACCAGCTTCTTCATTAAACCTTCAAAATAATCTAAATGAAGCATGTTAGCGCCATCGCTTTTTGCATTTGCAGGATCAAAGTGAGTTTCGATAAAAATACCATCAACACCTACCGCGATACCCGCTTTTGCTACAGTTTCGATCATATCTGGTCTTCCGCCTGTAACACCTGCAGTTTGATTTGGCTGTTGTAAAGAATGCGTAACATCTAAAACCGTTGTAGCATATTGCTGCATAGTAGGAATCCCTCTATAGTCCACAATCATATCTTGGTAACCAAACATAGTACCGCGATCTGTAACCATAACATTTTCATTATTACAGTCTAATACTTTTTGAACGGCGTGTTTCATGCTTTCAGGACTCATAAATTGTCCTTTTTTCAGGTTTACCACTTTTCCGGTATTAGCAGCCGCTACAACTAGATCAGTCTGGCGAACTAAAAATGCAGGAATCTGTAAAACGTCAACGTATTGAGCAGCCATTTCAGCATCCTCATTAGTATGAATATCGGTTACAGTAGGAATATGAAAAGTTTCCGAAACTTTTCTTAAAATTTTTAAAGCTTTTTCGTCACCAATTCCAGAAAAACTATCAATTCTAGAACGGTTTGCTTTTTTAAAAGATCCTTTAAAAACATAAGGAATCTGAAGATTGTCGGTAATACCAACTAATTTTTCAGCAATTCTAAGAGCCATTTCTTCACCTTCAATAGCGCAAGGCCCCGCCAGTAAAAAGAAATTCCCGCTGTCAGTATGCTTAATTTGTGGGATATGTTGTAAATTCATAAAGTTATTTTTTTGCACTGCAAAGGTAGTCATGATTTATGAATAGGAGATGAAGATTTAAGATTATTTTAAGAAGCTTCCCGATAGCTATCGGGACCGCCCGCTGTAATCTTTTTCTCTAAATCCTTTTTTTCTTGGTCTTTGCAGGAGCTTCCGTTGGTCGCTCTGCAAAAACCAGAAAAAATAGGCTTTATCAAAAAAGGATTTCCGCTTCTATCGGGGCTAAAAAATCCAGTGGAATTATTGGATTTACTGAGGAATATCTCCTCAAAACGCTTTTTTACTAAATACTTAAATTGAATTCTGTTTTCAAAAGAGTATCCAGCTGATTGTCTTCAAAAGGAATAATTTCTGTAACTCCATTTGTTACTGATTTTACAGCATTTTTAAATACTATTTTTTTACCCAGCGGATTCTGTAAAACGACAATCAGGTTTTGTGTAAAAAAAGAATCCGGATGCGAATAATTATAATGATTGGCGGGTTTAAAATCAATCCACCGTTGAGGAGTTAAATCAAACGAATACAAGTTAGACCATTCATTTCCAATCTTAATTTGCAATAAATAGTCATCTTCTTCTGTTTTTACCAAAGTAAAAGTTTCAAAATCCTGCTGAATTTCAGTTCCAGCCTGGCTCAGTTTCAAAGGCTCTCTAATGCTGTTTCCTCCAAAACCCAAATCAATCAAATATTCTTCGCCTTCAATTGTGGCAATTATAGCCAAATGCGTTTTCGGATTTTGCCCCGGATTAACCAAAGGACGTACCGCAATATAATAATGCGGAAGACCAATTTCCTGAAGCAATAACGAGAAGATTCCGTTAATTTGATAGCAGTATCCACCGCGATTTTTAGTTACAATTTGGTTTATAATATCATCACCAATAAGCGAAATCGTTTTGCCGGCCTGTACATCAATATTTTCAAAAGGTACACTAAACAGCTGACTCTGCATGAGTTTTTTTATTCCGGCTAAGTCTAATTTAATTTCTCCCGAAAAATTGATTCTATTTAAATATTGCTGTAAATCGAAGTTCGAAGCCTCAATTTTATGATTGTTTAATGGTTTCATCTGATTAAAATTTATTCGTTTTGTAAAGTTACAAATTCAGTAAACTTTAATCACTTAAAAATATTTTTTGTCTCTAATTCCTGCTCAATAAAACGAGTGAAGTAGTTAGGAGTTCTTATCGTACGATCTCTTGGTAAAATACTGAACGATAATAGAAATTAAAAGAATAATCGTAAACAAGAACGCAAATGCAATTATCCCCAGGAATCCCATTCCGCATCTATACGGTTGGCCTTTAAGACTTTCTGTAAAATTGTATGAAGCAATAAAAAATGCTGCAATCGATAAAACAATTTGCGAAATGAGACTGATAAAAGTTATCCTTCCAAGACTATAAGATATAGTTTCTTGAATTGCTTTTTGACCATATATCAGCTGAAATAATAATGGTAATGCGATTAAAATAAAAGGAGATATTCCGTACATATTAAAAAAAATGGTACTGGTTGATATATTACAAATAAGTTTTTTACTCTTTCTTCAAAGTCAATCCCATCGGAACCATTAAAATTCCCTTTTCGTAAATATTCAAATAGAGCGTTACAGGTTTCTTTTGTCCGTCCCAGGTTAATTCATATACATTTAAAAAGCCAGCCCCCATATCGCTTCTTTTAGTAGGGAAGGGACAGCAGGTTTCTAAACGTTTATAAGTGATTTTTTCTCCGTTTGGTCCGGCTAAAGCATTCAAAAAACGCATTTCATTTAAAGCTTCGTCTTTGGTATTTCTAAAAAATATATTTACAGGATAATCAGGATCATAGCCATACTTTTTGTCTTTACTAAATAACGAAATTACAAATGTATTGTCTTTGCTTAAAATTAAATCAGGAGCGTTATCGTCTACATTTTTTAAAGTAGATCTCGTGCTGATGCAGGACGTTGCAGTAAGTATTAAAATAATGAAAAGGACAGCTTTTTTCATGGTTGAGGTTTATTTTGGTCGTACAAATGTAAAAAAGGTTTTTATTACAGTTCCTTTTTTGAATTTAATTTTAATATACCAATCACAATCAGATATTGTGCCACAAGATAAGTCAGCATAATAATAAACGAACTTTTTTTAAATGGCGTATGAAACTTGTTGAGAGCCAAAATACTATCAGAAATCACAAAAAATAAAGCACCAATAAATACATATTGATTGCCTGGTTTTTTCCAAGTCATAAGTCCGTTGTAAGCAAACAAAAGCATAACCGAAATTACACTGGCATATACAATTACCGGAATTTTTAAATCGCCCAGCGAAGGCAGTAAAACCAATAACATTCCTACTAAATAACAGGCAATTAAAATACTTCCAATGATAAAAATAATAGCATTTCGTTTCATTTTTTCTTTAAACTGTCTATTAAATAGAACACAATAAAGCAGGTGAGAAATTAAAAAAGAAACCAGACCCAGTATAAAATAGATTTCGCCGATATCTGAAAAAAGTAATATTACATCGCCAATCCAGGAAAACAAGAGTGCGGTTAAAAGGATATTTTGCGTTAGGAATTTTTTAGAAAAATAAACTCCTAAAATTAACAACGGAATCAAAGCAGGTTTTAAATAACAGTCTAAGCTTTCGTATCCGAAATATAAAAGCAGTAAATAAATAAAGCTCAATGCAATATAAATTTTAAAAAGTACAGCGTTTTTCATTATACGGTTTGTGTGGTTATGGTTTGGTTTTGGATGTTTTTAAAATCGACTGTTACAAAGTAAATCGTTATTAAAAATGATAAACTTAAGTAACCTAAAATGATATAAGTACTAAAAGAGAAAACGTTATTTAAACCAAACCAATCGCCATAAAAGCTAATAATACTAACAGCGGACGCTAATCGAAAACCTTCCCAAAAAATGGCATATTTGCTTTTGTCCATTAATTCAGCGTTGCTGTAAATGGTAACCAGAATAAAGAAACCGTATACAAAAATAGAGGGCAGACCAATTTTGGCAATATTTTCAAAAAGATAACTCACAAACAAAAGCGTAATTAAAATTTGTGCAACGGACCAAAGAATAAGTTTTTGCGAATTTTGAGTTCCGTATTTGTCAAAATCAAATACATTTTCGATTTTGTTTACTGGATATTTTTCTTCAAAATTCTCAGGACGCCATCCGGTTGGTTTAAACCAAATAGTTAGTTTATCTTTCCAGTTTTCGGCGCGCCATGCATCTTTAATTAATAAGGCTAAATGCTGAAAATTGATTTTGATAGGATTCCATGTATTTGCCGGTCTTGTGATTCCAAAAACTGGAGGAACATCATCTAATTCCTCTTGAAAAGTTCCAAAAAGTTTATCCCAAAAAATAAAAATCTGCGAATGGTTTTTGTCTAAATATTCCGGATTTATGGCATGATGGACACGATGATGCGAAGGCGTTACCAGAATTTGTTCAACAAATCCCATTTTTTTGATGTGTTTGGTATGATACCAAAACTGTAAAAATAAATGCAACGGTAAAGTGATCGCAATTACCGAAGCCGGAACGCCCAATATTGCAGCAGGAATTAATAAAAAAGTAAATAAATTAACCAAACTCGCAATAGGCTGACGAAGTGCACAAGCCAGATTAAACTCTTCACTGCTGTGATGAATGGCATGTTTGTTCCAAAGAAAATTGATTTGATGTGCCAGTCTATGGCTCCAATAACCATAGAAATCGATCACAAAAAAGGCGATAATATAAGAGAGAACATTGGCTTGTAAATGAAAAACGGCAATTTTAGAAACCATCCATTCATAAGAAAGAAAAGTAACGCTTAGACCTAAAACGTCTTTTACAGAATTGGTAATTCCGGAGCTGATACTAGAAACGCTGTCAATTAACGGAGCGGTATCATTTTTTTTATAAATGCCGTATATTTTTTCAATTACAATTAGAACTAAAAAAACAGGCATCGCAATAATCAATATTTTTCCATACTCTTCCATAAAAAAACATTCTATATTTATTTCAAATATAAAATAAAATAGAATGTTTTTTAAATTATTAAGAAATTAAACAACGAAATAAAATCTAAGATTTAAATTTAAACAGAATACTGCAATTAAACCTGAAATCAAAAAGCGATTATTTAATTTCTTTAGAAAAGTCTACCGGATAAAATTTGGCTGTTTTTTGATTCTTAATTCCAAATTTAACAACCTCTTTAATTATTTGAAAAGTATCATATTTTAATTCTAAAAGCACCTGATTATTGGCATTTACAACGCCGTATTTCTTGTTTTTTTGAACGATAAATTCTCCTGTAGAATAGATTTCGGTAATAGAATCAAATTCAGATGGAATCACGATTTTGTTTTCGTTACTAATTACACCAAGCTTATTGTCTTTTTTAAAAATCTGATACTTACTTTTTGAAAATCCGCCAAAGCTAAATTTATCCTTAACAAATTCGCCGGCAGATATTTGTGTTTCAGTATAACTATTGTCTCCAATTGAAAGAAGATATTCCCCAGCGTTTTTTACAGCAAAAATTTTATTTGGAGACACATTATAGAACTCATAATCTTCTGGAATTATAATCGTACCATTTGATGAAAACATTCCGTTTTTATTATTCGAATTGGCTGTAATATAATACTTAGAAAGCTGTTCTATATTTTTATAGGAAACAGGAATGATCTCTTTCTCTAAATAGGGATTTATGATGCCTTTTAAATCACCTTTATGCGCCAAATATTGATTTTCGAAATGAATACTGTCTCTATAGAATAAAGAAAAAATATGATCGTAGATTAAAGGTTTTAAAACAACATCTTTTTGATCTATAATACCACTTTTTTTATTATTCTGAACCACATAAATAGAAGCAGATGGTGAAATTTCATCGTATTTACATTCAATTTCATATTGGCCTGAAGAATTGATTACACCTTTTTTCTTTGTAATTGTATTTTTAATAAGATAAGAATCAGATTCAAAGACATCTTCGAATTGATGGCTTTTTATAGAATTTAGAACGATGTTTCCTTTATCGTCAATTATCAACGTGTTTTTGTTTGGCAGGGTTACAATTGATCTTTTGTTTTTGAAATAATCAATATCTGCAGCCTTAAAATTAGTAATCGGCTTTCCTTTAGAATCAAATAAATCAATTGTATTATTAGTTTGAACGAACAAAATACCATTCTGGTTTTGTATGTAATCGTATTTTATAGGCAGGATAATCTTGTTTTCTATATCTATAACACCTGTTTTGTTGTTTTTTGAAACCCGGATCAAACCATTTCCCATATAGAAAATATCTTCATATTCAAAAGGAATCTTAACCCTGTTTTGGAGATCGATAAACCCTCTTTTGTACTTTTTATTGATTATGATACCAGCTTCGAATAAATTTTTCAGCTCTTCTTTATTGTCAATATACTCATAATTTGGTTTGATAATCACGTTTCCTACGCTGTCGATCAATCCCATTTTATTATTAAAAGTTCGAAATACGGCATAATTATTTTCGAACTTATAAACGTACTCGTATGTTTTGTTCTCGATTAATTGTTTTCGAAGTGGCTCAAATTTTGACTGGCCTTTTGAAATAAAAGGCAATGAAAGTAGTAGAAAAAATGCGATAAATCTCATAATTTGAAGTTCATTAAAAATGAAAACGCATTCTATTTAGTTTAATTGTAAAACAAAATAGAATGCGTTTTTAAATTATTGGCAATTTAAACAATTTCGGCGCTAAGTCCAGCTTCCAGAAGTTGCGTACATTGAGGTTTTAATTTGTCGATTGGCCCTGTTTTTACAGTGCATTTCCCGTTGTAATGTACAATTAAGGAACATTGTTCTGCTTGTTCAGATGTGTGGTCGCACACACGCATTAAGGTATCAATTACATGATCAAAAGTGTTTACATCGTCGTTGTACACAATGATTTCGTTGTTGAATCCCGTCGCTTCTTTCTCGCGAACTCTTTCTCTTACTTTTTCTTTAGTACTCATTTTTTTTAGTTTTTTGTACTGTTGTAATTACTAATTTTTTTTGCCGTAGATGGATGAATTAAATAGAATTTTAAATTAAAATTTATTCAATTCATTAGTCTATATGCTTGATTAATTAATAGTTAAATAAGCAACTATCTAATTTACGTATTTTAATGAAACCCAGTTGTTTCTTTCTAATTTTTTAACATACGTTAAACCTTTTTCGGTACACGAAGCATCGATAAAAGGAACGTCTTCTTCATAAAAACCGCTAAATAATATGATACCGTCTTTATTTAATGCATCAACATAAGCCTGCATATCATTCAACAGGATATTTCTGTTGATATTAGCAATAATCAAATCGTATTTTTTGCCTGCCAATAAAGCAGCATCGCCCTCATAAACGCTGATATGTTTACAATTATTGCGTTCGGCATTTTCGATAGAATTTAAATAGCACCAATTATCAATATCAATGGCATCAATTGGTTCAGCACCTTTCATTTCAGCTAAAATGGCTAAAATTGCAGTACCGCAGCCCATATCAAGAGTTTTAAGACCTTTAACATCCATTTCTAATAAATGCTGAATCATCATGTGAGTGGTTTCATGATGTCCTGTTCCAAAACTCATTTTTGGTTCGATTACAATATCAAATTCAGCATCGGTTTTTTCGTGAAAAGGAGCACGAACATGGCATTTTCCGTTCACATCAATCGCTTCAAAATTCTTTTCCCATTCTTCGTTCCAGTTTACCTGATCGATTTCTTCAATTGTATACTCGATTTTAAATTCTTCAGATTGTAAAATATAAATATCATCCAGAATATTCTCATCCCATAAATCTTTCTTTACAAATGCAGAAATTCCGTTTTCTGTTTCTGTAAAACTTTCAAACGCTTTTTCGCCTAATTCAGCAACTAAAATTTCTGATCCAAGTTCTTTTGGTTCAATTGTAAAATGATATCCTAAATATATATTCGACATAAATAATTTTTTTGCAAAGGTAAGAATACAAAGCAAAAGTTGTTCATAAATAAATCATATTGTTATAAATTTTAATACTAATTTTGAACGGCATTTTGTAAGTTTTACCACCATGAAGAATATCTTTTTTGTACTGCTTTTTGTTATTTTAAGCTCTGGAAGCTGCGAAAATGAACACGAAGTAATTCGCTCATTTTGTTACTGGAAAACCAATTTATATTTTCAGGAAGAAGAAGATTCTCTTATTAATAAATTAGATGTAAAACACCTGTATGTTCGTTTTTTTGATGTCGATTATAATCCGTATTCAAAAGAACCGCTGCCTGTTGCCACCATTTGGGATGTTTCTTTAAATAAAAGCAATCCCGAAATTACACCAAGTATCTTTATTACAAATGAAGTAGTTTTAAAATCCGATAAAAAGCAATTGGATAGTCTTGCTGTAAGAATGGCAAAACGAGTACAGCAAATAGGGGAGAAAATGAACAATTCAAAAGCCGAAAACCTTGCTTCAAGTATTGTTTATCCAAAAGACTATTACAAACAGGAAAATCGCAAACGCCTAAATTACGACTCAGTTAAGTCGATAGAATTATCCAAATTAAAAGTTGATTTTAAAGAAATCCTGATTGACTGCGACTGGACAGAGAAATCGCAGAAAAATTATTTCTATTTGTTAAAACAAATTAAAAGCCAGTTTCCATCTTCAAAAATAACAGCAACAATTAGACTCTGGCAGTATAAATATGCTTCAAAAGCCGGAATTCCTCCTGTAGATAAAGGCTTGCTGATGTGTTATAATATTACAAAACCAGAAGATTTTCAGACCAAAAATTCTATCGGAACAAGCGACGAACTAGCACAATATATTACGCACAGCGATTACAAACTCAAATTAGATATTGCTTTGCCCTTGTACAGCTGGGCCGTTGCTTTTAGAGGAAATCAGTTTAAAGGAATTTTGTCTGATTATGACCAATTACTAAAAGATACTCTTAAAGTAAAGAAAACTTCAGATTCTAAGTATGTTTTGCAGGATGATGTTTTAGTGGGGCAGACTTATTTGCGAAATGGCGACGAAATAAGGATCGAGAAAATTTCAAACGATGAACTCGATAAAATGATTTCGATTTTAAAAAGTAAAATTCAAACTGACAATCAAACTAAAGTGACATTTTTCTCTTTTGATAAAAAATATATAAACGATTATGGAACCGAAAACATCTCCAATTATTATGCGCGTTTTTAGCAGTCTGCTCTTCGTTTTAAGCGTTCAGTTTTCATTTGCCTGCGGATGGAGTGTTTCTCCGGAAACAAGTCGGCTTGCTTTGTTTAAAGCGCAGCGTGAAGGATTTTTTAAGCTGACACCCTTCTATTATTCGGCTGATAATTATTATGCAACCAATACAATTTCAGACGCTGACAAGCAGTTGAATTGTTTAGAATGGCAGAAAAAGTTAGGAAATCAAATTAAGACCGACGATGTTTACGCTGTTTTATACGAAACAGATTCAGAACAATTTGAAACGGCTTACGAAAATAAAATGCTCCATAAAGTATTTGAAAAAAATACCTTTATAAAGACTTTATTACTGCCTAAAAACAAAGCTTTTTTAAGTTATATTCTATTTGCTAAAAAACTCGAATACAATAGTAATACAGATGTAAAATGGGAATCCTGGGGACAAATTGGCTACAGTAACCAAAATCATCAACTGGCTGATTTAGAAAATTTTGAAAAAAGAATTAAAACAGCAAAAGACTCGTTTTTAAAACAGCGTTATGCATTTTTAATTTTAAGATATAGTTTTTACAGTCAAGATAAAAACGAAGTAATCAAATTATACGATACTTATTTTGCGGATAATAAGAATACGATTTTAGAACCTTGGGCTTTGTATTATAAGGCGTTATGTATTGATAATCTGCCGTTGCAAAACTATTTATTAAGCCGGGTTTTTAATACCTGCGAAGAAAAATCATTTGCGGTTTTACAGCATTACAACAAAAAACTGACTGCCGAAACTTTAGCTTTGGCTCAAAATGATGAAGAACGAAGTGTTATTCTGGCTATTGAAAGTCTTCGAAATCCCGCACCTGATTTAAAAACAATTCAGGAGATGTATGAATTAAATCCGAATAGTTTGTTTTTGAGTTTTTTAATTGGAAGAGAAATTAACAAGCTCGAAGATTGGATTTTTACGCCTCAATATACAAATGACGGAACGCCGTCTGTAACTTTCAGCAGTACAAATTGGTATGAGAATTACGCTAAAGCAAAAGAAGAAAACTTCCATAAGGATATTTTATATTTAAGAGAATTAGAATATTATTTAATTTCTGTTCGTGAGCAGACTTCCGGAGAACAGAAAGATTACATTACTGCTGCAATTGCACAGCTTTGTTTTATTGATGACCAAGTTGACGAAGGGAAAAAATATACTAATATGATTTCTGATAAAGCCAATACCTCAATACAAATGCAGAAAAATATTCAACTGGCTTTGGTTTCTTTAAAACAAGATGATTTAAAGAACGAAAAAGTTCAGAATCAGCTTTATACTTATTTTAATTCGGTTGAAAATCTAGTTGAAACAGATCGCGGATTATTTAAAAACTTGTATAGTTTGTACCGAATTGCCAGTAGAGAATTTCAGAAAAAAGGAGATACAGTTGCAGCGGGCTTATTGTCTATGAAATCGGATATTAAAAATGAAGGAGAATACTCTGCCTATAATAATCCTTATTTTTACAGTTATATAGGTTATTTTGACCGAAATGCAACTGCAAAAGATGTTGATCGTTTGATCGCTTTACAGCAAAAAGAAAACAAAACGCCATTTGAAAAATATCTTTGTTCCGGAACAATTGCGCCAAATGTTGATTATTACAAAGATCTAAAAGGAACAATTGCTTTTAGAACTAATGATCTGGAATTGGCTCATAAAACGTTTTCAAGTATGCCTCAGGATTTTTGGGAGAAGAATTACGAGTATAAAACGTATTTAAATGAAAATCCGTTTACGCCTAAAATTCTCCAAAACGATAAAGAACGCAAGTTTGACTATCATTTCAATAAAACCGATTTTATTGCCAAACTGATTCAGCTGAAAAAACAAAATACAGCTAGCAGTAACCTGCAATTGGCACACGCCTATTTTAATGTATCTTATTTAGGAAATTCCTGGATGATGAGCGCTTATGACTGGACATCGGGTGAATCGTATACAGATTATGTTTACGGTGATAATACAGCGAATGAGAAGAAATACCAAAACGGAAATTATTACAATCTTAAAATGGCCAAAATATATTACGAAAAGGCCTTAAAAATGTCTAAAAACAACAACGAAAAGGCAATGGCAAGCTTAATGATTTTTGAATGTAATTATTACGATCATTACGCGGAGATCATTACGGAGGAAGAAGAAAAAAAGAACCCGTTTAAAGCAGGGAAGGAGCTGGTTAATTTTTATTCTATTTATAAAACAACACCAACGTTTAAAAAGTACAATTGCCCGCTTTTGAAATCGTTTATTAATTAGTTTTTTTACCATATAAGTTATATAAGTAAATATAAGCTTGCTTTATATGTAAAAGAATAGCATAAAAAAAGCGTCCCGATGCATCGGGACGCTTTTTTTATATAGGAGATTTCAAAATCTAAAATTAAATAGCCGTTACAATTGCTAAGAAATCATCAGCTTTTAAAGCAGCACCTCCAATTAAACCACCGTCTACGTCTGGTTTAGAGAAGATTTCTTTAGCGTTTTCTGGTTTTACAGAACCACCGTATAAAATAGAAACTTCGTCAGCGATTTCAGCTCCAAAAGCTTTGCGAACCACTTCTCTGATGAATTCGTGCATTTCCTGAGCTTGTTCTGGTGAAGCAGTTTCTCCAGTTCCAATAGCCCAAACCGGCTCATAAGCTAAAACAATTTTAGACCATGATTCTTTTGAAATTTGGAATAATCCGTCACGTAATTGGTTTTCAACAATATTGAAATGATTATCAGACTGACGGTCTTTTAATTCTTCTCCAAAGCAGAAGATTACAGTCATATCATGTTTTAAAGCTGTATCAACTTTGTTTGAGATTAAAGCATCTGTTTCGTGGAAAATAGCTCTGCGCTCAGAGTGACCCAAGATTACAGTATTTACACCAATGCTTGTTAACATATCTGCAGAGATTTCTCCTGTAAAAGCACCGCCTTCGGCTTGGTGAACATTTTGAGCAGAAACTCCAATTGTTGTGTTTTTTAATTTTGCAACAGCAGCTTGTAAGTTTACAAATGTTGGTGCAACAATTACTTGTGCAGTTGTTTGTGCTGGAATTTTTGTGATTAATTCACTTAATAATTCTTCAGTTTGTCCGGCATTTTTATGCATTTTCCAGTTTCCTGCAACAATCTTTTTTCTCATTTTGATAGTTTTTATTTTTTTGTTTTATTGAAGTAAAGCCAAAAACTAAAATTGATTTTTGACCTTGATATTTTTAATTGAAAATTATTTTAAACCTTTTAAAGTTTCATTGATTTTGTCAAAATCAGTTTCAATAGCACGATACAATGTAATTTTTCCTGTTTTGTCAACGATAATGTATCTCGGAATCCAGTCTAAGTCAATTGCTTTTCCAAAGAGACCTTTCATACCGTCATTCATCATATAATGATCGCCTTTATTTAATTCATGTTTTTCGATTCCTGCTTTCCATTTATCAGCCGTTTTATCAGCAGAGATGAATAAGTAAGAAACATCAGGATTATTAGCTTGCAATTCTTTTAATTTTGGCATTGCTTTTACACAGTCACCACACCATGAAGCCCAAACTTCGATAACCAAAGTTTTTCCTTTATATTTTTTTAAAATGTTTTTAAAAGTAACCTGACTTCCATCCGTGGCTAATAATTTTTCAGACAAGGCTTCTTTAGAAAAACTTGTTTTTTGAGCCTGCGTACAAGAAAATGTTATAAATGCAATAGCGATTAAAGCGATTTGTTTCATATTGTAGATTAAATTATTTTTTTATTAAAGTACTGAATTCACAAAGTTAAACAAACAAATTGAAAGCCAAATGCAGATTAACAAAAATTGAAGACTCGTTTATTTTGTAACAAAACGAGTATTTTCGGTTAGAAAAACCCGAATGAAATCGTAATAGTTGGCTCTAAAATGAGGTCTTTTTTTGAATGCCATTTTTTGAAGCAGAAAAAAAGATGAAATTTTTGGTTTTATGGTTGATTTTTAAAGCAAAAAAACGTCAGATTTCAACCAAAAAAGCCTTCAATAAAATTTAATTATTAAAGGAATTAAAGGCTTTATTCTGTTTTATTTTGAAAGTTTTAATTCAGTGCATAATTTCCATTTGCCCATTTTTTACAAGGAACAATCCATGCATCTAAAGCTTTATACAGAAAACCATGTTTTAAATTGGTATTCAGTTCAATTTCTTTAAAATGATTTACTTTGAGTTTTGAAGTTTCCTTTCTTTTAATAGCCGAAACACCATAAATATCTGATTTCTCGTAAATAGTCAAAATGTTGCCGCAGTAATTAATATCCGGAATTTCTTTTATATCAGATTCCTGAAAACATCCAATAAAAACAAAATTAACATCGGGATTTGCCAAATAAGTCGAAACATATTGGGCAATATAACCACCTTTTGAAGTTCCAATTACGGTTATTTTGTTAGGCTTAATTCCTTTTTTTATAAGTGCTTTGATTTGTTTTGCCACTTTTTCTGCGTAATCAGCCGCATTTGTATTTTTCTTTCTTTTTTCGCTAAAAACAATAAAATTATCTTTTTTAAAAGAGTTTACAATTTCATTGTATTCGGCTTTGCCATATTCAGGATGTGCAGTGTTCAAATCATTTTCTTCAACAAATTTATTGTGGAAAAAGAATATATATCGTTGGTCTTGTTTGGCCGTTTTTTCCTGACTAAAAGCCATAAAAGAAATAGATAAAGTAAATAAAAATGTGAAAAAGATTTTTTGAAAATGTTTCATGAATGATTTTGGTTTTGTGATGATTTGATCAAATGTAAGAAAAATAGTTTGTGCTCTTGTTCGCTTATTAGAATAATATCCAAACAAAAAAAGCGCCGATATTCGATTTAGAATATCGGCGCTTTTAATTGCATCAATTTATTTTTTAAAGACTATAAGCAACATCAGATAATTTCAAATCATCAACATCATTATAATGTAACTTTTGGACGATGGTTCCTTTTTGAATCACTACAATACTTGGGTTTGCTCTTTCAACTGTTTTTAAAGCCGTTGCATCGCAGAAATAGAAATCAACATCTAAGTTGTATTCTTTTTTAGCTTTTGCAATTTCGTCAGCGCCAGAAGCTGTCATGGCAATTACTTTGTAACCTTTTGCTTTTGCATCGGCTGTAACCTTAGCTAGTTTTTTCATTCCCGCTGGTTCAGATTTGCTTAAATCGTAAGTAATAAAAACAAGTAATTTTGGTTCTTTTAATAATTCTTCTTTATAATCAGAATCGTCTTTTGTCATTGTAAAATCATGAATTGGCGGAATGTAGCCTTCTGAAATTACTTTATCTTTTCGGTCAACAAATGTTGCGCCTTCAGGAATATTCATTAAATCTTTTTCGGTAAATTCTTTCTCAACGCCGTTTACTTTGTAAATGAAAATCATTTCAACTACAGATTTTGGAGCGCCTTCTGGAATTTCCATTCCTTTTTCGATATTCGTTCCCACTTTATACGGACGGAAATCTTTTATAGGATTGTGGTTTAAAACCCATACAGCCATAAAAGCACATAAAACGACACTCACATAAACGGCAAAATTGGTTTTTGGAGTTGAAAATAATGGTTTTATTAATCTTTGGTTGATGAATAAAATCAAGATAAAGAACAATAAAACAACATCTTTTGTGAAAGACTGCCAAGGCGTTAAGTGTAATGCATCTCCAAAACAACCGCAATCTTTTACTACATCAAAATAAGCAGAGTAGAAGGTAAGGAAGGTAAAGAAAACGATTAAAAGTAATAAAGCCCAAATTGTAGTTTTTGTTTTGTATCCAACTAATAACATTACTCCCAGAACCACTTCAAAAATGACTAGAAAAATAGCTAATCCTAGAGCTAAAGGCTCTAAAAATGGCATATTGAAAACCGGCTCGCTAAAATATTCAGCCAATTTATAAGAGAAACCAACCGGGTCGTTTAATTTAATTAATCCGGAAATGATAAATAACACACCGACAAATATTCGGGAGAATTGAGTAATGATGTTTTTCATGACGTAAATATTAAAATATTTAAATCTCAAATAATAAATTCCAAATTCCAATTTGTTTGGATTTTGAAAATTAATTTTTTTTGGATTTTATTTGTTTATAGGGTTTAAGATTAAAGCAAAAACAGAATAATTAATCATATCCTGATAATTTGCATCAATACCTTCAGAAACTAAGGTAAGGCCTTTATTGTCTTCAATTTGTTTTACTCGAAGCAGTTTTTGCAGAATCAAATCGGTTAAAGAACTTACACGCATATCTCGCCAGGCTTCTCCGTAATCATGATTTTTAGCTTCCATTAAGTCTTTGGTTAACTTTACTTTAGCATCATATAATTCGGTTGCTTTTTCAACATCTAGATCCGGCTGATCAACAACGCCCAATTCTAACTGAATTAAAGCCATGATAGAATAATTGATGATTCCGATAAATTCTCCTTTTTCGTCTTCATCAACTTTACGGACATCATTCTCCTGTAAACTTCTGATTCTTTGTGCTTTTATGAAAATTTGATCTGTAAGCGATGGAAGTCTTAAAATCCTCCATGCACTGCCATAATCTTTCATTTTATTGATAAATAGGGTTCTGCAAACCGTAATTACATTATCAAATTCAAGGGAAGTATTCTTCATTTATTGCTGTATATTTGCGTAAATTTCTCCAAAAATAAGGATTAAATTAAAGAGTTTCAAGTTTCAGGTTTTCTTTGTTTCAAGTTTTTTCTTAACAAAGTGTTAACGGCCGCAACTTGAAACTAGAAAATGGTTTAAAAGTTTCAAGTTCTAGAACTTACGCAATCTGCATCAACTTGAAACTTGAAACAAATAAAACTTGAAACAAAATGCTAATAAATTGCAAAGGCGAACTTATAGATTTATCGATTCCTAAAGTAATGGGGATTTTGAATGTTACGCCCAATTCTTTCTTTGATGGAGGAAAATATAAAAACGAAGACGAAATTATTTCTCAGGTTGATAAAATGCTTTCTGAAGGTGCTGCCTTTATAGATATTGGCGCTTATTCAAGCAAACCCAGCGCCGAATTCGTCTCGGAACAAGAAGAAATCGACCGAATCGTTCCTGCGATAGAACTAATTTTAAAACATTTTCCTGAAGCTTTATTGTCGATTGATACCTTTAGAGCTGAGGTTGCAAAAGCGAGTATAGAAAGCGGTGCTGCGATTATAAACGATATTGCAGCGGGAGAACTAGACGATAAAATGTTTGATGTGATTGCAAAATACAACGTGCCGTATATTATGATGCACATGCGCGGCAATCCGCAGACAATGCAGAGTTTAACACAATACGATGACATTGTAAAAGAAATGCTTTTTTATTTTTCTGAAAAAGTAAATAAAGCCCGAAGTTTAGGAATTAACGATTTGATTCTGGATCCAGGTTTTGGTTTCGCTAAAACAACTGATCAGAATTATGAAGTCATGCAAAAAATGGAACTTTTTAATTTGTTAGAATTGCCGGTTTTAGCTGGGATTTCCAGAAAATCGATGATTTATAAAACACTTGATATTACGCCGCAAGAAGCTTTAAACGGAACAACATTTTTAAATACAATTGCTTTGACAAAAGGCGCAAAAATTCTTCGTGTTCATGATGTAAAAGAAGCAGTAGAATGTGTGACATTGTTTAATAAAATGAGTTTGAATACGATCTAAACGACAGATTTGTCATTCCGAGGAACGAGGAATCGCACTCGAAACTCGACAAAGATTGGCGACTTTCTTTGAGGAAATACTAGTGTGATTCCTCGTTCCTCGGAATGACACACTTTGTGCTAAAATAAAACGAATATGAAATACTTCTCTTTAATTATAATGTTTCTTCTTTTCTCCTGTGGAAAAAAGGAAGACGTTTTACTGCCAAAATCAAATGTTACGATTGTAAAAGACGTACAGGATCTTTCACCAATTTACATCTTTTTTAAAACCGAAGGAAAAGATACAATTGCTGATGTAAACCGAAAAAGCAGTATTATTTCGACCAATTGGATTTTCAATATCGATAAACGTCTACCTTTGAAATTGGTAATTCCGGAAGTAATGAAATTACAAGAAAAAAAGCGTGCCGACAGCGCCCATAAAAACGAAAACGCCGAAAATTATTATTCCTATGCAGATTCTATCGGAAAGAATTTAGCATTTTTGCCTTTCACGAAAGTGTATTATAAAATGGAAAAACCAACTAAAGGAAATTTTGTTTTTTATTTTAGAAAAGGAAAAAAAAAAGTTTTCATGGGAAATATGGAGATCAAAACATCAGAAATATTAAAATATTTTTACAGCTTCAAGTTTCAAAAAGTACCAGATTTGGTATTCTTATTTGACAAGAACATGAGTTATGAAGAATATATACAGCATAAAATTGTACTGCAAAAATACGTGACTTACAATCTTGATAAACTTCCCGTAGAATTCATTTTCTAAAACCGAACACTGTAAAGAGTGACTGAATACTGAACACCGCGACTGAACACTATTCTTTATTGATGATGATAAGGTTCATTCCTTAAAATGGTAAAGCCGCGATACAATTGTTCGATAAAAAATAAACGAACCATTTGATGCGAAAACGTCATCAGCGAAAGCGAAACTTTTCCCTGCGCTTTGCTGTAAACTGTATCAGAGAATCCGTATGGACCGCCAATTACGAAAACCAAAGTTTTGATCCCCGAATTCATTTTCTTTTGCAATTCTTCAGAAAAACCAACGCTGGAGAAGTTTTTTCCGTTTTCATCCAATAAAATCAATTGATCGGTTGGTGAAAGTTTAGACAGAATCAATTCGCCTTCTTTTTCTTTTTGCTGACTTTCGGATAGGTTTTTTACGTTTTTGATATCGGGAATAATTTCCAAATCAAATTTGATATAAAAAGACAAACGTTTGGTATAATCGTCAATCAAAGTCTGAAGCGATTTATTGTCTGTTTTGCCAATGGCGATAAGTTTGATGTTCATTTTAAGTTTTTTTTTGCCACAGATTAAAAGGATTAAAAAGATTTTTTTTAAATTAATTCTGTATAAATCTGTTCAATCTGTAAAATCTGCGGGCTTTACTTTTTATTTTCAAAAACAGTTTCGAAATGTTCTACAATAGGAAATGGTTCGTAATAATGATGCAGGATCCTTTTCCATTCCAGATAAGCTTCAGAAGTTCTAAAACCAATTGTATGATCTTCAAGCGTATTCCAATCGACTAATAAAAGATATTTATTTTCGACTTCCAGACATTTTTCTAAACGATGTCCTACATAACCGTTTATGGATGAAATATACTGACTTGCTTTTGCAAAATCAGCTTCAAATTGAGAGGCTAATTCGGGTTTAACGAAAAGATATGCGGCTTCTAAAATCATATTATATTTTTTTTCACGCAGATTTAGCAGATTTTAGCAGATTTTATTTTTGATATTTTAAAATGAAAATCTGCGCTAATCGGCTCAAATCTGTTTAAAATCTGCGTTGAATCTATTAAAGATTGGACAAATTTAATTTTTAGAAAACTTAGCTTCAAAAGTTTTGAATCTGTTATCAAGATCTTTAATCAGTTGTTTTTTAACTGATGGATCTTGGATAAAACTGTAATTAATGCTGTTATAAACATATTTTTTTATAGTAGCATACGATACATCCTGATATCTTTTGGCTAATAAAACATATTGCTCTGTCATATTGCTTCTTAAAATTCCCGCATCGTCTGTACTGATTACAATTGGCACATTGAATTCTTTGTAAAGTGTAAATGGATGTCTGTTTTCTTTCACTTTCAAAATAAATTCGTTGCTTGTTAAATTGATTTCGATAGGAATATTTTTATTAGACATATATTTCAATAAATCATACGAATTTGCTTCGTAAGCAATATCAACTCCATGACCAATTCGGTTAGCGCCCGCGATGTAAATTGCGTCATTAATATGCCAGGTTAAATCTTCCGGCTGTACCAGACCTAAAGTCAATTCGCCTGCGTGAAGCGTATATTTTACATCAGGAAATTTCTCGTGGCAGTATTTAAACATCACCATGTGAAGCCAGTAATCTTTCATAGAAGTCTGTCCGTGTTCTGGAGAAACGATATTTACACCTGCGGTTAGTTTGCTTTCGTTTGAAGAAATAAAAGCGATAACCAGATTTTTAAATAAATCTACCGGTTCCATAAAGCGCAGCACAAAGTTCTGATAACGCATTGTAAAACGCTCATCATCCATTTTCAGGTCTTTGTGAAGTTTTGCTATGAAATTATTATTGAAATCGTCAGCATATTTTTTGGCATCTTTTTTTTGAATCGATTTATACAATTCGTCTAAAAGTTTTAAAACTGCTTTTTCGTCTTTTTGAGCAGAAGCCTGGCGTAATTTTGTGTTGAAATCACTTAAGTCAGAAACATTCATATCACACGGAATTGTGGACAATTGTGTTTCGATATAGCTTACGTTTTCGGCAATGGCGCGTTTTTTTAATTCAAGCATTCCTTCTGTAAAATGACCTTTTATAGTAGGTTCAAATTTCATAAAAGAATCAAAAAACTGATCGTCAGAAGGAACAGAACCATTATAATCTTTAACAGACCAAGTCTGCATAATCTGCTGTTCGTAATACTCTAGTTTATCTTTTGCTTTAAGAGATGAAAAGCTTTCCCAGTTTCCTTTTTCGGGTTTTGTTTTTGAAACTGCCATAGTTTCCAGATTCAAATAAAAGTCTTCTGCAATGGCTCTTTCTAAAAGAGGTTCTGCATAAACTGATCCTGAAAAATGGTGGTGTAAATCGCCTCCTTTTGGCATTTGTTGAAAGAAAGCTGTTAAGAGAGCTTCATTGTTTCTGATTTTTTCTAAATAACTCTCAGCCGATTGAGAAAAGCCGATTTGTGCTATAAAAATACAGAAAAGCGTAATTATCCTTGTCATACTCTAAGTTTAAATTACATGCAAATATACGAGTTTCTGCGGAGATTTGAAAATTCATTTTTTTTTTTAGGTACAAAGGTTCAAAGGTACAGAGGTACAAAGTTTAAGAGAAATGAGTATTATAAGAAACAAGAAAGACGCACTGCTGTGCGTCTCTACATAAAATCTTTGAACCTTTGTTCCTTTGCTTCTTTGAGCCTAAAACCTTAGAACCTTAGCATCTCAGAACCTCAGTACCTTTAAGAAAAAAGTACATCATGAATTTCTTCAACCTTATCAAAAACGCTTTTAGCAAAAGGACAAAGCGGAATAATTTTAAGATTGTTCGTTCTGGCATATTCTACGGCTGCCATAACTAGTTTTTTACCAACGCCTTTTCCGTTAAACTCTTCGTTAACTTCTGTGTGGTCTATGATAAATTTAGAATCTCCTGCCCAGGTATATGTCATTTTTCCAGCTTGTTTTCCGTCTTCTACAGCTTCAAAATAGCCTCTTCTTGTATCGTTTATTTGTTGAATTTCCATGATAATTATATTAATGTGGTTTTAATTTCTATTGAGTTTGTTAATGTTTTATGTATTGGGCAGCTGTTTGCAATGGTTTCTAAACGCTGTCTTTGTTTGTCGTCGACTTCGCCTATAACTTCGATTTTTCTGGTGAAATGCGATATGTTTTGTTCTGCATCTCTTTGAAAATCAACTTTTATATTGATTTCAGAAACATCCCATTGTTTACGGTTAATATACATTCTAAGAGTAATCAGCGTGCAGGAAGCCAATGAAGAAGCCAAAAGCTCTGATGGGCTAAAGCCAAGATTTTTTCCTCCAACTTCCTGAGGTTCATCTGCAATTACAATGTTGCCGCTGGCCGATGTTATTTCCGTTCGGTATAAACGAATATCTATTTTTGCTGAGATCGTATCCATAATTTATTTGATTCTTGGTTCAGGTAATGGAACAAATTCTGTTTCGCCCGGAACTTTAGGAAATGTTTGGTTTGTCCAGTCCGTTTTAGCCTTTTCGATGAGGTTTTTATCTGATGAGACAAAATTCCAAAAGATAAAATGTTCTTCAGGAAAAGGCGTTCCTCCAAAGATATAAACGGTCGAGTTTTCGGCAATTTCAAACTCACAAAGTGTACTGTCGGTTGTAATTAATATTTGTTTCGGATCGTAAACATGCTCGCCGCTTTTAATACTTCCTTCCAAAATATATAATCCGCTTTCGCCGAATAAATCCTTTCCGATGTTTATTTTCTTTGCAGCTGTACTTTTAATTTCAATAAAGTATAACGGACTATAAACAGGAACTGGAGATTTTTTTCCGAAAACTTCTCCGGCAATTAATTTGTATGAAACTCCGTCTTCTTCCCAAGCTGGAATATCATCTGCTTCGACATGTGTAAAATTAGGATCCATTTGCTCTAATTCTTTCGGAAGCGCAACCCAGATTTGCAATCCGTGAAGCATTTTATCTGAATGTCTTAAATATTCAGGAGTTCTTTCGGAGTGAACAATTCCTTTTCCGGCCGTCATCCAGTTTACGGCGCCTGGTTTTATTTCTAATTCGGTTCCTAAACTGTCACGATGCATGATGCTTCCTTCAAACAAAAAAGTCAAAGTAGAAAGCCCGATATGCGGATGTGGCGGCACATCCATATTTTCATGATCACTTAAATGTGCAGGACCCATATGATCGATAAAGACAAATGGTCCAACAGCTCTTTTTTCACGGAAAGGCAATAAACGGCCTACCATAAAGTTGCCAATATTGGCAGCGCGTTCTTCGATAATTAAACTGATATTTGACATGTGGTATTTTTTATTTGATTTGAAAACAAAATTACAGCAACAGGGATTGTTTGTAACTTAATTTAGATTAAGAAACTTGTTTTTGTTTTTTTTGAATTATAAAAATAAGGAAAAACGTTGGTTAAGTTTTTAGTTGATGATTAAATTTAGTTTCAAAAAGTCCCAGAGGGACGAAATATTTGTAGAATAACAAGGTTACCACAATAACAAAGCCCCAGCGGGGCGAAATAAATATACCGCTCCGCTGGAGCTCTTTTGTGTAAGACGATAATATTGGCTATAAATATTCTGCTCCGCTGGAGCATTAAAATTGGAATATTAATCAATCAACTCAAACTCCAAAACATCACTTTCTGTTCCATTAATAATAATAGACAATTGATGTGCTCCTGTATGAAAAACGCGAGTGGTAATTAGTTTAAAAGACTGGTTTCTTTCGATTTTAGTTAACTGATTAGGCTGATAGATTTTTTCGCTGATTTTAAAGACTTTTTTTGCCAAATGCCCTTTTGCTTTTTTGTAATGAACGGCATATTCTAAACGAATGGTTTTTGGTTCTTCGTTTTTATTATTTAAGTGAAAATGAAACTGCAGATAATTGCCAATTTTTACAATTGGTGTTTTAATTTCAAATAACGAAAGTTCAATATTGGTGCTTTCTAAACCATAATGACTTAAAATTTCCGGATGGCCTTGTTTTAGTAAAGTTCGGCTTCCGTGTTTAATGATTCCGTCGGTTTCTTTACTGCTGCCTTTCCATTTATTAGCAATTTCTAACACAATCTGCGGATTATCTTTTGCAATATCATTTAAGTTATTGGCAACGCTTCTGCGAACGTATTCTGAAGGATCATTTTTTAGGTTTTCCAAGATTGGAAGTATAGAAGAAGGATCTTTTTTAAGAAACGGAATCGCCATTGCCCACGGTAATCTCGGACGTGAACCTTCGCTGGCCAATCTTCTAACATGATGATTTTCGTGCAGTGACCATTGGGTCATCTCGGCAATCATTTGTTCTTTATATTTTAAAATAAAAGGACGAACGGCAAATTCACAGCTTATAAACTGCGTTATCGATACAAAGGCTTTCGCCGAAGTTTTAAAATCGTCTAAACCATATATTTCGATGTAATCTGCAAAGAAAATAAAAGCCAGATTGCTGTCGGCAAAATTATTTTTCTTTAGGTTTTTGATGATTTTATCGATTAAAGAAACGGCTTCAGGGAAATTTTGAGGCATAAATTCATGAAATACAACAGTGGTATGTTTCATTCTTTCTTTCCATTCTTTTTGAGCAAAATCTCCTTCGTAAATTGCTTCAATAAATTTTTGTTTGTCGAATGCCGGATGCACTTCGGCGACAGCCTGACTAAATTTTTCGTAAAAAGAAACTGAATAAATATCTTTAATTAACCCCATAATTTTGTTTGATTGAATCTCAAAGATATTTAATTGTTCTCTTATTAAGAGACTATGTTTTGTTAAGAATTGTAACTTTATTTTTCAGAATATCTTAATGGTTAAAAAAGAGATATTTAATGTTTGGTATAATTTTTCATGCTGTTGGAACTTTTAAATCCATAAAATAAGTCCTAATTTAGCATATTATTAAAAATATAAAAATGATAAGCGAAGCTCAATTTCAAGCAGAATTGCAACTTTTGATAAGTAATGCCATTAGAGAAGATGTTGGCCCGGGCGATTATAGTTCGCTGGCCTGTATTCCGGATACTGCTCACGGTCAGGCAAAATTATTAGTAAAAGATCAGGGAATAATTGCCGGCGTTGAAGCTGCGAAAATGATATTTGAACATGTAGACCCTAAATTGAAAGTAAAAACTTTTATTGAAGACGGAACGCATGTAGAATACGGTGAAATTGTTTTTGAAGTTTCAGGAAGTTCACAGTCTATTTTAAAGGCCGAAAGAGTGGTGTTAAACACCATGCAGCGTATGTCTGCAATTGCTACAAAAACACATCATTTGATGCAGCTTTTAGAAGGCACAAATGCTAAAATATTAGATACGCGTAAAACAACTCCCAATTTTAGAGTGGCCGAAAAATGGGCTGTAAAGATAGGAGGAGGCGAGAATCACCGTTTTGCGCTTTATGATATGATTATGCTAAAAGACAATCATATTGATTTTGCAGGCGGTATTACACGTGCTATTTCGAAAACAAAAGAATATTTAAAAGAGAATAATCTAGATTTAAAGATTATTGTTGAAGCCCGTAATCTGGATGAAATTAGAGAAATTTTACTGAGCGACGGCGTTCACAGAATCTTGATTGACAATTTTAATTATGAAGATACCAAAACGGCAGTAAATTTGATTGGTACTAAATGCCAGACTGAATCTTCGGGGAATATCAGCGAAAAAACAGTTCGCGAATATGCCTTGTGCGGTGTAAATTATATTTCATCAGGTGCTTTAACGCACTCGGTTTACAACATGGATTTGAGTTTAAAAGCGTTTTAGTTAAGTGATGAGTTTTGAGTTATAAGTTATGAGTTTGGTTTTGAAACAAATTCGGTTTAGGTATAAATCTAAAATCTAAACTCAACAATCTAAAATCAAAAAAAATATGTCGAAAGAGATAGAAGATCGGATTGAGAAATTGCCTGTAATACGCAATGTGGCCCGAGTTTTCAAAAAAATAAAACTGCCTTGGCTGGAAGGTTTTTCGTTGTATGATTTACTCGAAATGTACACTTTAGGAATTCTTGAAGGTGCATTCTCTTATCATGCAAGTGCGGTTTCTTTTAGCTTTTTTATGGCTTTGTTTCCTTTTGCCTTATTTATTTTAAACTTAATTCCGTTTATTCCTATCGATAATTTTCAGGAAGATTTTCTGCAGTTTGTGCAACAGAGCGTTCCTCCAAATACTTACGATGCGATTAGTAAAATTATAAGCGATATTTTAAATAATAGTCACTCCGGGTTATTATCGTCGGGATTTTTACTTTCTATTTTTTTGATGGCAAATGGTGTTAACGGAATTTTGAGCGGTTTCGAATCTTCTAAACACGTTTTTGATAAGCGAGGTTTTTTTAGACAATATCTAGTAGCGCTTGCCATTTCGCTTACGATGACCGTAATATTGTTTGTAACAGTCGCAACGATTGTGGTTTTTGAGGTCTTTATTCAAAAAACAATCATTCAGGATGTATTAAGTGATCGTATTCCGCTGATTATTTTGGGACGATATTTATTTGTTATCTTGATGATCTTGATAACATCTTCATTATTATTACGTTATGGTACAAAGCAGTACAATAAAGTGCCTTTTATAAGCATTGGTTCTGTTTTTACAACGATCTTAATTGTTATATCTTCGTTCTTTTTTGGGATTTGGGTTATAAAATTCTCAAAATATAACGAACTTTATGGTTCAATTGGGACATTATTAATTCTAATGTTTTATATTTGGATAAACTGTATGATTCTGCTTTTAGGGTTCGAATTGAATGCTTCTATCAGAAAATTAAAACAAAAAAAAGAAAAATAATATGAAAAATTTGATGCTAACTATCGGAGTGTTCTTCTTTGCGCTGACCATGCAAAGCCAAGGTGTAATTGGAAAATGGAAGACAATCGATGATGAAACAGGCGAAGCGAAATCAGTAGTAGAGATTTACGAAAAGTCAGGAAAAATATACGGGAAGGTGGTAGAAATACTTCGCGAAAGTCATAAAAAAGATGTTTGTACTAAGTGTGATGGTGCAGAAAAAAACAAACCTATTTTAGGAATGGTTATTATTAACGGACTTAAAAAAGATGGTTCAGAATATAACGGAGGAACAATTTTAGATCCTACAACGGGTAAAAAATATAAATGTTATATCTCGTTAGAATCTGCCGATAAACTAAAACTTCGCGGCTATGTAGGAATCTCAATTATGGGAAGAACACAATACTGGACACGAGCGAAAAATTAATTAAAATAATACATGCGAAAATTAACTTCGATAATTTTATTCTTAGTATTAGCTTCAAATAGTTTTGGACAATCTAAGAAATCGCCATTACCAATAAGTCATCTTACAGGTGACTTTTATGTTTATAAAACATTTCATGATTATAACGGAAACTTGATTTCTGCCAATGCGATGTATTTGGTTACAGATAAAGGTGTTGTTTTATTCGATGCGCCTTGGGACGAAACTCAGTTTCAGCCTCTTTTAGATAGTATAAAAGCAAAACATCATAAAGATGTTATTATGCTTTTTGCGACACATTCTCATGATGATCGCGCAGGAGGATTTGATTTTTATAGAAAAAAAGGAATTAAAACCTATTCAATTAAATTAACGGACGATATTCTTAAAAAAGAGAATAAACCGAGAGCAGAATTTATAATTCCGAATGATACCACTTTTACTGTTGGGCAGCATACTTTTGAGGTTTATTATCCAGGAAAAGGACATGCGTCTGATAATATTGTAGCGTGGTTTGCTAAAGAAAAAGTGCTTTATGGAGCTTGTTTTATTAAAAGTGCCGATGCTAAAGATCTTGGTTATTTAGGAGATTCTGATGTAAAAGAATGGAAAAAATCAATCAAAAAAGTGCAGACGAAATTTAAAAAGCCTATCTATATTATTCCGGGTCATGACGATTGGACTAATACAGAATCCTTAAACCATACTTTGAAATTGGTTGATGAGTATTTGGCTCAAAAACCTTCAGGGAAAAAGTAATTTTCCACTTATATATATACCTGCATGTTTTTTATCGAAGTTATTTTACCGCTTTCCTTAGCAAAAACCTTTACATATCGTGTTTCTGAGGCTGAATTCCATTTTATTAAAAAAGGAATGCGGGTGGCGGTGCCATTTGGTAAAAGCAAAATATATACGGCGCTTGTTTTGGATATACACGAGAATGCACCAACATTATATGAAGCCAAAGAGATTCATGAAATTTTAGATGAAAAACCAATTGCAACCGAAACTCAGATTAAGCATTGGCTTTGGGTTGCTAATTATTATATGTGCGGCATTGGCGATGTCTATCGCGGTGCTTTCCCGACAGGATTATTATTAGAGAGTGAAACTATTGTTTCGTACAAACCAGAAGTTGTAGTCAATGATTCTGAACTTTCTGATGATGAATTTTTGATTTATGAAGCACTTCAGCATCAGAGTTCGCTTAAAGTTCAAGAAATTGCTTCGATTTTAAATAGAAAAAATATTCTGCCAATTCTTCAAAAATTAATAGCAAAAGATATTATTGTTTTAGAGGAAGAAATAAAAGAAAGCTACAAACCAAAACTGGTAAAGTATGTAAAACTGCATTCTAAATACGAAACAGATCAAGGTTTGAGCAGCTTGTTGGATATTCTAAAAAACGACAAACAAAAGGATATTGTTTTAGCTTTTTTTCAAATTACGGCTTCAGAAAAAAAGCCGGTGACAGTTAAGAAATTGGTTGAGGTTTCAGGTTCTACTTCGGCAGTTATTAAAACTTTGGTTAAGAATGAAATCCTGGAAGAATATCTTTTACAGCAAGATCGCGTTTCGTTTACCGGAGAAAAATCGGAAAAAGAATTACAGCTGAGTGAAGCGCAGGAAAACGCTTTTAGAGCTATTAAAGAGAGTTTTTCTGATAAAGAAGTCTGCCTGCTGCATGGTGTTACTTCGAGCGGAAAAACAGAAATTTATATCAAATTAATTGAGGAATATCTGCAAACGGGAAGACAGGTTTTGTATCTGCTTCCTGAAATTGCGCTTACCACACAATTGGTTTCTCGTTTACGACTTCATTTTGGAGATAAAGTAGCCGTTTTTCATTCAAAATACAGTAATAACGAAAGAGTTGAGGTTTGGAAACAAACGCTAGAAAATTCAGAAAAAGCCCAAATTGTAATAGGGGCGAGGTCAGCATTGTTTTTGCCTTTCAATGATTTGGGTTTATTGATTGTTGATGAGGAACACGAACAGACTTTTAAGCAGACGGATCCTGCTCCAAGATATCATGCCAGAGATGCGGCTATTGTTTTGGCTAATTTTCATAATGCTAAAGTGCTTTTAGGTTCGGCAACTCCAAGTATCGAAACTTATTTTAATACGCAGAGCGAAAAATATGGCTTGGTAACACTTACGGAACGTTACAAAAATGTTCGTATGCCCGAAGTTGTTTTGGTTGATTTAAAAGACAAGCATTTCAGAAAAAGAATGACAGGGCATTTTAGCGATGTTTTAATTGATGAAATTGTTGAGGCTTTGTCTTTGGGCGAACAGGTGATTTTGTTTCAAAATAGAAGAGGATATTCGCCTATAATAGAATGTTTAACTTGCGGACACGTGCCTCATTGCCAGCAGTGCGATGTGAGTTTGACTTTTCATAAATTTAAAAATCAATTGCGCTGCCATTATTGCGGCTATGCAATTGCTAAACCAACAAATTGCCATAGTTGTTCGAGTATTGACTTAACAACAAAAGGTTTTGGAACTGAACAAATAGAGCAGGAGCTGTTATCGCTTTTTCCTAAAGCGAGAACGGCAAGAATGGATCAGGATACTACGCGCGGTAAATTTGGTTTCGAAAAAATTATTGATACTTTTAAAAATAGAGAAATTGATATTTTAGTGGGTACACAAATGCTGGCTAAAGGTTTAGATTTTGATAATGTAAGTCTGGTGGGAATTATGAATGCAGATAATATGCTGCATCATCCTGATTTTAGGGCTTTTGAGCGCAGTTTTCAAATGATGACGCAAGTTGCAGGGAGAGCCGGAAGATCTGAAAAACAAGGTAAAGTTGTAATTCAGACTTATAACCCAGATCACAATACAATTCAGCAGGTTACAAACCATAATTATATAGGTATGTATAAGGAGCAATTGTATGACAGACAAATTTATAGATATCCGCCTTATTTTAGAATTATAAAACTAACAATTAAACATCGTGAATTTGAAAAATTAAAAGAAGGGTCGATGTGGTTGTATCAGGTTTTAAGTCAAAATCTTGGAATGCCTGTTTTGGGACCGGAAGAACCGGCAATAAGCAGAATTCGAAATGAATACATCCGAACAATTTTAATTAAGATTCCGCATAATGTGCATTTAGGAAACACAAAAAAAACTATTCAGAAAATGTTGAATAGTTTTGAAGCTGTTGCTCAATACAGAGCTATAAAAGTGGTTGTAAATGTCGATTTTTATTGAAATTACGACGTAGACAATGCTTTTACTAAATCTTCTTTTTTGTTTCGGCTAAGCGGAATTTTAGTAATTCCAATTTCGGCAAATTTACTATTAAAGCGTTCTACCTTATCAATATTGATAATGTACGATTTATGTACACGAATGAATTTGTCTTTTGATAAATCATTTTCAAAAGATTTCATTGTAGAAAGCACCAAGTTGCTGTCGTCTTCGGTAACGACTCTTACATAATCTCCAAAAGCTTCAATCCATTTGATTTTAGCAGTGAATATTTTAAGTTTTTTAAGGTTGCTTTTAATGAAAATATGTTCGCCTTCTTCTTCTTTAACTTCTTTTTTAAGTAAATGCATATCAATGGCTCTTTTTACAGAGGCATTAAAACGATCTACGGCAATAGGTTTTTGCAGATAATCTGTGGCATCATAATCAAAAGCTTTTAAAGCATATTCAGCTTTAGAAGTGATAAATATAATTTGAGGTTTAGATTTTAAACCATCAAGAAAATCAAAGCCGTTAATAACCGGCATTTCTATATCAAGAAATATTAAGTCGATATTATTTAAAGAGATACAACTTTTTGCTTCTATTGCATTAGAAAAATCCCCGATTAAATGCAAACCTGGGTGATTATTAACTAATTTTGCTATAATTGTCCTCTGTATAGAACTATCATCTACAACAACACAGTTTAGTTTCATAACATTTAAATTTAGAATAAATTCAGGATAGCAGTAGTAAATGTATTATTTTTTTGGAAAAAAAACTAAAATGAGCGCATATTTTTTGCATTATGACGAATAAAAGAAAAAAGGTGTTGTATATTTAAAAATAATGGTTACTTTTGCACCCAATTTTAACAAATAAATATTGTATTTATGAATCATTATGAAACTGTTTTCATTTTAAATCCCGTTTTATCTGAGGTTCAGGTGAAGGAAACAGTAACGAAATTTGAAGAATTTCTTACTAGTAGAGGAGCTGAAATGGTATCGAAAGAGGATTGGGGTCTTAAAAAAATGGCTTACGAAATCCAAAACAAAAAAAGTGGTTTTTACCATTTATTCGAATTCAAAGTAGCTGGAGAAGTTCTAATTGCTTTTGAAACTGAATTCAGACGTGACGAAAGAGTTATGCGTTTCTTAACTGTAAGTTTAGACAAACATGCTATTTCATGGGCGGAAAGAAGAAGAGCTAAATTAAAATCTACTAAAGCGTAATTATTATGTCTACAATCGAACAATCTGCAAAAGGAAAAAAAGACGGAGATATCAGATATTTAACGCCTTTAAACATTGAAACTAACAAAACTAAAAAGTATTGCCGTTTCAAAAAATCAGGAATCAAATATATCGACTATAAAGATGCTGATTTCTTATTGAAATTCGTTAATGAGCAAGGAAAAATTCTTCCTCGTCGTTTAACTGGAACTTCATTAAAATACCAAAGAAAAGTTTCTGTAGCTGTAAAAAGAGCTCGTCACTTAGCTTTAATGCCATACGTGGCCGATTTATTAAAATAATTAAAAACTCTAGTCGCTGGTTTCTGTTAAAGCAGAACCTAACTTCTAAAATATAAGGACAACAACATGGAACTTATTTTAAAACAAGACGTACAAAACTTAGGATTTAAAGATGATGTAGTATCTGTAAAACCTGGTTACGGTCGTAACTTTCTAATTCCTCAAGGTTTTGCTGCTTTAGCAACTCCTTCTGCTAAAAAAGTTTTAGCTGAAAACCTAAAACAAAGAGCACACAAAGAAGCTAAAATCGTTGCTGATGCAAAAGCTTTAGCTGAAACTTTAAAAGCTCTTGAAATTAAACTTAGCGCAAAAGCTGGTGGAGAGAAACTTTTTGGTTCTATCACAAACATCGACATTGCTGAGGCTTTAGAAAAATCTGGTAACGCTATTGATAGAAAATTCATCACTAGTGGTATCGTAAAACGTACTGGAAAATATACTGCTAGCATCCGTTTACACAGAGATGTTATCGTTGAATTACCATACGAAATTGTTGCTGAAAAGTAATAGTTTTAAACACTATATAAAAATCCCGATGCGAATCGGGATTTTTTTTTGAAATTTTATAAAGTTAAACGCAGTACTATATTAAATGAAATACGCTAGATTAACAAAAGAGCAATTTGATGAATTGCACGCCGAATTTGCCAGCTTTTTAGCAACTCAGGCAATAGATAAAGCTGAATGGGATTCTCTTAAAGTAAATAAGCCTGAAGTAGCAGAACAAGAACTGGATGTTTTCTCTGATTTGATTTGGGAAGGTGTTTTGGGAAGAGCAGAATTTTTAGAGCATTTTTCTAAAAACCATATTTTCCTATTCCACTGTTTTGATACTTATGTACAATCTATAGTTTTAAAATCATTGGTTCCGGATACCGATTTTTTAACTAAGGATGGATTGCAATGGTTAAGCGACAATATGTTTACAGAGAACATTGAAATGAAAGTAGGAAAGAAGGTATTTACAGAAGAAAGAAATACTTCTATTTTTGAATTGATTAAACAAGGCGCTTTTTTGAGTGACGGACAATTATTTACTCAAATTAATACCATTTTAGAATCATAACTTGTAATTGGTTCATTTTCAAAAGCTTATTAAAGGGTAAACAAGAATGTTAAATTGTTTACCCTTTTTTATTTTTTTAACTTTTGTTTATGCTTTTTTATTTATTTGCACCCGTATTTCTACGCGGTTTCTTCAGAATATTCAAAATTTTAAGATTTTACTAAAATATTAGTAAAATATATCCCTGATTAGATCTTTTTGTTAAATTTCAATCGATTGAATCGTTATTATTGTATTAATTAACTTACAATTATTTAATTTAACATAAAATATGTAATTTTTTAATGCTCCAAAAACTGCTTTTTTTTGGTTTAAAAACTCCGTTTTTTCTTATATTACCGACGATTTTTGCCTTTAAACGATTTTTTGAATCAGAAAAAAATAAGAATTTTATACTTGTTTTATTATTTGCTTTTTTCTAATTTTAGTATAAGAAAGTTAAACAAAAAATCAGGCCTCATTTTTACCATGTTTTATCGCTGCCTGTTTAACTTAAAATACAATAAAAGAAGATTAATCATAATTGTAATTGAATTGGATTTTTAAATAATAACTCAAATCGCCTGCTTATGGAATTGACATTTACTTTCTTTATCGAGTTTGCTTTAGGTCTTCATATTGTTTCAGCTTTATTTTTTATTATTTTTAAGAAAAGCAAAATTCTTAATCCATTTTATTTCCCTTCTGTAATAACAGACTTTTTTGAAAAGTTCTCAATATTCAATTTTCATTATTTAAAGTTTGGTCGACATTATTGTTGACGAAGCTGTTTTTTCTATTTAATAGATAAAACCTGCTGTTTAATTTATTCAATTTTTCGAGTTTGATTTTAAACAATTGAAATTCATAGAAAGAGTAATCAACTTTCTTATAAAGATTGAAACGGTTAAATAGTATAGATTAAAAAAACTCCTCCCACATTTTAAATTTTCATTTTGAAAATTAATTCAAAACAAATCACTTTCATTTGGAAGATTGGTGTGGATCAATATTCCCTAAAATTTACGGGATATTTTATTTCAAAAGAATAAAAGTTCTCAATTAAGTATACTTAGGTATGCAGCATACAAAATAATTTTTTATAAAAATTTAAATAATAGTCTTTATGTACTAAGGATTTATTTTAGAGTTTAACTAATTGATTTTTAACGTGTTTTTTAATTGCTTAAGCATACGTGCTTATCGCAAGAGGTATTTTATTGTCCATTTTCTAATCTTCCAAATTATGAAAAAAAAAATTACTTTTTATGATCTCATCACCCAGAAGAGATTATTAGCCGTATGGCTTTTATTGTTTTTACTGCTTTTAAGTAATAAAAACTTTGCGCAAACATTTTGTCGACCTGCAGGACACACTACTGGTATTGGCGGAGTCTGTTTAGGTACTACCGGAGTTACTAACGCAGCTTTGGCATACGATTCCAGTTTAAGTACGTATGCAGCAATAACAAACTCATTAGGAGTAGGTTGTTTTGCCCAAGAAACGGTAACCTTTGGTCAAACTGCAAAAGCAGGAGATCAAATAGTTGTTTATTACGGAAACGGCACTAGTTTAATAAGTGCAGATGTACTGGCAAATTCAACTATTCAGCCTTTGTTGTCTGGTGCTCCTGCGGGAAACGCGGTTCCGTTGAGCGGATTAATTAATGTTCAACTGCTAGATAATGCAGACAATATTATTGCAGTAAAGTATACTTTGACATCAGATGCAAATCAGATAAAAATTCAAACAGGGGGACTTGTTAGTTTACTGATTAATTTAAGAATTTATGATGTGCGTTTGCAATTTGCAAAACCTACGATTGCTAATGGAGAAACACAATCAGTGTGTTTCGGACAATCAGTAGCGCTTTCTGCTGCAGCTGCCGCTGGTACTACGGTAGCTTGGTACGATTCGCCAACTGCGACTACACCGCTTTCAAGCGTAGGAACTTATACGACACCAGCTTTAACAGCTACAACTACTTATTATGTAAGTACTTCACGAAACCCTGGCTGCGAAAGTGATCAGAGATTACCTGTAACAATTAATGTTGTGCAGCCTATTGCGCCGGTTATTAGTGCGACAGGTACTACTATTTGTTCTGTTGGAGTAACTCAGGCAACTACTTTATCGGTTATAAATCCAATATTAGGAACAACTTATTCCTGGTACAATGTTGCAACAGGAGGTACTGCTTTGACGACTGGAACTACTTATACGCCAACTGTGCCTACGGGTATTTCTACTTATTATGTAGAAGCATCTATTGGTGCGTGTAAATCGACTCGTACTCAGGTAAATGTTACTTCAACTTCTGTTCCTGCGCTTGCTACGATATTAACACAAGGTGTATCGATTCTTGCTGGTCAGAATGCAACTTTAAGTGCTTCGACAACTGAGCCAGGTGTTGGTTTAGATTGGTATGATGCTCCAACAGGAGGAACAAAATTACTAGCTAATTCTACTACTTTTACAACTCCAATTTTAACAGCGACTAAAATCTATTATGTAGAATCAGTTAATCTTACAGGTGGTTGTGTCAGTACAACCAGAGTACCTGTAACGGTAACGGTTCAGCCAGCTGCTTTAGGCGGATGTCGTGAAGCCAGCAGTCAAGTTACTACACAAGTTGGTATATGTTTATTGTGTAGTTCAACTAATTTGAATAATTCTGTAGACGGTAATCCTGCAACAGCAGCGAGTTTAACTATTCCGATTGGGGTTGCCGCATCACTACAACAGACATTACAATTTACTAATCCTGGAAAAGCGGGTGATATTGTTGATGTAGAATTGGCACTTCCAGGCGGTATTGCCGATCTTTCTTTGTTAGGAGCTGTAAGCTTAGCTACATATAATGGAGCTACTTATAATAATGACAGGATTTTTATAAATAATCCGTTAGTGACTTTACAATTATTATCGGGAAATAGATTTAAAGCGAGTGTTGTTGCTGGAGCTAACTTTGATCGAGTAGAAATTCGATTAGGAGGTTTGGCAACTGCTTTAACGACCGTAGATATTTATCAGGCGACTTACAGATATAAAGCACCAGTTATTTCTGGAAATACTACAATTTGCGGCGGACAAACTGCAACTTTAAATGCTAATCTGGCTTTAGGTGAAACTATTAGATGGTATGATGCTTTAACTGGCGGAAATTTATTAAACAGTACAGCTTCGTTTACAACACTGGCTTTGACAGCTAATACAACTTATTATGTTGAATTGACTCGCAATGGCTGTGTAAATGGTGAAAGAAATCCTGTTACTGTTAATGTAAATAATCCTATAGCTCCAGCAGGAATAGATATAGTTCCTTCAAATTTATGCAGCGGAGAAACTACAACCATAACAATTCAATCTCCAGTTGCAGGTACAACTTATAATTGGTACGATGCTGCTACAGGAGGAACATTGGTATTTACAGGAACTTCTTTTGTTACTCCAAGTTTGACTGCTCCAACTTCTTACTATATTGAAGCGGTAATTGGAACTTGTTTAAGTGCTCGTACAGCAGTTAATGTAAATGTTAACCCTAGACCAGCACCTCCGGTTCCTGTATCTTCGAATGTTATTATTCAGTCAGGTCAGAATGTACAGCTGGCTGTTGTAACAACTCCTACATATGATTATGATTGGTATGATGCTCCAACAGGAGGAAATCTTTTATTGGCAAATTCCAGCACTTATACACCTACTCCGGCTTTAACTGCAAATAAAACATTTTATGTTCAAGCAAGAAACTTAACTTCGGATTGTACAAGCAGTACAAGAGCTGCGATTAATGTAATGGTAACTAATACAGTTAGTACCTGTTTGCAGCCAAGTTCACAAGCCATAACTGTTGACCCTGGCTTATTATGTGTTTTATGTAATGGTGCTAACGGACCTAACGCTGTTGATGGAAACCCAAATACATTTTCTTCTTTGACTATAACTGCGGGAGTACTTAATTCATATATACAACAACAATTAAATTTTCTAACACCTGGTCAGGCGGGAGATATTGTTGATGTTGAATTAGAATTACCTGGTGGTCTTGCTGATATAGCATTGTTAGGATCTGTAAGTGTAGGAACTTCCTTAGGAGGAGTTGAAAATCCAGGCAGACTTGCGGTAAACAATAGTTTATTGAACTTGCAAATATTGTCAGGAAACAAATTCAAAGTCAGCTATCCATCAACTGCTGCATTCGATAGAGTGGATATTAGATTGGGAGCATTAGTTGGTTTATTAACTACTGTAAACATCTATGGCGCTTCTTATAGATTTCCAAATGCCACAATAACTGGAGCAGCGGCGCCAATTTGTGCCGGACAAACCGCAACATTATCGGCTTCTTCTACAGGAACTGAAACTTTTACATGGTACGATGCTCCAACAGGTGGAAATATTGTGGCTGTCAGCCCAACACTTCCATTAACGGCTACTACAATTTATTATTTAGAAGCAACTCGCGGCGGAACTTGTATTAATAGTGTTCGTCAGCCTGTAACGGTTAATGTATTGTCTATTCCAACAGCTGCGGATATTACAATTGCAAGTCCTTTAGCTGCTTCTTGTGCAGGAGGAATTGTATTAGCTCCAACATCTGCTTTAGCGGGAGCAACTTTTAAATATTACACAGATCAAAATAAAACACAAGAGATTACTACAGGTACTACAGCCGGAGTAACTTATGTAAAAGATCCTACAACGGGAGCACTAACAATTAGCGGACTTATTGCGGCTAATGCTCCTTATACTTATTATCTATCTGTTTCTAATGGAGGAATCTGCGAAAACGTAAATGGAACATTAAAAGAAGTAGTTGTAAATTATCCAGCCGGTTCAGCTTTAACTGTTACAAGTCCGTTTGCGGGTTGTGCTAAAGTAAACCTGAAAGATGCTATTACCAATTTTGATACAACAGGAAATACAACTTATACTTTCTTTGATGCAGCCAATAATCCAATTACAGATCTGGCAGCAGCCAATATTACAGTAAGTGGTAACTATTTTATTCAGGCTCAGACAACAGGTGTTGCTTGTCCATCAGTAAAAGTACCGGTAACTGTAAACGTAACTCCATTACCAACATTAACAGGAGTAACAAGTTCGATAGCAGTTACAAAAGGTTCATCTGTTACTTTAGCAGCATCATCAAACGGAACTATAACTTGGTACGATCCACAAGGAAATGCTTTAGGATCTAATAGTACAGGTCCACTTAATACAGTAGGAGTTTTTACATATACTGTAATTGCAAGCAACGGATCTTGTACTACAAGCCAAACAGTAACCATTAGTGTTATTGATCCTGCGACTTGTGATACTCTGCTAGAAAGAGTTTATGCCAATTCTCAACTATCAGGTTCTATTATTACCGGTAATGTAACCAATCAAGCTTTGGCTGTAGATGGTGATCCAAGTACTTTCTCAACCATTACTACAGGTTTAGGACTTTTAGGTATTGGAACTACTTGGCAAAATCTGCAATGGCCGACTACTATTCCTAAAGGAACTCCAGTAACAGTTAAATTAGGTTTACAAAATAGTTTAATTGCCGTTGGACAAAGTATTTCAGTAGTAGGTACTAAGCGTGACGGATCTAATAACCCTATTGATATTGGAACTTTACAATCAGTATCAGGTTCACTATTGAATTTATTACCAGGTCAAAATTCATTCGAATATACATTTGTACCTTCTAATACTTCAGGACTTCAGGATTATGATGGTATCCGTGTACAATTAGGATCAATTTTAAGTGTAGCGCAAAACATTAATGTTTATGATGCTCATTATAAAAAACAAGTTACACAAATTGCTTGTGGTCAAGGAGATATTGAAGATATTTTCTCTGGCGTAAAAGACTTAGGAGTAGGTGCTTTAACAGCAACTGTAGGGGTTTCTAATCCGTGGAATATAGCCGATGGCGATGTTGCTACTTACGCTACAATGTTTAGTGGGGCAGGAGTTCTTGCTGCTGCTGAACTTACCACAACTTTTAGAACACCATCTATGGTAGGGGACAGTTTAAGAATTACGATTTCTAAACCAGGAACTCTTTTAAATCTTAACTTACTTACCGGATTCACGATTCAGTTATATTCAGGAAATATTGCTGTTGGTGCTCCAATACAAAACACAAGTAGTTTATTGACTTTAAAATTGCTTGCCGGAGACACAATGGCGATGACAATTGTGGCGCCTCAAACACAGCCTTATGATAAAGTAGTAATTACTTTTGGAGGAGTTGCAAGTGTTTTAGATCAGCTTAGAGTTCATACTATTGATCGTGTAACCAATACGAAAGTGATTGGAAGCGATCCTGAAAATAAAATTACAGTCTGTCCCGGGGATAACATTACCCTCCAGGTACCGCCTAAATCTTGTGCAGATTATGCGTGGTACGATTCACCAATAGGAGGAAATGTTGTAGCGAGTGGTCAAACTTATACAATTCCGGCAGGATTAGCGGCAGGAACTTATAAATATTATGTTCAGCCAATTCGTTACGGCTGTGCTGCTTTAGAAAGAGGAGAAGTAACAGTAGTGGTTAGAGCTACTACTCCAGTATCAGCAATAGCAAACGTAACTATAAATGGAGGAAATGGTACTATTATTTGTTCTGAAACAGGAACAGTAACATTAGACGCAGTCTTAAGTAATACACCAGTTCTTACGAACCCAGTATACCACTGGTATAGTTTTGACGGAACAACAAGCCAGTTAATTCCGGGTGAAACAACATCTAAATTAGTAATAAACGGATTAGCTCCGGGAACTTATACTTATTATTTAGGAGTGAGTTCAGATGAGTATTGTGAGACTACACCAGCAAATAGAAAACAAGTAACATTTACAATCTTACCAACTTCACTTGAAACGGATATCGTGGTAAATAATGCTTCTATTTGTCATAATACAGATGCAGTTTTAACGCCAACAACTACGCTGACAAATCCGGTTTTCTTCTGGTATTTAGATGCTAATAAAACACAACCTATTTTAAACGGAACTGTAAGCGGCGTAACCTATGCGGTTAGTACTACAGGAGTTTTAACTGTATCAGGTTTAACAACTGCGATGAGCCCTCTTACTTATTATGCAGCTGTTACAAGCGACAATACATGTCAAAATAAAAACGGAGAACTTAAAGCAGCTACTGTGATAGTTAATGATCCTCCAACACCAACATCTACAAATAATCCTCAGAATTTCTGTTTGATCAATGCACCAACTGTTGCTAATCTTCAGGCAAATGAGGCCAATGTAGTTTGGTATCTTGCTTCTACAGGAGGAACTTCATTAGATCCAACAACAGCATTAGTTAATGGAACAATTTATTATGGAGCAATAAAAGATTTACTAGGTTGTGAGAGTTCAGTTCGATCAGCAATAACAGTTAATGTTAACGATCCTGGAACACCAACATTAGTAACAGCAGGAACACAAAACTTCTGTTTGGTAAATGCGCCTACTTTTGCGAGTGTTCAGTTTAATCAAACCAATATTGTTTGGTACACAGCGTTAACAGGCGGAACAGCGATTCCATCGACTACAGCTTTAACAAGCGGTACGTATTATGCTGCAATCAGCGATCCAACATCAGGTTGTGAAAGCGCTGTTAGATTAACCGTAACCATCAGTGTTACGGATCCTGGAACACCAACTTTAGTAACAGCAGGAACTCAAAACTTCTGTTTGATAAATGCGCCGACTTTTGCAAGTGTTCAATTTAATGAGGCTAATATCGTTTGGTATACAGCTTTAACAGGCGGAACAGGAATTCCATCTACAACAGCCTTAACAAGCGGTACATATTATGCTGCGATCAGCGATCCGGGAACAGGTTGTGAAAGTGCGGTAAGATTAGCGGTAACTATCAATGTTAACGATCCCGGAACACCAACCTTGGTAACAGCAGGAACACAAAACTTCTGTTTGGTAAATGCGCCGACTTTTGCGAGTGTTCAGTTTAATGAAACAAACATTGTTTGGTACACAGCTTTAACTGGCGGAACAGCGATTCCATCAACTACAGCTTTAACAAGCGGTACATATTATGCTGCGATCAGCGATCCAACATCAGGCTGCGAAAGCGCTGTTAGATTAACCGTAACAATCAGCGTTACGGATCCTGGAACACCAACTTTGGTAACAGCAGGTACACAAAACTTCTGTTTGGTAAATGCACCGACTTTTGCGAGTGTTCAGTTTAATGAAGCAAACATTGTTTGGTATACAGCTTTAACTGGCGGAACAGCAATTCCATCTACAACAGCTTTAACAAGCGGTACATATTACGCAGCGATCAGCGATCCAGCTACAGGCTGTGAAAGTGCTGTTAGATTAAGCGTAACTATCAGTGTTACGGATCCTGGAACACCAACTTTGGTAACAGCAGGAACTCAAAACTTCTGTTTAGTAAATGCGCCAACTTTTGCAAGTGTTCAGTTTAATCAAACCAATATTGTTTGGTACACAGCATTAACAGGCGGAACAGCGATTCCATCGACTACAGCTTTAACAAGCGGTACATATTATGCTGCAATCAGCGATCCAACAACAGGTTGCGAAAGCGCAGTTAGATTAGCAGTAACCATCAATGTTAACGATCCGGGAACACCAACTTTAGTAACGGCAGGAACTCAAAACTTCTGTTTAGTAAATGCACCAACTTTTGCAAGTGTTCAGCTTAATGAAACTAATATCGTTTGGTACACAGCTTTAACAGGAGGAACAGCAATTCCATCGACTACAGCTTTAACAAGCGGTACGTATTACGCAGCAATCAGCGATCCAACATCAGGCTGCGAAAGCGCTGTTAGATTAACCGTAACAATCAGCGTTACGGATCCTGGAACACCAACTTTGGTAACAGCAGGAACTCAAAACTTCTGTTTAGTAAATGCACCGACTTTTGCGAGTGTTCAGTTTAACGAAACAAACATCGTTTGGTATACAGCATTAACAGGCGGAACAGCGATTCCATCAACTACAGCTTTAACAAGCGGTACATATTATGCAGCTTTAAAAGATGCGACAACTGGATGTGAGAGTAGTGTTAGATTAGCGGTAACCATCAATGTTAACGATCCAGGAACACCAACTTTAGTAACGGCAGGTACACAAAACTTCTGTTTAGTAAATGCTCCGACTTTTGCAAGTGTTCAGTTTAATCAGGCAAACATCGTTTGGTACACAGCTCTAACAGGCGGAACAGCGATTCCATCAACTACAGTTTTAACAAGCGGTACGTATTATGCAGTAATCAGCGATCCGGCAACAGGTTGTGAAAGTGCGGTAAGATTAGCGGTAACAATCAATGTTAGCGACCCTGGAACACCAACTTTAGTAACAGCAGGAACTCAAAACTTCTGTTTAGTAAATGCGCCGACTTTTGCAAGTGTTCAGTTTAATCAAACAAACATTGTTTGGTATACCGCTTTAACTGGAGGAACAGAGATTCCATCAACTACAGCTTTAACAAGCGGTACTTATTATGCAGCGATCAGCGATCCAGCATCAGGTTGCGAAAGTGCTGTTAGATTAGCTGTAACAATAAGTGTTACTGATCCGGCAACACCAACATTAGTAACAGCGGGAACTCAAAACTTCTGTTTAGTAAATGCTCCTACTTTTGCAAGTGTTCAGTTCAATCAAGCCAATATCGTTTGGTATACCGCTTTAACTGGAGGAACAGCGATTCCATCGACTACAGCTTTAACAAGTGGTACATATTATGCAGCTTTAAAAGATGCAGCGACCGGATGTGAAAGCAGCGCAAGATTAACAGTAACAGTTAACGTAACAGATCCTGCTACGCCAACAACAACTAATGTTTCGCAGACTTTCTGTTCTGAAAATGCACCAACGGTTGCTAATATTCAGGTAAACGAAGCGAATGTAGTTTGGTACAGCACTGCAACTGGCGGAACACCAATTGCTGCCACAACAGCTTTAACAAGCGGTACGTATTATGGTGCTATTTTAGATCCTGCAACAGGATGTTCAAGCAGTGTAAGATTAGCAATTGCAGTTACAGTTAGAAATGCGGTTAATCCTACTACAACAAATGCTTCTCAGACTTTCTGTTCAACAGCATCTCCAACAGTTGCTAATATTCAGGTAAATGAAACTGGTGTAACTTGGTTTAGCAGTGCGACTGGCGGAACTGCAATTGCAGCAAATACACCATTAGTATCTGGTATTTATTTTGGAAACATTGTAGATCCGGTAACAGGATGCCAAAGCTCAACTCGTTTACAAGTTACAGTTACGGTATCAAATCCAAGTCCGACACCTACGACAACAAATGCGACACAGAATTTCTGTTCAATAAACGCACCAAAAGTTTCTAACATTCAGGTTAACGAAGCAAACGTAGTTTGGTACAGCACAGCAACAGGAGGAACTGCAATTCCGGCAGGAACGGCTCTGGCATCAGGAACTTACTATGGAGCTGTAGCAAGTGCAATAAATTGCGAAAACCCAGTAAGATTAGCTGTAGCAGTGGTAGTAAGTACTCCGATTCTTGTTACAACACCTAAAACAACACAAACATTCTGTTTATCAGCGTCTCCAACTATTGCAAATATTGTGGTTAACGAACCAAATGTCGTTTTCTATACAACTGCAACAGGCGGAACTCCTTTAGCGGCTGGTACAGCGCTTACTGCAGGAATCTATTATGCAGCAGCGCTTAGTAACACCACTAACGGATGTGAAAATGCAAACAGACTGGGTATTACAGTGAATTTTGAAAATGATGCAGCTGTACAACTTACAACGAATGATGATACTCCATGTGTTTTCAAAGGTGTGACTTATTCAATTGCAAACGGAAAATCAGATTATGTTTGGACAATTACAAACGGAACTATTCTTTCTGGCGGAGGAAACGCTGACGGAACGGTAACAGTTTCATGGTCTGACATAGGACCAGGAAGAGTTTCGGTTACTTACACTAATAATTGTAACGAAACCACAACTAAGTTCCTGAACGTAAATGTTGCCACTTGTTCTGATATAACAATTACGAATGTAGTAGATAATCCTACTCCTAATTTTGGAGATAAAGTAACATTTACTATAACAGTAAATAATGTAGGCGAGGGAAGTTTCATCAACACCATTGTGAGTGAACTTTTACCAAGCGGATACGATTTAGTAAGCTCTAGTACAACAGGCGGAACATACGATCCGGCAACAGGACTTTGGACAATACCAACTTTAGCCTCAGGCCAAAGCGTAGTTCTTACAGTAGTTGCTGAGGTATTATCCAGCGGAAATTATCTAAATGTTGCTGCTATAGAAATTTCAACTCCTTTAGATGTTGATGCGTCAAACAATTCGGCTTCGGCTTCAGTTGAACCAATCTGTTTAACAGTTTACAATGAGTTCACACCAAATAATGATGGAGCGAACGATCTGTTTAGAATTGATTGTATCGAGTCATATCCTAATAATGAATTGAAAGTTTATAACAGATATGGTTCATTAGTGTACAGCAAACAACATTATGAAAACGATTGGAACGGAACTTCAAATGTTTCCGGAGTTGTTAATAGAGGAGATATGCTGCCAACAGGTACTTATTTTTATGTGATTACCATTGGAGATGGAACGGTTAAAAAAGGATGGTTATCTATCATGAGATAAGCTTTCTATTAATCAATCTAATTAATTAAACTAAATAAGTATCGTTATGAAACTATATATAAAACCATTAGAATCGTATTTCATTTTAATATGTTCTTTTATCACAATATGTGCAAGTGCACAGCAAGATCCCGAGTATACACAATATATGTATAACACAATGGCGGTAAATCCGGCTTATGCCGGATCAACCGGCAGTTTAGAAGCCACTCTTTTACATCGTTCTCAATGGGTAGGAATTTCAGGAGCGCCGGAAACACAGTCGTTTTCTATACATGCACCGCTTCGAAATGAAAAAATTGGTTTAGGATTAAGTGTTGTCAACGACAAAATTGGTCCCTCAAACGAATTATACCTAGACGGAAACTTCTCTTATTCATTGCCTTTAGGTTATGAAAAAAGACTTGCTTTTGGTATTAAAGCAGGAATGAGAATGTTAAACATAGATTGGTCTAAAGGAAGATATTATGACGGAACAGACGTTCTTTTAAATCAAAATATCGACAACCAGATGAAATTAGCTGTAGGAGCAGGGGTTTACTACTATACCGAAAAATGGTATTTAGGATTCTCAATTCCAAGCTTTATTCAGAACGACTATTATGATGATGTTCAGGAATCTATAGATTATGATCGTTTACATTATTATTTAATGGGAGGATATGTTTTTGATTTGAACCCAAATTTAAAGTTCAAACCAGCATTTTTAGTAAAAGCAGTAAGCGGAGCCCCGCTGACTGCTGATATATCGGCGAATTTTATGCTTTATGAAAAATTTGTTATCGGCGGATCTTACAGAACAGATGATTCTATCAGTATCCTGGCAGGTTTTCAAATATCAAAAAGTTTTTATCTCGGATATGCTTTTGATTACACCGTAGGCGGATTGAATAAATACAACGATGGAACACACGAGTTCATTCTGCGTTATACATTCAATAAAAATCAAAGCAAAATCAAGTCTCCTCGATTCTTCTAAAAATAAAACATATGAAAAAACTATATATCCTAAGTTTAGTCTTGAGCATTACGTTTAGTTTTGCTCAAAAGACTAATTTAAAACAAGCCGATGCATTGTTTAGAAATTATTCATATGCAGACGCTTCAAAAGCGTACGAGGAAATTTTGGCGAACATCAAAAATCCTACGGCTCAGACGTTAAAAAATGCCGCCGATTCGTATTATTTCATTTCAGATGCACGAAATGCTCTTAAATGGTACAAAAAACTATACGAAGTTCAAGACAATAATTTAACCGATATTTACTACCTGCGTTATATTCAAAGCATGAAAGCGGTTATGGATTATAATGAGGCAGATAAAATCACGAAAGAATATCTTGATAAAAAAGGCGATAAAAAGGAAATTAACCGATATGTTGCCCAAAAGAAACAATTAGACAGTCTCGCAAAAGCAAAACCGCTTTACACGATTAAAAATCTGGACATTAATACCAGTAAATCTGATTTTGGAGCCACCTTCTTTGGAGATAAAATTGTTTTTACTTCGGCAAGAGATACCACTAAGTTCAGTGAAAAACTCTACACCTGGAACAATCAGCCTTTTCTAAATTTATATGTTTCAGAAAGAAATCCGGCTGATGGAAGCTTATTCAACGAAAAAATATTCCTTCCAAATGTAATGAGTAAATACCACGAAGCCACAGCTTCTTTTGATCCGGAAGGAAAAACCATTTATTATTCTACAAACATTGTAAAGAAAAATAAATTGGTTGTGGATGAAAACAAAATCAATAATTTCCAGATTATCAAAGGCTCAATTGTAGACAATAAATTAGAAAATCCGCAAAAAGTTTTCTTCGACAACGACGATTACTCAGTTGGACATCCTTCTTTAAGCGATGACGGACAATGGCTTTTCTTTGCGTCAGATATGCCGGGAGGTTTTGGTGAAACAGATTTGTATGTGGTAAAAATTGCTGCCGACGGAACGATGAGTTCTCCGCTGAATTTAGGGCCAAATATCAATACAATGGGTAATGAAGTTTTTCCTTATTACAGAAACGGAATGTTGTACTTCTCATCAGACGGACATTATGGTTTAGGTGATTTAGATGTTTACGAAAGTAAATTTTTATCCGATGGAAATTTCACAACGCCAAGAAACCTTGGAGCTCCAATAAACAGCAACAAGGATGATTTTTCGTATGTTGTGGATAAAACAGATGCTTATGGCTATGTTTCATCAAATAGAGCAGGAGGAAAAGGCGACGATGATATCTATTCTTTTGTAAAAGGAAAACCAGTCTGCAACCAAAGTATTTCTGGAATTGCGGTTGACAGAAAAACCAAAAAACCTTTGGCAGACGTTGCGATAATGGCTTACAACTCTTTTAAAGAGGTACTTGGCGAAACAAAAACCAATTACGAAGGGAAATACGCCATAGTGGTTCCTTGTAATAAAGTAGTTAATATGATTGCGGCAAAGCCAAATTATAGCAGCGACGAAAAAACAGTAGAAACAACAAAAGAAAACGAAGGCGAAATTAAAGATGTAAACTTCGAACTTAGCAACTACGATGATTTAGTAGTTAAAAAGAAAGGTGTTGAAATGGTCGACGTAAAACCAATTTATTTTGATTACGACAAATACGACATTACACCTTTGGCTATTGAAGAATTGACGAAAGTAGTTTTCGTTATGCAGAAATTTCCAAACATTAAAATTAAAATAGAATCGCACACAGATTCTCGCGGAAAAGACTCGTATAACTTAAAACTTTCAGACAACAGAGCCAAGTCAACAAGAGATTATATTCTATCACAAGGCATAGACGCTTCCAGAATTGAAAGTGCCATTGGTTACGGCGAAAGCCGCTTAATTAATAAATGCAAAAACGGAGTGAAATGTACTGAAGAAGAGCATTTACTTAACAGACGCTCCGATTTTATCATTATTCAAAAATAGTACTATATTTGTATTCTAATAATCTGATTATCAGTATAAAAGTATAGAACGCAGAAACCATTTGGAAGTTGGTTTTTTTAAATTCTTTTTTAAGAATAATGGACAAGAAGAAAATCAGGCCGCATATTTTTGCTGCCTGATTTTTGATTTTATAAAATTTGCGTTTTTAAATGTCTTTCTGAAGAAAAATAATCCTAATTTTGATATTATTTATTCTAAATTACAACCCGCATTATTTAAATATTTTATGAGTATTCAGGAAACCATTCAAACCTTACGAAACGAACTTAATCAACATAATTACAATTATTATGTGTTAGACAATGCCACAATTTCTGATTACGATTTTGATATCAAACTAAAAGAACTGCAGGATTTAGAAAATAAACACCCGGAGTTTTTTGACGAAGATTCTCCAACACAGCGAGTAGGAGGAACAGTCACAAAAAACTTCAAAACCATTGCGCACCAATACCGCATGTATTCCCTTGATAATTCTTATTCTAAAGAAGATTTAATCGACTGGGAAAACAGAATCCAGCGCGTATTAGGAAATGTAGACCTGCAGTATACCTGTGAATTAAAATACGACGGAGCTTCCATAAGCATCTCTTACGAAAACGGAAAATTAGTTCAGGCCCTAACACGCGGCGATGGTTTTCAGGGAGACGAAGTAACCAATAATATTAAAACCATAAAATCAATTCCTATAAAATTAAAAGGAGATTATCCTGAAAAATTCGATATCCGAGGAGAAATTATTTTACCTTTTGCCGGTTTCGAAAAAATGAATCAGGAATTAATCGAAATAGGAGAAACCCCTTATTCAAACCCAAGAAATACAGCATCGGGAAGTTTAAAATTGCAAGACAGCGCTGAGGTTGCAAAACGTCCGCTGGAATGTTTATTGTATTTTGTAACCGGAAACAATTTACCCTTTAAAACACAATACGAAGGATTAGAATCAGCCAGAAAATGGGGATTCAAAGTTCCTAACGAAGCCAAGTTAGTCAATAACATGCAGGAAGTTTTTGACTTTATTGATTATTGGGATGTTCACCGTCATCAATTACCTTATGAAACAGATGGTGTAGTTATAAAAGTAAACAGCATACACTCTCAGGAAGAACTGGGATATACTGCAAAATCACCGCGTTGGGCCATTGCCTATAAATTCAAATCAGAGCAGGTTTCGACAAAATTAAAATCAATTTCCTATCAGGTTGGGCGTACAGGAGCTATTACTCCCGTTGCTAATCTGGAACCAGTGCAATTGGCAGGAACTATTGTAAAAAGAGCATCGCTGCATAATGCAGATCAAATAGAAAAACTGGATATTAGAATAAACGATACCGTTTTTGTGGAAAAAGGAGGCGAAATTATTCCTAAAATTATTGCCGTAGATTTAGAAAAACGTCCTGAAAATTCAGAACCAACGCAATATATTACACATTGTCCGGAATGTCAGACCGAATTAGTTAGAAATGCCGGAGAAGCCAATCATTACTGCCCAAATTTCTATGGCTGTCCGCCGCAGATTATTGGCAGAATTCAGCATTATATTTCAAGAAAAGCAATGGATATTGAAGGACTTGGCGGAGAAACCGTTGCCTTGCTTTTTAATAACGGATTAGTACACAATTATGCCGATTTATACGAATTGAAAGTCGAAGATATTCTTCCGTTAGAAAGAATGGCACAAAAATCAGCCGAAAATTTGGTAAAAGGCGTAGAAAAATCAAAAGAAATTCCGTTTGAAAGCGTTCTGTTTGCACTTGGAATTCGTTTTGTTGGAGAAACCGTTGCAAAAAAATTAGCAAAACATTATAAAAATATTGATGCACTGAGCCAGGCTTCTTTAATGGATTTAATTCTTGTAGATGAAATTGGAGAAAGAATTGCCAAAAGTGTAATAGAGTTTTTTGAAAACGAAGAAAATAAAATCATAATTGAACGATTAAAAAGTTATGGCGTTCAGTTTGAAATAGTAGAAAAAATTAACCCAAATGCTACCGAGAAATTTATTGGAAAAACTTTTGTAGTTTCAGGAGTTTTCAGCCAATTTTCAAGGGATGAATTAAAAAAAGCGATCGAAGACAACGGTGGAAAAGTAGGAAGTTCCATTTCTGCAAAAACCGACTTCGTAGTAGCGGGAGATAATATGGGACCAGCTAAACTAGATAAAGCAAGCAAATTAAATATTCCTATAATATCCGAAGAAGAATTTATAACTAAATTAAATGAAAGCGAATAAACCGTCTTTGATTTTATTTTTTTTATCACTGCTGTTTACAATTATTTTTGATTGGACCAAACAGGATTTTATGGCGATTTATGCCAAAGCAATAGTATTGCCTGCCATTTTTATTTATTTTTTAATCAGCAATGAATTTAAGATAAAGAAAACAGAAAGTCTAATATTTCTTTTTTGTTTTATAGGGCAGGTTTTTGACCTCATGGATGTTGAGGTTTCTGAGATGGGAAGCGTTATTAGTTTCTTGGTGGTTTATTCCCTAATAATGCTTCTTTTTGTCAGGGAACACGAAAGAATAAAACTCGTAAAAAAAGATATACTGCCTATTTCTATAGTAGTTGTTTTTATTGTGTACCTGCTTATCTCTGTACTCAGTATGAAATTTGACAATATGCAGAAATTTAATATTGTCTTTGTCGTTTACGGAATCATACTGAGTTTAATAAGCTATTTTTCGTTTGTAAGTTACATTACAAAAGGAACCTTGCTGACACTCTTAATGTCATTAATGTCAATAAGCTATATATTTTCAGATATATTTTACATCTTCAACCAGTACTTTTCTTATTCAGTAGTACTCGTTTTAATTCGTGACGTAACACAAATTCTGGCCTATTTTTTTATGGTAGAATATTTCCTCGAAAAAGCCAGAATTCAAAAAAGAAAAATTATACAATAATTGATCTCGCTTGGTTCGTGTGAGCTTTATCTTTATCAAAATAAAAATCAATTCGGCCTAAATTAATTCCGTAGCACCCAACCTGATTAACCAGTACATTTTCTCCGGCTTTATTTTTTACAATTGTAGGCTTGTCAAGAAAAGTATGCGTGTGGCCGCCAATAATCAAATCGATATCCTGCGTAAGCTCCGCTAATTTTAAATCAGAAATCTTATCTGCATCATCTTTATATTTATAGCCAAGATGCGAAAGACAGATAACCAAATCACATTTTTCCTGTTTCTTTAATAACTGCGTCATGTCTTGTGCGATTTCAACAGGATTGTTGTAAACCGTTTCTTTATACAATTGTTTGTCAACTAAACCCTGAAGTTCAATTCCTAAACCAAAAACACCAACCTTAATACCATTTTTATTGAAAATTTTATAAGGCTTAACCAAACCATTCATTACGGTATTTTTAAAATCATAATTAGAACAAATGAACTCAAAACTAGCATGAGGCATTTGAGCATACAAACCATCAAGACCATTATCAAAATCATGGTTGCCAATAGTTGACGCATCATATTTCATCATACTCATCAGCTTAAATTCAAGTTCGCCCCCATAATAATTAAAATAAGGCGTTCCCTGAAAAATATCTCCAGCGTCTAATAAAAGTACATTTGGATTTTCCTGGCGGATAGTTTCAATAAGTGCAGCACGACGAGACACACCGCCTTTATTTGGATTACGAGGATCATCAGCCGGAAACGGATCTATATGACTGTGAACATCATTAGTATGCAGAATAGTTAAGTGTTTAATATCGCTGGATTCAAAACTGCTCAAAGACAATCCTAAACTTAATAAGGCAGTACTTGCAGCGGTTTTTTCGATAAATTCTCTTCTTTTCATTTTGTATATTTTTTGCGGAAACGATATTTTTAATTGTTTAGCTTTTTGCCGCAGATTAAAAAGATTTACACAGATTTTTAATCTTTTTAATCCTTTAATCTGTGGCTGAATTTTTTACGCACATAGAAATTAATCTAACTATGAACTTGTTTTTTATTCTTCTGTAATTCTGATGTCTCTTGGAACCGGAATTGTGTCAACCTCTTTGAAATAATCAATTAAAACATTTCTCAGTTTATAATTCAAATCATATTTCTCAATGTTTTTTGCAAAGAAAGTCATGCTGTCGCCGCCATTTGCCAAATAATCATTTGTAGCAACATAATAGGTTTTATTCAAATCAAGAGGTTTTCCCTGAATCAGAATATTTTTTGCTGTATTGTCTTTTGCAATCGTAAAAGTCATTCCAGATAAAGGATGCGGTTTTTTCTCCTTAATAATATAAGCAGTCATTTCTAAAATCTGCTGGCCTTTTAAACCCAAAACAACCAAGTTGTTTTCAAACGGCATAATCTCAAAAGCAGTTCTTGTTGTAACATTTCCTTTTGGTAAAATAGCTCTAATACCACCGTGATTTAAAAAACACAAGTCGATATTTTTTTTCTCACGTGTATTAAAAACTTTATTTCCTCGTTCTATACAAACATCAGCAAGAAGGTTACCAATAGTAGTCTGCCATTTTCCTGTACTTTTGTCAAGCGTTTCAGGGCAATACGCCAAAACATTATCCAGATCCTTATTAATATGATCGCGATAAGGTTTAATAAAAGCTTCAATTTGAGGAGTTTCAGCTATTTTTTCTGTTACAGGAAGCTGTTTTCCTTCTATCTTCGTCAGGTTGTAATTCTTAGGACTGCAGGAAAATATTGAAAGTAGTGTTAAGAATATAACAAAAAGTTTTAAAAATCGGTTATACTTTTTTAGTTTTACCATTTTAAATGCGGCTTAAATAATTAATTTTGTAATTTGTAAAAGTACTATGTTTTTAAATTATATAAAGGAATTTTTTGTAAAAAAATCATTAAAAAATAACTTGAATATTGTCAAAAACGAAGTCTTTACAAGCAATATACAAACAATTGGTTTACTTGTAGATGAGAGTAAATTTCGTTATTCTAAGGAGTTAATACAAGAACTTGTTTCAAACGGAATTGCTCCGAAAAACATAAAAATTGTTGCGTACAGGCAGAAATTCAAAAAGAAAAAAATCTATTCTAAACCTACTTTTGGTAAAAAACACATCGATTGGAGAGGACAGATTACAGAAGTTTTTTTAGATGAATTTATAGATACAGAATTTGATCTTTTGATAAGTTATTATGATGTTGAAAGTGTTATTTTAATGATGATAACCAGTAAATCAAAAGCAAAATTTAAAGTAGGATTTTCGTCTGTCAATGCAAAATTGAACCGATGGATGATAGAAACTGCGATGGCAGAGTATAAACTTTTCATTTCTGAATTGTTTAAGTATTTAAAAAGTATAAAATAATATTATAAATTAAAATATGCAATCATTAATAGGAACTGGTGTTGCGCTTGTAACCCCATTTAAAAAAGACTTTTCAGTAGATATCGAAGCATTGCAGCGTATCGTTAACTTTTCTATAGACGGAGGAGTTGAATATCTTGTCGTTATGGGTACAACTGCAGAAAATGCAACCTTAACAGAAAGCGAAAAAGAGCTGGTTATTAACACCGTTATTGATGTTAATAAAGGAAGACTTCCTTTGGTTCTTGGAGTGGGAGGTAACAATACCATGCAGATTGTTGAGGAATTAAAAACAAGAGATTTTTCGGCATTCGAAGCCATACTTTCAGTTTCTCCTTATTATAATAAACCAACACAGGAAGGAATTTATCAGCATTTTAAAGCGATTGCTGAAGCTTCTCCAATTCCGGTGATTCTATATAACGTTCCGGGAAGAACTTCAAGCAATATGCTTCCTTCAACAGTAATTCGTTTAGCAAATGATTTTGATAATGTTGTTGCGATAAAAGAAGCAGCAGGAGATATGGCACAAGCTTTACAGCTTATTAAAAATGCACCAAAAGATTTTCTTATCATTTCTGGAGACGATATGATCGCTTTACCAATAGTTTTAGCCGGCGGTGCAGGTGTAATTTCGGTAATTGGACAAGGTTTTCCTAAAGAATTTACAGAAATGATTCGTTTAGGATTGAATAAAAAAGTAACAGAAGCCTTTAAAACACAATACTTTTTATCAGATTGTATCGATATGATTTTTGAGCAGGGAAATCCGGCAGGAATAAAACAAGTGTTTCAAGCCCTTGGTATTGCTGACAACACTGTTCGTTTACCATTAGTTTCAGTTGATGAATCTTTAGCAGAGAGACTAAATGACTTTGTAAAAAAGAGCATTAAATAATTGTTAAAGTGTTAGTATTTTAAGATACTAAAAAATTATTTTGCAGTCGCTAAATTAATAACTAAATTTGCCACCGAAACTTCGGTGTGGTTTTGCTTTGGCATAGTGTCGAAAGAAATCATAATAAAAGTAAGAAAATGAAAAAAATAGTATCTCTATTAATTGTTGTTGCCCTTTTTTGTTCTTGTAGTGAGTATCAAAAAGCATTAAAAAATGAAGATGTTGCAGCAAAATTTGAAGTAGCGACAAAAATGTATGATGCTGGTAAATATTCAAAAGCGATTCGTCTTTTTGAGCAATTGGCCCCTACATATAGAGGTAAGCCTCAGGCCGAAAAACTTTTTTATATGTTTTCGCAGTCTTACTATAAAACAAAACAATATTATTTAGCTGGTTATCAGTTTGAAAGTTTTGTTTCGGGTTATCCAAGAAGTGAAAAAGTACAGGAAGCAGCATTTTTAGGAGCTTTCAGTTATTCAAAATTAGCACCGGTTTACAGTTTAGATCAAGCTGATACTGTAAAAGCTTTAGATAAGTTACAAACATTTATCGATAATTATCCAAACTCAGAATACCTTGCTCAGGCAAACGAGGCAGTGAAAATTCTAAACGGAAAATTAGAGAAAAAAGCATACGAAAATGCTAAAGGATACAATACAATTTCAGATTATAAATCAGCTCTAGTAGCTTTTGATAATTTTATAGCTGATTTTCCAGGTACACCTTTTAAAGAAGACGCTTTGTTTTACAAATACGATTCAGCATATCAATTAGCAATAAACAGTATTCCTTCAAAAATGGAAGAGCGTCTAAAAGTAGCGCAGACAGCTTATGCTAATTTGATGAAATTTAAAAGCGATACAAAATACAAAGTGAAGGCAGATGAAATGAATGCCAGAGTTGAAACAGATTTACAAAAATTTACTAAATAAATAAAGTCATGGATTTAAAAAAGACGAATGCTCCTGTTAATACAATAACTTACAACAAAACAGTTATTGAAGAGCCAACAGGAAATGTGTATGAGGCAATTACCATTATGGCTAAAAGAGCAAACCAAATTAATTCTGAAATTAAAAAAGAATTAACTGAGAAATTAGAAGAGTTTGCTACTTATAATGACAGTCTTGAGGAAGTTTTTGAAAATAAAGAGCAAATTGAAGTTTCTAAATTTTACGAAAAATTACCAAAACCACACGCTTTAGCTGTTCAAGAATGGTTAGACGGTAAAACTTACCACAGAGGTTCAAACAAATAATATAGTATAATGTCAGTTTTAAACGGGAAAAAAGTTTTACTGGGTGTTTCTGGTGGAATTGCCGCGTATAAAACAGCCTCATTAGTACGACTTTTTATAAAAGCAGGTGCACATGTCCAAGTGATAATGACACCTGCTTCTAAGGATTTTGTAACGCCGCTTACGCTGTCGACCTTATCTAAAAATCCTGTACACTCCAGTTTCTTTAATGAAGACGATGCAGATGCTGTCTGGAATAACCACGTTGATTTAGCGCTTTGGGCCGACTTAATGCTGATTGCACCGGCTACAGCTAATACGTTGTCTAAAATGACAACTGGAAACTCCGACAATCTTTTAATTGCGGCTTACTTATCAGCTAAATGTCCTGTCTATTTTGCCCCGGCAATGGACTTGGATATGTACAAGCATCCCTCTACAATTTCTAGTTTTAATGCTTTAAAACAGTTTGGAAACATTATGATTCCGGCTGAAAATGGCGAATTGGCCAGTGGTTTGTCCGGAGAAGGACGAATGGCTGAGCCTGAGAATATTATAGCTTTTCTTGAAGCCGATTTAGAGAGTAAATTACCTTTAAGAGGAAAAAAAATACTAATTACTGCAGGTCCCACATACGAAGCAATAGATCCCGTACGTTTTATAGGAAATCATTCTTCAGGCAAAATGGGATTTGACATTGCGAATGAAGCGGCTAATCTGGGAGCAGAAGTTATTTTAGTTTCGGGGCCTACACATTTCAAAGTTAAAAATTCGTCTATTGAAGTTGTAAATGTAATTTCTGCACAAGAAATGTATGACGCATGTCATGTATATTTTAACGATGTTGACGCAGCAATTGCAGCAGCAGCTGTGGCAGATTACAAACCTAAAGAAGTTGCTTTACAGAAAATTAAGAAAAATTCTAATGAATTTTCTATAGAATTAGAAAAGACAAAAGATATTTTATCTTCTTTGGGAGCAATCAAAAAAAATCAGTTTTTAATTGGTTTTGCTTTAGAAACTGAAAATGAAATTGAAAATGCTAAGTTGAAAATTCAGAAAAAAAACTTAGATTTGATTGTTCTAAATTCTTTGCAGGACGAAGGGGCCGGTTTTAAAAAAGAAACCAATAAAGTAACATTTATTGATAAAGATTTTAAAATTGAGCCAATGGAATTAAAAGCAAAAGAATTTGTAGCAGAAGATATTTTGAAGAAAGTGATTTTACATTTTTCAAAATTGTAGAAGTTAATGATGTAGTCGCGGCAAGAAATAGAAAAACTATTTATGCTGATTAAAAAATAATATTTTATTTGTATGAAGAGGATAGTTACTTTTTTAGTGTTTTTGTTTTTTGGAATAACTCAGGCGCAGCAATTAAATTGTACCGTAACAGTGAATACGGAAAGGCTTCCTAATGCTAATCAGCAAGTATTTAAAACACTTCAGACTTCTATATCTGAGTTTGTTAATAAAACAGACTGGACAGGTGCTGTGCTAAAACAAAACGAAAGAATTAACTGTTCTATTTATATTACACTCTCATCAGGCGGTTCAGATCAATTTACAGGGACGATACAAGTACAATCTTCAAGATTGATCTTTAATTCTACCTATTCATCACCGGTTTTTAACTTTAACGATAAAGATTTCAATTTTAAATATACAGAATACGAACCATTATTGTTTAATCCGTCTGTTTACGAATCAAACTTAGTATCTGTACTTTCTTTCTACTGTTATGTAATTTTAGGTATGGATTCCGATACTTTTCAAATGGGGGCAGGAAATCAATGGCTTGAAACCGCGCAGAATATTGCAAACGTAGCGCAGCAGGGAGGATTTAAAGGCTGGACACAGTCTGACGGACTTAATAATCGTTACTATTTAATCAACGATATGCTTTCGCCGATGTTCAGCGATCTGCGTCAAACTAGTTTCTTGTATCACACAGGTTTAGATACAATGAGTGATGATTTAAAAGGAGCAAAAGAAAAAATAAAATCTTCGGTAATACTTATTGGGAAATTAAATTCAGTTAAACCCAATGCATTTTTAACGAGAGTATTTTTTGATGCAAAATCAGATGAAATAGTTTCTATATTTTCTGGAGGTCCCAGCATTCCTGTAACAGACCTAACCGATGTTCTAAATAAAGTTTCGCCATTAAACACAACCAAATGGTCTCAAATTAGGTTCTAAAACTTAATTTTTTATTTTCTTAACTAACCTTTATATTTATAAAAAACCTTTATGATAACTTCACTGTCGATTAAAAATTATGCACTTATTGAAAAACTTTCAATTGATTTTTCAAAAGGGTTTTCTATAATTACAGGAGAAACGGGTGCAGGTAAATCGATTATTTTAGGGGCAATTGGCCTTGTTTTAGGAAAAAGAGCAGATCTTACCTCATTAAAAAATAAAGAAGAAAAATGTGTCATCGAAGCACAGTTTGAAATCTCTAAATACAATTTAAAAGATTTCTTTGAGGCAAACGATCTCGATTATGAAGAGGAAACCATTATAAGACGCGAAATTCTGCCTTCAGGAAAATCACGTGCTTTTATTAATGACAGTCCCGTAAATCTTCAGGAATTACAAGATTTAAGTTTGTTTTTAATTGACATTCATTCGCAGCAGCAAACTCAGGAACTGTCTGACGAAAATGTTCAGTTTAAAATAATTGATGCCATTGCAAATAATTCAGATACGATTTTGTCTTACCAAAACGTATTAAAAGGTTATAAATCAGAAAAATCAAAACTGAATGCTTTGTTGAAAAAGCAAAGCGATTCAGGAAAAGAGCAGGAATACAATACCTTTTTATTAAATGAATTAGTTTCGGCTAAATTAAAAGCAGGCGAACAAGCAGAGCTAGAAGCCGATTTTGAGAAACTGAATAACGTTGAGATAATAAAAGAATCTCTTGATAAATCGCTTGTAATTGCAAACGAAGAACAATTTGGCGTATTTCATAGTTTAAATGAAATAAAAAACGCTTTACAGAAAATCGCACCATTTTCGGCAGAATATCAAAACGTATTAGAAAGAATAACAAGTATTTCAATTGAGTTTGATGATATTTCAAAAGAATTGCAAAACGCTTCTGAAAAGCTGTTAAACGATCCGGAGCAATTAGAATTGGTAAGTCAAAAATTGCAGTTGATTTTCAATTTACAAAAGAAACATCACGTAACATCTGTAGAAGAACTGCTTCAAATTCAGTCCGATTTAGGAAATACACTTCTTGAATTAGATAATATGGGTGATGAAATTGAAGAGCTTTCAAAATCAATCGAAGAAAAAGCCAATGAATTAGATACTCTGGCTAATACCATTCATGAAAATAGAATAAAAGCCATTCCGGTTTTATCCAATCAGTTAATTTCGATTTTAGAAACATTAGGAATGCCAAATGTTCGTTTTCAAATGGAATTGCTGCCATCAGAAACCTATTTCCAAAACGGAAAAGACGAATTGCAATTTTTGTTTTCAGCCAATAAAGGAACAGATTTCGGTTTACTGAAAAAAGTAGCTTCGGGAGGAGAAATGTCTCGTATTATGCTGGCAGTAAAAGCAATTTTAGCTCAATATTCAAAACTGCCTACTTTAATTTTTGATGAAATTGACACTGGAGTTTCAGGAGAAATTGCCATTAGAATGGGAGAGATCATGAAAGAAATGAGTACTAAAATGCAGATTTTTGCCATTACACATTTACCTCAAATTGCCGCAAAAGGTGATTCGCATTTCAAAGTTTCTAAAGCAACAATTGACGATGATACACAGTCAGAATTAAGGCTGTTGTCTCAGGATGAAAGAGTTATAGAAATTGCTCAAATGTTATCCGGAGCAGTCGTTTCTGATTCGGCTTTAAATCACGCCAAAGCCTTGTTGAACTAAAGAAATACTTTATATTTGTCATCGAAAAATAATTAAACAAACATAAATTAGTCCCTCAATTATTGTAAAGAATAAGTTGCTGATTTATGAGTAAATAGAAAAAGTATGATTATAGAACCTAGAATGAGAGGATTTATTTGTTTGACTGCCCACCCAAAGGGAGCTGAGCAAAATGTTAAAAATCAAATAGAATATATCAAATCAAAAGGTGCAATTGCCGGAGCAAAAAAAGTATTAGTTATTGGTGCTTCAACAGGTTTCGGATTAGCTTCAAGAATTACAAGTGCTTTCGGATCTGACGCTGCTACAATTGGAGTGTTTTTTGAAAAACCGCCAGTTGAAGGAAAAACAGCTTCTCCAGGATGGTATAATTCTGCAGCATTTGAAAAAGAAGCTCATAAAGCAGGTTTATATGCAAAAAGTATCAATGGAGATGCTTTTTCAAACGAAATAAAAAGAGAAACATTAGATTTAATTAAAGCTGATTTAGGACAAGTAGACCTTGTAATCTATAGTTTAGCTTCACCGGTACGTACAAATCCTAATACAGGAGTTTTACACCGTTCAGTTCTAAAGCCAATCGGACAAACTTTTACAAACAAAACAGTTGACTTTCATACAGGAAATGTAACCGAAGTTTCAATCGCTCCAGCAAACGAGGAAGATATTGAAAATACAGTTGCTGTAATGGGAGGTGAAGACTGGGCAATGTGGATAGATGCTTTAAAAAATGAAAATTTATTAGCAGACGGCGCTACAACAATTGCATATTCATACATTGGGCCAGAATTAACAGAAGCAGTTTACCGTAAAGGTACAATTGGTCGTGCAAAAGACCACTTAGAAGCTACTGCATTTACAATTACAGACAGTTTAAAATCTCTAGGAGGAAAAGCGTATGTATCTGTAAATAAAGCTTTAGTTACACAAGCAAGTTCTGCAATTCCGGTTATTCCGTTATATATCTCACTTTTATACAAAATTATGAAAGAAGAAGGTATTCACGAAGGATGTATCGAGCAGATTCAGCGTTTATTCCAAGATAGATTATACACAGGTTCTGAAGTTCCTGTAGATGAAAAAGGAAGAATTAGAATTGACGACTGGGAAATGCGTGAAGACGTTCAGGCAAAAGTCGCGGCGCTTTGGAAAGAAGCTACAACAGAAACGTTACCGGCTATTGGAGATTTAGCAGGTTACAGAAACGATTTCTTAAACTTATTCGGATTTGAATTTGAAGGAGTTGATTACAAAGCAGAAGCGGATGAAGTAGTTAACATCGACAGTATCAAATAAAAATATAAGTAATACCAGAAAAACCATCAACCAAAAGTTGGTGGTTTTTTTATGAATATAACCTATCTTTGCTGAAATTTTTAAAGTTTAAAATATTCCACTTAAAACCGCATTCCCGCTATGATTTTTTCTTTAATTATACCAGTGTATAATCGTCCAGATGAAGTTGATGAACTTTTAGAAAGCCTGACAAAATCGGACTACAATGAACCCTTTGAAATTGTTCTTGTTGAAGATGGGTCTTCTATACCTTGTAAAGATGTAGTGATGACGTACCAAGGAAAATTGAATATATCGTATTATTTTAAACCAAATTCCGGTCCGGGAGATTCAAGAAATTTTGGAATGCAGAAGGCGAGAGGGGATTATTTTATCATTTTTGATTCAGATTGTATCATTCCGCCAAACTATTTAACAGAAGTTCGTAAAGCTTTAAATGAGAAATACGTAGACTGTTTTGGAGGTCCTGATAGAGCGTTAAAAAGTTTTTCGAGCATTCAAAAAGCAATTAATTTTGCCATGACATCATTCCTTACAACGGGTGGGATTCGCGGCGGATCTGAAAAAATTAACAAGTTCCAGCCTCGCAGCTTTAATATGGGAATTTCGAAAAAAGCATTCGAAGCTTCAAAAGGATTTGGTAATATTCATCCGGGAGAAGATCCGGATTTATCCATTCGTTTATGGAATTTAGGATTCGAAACCAGACTGTTTTCAGAGGCTTTTGTGTATCATAAACGCAGAATTGACTGGGAAAAATTCTCTATTCAGGTAAAAAAGTTTGGAATCGCAAGACCAATATTAAACAGCTGGTATCCAGAACATAATAAGCTCACTTTTTTCTTTCCTACCGTATTTATCCTAGGATTATTGATAGCTTTTTTACTATTAATTTTTAATATTGACATTTTATTACAATTATATTTTGTATATTTCGTTATTATTTTTCTTACAGCAAGTATTCAGAATAGAAGCATCAAAATTGGGTATTTATCAGTAATTGCTGTTTGGAAACAATTTTACGGTTACGGAACAGGATTTTTGGAATCTTTTGTAAAAGTGATTTTATTAAAGAAAAAACCACAAGAAGCTTTTCCTCGTATGTTTTTTAAGATATAGTATGACAAAAATTATCGGCTTAACGGGCGGAATAGGAAGTGGTAAAACATCAATCGCAGCCTTTTTTAAAGAAATGGGCATTCCTGTTTACATTGCAGACGATGAGGCCAAAAAGGTAATGCAGTCAGCAGAAATTGTAAACGACATAAAAAATACTTTTGGAGAATCACTCTTTGAAAACAATATTTTGAATCGGGCAAAACTGGCTGAAATTGTATTTAATAACGCAGATGAATTAGCTAAATTAAATGCAATTGTACATCCGGCGGTTAAAAAAGATTTTCAATCCTGGCTTTCGCAGCATAAAAATGAAGAATTAGTAGTGTATGAAGCTGCAATTTTATTTGAAAGCGGGAAGTATAAAGAGTTTGATTATATAGTTACAGTAACCGCGCCGGAAGAAGTAAGAATTGAAAGAGTTATGAAGCGCGACAACACTACGCGGGAGCATGTTTTAAACAGAATGCAAATGCAGTGGAATGACGAAAAACGAATTTCTTTGAGCAATTTTGTTATTAATAACGCTAATCTTAAAATTGCTAGAGAAGAAGTTGTTAAAATTCTTAAAATTTTAAATATAAAACAAAAACAGTCTTAAATGTTAATATTTGGTTAATGTATTATTTAGTATATTGTTAAAATATTAATTTTGTTTCGATGAATAAATTATTTTTTAGAATACTTGTTTTATTGATGAGTCTGTCCTTGATAGGGATAATTCTGGTGCAGGTATTTTGGTTTAATTCTTCGTTTAAAAACAACGAAGAACAGTTTAAATACCACGTTACTCAAGTTATCGGAAACGTTGCAGACAAGCTCGAACAGCAGGAAGAATACAGTTTTTACGATAAATACAACCGAATAAAAGACAGTACGGGTAAAATTCCTAAAAAAGAAGATTTACTTCAGGTTTTTTATGTACAAAGAAATACAAAAACAAATAAAACAATTGTATACTCAAATACGTTAACTTCTGAAGATTACGATGTAAGCGGATCGCTTTTTAATAAAAAATTCAGCAGTGAACGATTTAAGAATTTCAGCTCTAAAAGAGTAACCGAAGTTTACAATAATAATAACGGAATCGATAATAATAGTTTAGGACAAAGTATCATTCCAGATCTTACAATTGAAAAATCAGGAAGCTTAGACATTTTAAATAAAGTTCAGCAGCAAATTCAGTATAAAGATATTGCATCATTAACTCCAATTGAAGGCAGAATTACTAAAGATAAGCTTTCAAAACTTTTAAAGAAAGAATTACAAGAGTACGGAGTTAAGACCAAGTTTGAATTTGGAATTTATAGCAGCGGTGTTCCAACTAAGATTAAATCAGATGGATTTCACTACGATAAAGAAGCAACATATAATATTCCGATATATACTGATAACGAAGGGAATAGCAGATATGAATTGTCAGTTACTTTTCCTCATAAAAAGAAATTTTTACTATCAGAGTTGTTAAGTATCACTATTCTGTCAATAGTTTTTACTTTAATTATAATAGTAGCTTATACAAGTGCGTTAAATCAATTATTGCGTCAGAAACATATTTCTGAAATCAAAACAGATTTTATTAATAATATGACGCATGAGTTTAAAACTCCAATTGCAACAATAAATTTAGCACTTGACGCAATTAGAAATCCTAAGATTATTGAAGATAAAGAAAAAGTTTTTCGATACCTTCAAATGATTAGAGATGAGAATAAAAGAATGCATGCACAGGTTGAAAATGTATTGCGAATTTCTAAATTAGAAAAAAGAGAACTCGATATTACAAAAGAACCTACTGTTGTTCATGAAATTATTGACGATGCAATTGAGCACGTTAATTTGATTTTAGAAGACAGAAAAGGAACAGTTGTAAAACATTATAATGCAGCGAGAACGACATGTTTAATTAATGAAGTTCACTTTACTAACGTTCTGGTAAATATTTTAGAGAACGCTATAAAATATACACCTGGCATTCCTGAAATTGAAATTTTTACAGAAAATGTAAAAGACATGATTCTGATAAAAGTGAAAGACAACGGATTAGGAATGAGTAAGATAGCTCAGAAACGAGTATTCGAGAAATTTTACAGAGAGCATACGGGAGACCTTCATAATGTAAAAGGACACGGTTTAGGTCTGGCGTATGTAAAAAGAATTGTCGAGGATCACAATGGACAAGTATATGTTGAAAGCGAAAAAGGAAAAGGTAGCACCTTTATAATAAAAATACCATTAATAAATTAAAATATGGAAAATAATAACAAAAGAATACTTTTAGTAGAAGATGACCTAAATTTTGGGGCGGTTCTTAAAGATTATCTAATGTTAAATGACTTTGAAGTTACTTTAGCTAAAAACGGTATGGAAGGTTTCGAGAAATTCAAGAAAGATGTTTACGATTTATGTATTCTTGATGTAATGATGCCTTATAAAGATGGTTATACTTTAGCCAAAGAAATTAGAGAAAAGAACAGCGAAGTGCCAATTATTTTTTTAACTGCAAAATCTATGAAAGAAGATGTGTTAAAAGGATACAAAGCTGGTGCTGACGACTATTTAAATAAGCCTTTTGACTCAGAGGTTTTATTGATGAAAATTAAAGCGATTATCCAAAGAAAATCAGCTGATACAAAAGCAGAACAAGTACAGTTTGAATTTAATATTGGTAAATTCCACTTAAATTCTAAACTAAGATTCTTAACTTTTGAAAACGAGGAGCCAATAAAACTATCTCCAAAAGAAAATGAATTACTTAAAATGTTAATTCTACATGAAAATGATTTAATGCCAAGAGAATTAGCGTTAACTAAAATCTGGAGAGATGACAACTACTTTACTTCAAGAAGTATGGACGTTTACATTGCTAAACTTAGAAAATACCTAAAATCTGATGAAGATGTTGAAATTCTTAACATTCACGGAGAAGGTTTCAGATTAGTAGTAAAAAGCAAAGTTTCTGAATAACAAATTCACCTGAAAAAATATAAGCCCTGAGAAATCAGGGCTTTTTTTATGCTTTAAAAACAAGTAGAAATATGCGTAATCTCGTTAATTCGGCAAAGATTGTTAATTCACTTTGCGTAGACGCACTGCAGTGCGTCTCTACGATTAAGGATGGGGATAATTGAAATCGACAAAGATTGACTGTAGAGATGCACAGCAGTGCATCTAACCAAAGATTAGCAAACTAACATATTTATAAATTTAACAAAATTTGGAATTTAATTTTAGATCTTTTTAATTTGGAGCAATTTCCTGCTGTCCGCTATATCTTTTTCTTGCTAAAGAAGCAAGAAAAAGGATGCCACTTCCATCAGGGCTAGGGCTTTAGTTTTCAGATAGATAATATAGTTTTTACGATTCAAAAAATCCCTTGATTATTTTTTAGATGAATTTTCTTTAAAATAAATTTGGAAAATCAAAAAACAATTCTGAATATTTGCACACGAAAAAAATAATAACCCTTTAAAAACGAAGAAAAATGTTTGTACATAGATCGACATCTCAGCGCTTCACACCAAACGTATTTGGTGTAGCAATTCTTCGTGGCTTATTTCAATCTTAGAAATATATTTTTAGATATATAAAAAAGCCCGAAGACATTTAGTTTCGGGCTTTTTTTATTCTAGACACTTCAAATCTTCCCGAAAATCGATTTTATTTATCCTTCACGGATAAAATGGTAAGCCTATTTGGCTGTTAATTTAATGCACTATAATTTTTAATGCAAAATTATACGGTAGATGAGTATGCTTTGTGCACTCGTTTTAAAAGTAAAAGAAGAAAAAAAAGATTAGTAAAAGAAGATTTCGAAAAACAATTAATTCAGATAAGAAAGCTTGAAAAAGAACTTTGGAACAAACGAAAAGATTTGCCATTAGTTCCGCTTGAAAATCCATATCAAAAAGGATGGCAGCGTCATTTTGTACTGAGAGAAGATATATCAAGATCAAGCGAAGCCGCATTTTACAGAACACTTTTAGAAAAAATAAATACATGGCAGTTTTCTTCTGAAAAGTCTTTTAAAAGAAAGAAAAAGAGAAAAAGAAGAAATGTTTATGTTGAAAAAATTCAAACTGTAAAAGAATTTTCGGAATGGGAATGGAGAAGTCCAAAATTAGAATTGACAGAAAAAGAAAAAATGCATTTTTATAAGCGCGAACGTTGGTGCAGCAACTTTAAGCGATATAAAATTCATTATGTGTTTAATGAGCCATGGCGCTATGTACTTCGCATTAGTCCGTACATGATCACACATACTAAAATGGTCGATTCAGATTTGGAAAGTGAGATTCAGCTTCTTGACAATTACATTACTAATCTTAATTTAAGACATAAGATAAACAAATTAGTAGATGGTTTTTCTCATCGTTGGAGTTATTATGAAAATGAAAATCCAAAAGAGATAAGCCCAATTAAAAATAAAAGTCTGCATGTATTGTATCAGCAATATGTAGACGAAATGATATAAATCATGGGAAATAAATTAACTGGAAAAGACCTGATTAAGTTAGGATTTCCAAAGAATAATTCAATAAATATAGCCTTAGGGCAGATTAACAGATATAGAAAAAGAGAAAAAAAGGAATCTATTCTAGCAGAAGCAAAAGATGTTTTACTTCATCCGGAAAAGTTTGAAGGACACGGAACATGGGGCAAAGTAGCCGAAGGTTTGGTAAATCCTGTTCATGTAAGAATGCATCAGCTTAAAACAACCAGAGTACCTTTTACAATTTTTGGCGAAAATGAAATTGACCAGCAGGCAAAATTTCAATTATACGATTCGTTAAAACTGCCAGTTTCGGTCGCAGGAGCTTTAATGCCAGATGCTCATTCCGGATATGGATTGCCAATTGGCGGTGTTTTAGCAACAGATAATGCTGTAATTCCATACGGAGTTGGGGTTGATATTGGATGCCGAATGAGTCTTTCGATTTTCGATTTGCCGGCGTCTCATTTCAAAGGAAAAGAACATCAGTTAGAAGCAATTTTAAAAGACAATACCAAGTTTGGAATGTACGAAACGCATACTTCAAGAGTAGATCATGAAGTGTTTTATAAATCCGAATTTAAGGATATTCCGCTGCTGAAGAATCTTTTGCCAAAAGCCTATAAACAATTAGGAACTTCTGGAGGAGGAAACCATTTTGTAGAATTTGGAATTGCTAAAATTGAAAATCCAGAGAACGAGTGGAAGCTTGAAAAAGGCGAATATTTTGCTGTTCTTTCACACAGTGGTTCTCGAGGTTTAGGTGCTAATATTGCAAAGCATTACACATATCTGGCAACCAAACAATGTCCGCTGCCTAAAAATGTACAACATTTGGCATGGCTGGATTTAAATACGCACGATGGTCAGGAATATTGGCTGGCGATGAATTTAGCCGGAGAATATGCACAAGCCTGTCACGATGATATTCACAGACGAATAGCTAAAGCCATTGGGAAAAGAGTAGTGGTAACGATAGAAAACCATCACAATTTTGCCTGGAAAGAAATGGTAAACGGTCAGGAATGTATCGTGCATAGAAAAGGCGCAACACCGGCAGGTGAAGGACAGCTGGGAATTATTCCCGGTTCGATGACAGCACCGGGTTATATTGTAAAAGGCAAAGGAAATGCTGCAAGTTTAAACTCAGCTTCGCACGGTGCCGGACGTTTATTTTCGAGAGCGAAATGTAAAAGCACTTTTACGCAAAGCGAGATTAAAAAGGTTTTAAAAGCCAGCGATGTAACCTTGATTGGAGGCAATATTGACGAAGCACCAATGGCGTACAAAGACATTACAAAAGTGATGGCAAACCAAACTGATTTGGTGGAAGTTCTGGGAACTTTTACACCTAAGATTGTTAGAATGGACCGCTAAAAAAGAGACTTAAAAATGGAAAAAATAATTCAAATAACAGCGGGTCGAGGACCTGCAGAATGCACTTGGGTGGTTGCCCAAGTGCTTAAAAAAGTTTTGGAAGAAGCACAAAATCAGCAATTAGAGGTTTTGCTGTTGCAGCGTGAAGCAGGCCAAGAAAACGGAACAGTCGAAACGGCTTCTATTGCTGTAAAAGGAAAGAATGTGGATCAATTTGTGAAATCCTGGATTGGAACGATTCAATGGATTGGCCAAAGTCAGTTTAGGAAAATGCACAAACGCAAGAACTGGTTTATTGGAATCTTTGAAATTGAACCGCAGAAAAATGCATCGGTTTCTGAAAATGATATTCAATATCAGGCCATGAGAAGCTCAGGCGCGGGTGGTCAGCATGTAAACAAAGTCAGTTCGGCAATAAGGGCAACGCATATTCCAACCGGAATTGCAGTAGTTTCGATGGACAGCCGTTCGCAGCACCAAAACAAAAAACTGGCAACAGAAAGATTATTAAAAAAACTAGAAGACGAGAAACTGATTCAGCTTAAAAATCATGTGGGAAAACAATGGGAAAACCAGCTTAATATTGAGCGTGGAAATCCTGTTAGGGTTTTTACCGGAAGTGACTTTAAAAAGAATAAAGCTGAGAAAAGTTACAAAGGAACCCGTCAGAAATTAAAAAACGATTTACGCAATGAAAACAATTGATAAATACCTTTTTCAGGCTTTGGATAATTATCCGTTTTGGCTTGAAGGAACGATAGAATCTTTGGATTATGCTTTTTCTTATGATGCAAAAAATACTATGGTTTTGTGTTTGTACGGAAGAATTCAGGCAGAACAATTAATGAATTATGAAGAAGCAAAACTGTACTTTCAGGAAGCTTTAACTATTAATATTCATGCGCTGGAAGTGTATCCGTATTATTTACAGACTTTAATTCTAAACGAAGATTATGACGAAGCGTTAAAGCTGATTGATTTTGCTTTGACGATAAAAGGAATAAACAAATCTGATATTTATGTAAAAAAAGCAATTCTTTTTGAAGCACGTCAAGAATTTAAGAAAGCATTAGAGGAAATTAAAAATGCAAAACTGTATTCTTTACAATTTGCATACGAGTATAATATTAATGATGTAGAAAAAAGAATTGAAAATAAGGTGAATTTGCTAAAGAAGAAAAAGAAACCCAAAAAAAGTTCTAAAAAGAAATTAAAATGATTTTAATGAAAAAACGATGCGATTCTATTTGAATCGCATCGTTTTTTATAATTCAGATGTCCCTACGGGACATTTTTATTTATACCGCATCCTTTTTTCTACCAACGATAAACTCCTAGCGGAGTTTTTGCTTGAAATGATATAACGATAAAAATCTGCGTTAATCAGTTTAATCCGTTAAATCTGTGGGCTAATTACTTCCAATGCAGCTCCAAAGCAAAACAGGTTTTTTCGCCTTTTGTTATGCTGAATGTTGCAGTTGTATGATCGTCATCTTCGCTTTCGTGGATTACAACATTATCTTTTAGGGAAAGCTCTTTCATGAAATTCATTTCGAAGCTTTTTACTTCTTGTTTTAAAATTCTTTTTGGATCAACGTGATCAAGGCACCATTCTAAATATTTAACGTTATTTACGTGATTTACAATATCTAGATCAGATAAATAAACGATTTTTTCGAAAACGGCTTCTTTTTCGTGATTGATGTTTATTTTAGAGAATCCTTCTTCTGTCGCTCTGTTTTCGGGGAATAATTCGAAATGTTCGTATGGAATTGCCAAAGGCTCAGGTCGGCGTGTTTGTGTATTGAAAACGGCCCAATAGGTTTCGCAGCCTACAATTTTTTTTCCGTTAACATACATTTCGAGGGCACGAACAGAACGTGAATTTTCAAGGCTGTTGATCCATGTTTTTACTGTTACAACATCCTGCCATTTTGGTAAAGCATGAACTTCTACTCGCATACGGCTTAAAACCCATGATTGATGAAATTCCTGCATGTCATGAAAACTGATGCCTCCAATTTCGGCATGTGCTCCCGCTGTTAATTGTAAAATATTACATAAATCGGTATATTTTAAAAAACCTGCTGGCGTGCATTGTATGAAATTGATTTCCCAGTCTTTACTATAAACTGACGTGAAATTTGGAGATATTGGCATTTTGTAATTTTAGATTTTAGATTGTTGATTTTAGATTTTTCCTGCGGGAAATAGAATAAAGATGAAAGAGAAAAGATTTCTATTTTAGAAGATTTTCTATGTAATTTATAATCTTATTTCTATCAGTCGAATAATCAAACCATTTGGTTGATTCGTTTCGTTTGAACCAGGTTAATTGTCTTTTGGAGAATCTGCGGGTATTTTTCTTGATTTCGTCTATGGCAAACGGAAGAGTGAATTCTTCGTCAAAATAACTAAATAATTCTCTATAACCGACAGTTTGAAGCGCATTTAACTCTTTATTAGGGTATAACGTTTTCGCTTCTTCCAGTAAACCTTGGTTCATCATGATGTCAACCCGCTGGTTGATTCGGTTGTAAATAACTTCTCTGTCAGCGTCTAAACCAATTAAAATAGGGGTGAAGTTTCGATTGTTTTTCTTCTGGTTTAAAAAAGAAGAATAGGGTTTTTGAGTTCCAATGCAAACTTCTACAAAACGCATCATTCGTTGTGGGTTTTGCAAAGTCTGTGGATTTTCTGAAGTTATTTTTTGATAATATTCTGGATCTAAGTTTTTAAGTTGTTCTTGCAGGTATTCGATTCCTAGTTTTTCATAATTTGAATTTACCTGAGAACGTACTTCTGGGTTGATTTCCGGAAATTCGTCAAATCCTTTTAAAATGGCGTCTACATACAATCCTGAACCGCCTATAAGAATAACGAAATCATTGGTTTGAAATAGCTCTTCGATTTTAGCTAAGGCTTCTTTTTCGTAATCTCCTACGGTATAATTTTCGAAAATAGATTTATTTTGAATGAAATGATGTTTTGCTGCGTTCAGTTCTTCGGGATTGGGAACAGCGGTTCCTATCGTCATTTCTTTAAAAAACTGACGGCTGTCGCAAGAAACAATTTCGCATTTAAAATGTTGTGCCAAAGCAATGCTCAAGGCAGTTTTGCCTATAGCTGTTGGTCCGACAATGGTTATTAGGTATTTCATATTTTTTAGCCCAGATGGAAATGGAAACCCCGGACTTATATTTGTTCGTTTTTTTTGGTGTAAAAGAGCGACTTTAGAAGCTCCTTTTATGCCTTAAAAAACAACAAAGATAAGGAGGAGTTGCAATGTACAGCTGGAATGGCTTCATATTAATTAATTGGCAATTCGGTTCCGCATTCATAACAGTATTTTGCGTTATCAAAATGAACTTGAGATTGACATTTTCTGCATGTTTTTTTTGTGTTTACAGCGTTACTTTTTAGACTGCTTTTAGCAAATTCGGCTGTTACGATTCCTGTTGGAACGGCGATGATTCCGTAACCTAAAATCATGACTAATGCTGCAATAAATTGTCCTAAAGGCGATTGTGGCGAAATATCACCGTAGCCCACAGTGGTTAAGGTTACGATAGTCCAATAAATTCCCATTGGAATGCTGGTAAATCCTGATTCTCTGCCTTCGACCAGATACATTATGGTGCCAATAATTACGGTACTGATGAGTACAAAATAAATAAAAACTAAAATTTTCTCTTTACTGGCTTCGATCGCGTCTTTAAGCTGTGCTGATTGATGCGAAATTTGGGGGATATGTAATATTTTGAATAATCTGAAGAATCGCAATGCCCTGACAACGGATAAAACACTTGCACCGGGAAAAAATATTGATAAATACATGGGTAATACAGCCAGTAAATCGATGATTCCGTAAAAGCTGAAAACGTATTTGACTGGTTTTTGAATGGATATAACGCGTAAAATATATTCGATTGTAAAAAATACGGTGATTATCCATTCGCAAATTATAAGCGGCTGATGGTATTTTTGGCTGATTCCTTCGACGGTATCGAGCATGATTAAAAGAACGCTCAATAAAATCAAACCCAATAGAACTAAATCGAACATTCGTCCTAGAATGGTGTTTGTACCATAAAGGATGATTTTTATTTTTTCTCGAAAGATTTCGTATTGTGATTTTCTATTTTTCATATCTGCGAAGATAATGAAAGTTTTGTTTTGTTAAAAATGAAGGACTTTTAGAGATTTACTCTTACGGATGTAGCTTTGGATAATATTTTTTACATCGCGGTTATGCTGCATTGGAATCAGGATATTTTTTAGGATATCGATATTGGTAATCTGATAGTTAAGATCATAGTAGGCATATCCTTTATAAACTCCGTTTTCGATTAATACGGCACTTCTTTCGTTTATATTTCGGCCTCGGTCTATCAAAATCATGTTTTTGTTTTCGAAGCTGTTTTCAGAAATAAACTGCTGAACTCTTAAATTGTAAATTTCGGGTGTAACTTCGCCAATGCAGGCGCCGTCGCATTCTTTGATTTTATATTGAAAACACTCTTTTTTGGTTTGATATAAACCGGTTAATTTTTGGCACAAATGGTATTTTGCCGTGAATTTAAAAAGCGCATTTTTTCCTTCCTGCAATGAAGCAAACGATGTAATTTCTTTTTTACGACCGTCGGCTTTTTCCAGTTTTAAATTGATGTAGCCTTTAGCGTCTTTTTCGGCGTAGATGGCAAAAGGAAAAACTGATTTTTTCTGCGAACGATTGTATTTTGGACGATTTACCTTAACTTCCTGACTTTCTTTTAAAAGTGCAATTAATTCGCTTCCGGTTTCGTCGTAAGTTATGGTAAAAACTTCGGCTTGAATCTTTTTGCTTTTAGTGGTAATTCCGGTAAAATGCTGGTTGATTCTCTTTTTTACATTTTGGCTTTTGCCAATGTAAATTAAAGTGCCACTTTCGTTATAAATGTAGTAAACGCCGGTTTTGGCTGGCATTTGACTTAAAAGATCCAGAAATTTTGGCGCAATTCCTTTTTCGACTTCCAGCTTTATAAAATCTTTTACGATGGTTTTTTCAACATCTTTTTCTAAAAGCATTTTAAAAAGCTTTGTCGTTGCCATGGCATCTCCGCTGGCGCGATGTCGGTCTGCCATTGGAATTCCGAGTGCGCGCACCAATTTTCCTAAGCTGTAAGAAGGTTGTTCCGGAATTAATTTTTTGGCTAATTCTACGGTACAAAGTGTTCTGGCTTCAAAATCGTAGCCTAAACGTCTAAATTCAGTTCGTAAAATTCGGTAATCAAAAGAGGCATTATGAGCTACAATAACGCAGTCGGCTGTAATTTCGATAATGCGTTTGGCAACTTCGTAAAACTTTGGCGCAGAACGCAGCATAGCATTGTTGATTCCAGTCAGCTTTACAACGAAAGGCTGAATTGGAATTTCGGGATTGACAAGGCTGATGAACTGGTCGACTACTTCATGTCCATCAAATTTATAGATGGCAATTTCAGTAATTCCTTCTTCATTAAACTGTCCTCCAGTTGTTTCTATGTCTAGTATTGCGTACAAATTAAGTGTTCAGTCTCAGTTTTTAGTATTCAGTTTTTCTGTAGAGAGGCACCGCAGTGCGTCTTACTATATGCAGTTTTGAAATTATCTTCCGCCAAAAATGCTGCTTCCAATGCGAACCATTGTAGAGCCGCATTCTATTGCAAGCTGATAATCTCCGGACATTCCCATTGAAATTGTAGAGACGCACTGTAGTGCGTCTTTACCGTATCCGTCAATATGTTTTAATGAATCAAAAATGGATTTTAAATGGGTAAATTCTTTTTTAATTTGATTTTGATCTTCTGTGAAGGTTGCCATTCCCATTAATCCTAAGATACGAATATTTTTTAACTCTTTAAATGCTGAAGAAGTTAAAAGTTCAATTAATTCGTTTTCGTCTAAACCAAATTTAGTTTCTTCTTCGGCAATATACATTTGAAGAAGGCAATCTATTGTTCTGTTGTTTTTTAAAGCTTGTTTGTTGATTTCCTGCAATAACTTCAAACTATCAACACCATGGATCAAACTCACAAATGGTGCCATAAATTTAACTTTATTCGACTGAACGTGACCAATCATGTGCCATTGAATATCTTTTGGCATTTGTTCCCATTTCTCCGTCATTTCCTGGATTTTATTTTCTCCAAAAATGCGCTGACCGGCTTCATAAGCCTGCATTAAATCTGAAACAGGTTTGGTTTTTGAAACGGCAACAAGGGTTACATGTTCAGATAAACTTGCTTTAATTGTATTTAAATTCGATTGAATCGACATGATATTTCTTTTTTATAAAAACTGCTTCGAGATTTTCTCTGCTTTTTTACTTTCGCTGTAATCGTAAAAACCTTCACCAGATTTTACGCCCAATTTTCCGGCTCTTACCATATTTACTAATAATGGACAAGGAGCGTATTTTGGGTTTTTGAAACCTTCGTACATTACATTTAAAATGGCAAGACAAACATCAAGACCAATAAAATCAGCTAATTGAAGCGGTCCCATAGGGTGCCCCATTCCTAATTTCATTACGGTGTCAATTTCATAAACTCCGGCAACTTTATTGTATAACGTTTCGATTGCTTCGTTTAGCATTGGCATTAAAATTCTATTGGCTACAAAACCTGGATAATCGTTTACTTCAACTGGGGTTTTTCCTAGTTTTACAGATAAATCCATGATAATTTTAGTGACTTCATCGCTGGTATTGTAACCGCGGATGATTTCAACCAATTTCATAATTGGAACAGGATTCATAAAGTGCATTCCGATAACACGTTCAGGATGTGCAACAACTGAGCCAATTTGAGTAATGGAGATCGAAGAAGTATTGGTTGCTAAAATCGTATTGTGAGAACAAGCTTCGTTTAATTGTTTAAAGATGTTCAGTTTTAATTCTACATTTTCGGTAGCCGCTTCTACAACCAAATCAGCGCCGACAACACCATCTTTAATATCAGTATACGTAATAATATTAGTGATTGTTTTGGCAACATCTTCTTGAGTAATAGAACCTTTGGCAAGCATGCGATCTAAATTGGCCGCAATAGTTGCCATTCCTTTATCTAATGATTTTTCTGAAACATCAATAAGTTTTACAACAAAACCACTTTGTGCAAATGTATGAGCAATTCCGTTACCCATTGTTCCTGCACCAATTACAGCTATAGTTTTCATTTTTATATTAGTTATTATATTTATGATTTAGCCACGAATTCACTAATTATTATGCGAATTCGTGGCTAATTTATTTTGATTTTCTTTAGTTATTTATCGAAACAATCAATAATTTGATACGCTACACGCAATGCATCTGTAGCCTGTTCCAGTGTTACAACCGGAGTTGTATCTGTATTAATTGCATGAGCAAAAGATTCTAATTCGTCAAGAATAGCATTATTTTGCTCCACATCTGGATTGGTAAAATAGATTTGTTTTTTTACGCCTTCGGCATTTTGCAAGATCATATCAAAATCGCCTGGAACTTCCGGAGCATCTTTCATACGAACTACCTCGCATTTTTTCTCTAAGAAGTCAACCGAAATATAAGCATCTCTTTGAAAGAAACGTGTTTTACGCATGTTTTTCATCGAAATTCGGCTTGCTGTTAAGTTGGCAACACAGCCATTTTCGAATTCAATTCTGGCATTGGCAATATCCGGAGTATCACTAATTACAGATACACCGCTTGCGTGAATATCTTTTACTTTTGAGTTCACAACGCTTAAAATAGCATCTATATCATGAATCATTAAATCCAGAACTACAGGAACGTCTGTACCACGCGGATTAAACTCGGCCAAACGATGCGTTTCTATAAACATCGGGTTTTCGATCATGTTTTTGGTTGCAATAAAAGCGGGATTAAAACGCTCTACATGACCAACCTGACCTTTTACATTGTATTCTTTGGCCAAAGCGATAATTTCTTCGGCTTCATCAACAGTATTGGCAATTGGTTTTTCAATAAAGATATGTTTTCCTGATTTGATTGCTACTTTTGCACATTTGTAGTGTGAAAGAGTGGGTGTAACAATATCGATTACATCGACAGCGTGAATGAGTTTTGCAATTGTGCTGAAGTTTTTATAGCCAAATTCTTTTGAAATTCTTTCGGCATTTTCTTGATTTTCGTCGTAAAATCCAACTAATTCGTATTTGTCAGATTGTTGTAATAAGCGTAAATGTATTTTACCAAGATGACCAGCACCTAAAACTCCTACTTTTAACATGAGAATGTATTTTAAACAAAAATATAATTTATTTGTCGAAAGTGAAAATGAATTTAGCTAATTGTGCGTTGTGAGTTATGAATTATAAATTATGAGCTCTAGCTTTTGACTTTCGCGTTTTGACTTTCTACTTTATTAATTTAATATTTAAAAATCAATATTTGAATTCGTGTTTTGTTTCTTATTTTTGCCAAAATAAAACCTATCCATTTTGAAAGACACTGCCAAACATCAAGGACTTCGTAATCAATTAGTAAGCACTTTAGAGCAAAAAGGAATTACTGACAGAGCTGTTTTAGATGCGATTAAAAAAATCCCAAGACACCTTTTTCTAAATTCCAGTTTTGAAGATTATGCTTATCAAGATAAGGCTTTTCCTATAGGCGCGGGGCAGACCATTTCGCAGCCTTACACAGTTGCTTTTCAGTCGCAATTGCTTGAAGTAAAAAAAGATCATAAAATTTTAGAGATAGGAACAGGATCCGGTTACCAAACTGCTGTTTTGTTTATGCTTGGTGCAAAAGTATATACGGTAGAAAGACAAAATGAATTGTTTAAAACGACATCAAATTTATTTCCGAAATTAAATATTCGTCCAAAGCATGTTACTTTTGGAGACGGATACAAAGGTCTGCCAAATTTTGCTCCTTTTGATAGTATTATTGTTACAGCAGGTGCTCCGTTTATTCCGCAGCCTTTAATGGCGCAGTTAAAAATAGGAGGAAGACTTGTTATTCCGCTGGGAGAAGATGTTCAGATTATGACTTTATTAATTAGAAAAAACGAAACTCAATTTGAAAAACATGAGTTTGGAGAATTTAGATTTGTTCCTTTATTAGAAGATAAAAATTAATGAGAAAGCCCAGTTTAGACTGGGCTTTTTTATTGTGTAAGAATTCCAATATATCTTTCTAAACTTTCTTTTTCTATTTGGGCAATAAAGAGTAAAAAATCTTCTTTGTCTTTTTTAGTTTGTGCGATTTCTAAAGATTGATAGTATTGCATTCGGTTTTCATAATCGCCTTTAATGTTGGCTATTAAATACCCTTTTTGCATTAAAATTAAATTCATTACTAATCTTGAAGTTCTTCCGTTTCCATCAATAAAAGGATAAATTGTAATTAATCTTTCGTGCATTTCGGCCGCCAGAATAACAGGATGTAGTTTGTTTTTATTGATTTCATACCATGTAAAATACTCTTCCATTTCCTGAGGTACCATTAAAGGTTGAGGAGGCATGTGACTGCTTCCTTGAATCATAACCTGAACTTTTCTATAACGGCCGGCATCTTCAGGAATAATTCCTCTTAGGATAAGATTATGAATTGATAGAAGATCGCGTTCATTTAATGAATTGTTTTTGTTCATTAAATCTTTGATAAAACCAATTGCTTCCTGATGATTAATGGCTTCAAGATGTTCCCGCATGCTTTTGCCGGAAATGGTCAAACCTTCATTAATAACCATATCGGTTTCGCGAAGTGTCATTGTATTTCCTTCAATTCTATTACTTTCAAAAGTATATTCGAGTTCTAAAGCTTGTTTGATTTTATAGCTGTCAAATTGCCTGTGCGAATCTAATTTGTCTTTTAGAATATCAATTTCTTTTAATATTTTTTCTAATGAAGTTGATAATTTAAGATTAGATGCTGTTTTGTTGTACTTGATTTCATCTTCTGCAAACTTTAAAGCTTTCAAAGCAAATTCTTCATCGCCAATTTCATAAAGAATTTTTTCTTTTAACCAGGCAATCATCAAAGTTTCATAATCAATTTCTAATAATTGAGACAACTTTGAGATCTGATCTTTTGTTGGTTTTCGGGTTCCCGATTCAAATTTACTGATCAATGCCTGATCAATACCCAGAAGCTGTGCTACTTCGCGGGTTTTTAAACCTTTTTGTTCTCTCGCATTTTTTAAAAGTGATTTCATTTTTAATGAAAATTAAAGTCTTGACAAATTTAGTCATTTTTATAATTGTAAAAAAAAGCAGCATAGTTAAAAGCTGCTTTCTTGTTTTTATTTTGGAGGTAAAGATCCGTCTTTTCTCATTTCTTTTACCACAGCCAGCATTATAGCATCTACTGTCTGTCCTAAATCTGTAACATAATCTGATTTAGTAGTTCCTGTCCAGATTAGTTTGTTTTCTTTTAATGAAAAAATATTGGTTTCAACCATATAAGATGTTGTTTCCTGATAATATCCCGGATCATAAAAAGCAGGGGAGTACATTCCGTACCAGTTTCCAAATCCGTAGCCATACATACCACTGTATAAACCGTCAAAACCTCCGTAGTACATTCCTGTATAAGTTCCGGGAACATAATTGGTTTCTTTGTCTATGCTTACCAAACGCATTGTAACAACTCCATCAAAATTTTCATCCTGAAGGATTTTTAGTTTTTGTTCCTGTGTAAGCTGTTTTGTGGTTTCGTTAAGATATTGATAAGAAGTTTTAAATATCGGATTACTGGCTGCAATTCTGTTTTCGGCAACCCTTCTCGAAGCTTCATCCTTCACTAAAGCTACGACCAGCACTTTTTTAAAGTGTTCCTGCGCTACAGTTATTTTAGGATCTCTCCAGCTATTTACAATAGTTGTATTACTGCCACAGCTTGAAAGTGCCAGAATTACGATTAATAGAATCAGGTATTTTTTCATAATTACAATTATTTAAAAATTATTGTAATAAAAATACGCATAAAATAAAAGCAAATTACCTCTTAACGAAATAACTTTTAGTTATAAGCTTTCTTGATTCGGTCTAAATCGCGTTTTGTATCCTGTTCTTTCAGAGATTCACGTTTGTCGTAGTTTTTCTTTCCTTTACAAAGACCTATCTGCAGTTTGGCAAGACCTTTTTCATTTGTAAACATTTTTAAAGGTACTATAGTAAGACCTTTTGCCTGAACACTTTTATGAAGTGACTTTAATTCTTTTTTATTTAAAAGTAATTTTCGCTCACTTCTTGATTGGTGATTGAATTGATTTCCAAATGAATACTCTTCGATATAAGTATTAATGGCAAAAAGTTCAAGGTTATGAAATTCGCAGAAGCTTTCTGTAATATTTGCTTTTCCTAAACGGATCGATTTAATTTCGGTTCCGGTTAAAACAATTCCAGCGGTATAGGTATCGATTATCTCATAATCAAACCGAGCTCTTTTATTAAGTATATTGACTGATTTTAACATAGGTGCAAAAGTAAGGAAAATTGTAAAACTTCACATGATCAAATATAAGTAAAGATTTATTTTAATTTATGATTAGTATCGTCGTTTTCTTTTGGATTTAAGTTCATATTCTAAATTTTAGTGAATTGTTTAAGGCAATTGATTAATTTTGCAAAAAAGGCCGTACTTTTTTAAGTACGGCCTTTTAGTATTCTTTTAAAACCTATAAATATGGAAAGCAAACCTAAAGATCCGCTTCACGGAATAACACTTCAAAAAATTGTCGAAACTCTGGTAGAGTATTATGGTTTTGATGCTTTAGGAGAATTGATTCCTATAAAATGCTTTATATCAAATCCCAGCGTAAAATCAAGCCTTACTTTTTTAAGAAAAACAGATTGGGCTAGAAAAAAAGTGGAAGATTTGTATATAAAAACGCTTCCTAAATTAAGCTGATTTTTAGTTTAATTTATATGAAATCATAACGCCGCCACGGTAAGGAAGCCATTCGCCGCTTTTATTCCAGTTTTTGGTTTTTTCATACCTTCCTGGTGTTCCATCATTATATTTGCCATGATAAAAGCCTTGATGCCAGCCACCTCCTGCGAAAATGTCTAATAAAAACTTGTCACTTAATTTAACATTGTATCCAACGGTAACTCCTAAACGATAACCAAAACCATGTTCGTATTCATTAGTATTCCAGTAATTCCATTTTTGAATTTCATATAAATCCGGACCAGCATGACCTCCAACATAAAAGCCATTGTATTTTTCTTTAAAATGATAACGAACTTCTGGAGTTAAGGTATAAAATTTCATTGGATGATGACCATTGAAAGATTCCCAGAATGAAGCCATAACGTCAACGCTGAATGTAAGTTTTTCTCCAATACTGGTTTCTACACCAATGTTTGGAACGCCTACTAAAGCTGTTGCACCATTAAATTTGATAAAAGTCTGACTTTGTGATTGAATAGTAAAAAAAAGAATGGATAAGGCTAATAATTTTCTCATGGTATTTGTCTCGAAGTATTACATTTTCGGGCACAAATATAACGCAATAGACCTTTTTTATATTTTAATTAGCTTGAATTTAACAAGAATTTTTTTTTACAGAATCAACTATTTTGTTAATTGTTTAGTAACGAGTAAATTACGCTGTCGATGAATTTGCCATCATAAAATCCACATTCTTTTAAATGAGCTTCTTTTACAAAACCGCATTTTTGCAAAACTTTTTCTGAGGCATAGTTTTCAGGATCAATAACTGCTTCGATCGAGTGTAATTTTAAATCATTAAAACCATATTTGATTAATGTATTTACAGCTTCAGTAATAATACCTTTTCCATGAAATTCCGGTAATAATATATAGCCAATTTCGGAACGATAATTTTCAGGCTGCATCCTGTAATAACCAATTATACCCAGAAGTTTTGGATTATCTTTTAGAGTTATTCCCCAATTAATACCAATATTTGTTTCGATTTTTTCTTCGATCATTGCAATATGTTCCAAAGCTTCTTCATTGTTTTTAACCAATGGCCTCGGAATGAATTTCATAGTTTCCGGATTCGAACGCAATTCAAATACTTCATTAACGTCGTCAGTTGTAACTCTTCTTAAAAGTAAACGTTCCGTTTCTAGAACAGGAAAGGGATGAAAGTTGAATTCTAACATTTTTATTATAGGATTTTGATAGAAAATTGTGAATGAAAAGTTTGATCTGCTTCTAAAACAAGAATACCTTCTTTTTTAAATAAATCTCCCGTATTATTTGCAGTGTCTGAATAACCAAACCAAGGTTCAATACAAACAAACGGAGCTTGATCTTTTGTCCATATTCCTAAACTCGGAAAATCTTCAAAATCTACTTTTATATAAGGTTTTGAGTTTTCAAGAATAGTAAGCGAATTTGATTCTAATGTTTTAAAAACAAGAGCATCATTTTCAAAAAGTTTATAATTTAGAGGAACTACATTTTCTACCGTCTTTAAAGTTTCCGTTTTATTCGAAATTAAATCATTCTCTAAAAGATTGTATTTCAGAGGCTCTTCTTTTTCAAATTTAAACGCGTAGTTTTCGAATTTTTCAGGGAGTGCAATTGCCGGATGCGCACCAATAGAAAAAGGCATTTTAGTTTCTCCTTTATTAATTACGATATATTCTATATTTAAAGATGTATTCTCTAAGGTATAAATAAGCTGTAATTCAAATTCAAAAGGATATTTTTTTAAAGTTTCTGCATTTGATTCTAACGAGAAAACAGCACTATTTCCGGTTTTTTCAACCAATTGAAACTCCATATCTCTTGCAAAACCATGTCTTGGCAATTGGTATTTCTTTTCATTAATTGTATAAGTATTGTTTTTTAAGGTACCAACAATAGGAAACAGAATAGGAGAGTGTTTACCCCAAAAGTCAGGATTTCCTTCCCAGATGTATTCTTTGTTTTTACTATCTGTTAATGAAAATAATTCAGCTCCGGCATGTTTGATAGAAGCTGTAAGTATTGAATTTGATATTGTTGTGCTCAAAATATAATATTTGTAAGAAATTAGTTTATCGTGTTGTAAATATATTTTATAAATTTCGTTTTTTAAGGAAAAAGCCCCAAATTATTTTTTTATAAAATTTTGCCAAAATTAAATTTATGCTTGGCTATTTCTCTGTAAATAGCTTTTTTTTTCATTAATTTGCTACATAAACAGCTAAAAAATATGAAAAAGCAATCAGCAAAAGCCATTTTAACTGCGGCTTTATTTTTTGGGATTTCTTCAGTCTGGGCGCAGCAAACTCCCTCAGCACCAACAACAAGTCCTGTAAATAATTATAATTATCACGATGCCTTTGGGCCGCATTTTTATACAAAAAATGGAACTTCTACACGTGCTGCAAGCGGTCAGCCAGGAGTAGAATATTGGCAGAATAGAGCCGATTATCAAATCACGGCAAAATTAAACGGAACTACAAATGAAATTGTTGGTACAGACGAAATCACCTATACTAATAATAGTCCGGATAAATTATCATTTTTATGGCTGAATTTAGATCAAAATTTATTCAAAGAAGATTCTAGAGGAAATGCTGTTGTGCCTTTATCAGGAAGTCGTAATGGTGCTCAGGGTCAGGTTTTTGAAGGAGGAAATAAAATTAAATCAGTAAAAGTAATTTCTGGAGGGAAGACCAAAACAGAAGTTGATGCTAAATATATTGTTACAGACACCAGAATGCAGATTTTTCTTCCTCAGGCCTTGGCTGCAAAAGGAGCTTCTGTAAAAATCAAAATTGAATTCTCATTTATCGCACCTTTTGAAGGATCAGACCGAATGGGAGTTTTAGAAACTAAAAACGGAAAAATCTTTACAATCGCGCAATGGTACCCGCGTATGTGTGTGTACGATGATGTAAGAGGATGGAATACAGCACCATATTTAGGAGCTTCTGAATTTTACTTAGAATATGGTGATTTTGATGTAAAATTAACTGTGCCTGGAAATCATTATGTGGTAGCTTCCGGTGAATTAATTAATAGTGCTGAAGTATTTTCTGCAGATCAGTTAAAGAAATACAAAGACGCTTCTAACAGTGATAAAACAGTTACAATTCGTTCTGCAGAAGAAGTTGCTGCAACAGTAAATACAAATGCAGCAACAACAAAAACATGGCATTATAAAATAAAAAATGCACGTGATTTTTCTTGGGCTTCATCATCTGCTTTTATTTTAGACGGAGCAAAAATAAACTTACCAAGCGGTAAAAAATCTTTAGCATTATCTGCTTATCCGGTAGAAAGTGCTGGCGAAGGCGCATACGGGCGTTCTACAGAATATGTAAAAGCATGTATCGAACATTACTCTAAACAATGGTTCGAATATCCTTATCCTGCAGCTACAAACGTAGCAGGAAATGAGGGCGGAATGGAATATCCTGGAATTGTTTTCTGCAGCTGGAAATCGAAAGGGCAAGATTTATGGGGAGTTACAGATCATGAATTTGGACATATCTGGTTCCCAATGATCGTAGGTTCAAACGAAAGATTATTTGCATGGATGGATGAAGGATTCAATACTTTTATTAATTCATTAAGTACAGCAGCATTTAATAATGGTGAATATAAAGAAGAACCAACAGATTTACACAAACAATCAGAGCCTTTTACAAGACCTGATCTGGAAACGATCATGAGTTCTCCTGATAACATGAAAGAAGCCAATATTGGTATGTTGTGTTATTTTAAACCAAGTGCAGGTTTGGTAATTTTAAGAGAGCAGATTTTAGGAAAAGAACGTTTTGATATCGCTTTTAGAACTTATATCGAGCGTTGGGCTTACAAACACCCACAGCCCGATGACTTTTTCAGATCTATGGAAAATGTTGCAGGAGAAGACTTAAGCTGGTTCTGGAGAAGCTGGTTTGTAAATAACTGGCGTTTTGACCAAGGAATCAATTCTATTAAATATGTAAAAAATGATCCTGCAAAAGGAGCTGTCATTACTGTTGAAAATTTTGATAAAATGCCAATGCCAATTGTGCTGGATGTGAAAACAAAAAGCGGTAAAGTAACCAGAGTAAATCTTCCGGTAGAAATTTGGCAGCGCAATAAAGACTGGTCTTTCAAACATAATTCTACAGAAGAAATTGAAAGTATCACTCTGGATCCAGATCATGCTTTCCCAGACAATAACGATTCAAACAATGTTTGGACAGCAGGAAAAGGAAAAATTGAAAAAGATGTCATCTTAGATCCGTATTTAGGTACTTTTGTTACCAAATTGGCACCTTTAACAATTGAGTTTACAGAGAAAAACAGCACGTTGTATGCTGAACTTACAGACTTTCCTAAGTTTTCTGTTAAACAGGTAGAAAACGAAAAAGATACATTTGAATCTAAAGGAGCTGGCTTGAAATTTAAATTCAACGAAGCTAAAACTGGTTTAGATATGATTATTTTAGGAAACGGACAATCAGTGCCATTTACTAAAAAGTAAAACATAAATTCTAAAGTTTTTAAAACCCGATAGTTTTTCTATCGGGTTTTCTTTTGGTTTCAGGTTTCAGGTTTCAGTTCCAAGTTCCAAGTTTCAAGTTTCAAGTTCTAGAAAATCTCAGAACCTTAGCAGCTTAGCATCTCAGTATCTTCAAAAAAACAACAAATCATTAAAAAAATGTTAGAATTTAAATTTTTTGTTTTGCGAATAAAAAAATAATGTACTTTTGCACCGATGAATAAAATAAGTTTACATATAACTTCTTTGTCACGGACAAACTCACCTAGTACTTCTCCCGAAGTACGGATACTATCTATATAGTATTCACTGAGTTTTATAGCCGTATATTTATTCATATCCCTTTTTCATTTTGAAATCACATAATTTGTCCATTGGACAAACATATCCTAAAAGTATTTATTATTTTGTAAATTTTCTTGATCAAGCTTTTGATTTTGAATATGTTACTTCTATTTTGCTTAAATTTATTGGATTCAATTCTGGATTTCAAACTAAACAATATGCTTTAATTTTTAACTCTAACTTCAATTATTGAAATGAAGATCTCTATTGTTGTTACTCAGGAAGAACACTTCAAATTCGCACAGGAAATCTGCGATACGATAGAATCATCGGCCTTGTTAAGAGGTACCGGGATTGCTAAAAGAACCCCTGAGTATATTCAGAAAAAAATGTCGAATGGTGATGCGATGATTGCTCTGGCAGACGGGAAATTTGCTGGTTTTTGTTATATCGAAAGCTGGCAGCACGGAAAATTCGTGGCACATTCTGGGTTAATCGTACATCCTGACTACAGAAGTTTAGGTTTGGCAAAAAAGATCAAATCAAAGGTTTTTGATTATTCTTTGCAGCGATTTCCAGATGCTAAAATATTTGGAATTACAACTGGTTTGGCCGTAATGAAAATTAACTCTGAATTAGGTTATAAGCCAGTTCCTTTTTCAGAATTAACAACAGACCCAAGCTTTTGGGCAGGTTGCAAAACGTGTACCAATTATCAAATCCTGCAAAGTAAAGAAAACAAAATGTGTCTTTGTACCGGAATGCTGTACGACCCAAAAGAAAAACAAAAAACACCGCCAAGACATCCTTTTAACGAGGCTGTTTTAAGCAGACTTAAAAAAATTAAACAGGCTTTATTCTTGAATAAATTATTGTCTGTTTTTTTAACCTAAATTAAATTAGAAAAAATCTCAAACTGCTACATACGAAAGTATTAGCCTAAATTATAAAAAATGAAAAAAGTAGTATTAGCTTATAGCGGAGGATTAGATACCTCGTATTGTTTGAAATATTTAAAAAATGAAAAAGGATACGAAGTTCACACTGTACTTGTAGATACAGGAGGATTCGATGCAGAAGAATTATCAGCCATTGAAAAAAGAGCTTACGAATTAGGAAGTGCACAGCACGCAAACCTTACAATCGTAGACAAATATTATGATAAAGCTATAAAATATTTAATTTTCGGAAACGTATTAAAAAACAATACTTATCCGTTATCAGTAAGTGCAGAGCGTGTTTTCCAGGCAATTGAAGCTATAAAATATGCTAAAAAAGTAGGAGCAAGCGCCATTGCACACGGAAGTACAGGTGCAGGAAATGACCAAATTCGTTTCGATTTAATTTTCCAAACCATTGCTCCTGAAATTGAAATTATTACGCCAATTAGAGATTTAAAACTTTCAAGACAAGAAGAAGTAGATTATCTAGCTCAAAACGGAGTTCACTATTCTTGGGAAAAAGCACAATACTCTATCAATAAAGGACTTTGGGGAACAAGTGTTGGAGGAAAAGAAACTTTAACTTCAAGTCAGCCATTGCCAAGTGAAGCTTATCCTTCTCAATTAAAAAAAGAAGGCGAAGAAAAAGTAACCTTACATTTCGAGCAGGGAGAATTAGTTGGAATAAACGGAAAAACTGATAAACCATCTAACAATATTGTAGCTCTTGAAAAACTGGCAAATGCTTATGCAATAGGGAGGGATATTCACGTTGGAGATACGATTATTGGGATTAAAGGAAGAGTTGGTTTTGAAGCCGCTGCGCCGTTAATTATCATCAAAGCACACCATTTATTAGAGAAACATACTCTAGGGAAATGGCAGCAATACTGGAAAGAACAATTAGGAAACTGGTACGGAATGTTATTTCACGAAGGTCAGTTCTTAGATCCGGTTATGAGAAATATTGAAACTTTCCTGCAAGACACACAAAAAACAGTAAACGGAACCGTAACGGTTTCATTAAAACCATATCATTTCTCACTTGACGGAATCGAATCTAAAAACGATTTGATGAACACAGGTTTTGGTCAATACGGAGAAATGAACAATGCATGGACATCTGACGATGCAAAAGGATTTATTAAAATTCTTGGAAATGCACAAAACATATTTTCATCTGTAAATCAATTAGATAATGATTAATTTCTGATGATTTATTCAAAAAAATAAAGCTTAATTTTTATGAAAACAAAAGCATTTTTTTTACTTCCATTGTTTCTACTATTTCTTGGTTGTTCAAGTGATAACGATACTCCGGAAAAGGAAACTTTAAAACCGGTTACGTATGAAGTTTTATTATTTGAATTTACAGCTGACACAGGTAATAATTCATCTCGATTACATTATGAAATAAAATATGCTAACCCCAATGATGTTGCTGTAAAAGGAACATCAAGTGTAACTGCCAATTATAACGGATTGATATTAACTCCTATTAAAAGAGTTCCTCCATATATTGAAATTGGTGCAAATTCTACTTATACAGAAGTTTATAATGTTGAATCTCCACATGACACACAATCATTAAGTCCTGAGCAGATAAAGACATATTACATAAAGTTTGTATCCGCAGAATTTGTTTTTGCTATTAATTAAAAAACTAGGAGATTAGACAACTTTTTAAAATTTTCTAATCTAAAACACAAAAGATATTAAGAATCGAATTCGATTTAACAATATATCTAAAAAAATAAAAATTATGATTAATATCGGAATAATTGGTGGTTCGGGCTACACGGCTGGAGAACTTATCAGAATCTTGATGTATCACCCCAAAGTAAACATCGATTTTGTTTACAGTACAACAAATGCCGGAAAGCCGCTTTCTATAGCGCACCAGGATTTGATGGGAGATATAGAAATGAATTTCACAGATGAAATCAATCCAAATGTGAATGTTGTTTTCTTGTGTTTAGGCCACGGAAAATCGATTTCATTTTTGAAAGAAAATCAGTTTGCAAGTCATACTAAAATCATTGATTTAGGAAATGATTTCAGATTGAATAAAGACGCTCATTTTGAAGGAAAAGATTTTGTTTACGGATTGCCTGAAATAAATAAGGCCGAAATCAAAAAAGCAAATTATATTGCCAATCCAGGTTGTTTTGCAACGGCTATTCAGTTGGCTTTATTGCCATTGGCAAAGCATAATCTGCTAAATAATGATGTACATATTAACGCCACAACAGGAAGCACAGGAGCAGGAGTAAGCCTTTCAGAAACTTCTCATTTCAGCTGGAGAAACAATAATATGTCGCATTATAAAGCTTTCGAACACCAGCATTTAGGTGAAATTTCAGAAAGTCTGGTTCAGTTACAAGATGATTTTGAAAGCGAATTGCTTTTTATTCCGAACAGAGGAGATTTTCCAAGAGGAATTTTTGCAACTTTATATACATTATGCGATGATAGTTTAGAGCAATTAGTTGCTAAATACGAGGATTTCTATAAAAACGAACCTTTTGTAACTGTTACCACAACAAACATCAACATGAAACAAGTTGTGCAGACAAACAAATGTATCATTAGTTTATTGAAAAAAGGAAACCGGGTTTTAATAACATCAATTATAGACAACTTAACCAAAGGTGCTTCGGGACAAGCGATTCAAAATATGAATTTAATGTTCGGATTAGAAGAAACCACAGGTTTACATTTGAAACCAAGCGGATTTTAATTAAAAGTTATGAGTTATTAGTTATTAGTTAAGTGTTATTTAAATGCTGTATCTAAAACTTCTAAATTCCTAACAAGTAATTTTTTCAGGGTTAATAGTTATAAGCAATTTAAAGTCTGTAATAACTCTTAACTCCTAACAAATAACCTTTTAACTTAAAAAAGAAATGAACTTATTCAACGTTTACCCATTATACGACATAACTCCAGTAAAAGCAATTGATTGTACAATTATTGACGACAAAGGAGTAGAATATTTAGACTTATACAGCGGACATGGTGTGATTTCTATTGGACATACACAGCCGGATTATGTAGCAAAATTGAAAAATCAATTAGACCATTTAGGCTTTTATTCGAATGCGATTCAGAATCCTTTACAGGTTGAATTGGCTCAGAAATTAGGAAAGCTTTCTGGTTTAGAAGATTATGAACTATTTTTATGCAGTTCTGGTGCCGAAGCCAATGAAAATGCTTTAAAATTAGCTTCTTTCCACAACGGAAAATCGAGAGTTGTCGCTTTTGATAATTCTTTCCATGGAAGAACTTCTGCAGCCGTTGCGGTTACAGATAATAAAAAGATTGTTGCGCCATTAAACGCGCAGCAAGAAGTTACTTTTTTACCTCTAAACCAAATAGAATTAGTTGAAGCTGAATTAGCTAAAGGTGATGTTACAGCTGTAATTATCGAAGGAATTCAAGGAGTTGGAGGTTTAGACCAAGGAACAACAGAATTTTTTCAGGCTTTAGAAAAAGCTTGTAAAAAACACGATGTTGTTTTAATTTTAGACGAAGTGCAGTCAGGATACGGAAGAAGTGGAAAATTTTTCGCTTTCCAACATCACGGAATCAACGCTGATATTATTTCGGTAGCGAAAGGAATGGGGAACGGTTTCCCGGTTGGAGCGATTTTGATTTCTCCAAAATTTGAAGCAAGTTTCGGATTATTAGGCACAACTTTCGGCGGAAGCCACTTGTCTTGTGCAGCAGGAATTGCTGTTTTAGATGTAATTGAAAAACTAGATTTACAGAAAAATGTAAACGAAGTTTATGAATATTTCTTAGAGAAAATCAAAGAAGTTGACGGAATCAAACAAGTAAAAGGAAAAGGATTAATGCTTGGAGTAGAGTTTGATTTTGATGTAGCAGCTTTAAGAAAGAAATTAATCATCGAAAAACACATTTTTACCGGAAGCGCCAACAATAAAAATCTATTAAGAATTTTACCGCCGCTTACAGTTAAAAAATCGGATATTGATACGTTTATTGTGGCTCTAAAAGAAAGTTTGCAAGAGCTTCAAAACTAAGATTACCATATAATGTTGATTCGTTTAATCGATTAACCAGTTAAACGATTAAACGAATCAACAACTAACCAATTAAACCAAAAAAATGAATCCATTATCAATTGAAAAACGCAATGCGGTTTTGCGCTCTATGGCAAAGCTGGTCGAGCAGGAGCGGAGTCAGATTATCTTAACCAATCAGGAAGATATTGCAGATTACGACGGCTCAGATTTAGCGATGGAAGAACGCTTGAAAGTAGATGATAAAAAAGTCGACGAGATGATTTTATCCTTAAATCAACTAGCCTCACAGGAAGATCCCGTTGGAGTTGAGCGTTTTCATTTTGTTCATGATAATGGAATAAAAGTCATAAATAAAACCGCAGCTTTCGGAACGATTTTAATTATTTACGAATCTCGCCCGGATGTTACAATCGAAGCGGGAGGAATTGCCTTTAAATCCGGAAATAAGATTTTATTAAAAGGAGGAAAAGAAGCTTTAAAATCAAACCTGAAAATTGTTGAATTATGGCATCAGGCTTTGGCAGAAAACGGAATTTCGAAAGACTGGGTTGAATATCTGAATTATAACAGAACAGAAACTCAGGCATTTTTAGAAAAACCAACTCAAAAGGTAGATTTAATAGTACCGAGAGGCGGCGAAAAATTAATTGAGTTTGTAAAAGCACTCGCAACCTGTCCCGTAATTGTAAGCGGACGCGGAAATAATTTTGTATACGTTCATAAAGATGCAGATACTGATTTAGCTTTAAAAATAATTTTGAATGCCAAAACCTCAAAAATATCAGCTTGTAATGCAGTTGATAAGGTTTTAATAGATTCTAAGTTACCCAATTTTGAAGGTTTTACCGCTATTTTAATAGAAGAATTAAAAGAGTTTAATGTTGAAGTAATTGTAGATAAATCGTTAGAGAATTTCGAGGACACAGAAACACTTCAAAACGAAGATATCTGGTATGAGGAATTTCTGGATTATAAAATCGTAATTGGAACAATTGATTCTGAGGAAAATGCAATTGAAAAAATTAATAAATATTGCGGTGGACATTCGGCAGTAATTATTACGAGAGATAATAAAGCCGCACAAGAATTTATGGATGCCGTTGATACAGCAGCAGTTTACCAAAATGCCTCAACCCGTTTTACAGACGGCGGACAATTTGGCCTTGGCGGAGAATTAGCGATAAGCACAGATAAATTACATCAAAGAGGACCAATCGGCCTTCAACATCTCGTAACAAACAAATGGTACGTGTACGGAGAAGGACAAATTAGGTAATTTTAGATTTTAGATTGATGATTAACGATTTTTGATTTAAGATTATTGGAATTTGAAATTTATTTTTTGGAATTTAATATAAAAATAACTTAGTGCCTTAGCGCCTTCGTGGCAAAAATAAAAGACATGGCAAAAAAACGGATTTTATTAAAAATAGGAAGTAATACTTTAACCAAAGAAACCAATCATATTTCGCGGGGAAAGATTGAAGACCTCGGAGTTCAGATTGCGGCTTTAAACGACGAATATGAATTTATTATAGTAAGTTCTGGAGCAATTGCAGCGGCAAAGCAGTTTGTAAAGCTGGATAATCAAGATAAAGATGTTTTCGTGAAACAGGCTTTAGCTTCAATCGGACAGCCTCATTTAATGCGGATTTACAATGAAAATTTTAAGGATTTAGGATTAAATACTTCACAGTGTTTACTTTCTTACTCTGATTTTGAAAAAGAACAGACCAAAAAGAACATTGTAAATACGATTAATGTATTAGTTAAAAACAATTATATTCCGATTATCAATGAAAATGATACCGTTGCCACAGATGAGATTCGGTTTGGGGATAATGACAAATTAGCGGCTTTAACGGCGGTTCTTTTAAATGTTGATATTCTGATAATTGCAACCAATACAAACGGAATTTATACGAAGGATTCTATTCACGATGAGTTTCCTGAAACGATTAAATTGGTAAATGATTTAAAAACGCTTGAAAAAGAAATCGGCGAATCAAAATCATCACATGGAACAGGTGGAATGCAGTCTAAAATAGAAGCAGCCGCAATTGCAAAAGCAGCCAACATCGAAACCTGGATCGTCAACGGATTAAATGATAATTTTATTTTAAAGGCATTAAAGGACGAAATTCCTTTTACGAAGATTGTGTAGAAAAGTTTATTTGTTTAATCGTTAATTCGGTTAATCGATTGGGCAAATAAACAGTTAAACAAATTAACGATTAAACAAAAAGACATGAATTATATTTCAATACAAGATATCGACTCATTATCAAAATGGGTTAAAAGCGCGATCAAGATCAAAAAAGATCCGCTTAAAAATAAAAAATTAGGTAAGAACAAAACCTTAGGAATGTTATTCTTCAACCCGAGTTTAAGAACGCGTTTGAGTACTCAAAAAGCAGCTTTAAACTTAGGAATGAACGTTATGGTAATGAATTTTACCAACGAAGGCTGGACATTAGAATTCGAAGACGGAGCCGTTATGAATTCAGGCGCATCGGAACATATTAAAGAAGCAGCAGAAGTAGTTTCTCAATATTGTGATATCATTGCAATCCGTGCCTTTGCTGGTTTGGTTGACAAAGAAAAAGATTATCAGGAAACCGTTATTTCAGGATTTTTGAAATACGCTACAGTGCCAATCGTGAATATGGAAAGTGCCGTTCGTCACCCATTGCAGTCTTTGGCAGATGCCATTACAATGGAAGAATACAAAACAAAACACAAACCAAAAGTAGTTTTGTCCTGGGCGCCGCATCCAAAAGCTTTACCTCAGGCAGTTGCCAATTCATTTGTAGAAATGATGCAAATGCAAAAAGACATGGATTTTGTAATCACACACCCAGAAGGTTACGAGTTAAGTCCAGAAATTACAAAAGACTGTACAATCGAATACGATCAAAACAAAGCTTTCGAAAACGCCGATTTCGTTTACGTAAAAAACTGGAGTAACTTCAACGATTACGGAAAAGTAACCAACAGCGATCCAAACTGGACCGTTACTGCCGAAAAAATGGCTTTAACCAACAACGGAAAATTCATGCACTGTCTTCCGGTTCGTCGTAACGTAATTGTAAGCGACGAAGTTTTAGACGGAGAAAATTCAATCGTGATTGAACAAGCGAATAACAGAACGTATTCGGCACAATTAGTTTTACAAAAGATTCTTAAAAAAATATAATTTTTTTGAGGCACTAAGGTTCTAAGTTTCTAAGATGCTAAGAAACGATGAGCAAAAACCTTAGTCCCTTAGAACCTTAGCATCTTAGAACCTCAAAAAAATGAACGTATCAGTAATAAAAATAGGTGGAAACATCATCGACAATCCAGCAGAATTAGAACAATTCTTAACCGATTTTTCTAAAATTGAAGGCTATAAAGTATTAGTTCACGGTGGTGGAAAATCAGCTACAAAAATGGCGCAGAGTATTGGTTTGGTGCCGCAAATGATAGACGGACGCCGAATTACAGATGCTCCAATGCTTGACGTTGTCGTGATGATTTACGCCGGACAAATCAATAAACATATTGTGGCTCAATTACAGGCAAAAGACAATAATGCAATTGGTTTTTCGGGAGCTGATGGAAATTTAATTCAGTCAGTAAAACGAAATCACCCCACAATCGATTACGGATTTGTAGGCGATGTGAAGCAGGTAAATACCAAATTACTGGCCACTTTATTCGAAGCTGGTGTTGTACCTGTTTTCTGCGCCATTACACACGACAAAAACGGGCAATTGTTAAACACAAACGCCGATACAATTGCAAGCGAATTATCAATAGCATTGTCTGAAGTTTTTGATGTTACGCTGACCTATTGTTTTGAAAAACAAGGTGTTTTACAGGATTCAGAAGACGATTCATCTGTAATTACTGAAATCAACGAAACCTTATACAATAAACTAAAAGAAGAAAAAGTAATCCATTCCGGAATGATTCCAAAATTGGACAATTGCTTCAATAGTTTATCACGAGGCGTACAGAAAATCAAAATTGGACATCACAGAATGCTCCAAAATTCAGATATTCCGCATACAACGATTACATTATAAAAAATGCTGCCACGAATTGACTCTAATTTTTTCTGTTAAAAGAGAAAATAATTTTAGACGTACATGAAAAAGTTTATTTTGATTTTAAATCTTTTGCAAAAAGAAAATTCGTGAAAATTCGTGCAATTAATGGCAAAAAAACAGCACAGCACAGTGCTTTTAGGATTTAATTTTAGAAATTTGCGCCAATTAATTTTCTGGCTAGGATTTAGAAAAGTCATCGCTTAAAAAACTTAGAATCTCAGAATCTTAGCACCTCAGAACCTAACAAAAATGAAAAATATAGATACGCTTACCCAGGAAGCAATTAGTTTATTAAAAAGCCTTATCGAAACTCCTTCATTTTCAAGCGAAGAAGATCAAACGGCACTTTTAATCGAAAATTGGTTCAATCAAAACGAAATTCCTTTTAAAAGAGAAAACAATAATGTGTGGGCTTTCAACAAGTATTTCGACGAAAATAAACCAACACTTTTACTAAATTCACATCACGATACTGTACGACCAAATCAGGCTTATACAAACGATCCCTTTAAAGCTATTGAAAAAGACGGCAAACTATTCGGATTAGGGAGTAATGATGCCGGGGGATGTCTGGTTTCGTTATTAGCAACATTTGTACATTTCTACGAAAACCAAAACCTATCTCATAATATTGTAATTGTGGCTTCTGCTGAAGAAGAAAGCAGCGGAAAAAACGGTTTGAACAGCGTTTTAAAAAGTTTACCGGAATTAGATTGTGCCATTGTGGGTGAACCAACTTTAATGCAATTAGCCGTTGCCGAAAAAGGTTTATTGGTTCTTGACGTAAAAGTAAAAGGAACCGCAAGCCACGCTGCACATCAAAACGACGATAATTCAATATATAAATCAATTCCGGTAATGGAATGGTTTAAAAACTATAAATTCGACAAAATCTCAGACGTTTTAGGTCCCGTAAAAATGACCGTAACGCAGATTAATGCAGGAAAACAGCATAATGTAGTGCCATCAGAATGTGATTTGGTCGTAGACATTCGGGTAACAGACCGTTATACCAATGCTGAAATTCTGGAAGTTGTAAAAGCAAATGTAGATGCCGAAGTAACACCAAGATCCATGCATTTAAACGCATCGTCTATTCCAATTGAACACGGTTTGGTTCAGGCTGGAATTGCATTAGGAAGAACGACTTACGGCTCGCCGACACTTTCAGATCAATCGGTTTTAAGCTGCCAGTCTTTAAAACTAGGGCCGGGAGAAACACTGCGTTCACATTCAGCAGACGAATTTATTTTTGTAAATGAAATTGTAGAAGGAGTCGACCTGTATATCAAAATACTAACCGATTTCTTTAAATTATAATATTAATCCTTGTCCTGAGCGAAGTCGAAGGATTAGGAGCTAATCCCGCTATCCGTTCCAATCTTTTCCTGGCTAAAGAAGCCAGAAAAAGGATTTCCACTGCTATCGGGGCTAGAAACACCAACAGTATAAACGACAACATTAGAATAAATTAGAAAATAAACAGCAAAGAAAGAAATCTAGAATCTAAGAAGTCTAAAATCTAAGCAGTCCAAAAATCTAAAATCTAAGAAGTCTAAAAATCTAAGTTATGAAACTTTGGGAAAAAGGAATACCAACAGATAAACAAATCGAACATTTCACTGTAGGAAACGATCGTGAACTGGATTTAGTTTTAGCAAAATACGATGCTTTAGGTTCAATCGCACACGCCAAAATGCTGGGGCAGATTGGTTTATTAACACAAGAAGAAACTACTTCTTTGGTTGATGCATTAAACGAAATCATTGCTGATATTGTCGTTGGAAATTTCGAAATCGAAGACAGTTTTGAAGACGTACATTCTAAAATCGAATATCTTCTAACCGTAAAACTAGGCGATGCCGGAAAGAAAATCCACACCGCGCGTTCTCGTAACGATCAGGTTTTGGTTGATGTTCATTTGTATTTAAAGGATGAATTAAAAGCTATAAAAGAGCAGGTAAAAACATTGTTTGACTTGTTAATGGAATCGGCAGAAAAACATCAAAATGTATTATTGCCGGGTTATACGCATTTACAAATTGCAATGCCATCGTCATTCGGAATGTGGTTTTCTGCTTACGCCGAAAGTTTAATTGATGATGTAACAATGTTAAACGCAGCTTCTAAAATTGTAGATCAAAATCCGTTAGGATCTGCTGCAGGTTACGGAAGTTCGTTTCCTATCAACAGAACATTTACAACACAGGAATTAGGTTTTGAAACCTTAAAATACAATGCCGTTGCAGCACAAATGAGCCGTGGAAAAGCCGAAAAAACAGTAGCATTTGCCATGACAAGTGTTGCGGGGACATTGTCAAAATTTGCTATGGATGTTTGTTTGTATATGAGCCAGAACTTTGATTTTATAGGTCTTCCAGCGCATCTTACAACAGGTTCAAGCATTATGCCTCATAAAAAAAATCCGGATGTTTTCGAATTAATTAGAGGAAAATGCAATAAGATTCAGGCGCTTCCTTACGAAATCACTTTAATTACCAATAATTTACCAAGTGGTTATCACAGAGATTTACAGCTTTTAAAAGAAGGTTTGTTTCCAGCAATTCAAACTTTAAAATCTTGTTTGGATATTGCTATATTTTCGATTAAAGATATTACAGTTAAAGATCATATTTTAGAAGATAAAAAATACGATTATTTGTTTACTGTAGATACTTTAAACGAAATGGTTGTAGAAGGAATGCCTTTTAGAGATGCTTACAAAGCTGTTGCAGAACAATTAGAAGCCGGAACATATAAATCTCCAAAAGAAACTAAACACACGCACGAAGGCAGTATTAATAACTTATGTCTCGATGCTATTAAAGATAAAATGAAAGCCGCTTTTTAAAAGCTGATTTCCCATAATAATATAAAACCGATTTGTAAATAATGCAAATCGGTTTTTTTATTTCTTAAAATAAGTATTTATACTTTAAGAAAATCCGGCCTAATTCTCTAAATTTGAGAATTGATCCTTTTTAAAATAAAAATATGACGCAATTTGACGAACAGGCAGCTCAGGGTCTTTATGAGAAAAATTTAATAACCGAAAATCAGTTTCAGGAAATTAAAGAATATCGAAGTCTGAATATTTTCTCCTTAAATACAGAGCTAAAACTGCTGCTTTCGATTTCAGTTTTACTATTTACTTCCGGAATCGGAATTCTTATTTATGATAACATAGATAGTGTTGGGCACATTGCGCTTTTGTCTATTTTGTTTGTTCTTATTTGCGGTTGTTTTTATTACTGTTTTAAAAACTCTAAAGGATTTCAGAGAACAGAGGCAACAACAGAAAGCCATTTTCTGGAATACATAGTTTTAACTGCAAATGTCCTCACTTGTATTTTTATAGGATATCTTCAGTTTCAATATAAAGCATTTGGAACGCATTATGGTTTGGCAACTTTGGTTCCAACCATTGTCAGTTTTGTATGTGCATATTATTTTGATAATAAAAGTGTTTTGACCATTGCCGTAACAGGTTTGGCAGCTTACATAGGCTTTTCGGTAACACCGCAGGATATTTTCAATAGCAGTAATAATTTTTACGACAATCAAAGTCTTAGTTATTCGGCAATTGCTTTAGGGGTTTTGTTAATTGTATGGACAATTTATAGTTCCAAAATCAATTTAAAAACTCATTTTGCTTTAGTTTATCTAACATTTGCCTTGCATATTATAAGCGTTGTGTCAATAAGCAATATGGTTGGGGATGAATTTACCTGGATGCTTTTTGCATTGTTTTTAGCAGGCTCTTCTGTTTATTTTTACAAAATAAGTTATCAGCTTAAAGCAATTTCGCTTTATGTTTTTATGATTGTTTATGCTTACATCGGAATTAATATCTTCTTATTTAGAGTTTTTGAACATGTTGATTTTGGCGATATATGGGTATTGTTTATCATGATATTACCAGCTTACTTCATTGGCTCGATAGTATTGTTTATTAAACTAATTAAGAACTTCAATAAAGAAATAGCCGAATGATTATACACGATAAAAACTTATTAAACAATTTAGCTTTAGTTGAAGAAGCAGATTCTTTAGAAAACGCTGGATTTATCAGTAAAGAGCAAAAGAAAATAATAAAAAACGAATTGCCGTCTTTTAAAGTTCAAAACAATATTCTGGTACGTCTAGGCTTCTTTTTGTTGGGATCATTTTTATACTCGTCGATTTGCAGTTTTATCTCTTTAATTGCATTATCAGGTGAAGAATCTTTTTTTAAAATTTGCTGTTTTCTTTTTGCAGGTGTTGGTATTGCAGGTGCTGAATTTTTGGCAAAAAACAAATATTACAGACATGGCTTAGATGATGCTTTTATTTTAGGGATACTTTTAAATGTTGGCGGAGCAGTTGTTATACTTACGGAAGATTTTGAAACGGGATTAACTCCCGCTGTTTTTGTTGCCATTGCTTCATTTTTAACCTATAAAAGATACCTGCATTTACCTTCGATGTTTGTTTTTTGTATGGCTTCTTCTGCAGTTTTATTTTTCGGAATGTTTGAAATAGGCGATATTGGTAAAACAATTTTGCCTTTTATAGCAATGTTGGTTTCTGCAGGTTTTTATTTCTTTACTAAAAGCAGAATTAAAAATTTAACGGAGGTTTACTACTATAATGGACTTTTATTAGCTAATAGTTTTTGCTTGGTTTTATTTTATCTTTCTTGTAATTATTTGATGGTAAGAGAACTTTCGGCGCAACTTTTAGGAATTGATGTTCAGCCGGGACAAGATATTCCGTTTGCTTATTTCTTTTATGCTTTTACGTTTATAGTGCCGGTTTTGTATCTGGTTCAGGCTTTAAAAACAAAAGACAGAATCTTGTTATGGATTAGTTTTGCAGCAATCGCTTTTACTATTTTTACAATCCGATTTTATTATTCTGTTTTGCCAATTGAAGTAGCTTTAACGCTTGGCGGATTAATTATGTTTGGAATTGCTTTTTTCTCTATTCAAAAATTAAAAAATAAAGAAAGCGGATTGACTTTTAAACCAGACAGAATCAATAACTCAAATGTATTTTTAAATGCAGAGACTTTAATTGTAGCTTCATCTTTGGGTATGAAACCAGAAGTAAAAACAGATTCTCCAATGGATTTTGGAGGTGGAGGATTTAGTGGCGGAGGCTCAACGGGGAATTATTAATTGTGAATGGTTAATTGTAAATTGTAAAATGATATAAGTAAAATTTGATAACAAACGAATGTGGTTTGTGTTTTACTTATATCATTTTGTGTAAATTATACTTTACTTTTCAATGCTTCGGCATCAATATCGCTGTGCGAAACATTGTAAACTGCTTTTCCATTTTTAATTAAAATCAATTGAGGAGATTCGTGGTAAACACCAAATCTGCTGGCAATTTCATTAGAAATATCACGGTGTGCAATCAAATCTAAAAAGTAGGCATGAACTACACCTTCCAGATCAAATTCCTTTTCAAATTGTTTAAGCGCCATACGGCTTATACTGCATCTTGTACTGTGCTTGAAAATTACAACAGGCTTTTCGTTTGATATCGCTTCGATTTCCATTAATTGGTGAATATCGGTTAATTCTGTCCAATTAACTTTGCTTTTTGGAGAATCTGAGTTCTCTGAACTTCCGAAGATTGAATTAAAAAAACTCATATTTGGCTTGTTTTATGACTTTTTGACGGTTTAAAATCGAAAAAATAGCGATTTTAATGTCATTTTGTCTTTGTTTTTACTGTGGAATATAATTTGAATATTGGAGAACAAAGTTATATCATTTGAGTTAAAAATTTAATGCAATAAGTTGTAATTTTAATGGTATCGAATATCAAAGAAGTAATCAATCATAAATCGTAATAACTATGAACATAAATAAATTTACAATTAAATCGCAGGAAGCCATTCAGCTGTCGCAGCAATTAGCGCAGCGAAATGGACAACAGCAAATCGAAAACGAACACATCTTCAAAGCCATTTTTGAAGTTGACGAAAATGTAGCGCCGTTTATTTTGAAAAAACTCAACGTAAATGTGCCGTTATTTTTACAAATATTAGACAGTACAATTCAGAGTTTTCCAAAAGTTTCCGGAGGCGATATTCTGCTTTCAAGAGACGCAAACAAAGCTTTGAATGAAGCCGAAATTATAGCACAAAAAATGAACGACGAATATGTTTCGATCGAACATTTAATGCTGGCTATTTTCGACTCAAAAAGTAAAGTTTCCCAAATTTTAAAAGATCAGGGCGTTACCGGAAAAGGTTTAAAAGCCGCAATCGAAGAACTTCGTAAAGGAGAAAGAGTAACATCTGCATCTGCAGAGGAAACCTATAATTCATTAAATAAATACGCTAAAAATCTAAACGAATTAGCACGTACAGGAAAACTGGATCCGGTTATTGGCCGTGACGAAGAAATCCGTCGTGTATTACAGATTTTGACTCGTAGAACAAAAAATAATCCAATGCTTATTGGTGAACCAGGAGTAGGTAAAACCGCTATTGCAGAAGGTTTAGCACATAGAATTGTAGACGGTGACGTTCCGGAAAACTTAAAAGACAAAATCGTTTTCTCATTAGATATGGGAGCGTTAATTGCCGGTGCAAAATTTAAAGGAGAATTTGAAGAACGTTTAAAATCAGTAGTAAAAGAAGTTACCGCTGCCGAAGGTGATATCGTCTTGTTTATTGACGAGATTCATACGCTTGTTGGGGCAGGTGGAGGTGAAGGCGCAATGGATGCTGCTAATATCCTGAAACCGGCTTTGGCCCGTGGTGAGTTAAGAGCAATTGGTGCAACGACTTTAGATGAATATCAAAAGTATTTTGAAAAAGATAAAGCACTGGAAAGACGTTTCCAAAAGGTATTGATCGATGAACCAGATACCGAAAGTGCAATTTCGATTTTACGTGGAATTAAAGAGAAATATGAAACGCACCATAAAGTACAAATTAAAGACGAAGCGATTATAGCCGCTGTTGAACTTTCACAGCGTTATATTACCAACCGTTTTTTACCAGATAAAGCGATTGACTTAATGGACGAAGCAGCTTCTAAACTGCGTATGGAAATCAATTCAAAACCAGAAGAACTGGATGTTTTGGATCGTAAAATCATGCAGTTAGAAATTGAAATCGAAGCCATTAAACGTGAGAAAGAAGAAAGCAAATTGAAAATCCTGCGTATGGATTTGGCGAACTTAAAAGAAGAACGCAACGAAATCTACGCAAGATGGAAATCTGAAAAAGATATTGTAGACGGAATTCAGGCGGTAAAACTAGAAATAGAAGACTTTAAATACGAAGCAGAACGTGCAGAACGTGACGGTGATTATGGAAAAGTAGCCGAAATTCGTTACGGAAAAATAAAAGAAGCGCAGGAACGTCAGGATGCATTGCAAAAACAATTGCTAGAATTTCAATCTGGTAATTCTTTAATTAAAGAAGAAGTAACCAGAGAAGATATTGCAGAAGTAGTAGCAAAATGGACTGGAATTCCGGTTATGAAAATGCTTCAGACAGAAAGAGAAAAACTATTGCATCTGGAAGATGAATTACACAAACGCGTAGTGGGTCAGGAAGAAGCGATAGAAGCGGTAAGTGATGCAGTTAGAAGAAGCCGTGCCGGGTTGCAGGATATGAAAAAACCAGTTGGAACATTCCTGTTTTTAGGAACAACCGGAGTGGGTAAAACAGAATTAGCAAAAGCGTTGGCCGAATATCTTTTTGATGATGAAAATGCTATGACACGTATCGATATGAGTGAGTATCAGGAACGTCACAGCGTGAGCCGTTTAGTTGGTGCGCCTCCAGGATATGTAGGTTACGATGAAGGAGGTCAGTTGACTGAAGCAGTTCGTAGAAAACCTTATTCTGTTATTTTGTTAGACGAGATCGAAAAAGCGCATCCGGATACTTTTAATATCTTATTACAGGTTCTTGATGAAGGCCGATTAACAGATAACAAAGGACGTCTGGCCGATTTTAAAAACACGATCATCATTATGACCTCAAATATGGGAAGTCATATTATACAAGAAAAGTTTGAGAATCTAAAAGGAAGCATTGAATCTGCGACAGAAGCAGCGAAAACAGAGGTTTTAGGATTATTGAAACAAACCGTTCGTCCGGAATTTATAAACCGTATCGACGAGATCGTAATGTTTACACCATTAACGGTAGATAATATTTCAAAAATTGTAAGCCTGCAGTTAAAAAGCGTTACAAAAATGCTGGCACTTCAAGGTGTTACTATGGATGCAACGCCAGAAGCAATTGCTTACTTGTCAGACAAAGGATATGATCCGCAGTTTGGTGCAAGACCTGTAAAACGTGTGGTTCAGAGAGAAGTCTTGAACCAATTGTCAAAAGAAATTTTGGCAGGAAACATTACTACAGACAGCATCATTCTATTAGATGCTTTTGATGGTAAATTGGTTTTCAGAAATCAAACCCAGGAAGTTAAATAATTTATAGCAGAGACGCACTGTTGTGTATCTTCTGAATATCATAAAAACACCAGCAGCAATGTTGGTGTTTTTTTATGTCTAAATCCGTGAATAATGAAACTTTTTTCAAGATTCCTATAAATAAAATTTTAGCTTTAATTCTCATATTTACAGTAACATAAAAACAAATATCATGAACAATATATTTAGAGGATTAATCGCCGGTTATGGCGCAAAGAAGTTAGGCGGAGGTTGTTTTGGAACCATATTCGTATTTGTAATTATCTGGCTTTTATTAGGTCAGTGCAGCTAAAAATATAATCTAATTTTCGTTAAAGAGATTCGCATAAAAAGTGTTAGATTCGCACAACTAAACATTAAACAAATAGAAATATAATGGCATCAGGTTTTTTCGTACTATTAGACGATATCGCAGCAATTATGGACGACGTTGCAGTAATGAGTAAAGTTGCAGCAAAAAAAACAGCAGGAATTTTAGGCGACGATTTAGCTGTAAACGCCGAAAAAGCTTCGGGTTTTGCATCATCAAGAGAACTTCCGGTATTGTGGGCAATCAGTAAAGGATCACTTCTTAACAAAATCATTATTTTACCAATAGCATTTTTGTTAAGCGCATTTTTACCTACGGCGATAATCGTTATTTTAGTATTAGGAGGATTGTTTCTCGCCTATGAAGGAGCCGAAAAAATATATGAGTTTATTTTTCCGCACAAACACGAAGAATCTCATGGAATTACAGAAGAGGCCATGACAGAAGAACAAATTCTGGAAGCCGAAAAAGGAAAAATAAAATCAGCCATTATAACTGATTTTATATTATCTGTCGAGATTGTAATTATAGCTTTAGGAACCGTTATTGGACAGCCAATTACACAGCAAATAATAGTAACCTCTATTATTGCTTTAGTAGCAACTATAGGCGTATACGGTATTGTAGCACTTATTGTGAGAATGGACGAAGCGGGTTATAAACTTATTAAGTTTAGCAAAAACGAAAAAAGCATCTCAAAATTCATCGGGAACATTTTAGTAAAAGCTCTTCCGTTAGTAATTAAAGGCTTAACTGTAATTGGTACAATAGCTTTATTATTAGTTGCCGGAGGTATCTTCGTGCATTATATTCCCTATTTCCATCATTTGGCAGCCGAAATAAATATCCCATCCATTATAAAAGAATTTGTAATAGGTTTGGTATTAGGCTTAGTAGTTTTGGCATTTGTAAATCTATTTAAAAAGATTTTTACTAAAAAAAGCTAAAAAATATATATCAAAAAGTAAACAAAACACCAGTCGAAAGGCTGGTGTTTTTTGTTTTAGAAGCAATACAAGTCGTTTTCAAAAGAACAGTTGTCCCGCTATTCACTCTATCTTTTCCTTGCTAAAGGAGCAAGAAAAAGGATGCCGTTTCTATCGGGGCTACGCAATAAAAAATAATTTTTATAAGAAATTACGTTTCTTTTGAAAATTATTTTTGTTTAATAACTTTCTTAATTTCAGGTGTTTAATGTTTTTGTCGAAATAATTAACAAATTTTAAAAGCAACCATCGCAACGCTGTCACGTCTTCATAGTAATTAACAATTAATTATTATTTTATATGAAAAGTTTTAGATTAAAATCAGTTTTAGTAGTATTATTTTTAACAACTGCTTTTGTAGCGTGTAGCAGTGATGATGATAAACCGGAAGAAACTCCCGTTAAAAATAAAATAGCATTTGTAACAGAAATTAAAGGAGCAGCAACCGGAAAAGTAAACGAAGAATTAAGTTATGACGTAACTTATGTTTTAGACAATGCCTGCGGAGAATTCGTTAAAATAAGCGATGCGACAATTGGAACAGTAAAAGGATTACAGGTTGAGGTAAAATATCCAACAGGAGTTTGCACGCAGCAAGTACCAGAACCAAAAAAGACAGTTTATAAATTCAAATCGGCTGTAAAAGGAACTTTCGAAATCAAATTCAAAAAATCAGAAACTGAATTCTTAACTCAAAAAGTAGTTATCGAATAACCCTTTTTAAACGGATATATTTTTAGGTTAGAAAACCATTTTGCGGAGATTTAATTTTTTAAATTGATGTAAAGTGGTTTTTTTATTTCGATAAAATTGTAAGAATTTATATTTTTTGAGAAATGTAATTTAATTGATACGAAAGAGATGTGATTTTTTTTCTTACATTTGTATGGTAATTCAAAAACAATCATGGAAAAAACAATAATCATAAAGCCAAATGCTAAGACAGTTTCTGTTCTTAAAAAAATGGTAGATTTAAAAGAAGAACATCGAAAAGAGGTTATAGCAAGATTAAAGAAAAAATAAAATTTCTTTATGTATCAATATATTTCGGAAGAGGGTTTATACCCTCTTTTTTATTTTACTACAAAGCACGGTTTAGAATATTTTGTTAGTTTTCAAAGAATGGATTTCAATATTGATTTCTTTGATAAGTTATACGCAATTGATTTTTATGAATCCAATAATCAAAAATTTTTTAACGATCCTTTTATAGAAGTTACAATTACTAAAATAATTAATGATTATTTTAAAAGCAATCCGAGTATAATATTAAATTATGTTTGTGACAGCGTTGATTTCAAACAGGATTTTAGGCAAAAGTTATTTGATAAATGGTATAGAAATACTAAAAATGATGAATTTTCTAAAATTAATTTTGAATATCGATTGCATCAAGAAAATATAATATATCATTTGAGTTTTATTTTTAAAACAGAGTTCTATAATATCGAGGAAGTTATTGAAAAAGTCAATTTACAATTAGAAGAATTTACTAACTACAAATAAACTTAATTCGCTAAAGCATCAAACTTTGGGACTTTGTCATTCCTCTAAAAATTACTATTTTTGCACTCTAAATTTTATGTCATGCCGAAAAGAAAGTATAAAATAGCGGTTATTCAGTTAAATCTGAATGATGTTGCCGAGAATAATCTAAAAAAATGTATCAGCTGGGTAAGAGATGCTGCTGGAAAAGGAGCAGAGGTTATCTTACTTCCGGAATTATATAGCAGTCATTATTTCTGCCAAAGCGAAGACGTAGATAATTTTGCATTAGCAGAACCGCTTTACAGTACTTCATTTATTGCTTTCAGCGAATTAGCAAAAGAATTAGGAGTAGTTATTATTGTTCCTTTCTTCGAAAAAAGAATGGCTGGAATTTACCATAATAGCGCTTACATTATCGATACAGATGGTACAGAAGCTGGTTTATACCGTAAAATGCACATTCCGGACGATCCGCATTTCTATGAAAAATTCTATTTCACTCCGGGTGATTTAGGTTTTCAGGCAATCGAAACTAAAAAAGGAACAGTTGGAACACTTATCTGCTGGGATCAATGGTATCCGGAAGCAGCACGTATTACAGCTTTAAAAGGTGCTGAGGTTTTATTTTATCCAACAGCAATTGGATGGCATCCAAAAGAAAAAGAACAATACGGAGAAAACCAATACGGAGCCTGGATGAATGTAATGAAAGGCCATGCCGTTGCAAATGGTGTTTTCGTTGCAGCAGCAAATAGAATTGGTCTTGAAAAATATATTGAAGGAACAGAAGGAATTCAATTCTGGGGAGCATCATTTATTGCAGGGCCTCAGGGAGAAATTTTGGCTCAGGCTTCTCACGATCAGGAAGAAATTCTAATCGCTGAGGTTGATTTAGACTTACAGGAAAACGTTCGTCAAAACTGGCCGTTCTTTAGAGACAGAAGAATTGATGCTTTTGGTGATATTACAAAAAGAGCAATCGATAGATAATTAATTCTATCTTGATATAAAAAACAAAAGGCGGTTTCAAATTAATGAAACTGCCTTTTTTAATATATAGTATAGAAATTATTTCACTTGGAAAGTAACTCTTCTCACGATCTGACGTGCTTCTTTAGAATTTTTGTTAACTGAAGTATCTTCTCCGTTAGCAATTACATTTAATCTCGAAGCATCGATTCCAGCATTTACTGCTACTTTTTTCACAGCTTCAGCTCTTTTTCTAGATAACTCAGTGTTGTAGCTTGAGTTTCCAATCTCGTCAGCATAACCAATAATGTCGGCAGATTTTCCTGGATTGTTTTTCAAATATTTCACTAAGAAATCAACACCAGATAAAGAAGCATTTGTTGGTTTAGACGAATTAAAGTCGAAGTAAACATTTACATAACCTCCGTTGATTAATTCTTCAACAGTATTGTTTGTAGCCGTTCCGCTTCCTTTCTTTTCGTAAGTTTTGTCTAAGTAGCTTTCTAACTCATCTGGTACACCATTTTGATTAGTATCAATAGACTGACCTTTTGTGTTAACAGCAACTCCTGCAATTGAATTTGGCTCTAAATCGTATAAATCAGCAACACCATCTTTATCACTGTCAATAAGACCAGTTTCGATTAAGTCCACTCTTTTTTCCAATTCACCAATTCTGTCCTCTTCGCCAACCCAGTCAGCATGTTTTTCATTTTTACCTAAGTAAAACGTAAGACCTACAGATGCGTTTAATAAAACACCATCAAAAGATCCGGTTGTAGTATTACCCATTCCGTCAAAGTTCCAGTTTTGTCTTCCATTAACAATTCCCGTAAGGTCACCTGTCAATGCCACTCTGTTACTTAATTTAATTTGTCCGGTAATACCAGCGATTCCATGAGCCATATAGTCCTGTCCGCCAAAACCAGTTTCGGTACTAATTTGCGAAACCCCAAAACCACCATGCGCCAAAATACCAATTGTATTCGTCCATGTTTCAAAGTTTAAAGCTCGGCCTACGTTTATTACCCCCTGAAAACTGGCTCTAACATAACGGCTTTCAAAATCAGGCGTATTCTTTTTCTCTTTAAATTGGTCGTAACCAACATCTAACTTTACCCCAAATTTAGGATTAAACATATATCTTACACCCAAATCACCGTGAAAGAAATTTGCACTTTCGGTAGTATAACCTGGAGTCATAGTTCTGGTAGGTTTGTTAACACCGCCATTTAGTTCGATAGACCATTTGTTGTATTCTGGTTGATCAACAGATGGTTTTGCAGAAGTTGTAGCCATATTTTGTGCACCTGCGGTCAGGGCTAATAGTAAAAGGGATACGGAAGCTAATTTCTTTTTCATGATATCAAAAATTTAATTTAGTTTTTATTTTAAACTCTTGACAAATTTATGGCTCGTGTTTTGGAATGTGTTCTATTTGGTCTTACATAATTCCCACTATTTAACTTACAATTCTGAAAATCTGTTAATTAAATTTAAAATTTAAGCACAAAAAAAGGGTAAAGTTTAAACTTTACCCTTTTAGAATCTTTAAAATACTGGTTATTTTAAATCTGGCTGATAGATTTTGATTGTTCCGTCACCTTCACTGCTTACTACTATAAGACTTCTTTTTGTAGGGCTTTTAGAAGCTGGGATAAATAAAACTCCTTCTGGAGCATCACCTGTTTTTACCGTTTGTAAATATTGAGGAGAAGTAGGATTCGTTACATCATAAGTCATAAAAGCATCAGATCTTTCAAGACCAACAAACAAAATATTTTGATTTCCCATTTTAGCAACCACTACCGCTTCTGGCTCAGAACCTTTGTCATCGCTTCGTTTATCATCGTAAGTTCCTAATTCGTATGTTTTTTTGTCAACATCATTTTTGCTGTCATAAACAATTTTTCCAGTGTTTCCGTTCCAGATAGAGAATGATCTTGCGCCAAAGCTTACCATTTCGTCTAAATCTCCGTCACCATCTGTATCTCCCATATCAGCAACAAGGTTTAATCTTCCTAAACTAGGATCTAGTTTTAAAGTCGCGGCATCAGGAAAAACAGTTGCATCCAATTTCATGCTTTTCATACGTTTAATATCGGTATTAGCAGTATATTCTCTTGCGTCGCCTTCGTTTGCTGTTACAAAATAAGGAACATTATTAGAAGTAAAATGGCTGATAGCATCCGGCATAAACATTCCTTTTACTTTCCAGGGATTAAAAGCAATTTTATCATCGCTGTCGCTTACATCAATTGCGTTTTCGGCAGTATTGAAATCTTTTAAACCTAAAGGATAAATAGCTGTAATAGTTTTTGAAGTTAAATCAACTTTTGCAACACCATTATTTTCCTGCAGCGTTACCCAAGCCGTTTTAGAATCATCAGAAATTGTAATGTATTCCGGTTCAATATCCTGAGCAAAACTCTTAGCTGCCTTAGAAATTCTGAATCCGTCTTTTGCTAATGTTGCGGCCTGACTGCTGAAAGAAGCAAAATCAAGAGTGGTAACAGTATAAGTACTTGTCTCTATGATAGAAATAGTTCCGTTAGGATCCTGAGAATAATCTGTGTTTGGTTCTCCTTCATTTGCTGTCATAATAAATTTTCCGTCTGGAGAAAAAGTAATCATATCAGGTAAAGCACCAACAGTAACTTGTTTGATTAAGCTGTAATCGTTTGTGTTAAAAACAACCACTTTTCCGTTAGCTTGTTTATTTGTAGTCGATTCTAAAGCAACAGCCAGTTTTCCGTCAAAAACCGAAACACTGTTTGCTGCACCTTCATAAGAAGCTAAATTAATTTGACCAATTTTTGTTGGTTTTGTAGGATCTGTAATGTCAATAACATCAATTTGGTTTACACCGCTGTTATTTACAGTAAAAAGTCTTTTTGTTTTTTCACAGTAAGCCGAGATTTCTGCAGCAGCTTCTCCGCCAATTTTAATTGAGCCAATTTCTTTAAAAGTGCCCGGGTTTTCATTTACAATAACTTCTTGTTCTTCGTTTTTAGAGTTTTCATCGTTATTACAGCTTGCCATTATTAAGGAAGCAGCTAATAATGTGATACTTAATTTTTTCATTGTGTTAGTGTTTTAGTTTTTGCCAAAAGTAACTAGACAGCTTCGGTCGAATATTAAGCCTTCATTATTTAATCTTTAACTTAATTTTTGGAAGATATTATTTGTGAAATAACTGAGGATTTTTGCTCAAATGTTTTATAATTCTAACGAATGCTTATCTTTGTACACTTTCAAAATTAGAACCTATTTATGTCAACAAATAATAGAAGATTTCCAGCAGAATGGGAAAAACAACAAGGAATTGTATTGTGTTTTCCGCATAATGGTAATGACTGGCCGGGAAAATACGAAGCTGTTCAATGGGCTTTTGTAGAATTTATTAAAAAAGTAGCCGCTTTTGAAACCGTTTTTTTGGTCGTAGCCGATGAAAAACTAAAAGAAAAAGTAGTCGAAATGCTAGAAAGAGCACGCGTAAATATTAAAAACGTTTCTTTTATTGTTCATAAAACCAACAGAAGCTGGATGCGTGACTCAGGACCGATTATTGTAAAAAATGGTTCAAAGAGAGAAGCCTTAAATTTCAACTTCAATGGCTGGGCAAAATATAAAAATTACCAACTGGATAAATTTGTTCCGGGTAAAGTAGCTGATTTTATTGAGGTGCCTTTAACTCAGGTTATGTACAAAGGAAAACCGGTAATTGTAGAAGGCGGGGCAATTGATGTAAACGGAAAAGGAACTTTATTAACTTCTGAAGAATGTTTAATGCATCCAACCATTCAGGTTCGAAATTCTGGTTTTACAAAAGAAGATTACGAAGCCGTTTTTAAAGAATATCTGGGTGTAACCAATGTAATCTGGCTTGGAGATGGAATAGAAGGGGATGATACACACGGACATATTGACGATTTATGCCGATTCGTTAACGAAGATACGATCGTAACAATTGTTGAAACAGATAAAAACGATTCAAACTACAAACCTTTGCAGGACAATTTGAAACGTTTGCAAAATGCAAAATTAGAAAACGGAAAATCGCCCGTTATTGTAGCGCTTCCGATGCCAAAACGTGTCGATTTTGAAGATTTAAGATTACCGGCAAGTTATGCTAACTTCTTAATTTTGAATAATTGTGTTCTGGTTCCAACATTTAACGACAGCAACGACCGCGTTGCGTTAAATATCTTAGCAGAATGTTTTCCAGATCGCGAAGTAATCGGTATTAGTTGTATTGATTTCATCTGGGGATTTGGAACTTTACACTGCTTAAGCCAGCAGATTCCGGCATAAAAATAGTAGTCACATATTATAAAAAACTTTGATTTTTTAATCTGTGATAAAATTATCAGATATACAGAGACTTTCTTATATCATTTGAGCTGTCACCAAAAGTGGCAGCTTTTTTTTATTGTATATTTAACAGACAGATTTGCCATGTGTCCCAACATCCTTCTTATATTCGTATGTTCAACAATGCAGAAATGCAGATTTAATTTTATATGAAGAAAATATTTTTTATCCTTTCCGTGCTTTCTTCCGGAGCTTTATTTTCACAGTCTGAGCCGCAGGAAAAACCAGAACTTACATTTGCTACCTACAATGTGAGTATGGAATCTGATAATTATTCTCCCAAAGGCGCAATGGGAAAATCGGAGCAGATGTTGATTAATCAACTTAGTTCAGGGCATAATACTCAAATCAGAAATATCGCCCAGATTATTCAGACTGTTAGGCCAGACGTTATTTTGCTAAATGAATTCGATTACATTAAAGACCCTGAACTTGGAGTGAAGGCATTCATCAAAAATTACTTGAATGTGAGCCAGGGCGGAGCAGCGGCTATTGATTATCCTTATTACTATTATTCAACAGTGAATACTGGCCAGCCAAGTCCTTACGATTTGAACAATGATGGAAAATTAAATAATTTTGGAAATGATGCATGGGGATTTGGTATGTATCCCGGGCAATATGGCATGATGCTTTTATCTAAATATCCTATTGATGTTAAGGCAGTTCGTACTTTTCAACATTTTAAATGGAAAGATATGCCAGGAGCATTGGTTACCAAAAAAGCAGATGGATCGGATTGGTATAGCAAGAAAGCATGGAAGGAATTTCCATTATCTTCAAAATCGCACTGGGATGTTCCTGTAGAGATTGGTAACAAAATAGTTCATGTTTTAGTCAGTCATCCAACTCCTCCTACTTTTGATGGTGATGAAGATCGAAATGGGAAAAGAAATCATGATGAAATCCGATTCTGGAGAGATTATATTTCAGACAATTCGGCTTCTTATATTTATGATGATAAAGGAGTAAAAGGTGGTTTGTCTCCAGATTCTCGATTTGTCATAATGGGTGATCAAAATGCTTCACCAGTTGAAGGAGACGCTATTAGAGAAGGTATAAAGTCTTTGATAGACAGTCCGAAAATTAATAGCGACTTTACACCTGCCAGCAAAGGCGGTGCTGAATATAGTCCTGAAAATCCCTTTGCAGTTAATCATACAGCCTTTTGGAGAATGCGGGCTGATTATGTATTACCATCAAGATTAGGCTTTAAGGTTCTCGAAAGTGGTGTATTCTGGCCTGCAAAAGGTGAACCAATGTCAGAATTAGTTGAAAAACGGGAATCAAGTTCAGATCATCGTTTGGTTTGGGTAAAAATGATTTTGGAATAAAATAACTTTTTCTTTCAATTTTTCGTTAAGTATAAAGCATAAAAAAGCCTTGGATTACCAAGGCTTTTTTTATTTTCTAGATCTCTTCAGATGCGGCATCTGCTCTTCATTGTCTGATAAATGGAGGTAACAGCTGACTCGCTACTTCTCCAAAACCAATTCTTACTTCGGCATTTTCGCAGAAACCTCTAATGATTACCGTATCGTTATCTTCAATAAATTTACGTTCGCTTCCATCATTTAATTTTAATGGATTTTTTCCGCCCCAAGTCAATTCAAGCATAGAGCCAAAACTATCCGGAGTTGGTCCTGAAATAGTCCCTGAACCCATCATATCACCAGAATTTACGCGGCATCCGTTTGAAGTATGATGCGCCAATTGCTGACTCATTGACCAGTATAAATATTTAAAGTTTGATTTTGAAACTATAGTTTCTTCCGCTTCTTCAGGTTTTATCGAAACTTCTAAATGAATGTCAAAAGCTTTTTTACCTTTTGTCTGTAAATACGGAAGCGGCGACGGATCTTGTTTCGGTCCTTTTGTTCTAAAAGGCTCTAAAGCATCCATAGTTACAATCCACGGAGAAATTGAGGTTGCAAAATTTTTAGCTAAGAATGGTCCAAGAGGCACATATTCCCATTTTTGAATATCGCGCGCGCTCCAGTCATTCAATAAAACCATCCCGAAAATATAATCTTCAGCTTCATACGTTGGGATATTTTCTCCCATGATATTCACATCAGTAGTAATAAAAGCAGTTTCCAATTCAAAATCTACCAAACGAGACGGACCAAAAACAGGATAATCGCCGCCGGCAGGCATTGTTTGTCCCATTGGTCTGTGAACCGGAATCCCAGATGGAACGATTGTAGAACTTCTTCCGTGGTATCCAACCGGAATGTGTAACCAGTTTGGAAGTAATGCATTCTCTGGGTCACGGAACATTTTACCTACGTTTGTAGCATGTTCTTTACTTGAATAAAAGTCTGTATAATCACCAATTAAAACTGGTAATTGCATTTCGACATCGTCGATATTAAAAATAACAATATCGCGGTCTTTTGTTGAATCTCTAAGCTGAGGATTCGTCTCGTCGAAAATCTCTGCGATACGATTTCGAACTAAACGCCATGTTTTTTTTCCGTCAGAAATAAAATCATTAAGCGTGTCCTGCATAAACATATCATCAGTTAAATCTATTCCTTCAAAATAGTTTAATTGTTGTAAAGCCCCTAAATCTATAGCGTAATCGCCAATTCTAGTTCCTACAGTAACGACATTTTCTTTGGTAAGAAATACACCGAAAGGGATATTTTGAATAGGGAAGTCGCTATTTTCAGGTACTTCTAACCATGATTTTCTTTTAGTATCGTTGGCGGTTATTGGCATGTTGAATGTTAATTATTTGTTGAAAAATTATATGTCAAATATATCATAATCTACCAGTATCACAAACGTTTTTTTGTATTTTTGCAGGAAATTAACGAAAAACGAAAAAATGCAACGCGACGAACAAATTTTTGATCTTATTCTGGAAGAAAAAGATAGACAAATTCACGGATTAGAACTAATCGCTTCAGAAAATTTTGTAAGTGATCAGGTAATGGAAGCAGCTGGTTCTGTTTTAACTAACAAATATGCAGAGGGTTATCCTGGCAAAAGATACTACGGCGGTTGCGAAGTAGTTGACGTTATCGAGCAAATTGCTATTGACAGAGCTAAAGAATTATTTGGTGCTGAATATGCAAACGTACAGCCTCACTCAGGTTCTCAGGCAAATACTGCAGTATACCATGCTTGTTTAAATCCTGGTGATACTATCTTAGGTTTCGATTTATCTCACGGTGGTCACTTAACTCACGGTTCTCCTGTAAACTTTTCAGGACGTTTATACCGTCCGGTTTTTTACGGTGTAAATGCTGAAACAGGTCGTTTAGACTATGATAAAATTCAGGAAATTGCAACAAAAGAACAACCAAAATTAATCATCGCTGGAGCTTCGGCTTATTCTCGTGATATGGATTTTGCTCGTTTCAGACAAATCGCTGACAGTGTAGGAGCAATTTTATTTGCTGATATTTCTCACCCTGCAGGTCTTATTGCAAAAGGATTAATGAATGATCCAATTCCACATTGTCATATCGTTTCTACAACGACTCACAAAACATTACGCGGACCACGCGGCGGTTTGATTTTAATGGGGAAAGATTTCGAAAACCCACAAGGATTAAAAACTCCAAAAGGAGAAATCAGAATGATGTCTTCTTTATTAGACTTAGCTGTTTTCCCTGGAAACCAAGGAGGACCTTTAATGCACATTATCGCTGCTAAAGCAGTTGCTTTTGGTGAAGCATTAAAAGACGAATTCTTTTCTTATGCAATGCAATTACAAAAAAATGCAAACGCAATGGCTGATGCTTTCGTAAAAAGAGGATATAACATTATTTCTGGCGGAACTGATAACCACATGATGCTTATTGACTTAAGAAATAAAAATATTTCTGGAAAAGAAGCTGAAAACGCATTAGTAAAAGCAGAAATTACAGTAAACAAAAACATGGTTCCATTTGATGACAAATCTCCATTTGTTACTTCTGGAATTCGTGTTGGAACAGCTGCAATCACAACTCGTGGTTTAGTTGAAAAAGATATGGAAACTATCGTAGCTTTAATCGATAAAGTTCTTGTTGATCATACAAACGAAGACGTTATTGAAGAAGTTGCTGAACAAGTAAACGAATTAATGAGCGAAAGACCAATTTTTGCCTATTAATTAATATAAGTCTTAAAGTTTTTAAAGTCGAAAGTCAAAAGCCTTATTTTTGACTTTCGATTTTTTGCTTTTATAACTCATAACTTTTAACTCATAACTCATAATTTTTAGACATGGGCGTATTAAGACTACAATTACCAACAGACCCAAGATGGGTTAATATCGTAGAAAAAAACATAGAAGAAATCTTAACAGATCACGCTTGGTGCGAGCAAAAAGCAGCAACAAACGCGATCACGATTATTACCAATAACTCTGAACATCAGGATTTAGTGAAAGATTTATTGGCTTTAGCCAAAGAAGAAATCGATCATTTCGAACAAGTTCACAATATTATTATCAAAAGAGGATTAAAATTAGGACGTGAACGTAAAGACGAATACGTAAACGAACTATACCAATACATGAAAAAAAGCGGCGACGGAAGTCGTGTTTCCGGTCTTGTAGAAAGATTATTATTCTCAGCCATGATCGAAGCCAGAAGCTGCGAACGTTTCAAGGTTTTATCCGAAAACATTCAGGACGAAGAACTAGCCGTTTTCTACAGAGAATTAATGGAAAGCGAAGCCGGACATTACACCACATTCATAACTTACGCACGTAAATACGGAACCGGAATCGACGTTGAAAAACGCTGGAGAGAATGGTTAGAATTTGAAGAATCGATTATCACGAATTACGGAAAAGGCGAGAAGATACACGGGTAATTTTTAGTGTTCAGTATTTAGTTTTTTAGTGTTCAGGATAGTCGCAGTCTCAGTTTTCAGTCTCAGTTTTCAGTCTCAGTTTTTAGTTGCAGTTTGTCACGTTGAGCGAACTCGAAACGCGCTCCAATGATAAACCTGAAACCTGAAACAAACTAAATTAAAAAATCCGCGCAAAATCCGCGTTTTCGCGAACGCGAATCCGTGTCATCCGTGTGCCAAATAGCCACAAAGTTTAACAATCTAAAATTTAATTTCTAAAAGCTGTAATCTAAAAATTCCTATCTTTGAAAGTAACCAAAATTCAAAGCCATGAGAATAGAAACGGATCTGAAATTAGGATTTAAAGACGTAATGATTCGCCCAAAAAGATCAACGCTCAAAAGCAGATCTGAAGTTTCATTAGAACGAAATTTTAAGTTTTTACACAGCGCTTCAGATTGGACAGGAATTCCAATAATGGCTGCCAATATGGATACCGTAGGAACTTTTGAAATAGCAAAAGTTTTAGCAAAGGAAAAACTCTTTACGGCCATTCATAAACATTATACTTTAGAAGAATGGAACACATTTCTAAAGAATGTAACTCCAGATTTTTACGACTATATTGCCATAAGCACCGGAACCGGAAAAGAAGATTTCGAGAAAATTGGCAGAGTTATTACAGCCAATCCGTTATTGAGATTTATTTGTATTGATGTGGCAAACGGCTATTCAGAACATTTTGTTCAGTTCTTAAAACAAACCCGAAAACAATATCCGGATAAAATCATTATTGCCGGAAACGTAGTTACAGGAGAAATGACCGAAGAATTACTTTTGGCTGGCGCCGATATTGTAAAAGTGGGAATTGGGCCCGGATCTGTTTGTACAACACGTGTTAAAACAGGCGTTGGTTATCCGCAGCTTTCTGCGATTATAGAATGTGCCGATGCTGCGCATGGTTTAGGCGGCCATATTATAAGCGACGGTGGCTGTACCACTCCGGGAGATGTTGCAAAAGCTTTTGGTGCAGGTTCTGATTTTGTAATGCTGGGCGGAATGTTAGCCGGACATACGGAAAGCGGAGGAGAACTAATCGAAATAAACGGCGAAAAATACAAACAGTTTTACGGAATGAGTTCGGCAACAGCAATGGAAAAACATGCTGGCGGTGTAGCAGAATACAGAGCCAGTGAAGGAAAAACCGTAAAAGTTTCCTTTAAAGGAAATGTAATTGCCACGGTTTTGGATATTTTGGGAGGTCTGCGAAGTGCTTGTACCTATGTTGGCGCATCAAGATTAAAAGAGCTGACCAAACGAACGACTTTCATCCGCGTAAGCGAACAAGAAAATCAAGTTTTTACAAATTAAAATATACTTCAAAATACATTATGATTAGCATTTCAGAAGCAGGTTTAGGTGATATCAAAACAATTCAGGAAATTACAAACATCACTTGGCCTATTACTTACGGTGAAATTTTATCGCAAACGCAATTAGATTATATGTTAGGTTTGTTTTATTCTCATGAAGCTTTAGCAAAGCAAATCGAGAATAAAGAGCAATTATTCTATTTAATTTCAGATTCAGAATCTGTAATTGGTTTTATCGGAATCGAACATCAGTATAAAGATGAAGCCATTACCAAAATTCATAAAATCTACCTGCTGCCTGAAACACAAGGAAAAGGGTATGGAAAAAAGGTTTTTGATTTTATTGAAGAATTGGCTTTAGAAAATAATTCAAAACAACTTTTGTTAAACGTAAACCGTTTTAATACCGCATTAAATTTCTATAAAAAACTAGGTTTTGAAATCAAAGAAACGGTTGATATAGAAATAGGAAACGGGTATTTAATGGAAGATTATGTAATGGGAAAAACTTTGTAACCAATTCATAATTAGATAAAATTTAGTTTAAAGAGTAACGAAATTTAAAATCACAGCTTTTGTGATTTTTTTTATTTTGAAATAAAATAGATAACTCTATCTATTTTTGTTTTATCTTTGGCAAAAAAAAGAGAGATGAAACAGAAAAGCAGTGTAAAAGAACGAATACTCGATACAGCCTCTCGTTTATTTTATCATCAAGGATTTAACAGCACAGGAATCAATCAGATTATTGCCGAGGCCGATATTGCGATAGGTTCTCTTTATAAACATTATCAGTCTAAAAGTGATTTATTGTATCATTATTTGGAACAGCAGGAAACAGAATATTTTGCGAATCTGGACGATTATTTAAAAGATGAGAAACAACCGCTAAAAAAGCTCCTTAAGTTAATAGATTACCGCATTAAAGTTCAGGAAGAAGCAAATTGTTCCGGCTGTCATTTTATTAAAATTAATGCTGAAATTGGCCGGGAAGATAAAAAAATAGAACAATTTATTGTTGAACACAAAGTGCGTCAGCGAGATTATATCAATGCTTTAGTTGATGAAATTAGTACAGGGAAAACGCCTTTAATAGAAAAAAATGTACTGCAAACCACCCTCTTTTTAATGATAGAAGGCGCCATAGTTTCGGCAAGTATAAACGGCAATACTAACGATCTAAAAGCCGTTAAAAAAAATATAAATCAGTTTTTCTGATTTTTTTTAATCAAAAATAGATAGATCATTCTATATAATATGAAAAATAAAAAATACATTTCGCTTCTTATTTTGTTATTGGCACATTTGCTTACCATTTTGGATATCTTTATTGTAAATATTGCGATTCCGTCTATTCAACGAGGACTCGGGTCGAGTAATGGAAAAATTCAGTTGGTCGTAGCCATGTATATGGTTGGTTTTGCTTCTTTTTTAATAATTGGCGGTAAAGCAGGAGATTATTTCGGTAGAAAGAAAACTTTTATTTTAGGTTTATTCCTTTTTATGATTACCTCTGCCGGATGTGGTTTTGCTATTACAATAAATCAGCTTGTTGCACTGCGATTTTTTCAGGGAATAAGCGCTGGTTTGATGTCACCGCAAGTCTTATCTTATATTCAGGTTCTTTTTACTGAGCATAAAGAACGTACTTACGCGATGGGCTGGTATGGAATTGCAATTGGAATTGGCACTATGCTGGGACAGTTCTTAGGCGGATTTCTGGTAGAACTTAAGCCGTTTTTAATTGACCAATCCTGGCGGTATATATTTCTTATCAATATTCCTATTTGTGTAATGACCATTTTGCTGGCCATTCGTTATCTTGATCAATCTCGAGATCATTCTTCTTCACAAATGGATTATTGGAGTGCTTTTATATTGTGTATTGGGCTTGGATTATTGGTTTTTTCTATGGCTGTAGGATTAGAACAAAGCGATTTGATTACCATTACGCTTCCAATATCGATCTTATTTCTTTGTGGATTTATATTCAGACAATTTAAAAGAAAATCAAAAAATAAAGAACCATTATTAAACATGGAGCTTTTTACGCATAAGAATTTTAATATGGCAGTTTCGGCTTCGGCTCTTTTTATGTTAATGCTCGATGCGTATTTTTTTGTATTGGCTGTTTTTCTGCAAGATGCAATAAGGCTTTCGCCCATACAGGCAGGATATTTTATTGTATTTCAGGGAAGCGGTTTTATTCTAGCGTCATTTTTTGCTGCCAAATTAGTGCTTCGTTTTGGCAAAACCGTTTTAATCTTTGGCGTTCTGCTGCTTATGGCTTCTCTTATTTTACAGCTTATTCTTTTTTATCATCAAACAATTGATTACAAAGGATATATCGTAATGGCACTACATGGTATTGGTGTCGCTTTGGTTTTGCCTTCCTTTGCCAATATTGCACTGAAAGATTTACCTCAAAACAGAATTGGAAACGCATCTGGAGTTTATTCTACCTTACAGCAATTATTTGGAGCATTGGGAATTACGCTAACAGGAAGCGTATTTTACTATTTAGCAGAAGGCAAAACAGATTTTACACATTTTTATAATGCTTTCTTTTATGGAACCTGTATTCATTTATTTTGTTTGGCAGGTGTATTATTGATATTATTGCTTTTACCAAAATCAATACTTCCAAAATATCAGAAGAAGAACAATAAACAATAAACAATAAACAATAAACAATAAACTAATTACTAACTTACAATCACATCATGTTTAAACAATAACCCTTTTAATTGGTTTAAAGAAAAAACAGCTTTTTTAAGTTTCGTTTTAGACGGATCAATGGTATAATTGTAGCTCGTTTTAAAATCGGCTTTGTTGGCAATGGCTTTATCAAATTCAGATCGGTACAAATCGCAGTTGTCAAAAAGCACGTTTGTTAAGTCGGCAGCCATAAAATCTACGGCTATTAAACTGCAATTGGTAAATGGAGTTCCTTTTAATTTTAAAGTGTAAAATTTTGAAAAATCGAGAATACAATCGTTGAAACGAACTTCAAAAATCAGTTTATCGCACATGGCAAAATTTACTTCTTTAATCTCACATCGATTAAAAGTAACGGTTCTAAAAGCCACATAATTAATCTTCGCTTCGCTAAAAGTGCAGTCGTTAAAAACACAATCGATAAAGGTAACCGCTAAAAAAGTGCAGGCCGAAAAGTTACAATTATTAAAAACGCAGCATTCGAAATCTTTAAAATTAAGATCGTCTTTGGCGTAAATAATCGTATTGTATTCTTTATCAAGAAAATATTCGCTCTCCTTTTTCAATTGTATTTTAATAAAATATTTAAGGCTGAAAAGATAATAATTTGCATTAAAATAGGACGTTAAAATCGCAAATCATTTTTGATTTCATTCACATTTTTAATGCATAATTTGATGTAGCTTTACACTTATTTTTGAAGTAAAAACAGATCAATTTTATTATATGGAATCAACAAGAAAGGAGCATGATTTTTTAGGAGAATTAGAAATTCCTAATCATTTGTACTATGGAATCCAGACTTTTAGAGCAGTAGAAAATTTTAATATTACAGGTATTCCAATTTCAAAAGAGCCTTTGTTTATCAAAGCGTTAGGATACGTGAAAAAAGCAGCAGCTCTTGCCAATAAAGACTGCGGCGCGCTTGATCCTAAAATCACCGAAGCAATTTGCTACGGAAGCGATCAGGTAATTGCCGGAAAATTTGATGGTGAATTTGTAAGCGACTTAATTCAGGGCGGTGCGGGAACTTCTGTAAACATGAATGCGAATGAAGTAATCGCCAACATTGGACTTGAATATTTGGGACATAAAAAGGGAGAATACAACTTTTTGCACCCAAATAATCACGTAAATTGTTCGCAGTCTACAAACGATGCTTATCCATCGGCATTTAGAATTGCACTTTATTTAAAAATGGAAAGTTTTATTAAAACACTTTCTGGATTAGAAGTTGCTTTTGCTAAAAAAGGAGTAGAGTTTAAAGAAGTTCTAAAAATGGGAAGAACCCAGCTTCAAGACGCTGTACCCATGACTTTAGGACAAGAATTTAAAGCCTACGCCACCACAATTGGCGAAGATATTCAACGCTTAAAAAATGCTCAGGAATTATTGTTAGAAATCAATATGGGCGCAACGGCTATTGGAACAAAAGTAAATGCGCCAGAAGGTTATCCGGAGATTTGTGTTTCGTATTTAGCCAAAGAAGTTGGAATTCCGTTAACGCTTTCACCAGATTTAATCGAAGCAACGGTCGATACCGGAGCCTATGTACAGATTATGGGAACTCTAAAACGTTCTGCAGTTAAGATTTCGAAAATATGCAATGATTTACGTTTATTAAGTTCAGGACCAAGAACAGGTTTAAAAGAAATTAATTTACCGGCACGCCAGCCAGGTTCGTCAATTATGCCCGGAAAAGTAAATCCGGTAATTCCAGAAGTAGTAAACCAGACTTGCTTCTATGTAATAGGTCAGGATTTAACCGTTACAATGGCAGCAGAAGCAGGACAATTGCAATTGAATGTTATGGAACCTGTAATTGCTTTTGCTATGTTTACATCGCTGGATTATCTTTCAAACGCAATTCAGACTTTAATTGATAAATGTATTAACGGAATTACAGCAAACGTTGACCATTGCTATAATATGGTAATGAACAGCATTGGAATTGTAACGCAGTTAAACCCAATTATTGGTTACGAAGAAAGCGCCAGTATTGCAGGCGAGGCTTTAAAAACAAATAAAAGTGTGCATCAAATTGCAGTTATAGAAAGAAAGCTGATTACACAAGAAAAGTGGGATGAAATTTATTCTTTGGATAATTTAATCCATCCAAAATTTATAACAAAGTAAATTTAGGTATAAAAAATATAATAACAAGCCGTCGCTAAACCGACGGCTTTTTTTGTGCTTAATTAAAATGTTGTTATGTAAAGTGTTGAAAATGAATTATATTTACAATAGGTTTGAATCTGATTTTAATAGAAATTAAAACTTTTGTAAAGTGAAATTCTTAGAGAGCAATTATTTTCAGCATAAAATAAAAACAGCAGTTTTGCTTTCTCTTATTTCTATCTGTATAAATGCTCAAACCGAAATAGATTCTTTAAATCGAAAAATTTGTCCGCCTAAAACTATTTTTGAAGTCTTTAAAAAAAGTGATTCGGCATTGGTTGTTAAACCTTCAAAAAATAACTTCTTTCTGGTAATTCCGGCTATTGGTTCACAGCCTGCAACCGGATTTTTTTTTGGTGCTGTTGCACAGTACACTTTTAAAGGAAAGGCGGAATCCGATAAATATTCTGTTGCCAATCTCGGCATAACATATACTGTAAAAAAGCAATGGCTTATTAATGTCAAAAACAACATTCTGCTTAAAAACAATCGGATTTTTTTGAGCGGCGATTATCGGCTTTATATTTTCTCACAGCCCAATTACGGATTAGGAACCAATATAATTCCGCCGCGCCGTAATCAGGATTCTGGTTTTAGTATCGATTCACTGGCTCAGGCAATGGATTATGATTATTTCAAATTTCACCAAACTGCTTCTTTCGAGATAAAAAAGAATTTTTACGTTGGCGGCGGCGTCAATATCGATTGGTACACCAATATAAACGATAAAGAGTTAGATGTCGATAACGGAAATTTCACTTATCATTACAATTACAGTCAAGAACACGGCTTTGATAACTTAGAATATTTTTTAACCGGAGTCAGCTTAAATATAGTTTATGATTCGCGCGACAATCAGGTAAATTCTTCAAAAGGCTGGTTTGCCAATATCAATTATCGTTTTAATCCGGTATTATTTAATAACCAAAAGTACAGTAATGTTTTGTATGCAGAATACCGGCATTTTATTCCGCTTTCGCAGAAAAATGAACGCTATATTCTTGGAATTTGGGCTTACGGACAATTTGTAACCATAGGAAAAGTACCGTATTTAAATCTGCCTGCTATTGGCTGGGATCAGCGCAGCAGGAGCGGAGAAGGCTATACGCAGGGATTATTTAGAGGAAACGGACTTATTTATCTCTCCACCGAATTTAGGTTTCCCATAACCTGCAATCAGATGTTAAGCGGTACAGCTTTTACCAATTTTGTAACGGCAAGCAATTCAGATACCAATACTTCACTTTTTCACTCCATCCAGCCTGCGGCGGGACTTGGTCTGCGATTGTTAATCGACAAAAAAACACGAACCAATTTGGTTGTCGATTATGCCTGGGGAAATAATTCGAGAGCATTTTACTTAAATGCAGGAGAAACTTTTTAAATGTATTTTTGTTTAAGTGTTTGATTAGTTGAATTTTATGTTTTAAATTGTAGGAAATTACAATATAAAAACTTAAATTTGATTCTCATTTAACTTTCAAACACATAATTTATGAAACAGTACAGTTTATTATTAGTTGTATTTCTGTCGGCGATAGGAATGCAGGCTCAAGATGCAAGGTCTTTTTCGCTTAATTTGTATGGTGGTTATAACTTTTCGGATAAGTTAGATTACAACGGTTATTCTGCAAAAATTGAAGATAGTTTTCAATATGGAGCGGGATTTGAGTATTTTTTTTCAACAAATAACTCTGTTGAATTAAAGTATTTAAGATCAGATGTAAAAATACCTTTTTACGGACCTGCTGGAAATCAGCTTAATGCAGGCAATGAAAAAGGCGCTTTTAATTTTATTTTAGCAGATTATGCGCATTACTTTGACACAGGTTCTAATCTTTTACCTTATTTGGGTGCTGGTGCCGGTGTTGGAATCGTTGAAACACCTCAGGGTGGAAGTGGTACTTATTTTGCCTGGGATGTAAAGGCCGGGGTAAAGATTAAAACTGCTTCATCAGTTTCTGTAAATCTTAATGCTTATCTACAATCGATGTCGGCAGCAGTTGGTGAGAGCTACTATTGGACTTATTGGTACGGACCAGTTGCGGTTGATGATTACATTTCTACTTTCCAGTTTGGACTAGGAGCTGTTGTAAGCTTTAACTTTAAAAATTAAGAATAAAATCAAACAAACCAAATCAGATAATCATATAAAAGCAGCTAAATTTTAGCTGCTTTTTTTATTGCTGAAATGAAAATGTTCATAATTAAATCATAATTTATAACAGTTATGAATAATATTTTTCAACTCAATCCCTATTTTTGTTGTATATACAAATTAATATGAAGTTACTAATAGTCGAAGACGAACCAAATCTTTTATCGATTCTGCGTAAAGGATTTGCCGAAAATAACAACGAAGTAAGTGTGGCTCTGGATGGCAAAACTGCCCTAGAAATGATTCAGAATTATAACTTTGATGTTGTGGTTTTAGACGTTATGTTACCGGATATTAACGGAATCGAAATTTGCAGAAGACTTCGCGCCGGCAAAAACTTTGTTCCCATTTTGCTTTTAACAGCTTTAGGAACTTCAGAAAATATTGTAACAGGACTTAATTCTGGTGCCGATGATTATTTGGTAAAACCTTTTAAATTTGGAGAACTCGATGCAAGGGTAAATGCTTTGCACAGAAGAGCACATCAGGAAACGGATAAAATCGACGTTATTACCATTGGCGATTTAGAAATTAACGGTCGTGCAAAAACAGTAAAAAGAGACGGAGAATCGATTGTTTTAACCGCAAAAGAGTTTAAACTGCTGTATTATCTGGGAAAAAACAGCGGAAGAATTGTATCTCGTGATCAGATTTTAGATAATGTTTGGGATATCAATTTTGATATGAACACCAATGTAGTCGATGTATATATTACTTATTTAAGAAAAAAAGTAGACAAACCTTTTAAAACTAAACTTATTCATACCATGAAAGGTTTAGGTTATGTTATAAAGCCATAGAATGGATATCAGAAAAAAAATTACTTTTAATTATGTAGCGCTTTCTACATTTAGTACGCTGCTATTAAGTATAATAGTATTTGTTTTATTTAGAGATAATAACCGTTACCACTTTTTAAAAAGGTTAGAAGATCGTGCTAAAATTGTAGCTTCGATTCATTTTCAGCATGATCCTGAAAAAATAAAGTATTACAGGAATTTAAAGAAAAACGGACTCGAAGAACTTATTGAAGAAGAAGAATATGTTCTTAAAATAAACAGCGCCAATAGTTTTGATTACAATACAAAGTTAAATCTTCCAAACACGTTTTACTCCAATATCTTGGCAACCGGTGAAGATTATTTTGAAGTAAACAGCAAATATTATCTGGGTCAGGTTTTTACAGAAGGAAGTCAAAAATATATTGTAATTGTGGGTGCGCGTGACCGAAGAGGAAAAACAACAACCGTTTATATTGTAAAAATATTGGTTTTCGGAGGTATTGGTTTTATACTTCTGGCTTTCTTTTTAGGACGTTTTTTGGCGAAAAGAGTTATTAATCCGGTAGCCAGAATTACGAAAGAAGTAAATAGAATCAGCGCCTCAAATTTACATAATCGATTACCGGCTGTTAAAAACTCGGATGAGATTTCGGATCTTACCGAAACTTTTAATGATATGCTGGACAGGCTGGAAACTTCATTTGAAATTCAGGCCAATTTTATCAATAATGCTTCACACGAATTAAAAACACCCATAACCACCATTATTGCCGAAGCCGAAATTATGCTTCTTAAAGAACGTGAAGTGGCAGAATATGTTGAATCATTGCAAAATATATATAATCAGGCTTCCAGATTAGGAAACCTGACCGAAAGTTTATTAAAACTTACCCAAACAGGTTATGACGGTAATAAACAAGTTTTGGATATTGCCAGAATCGATGAATTGTTATTAGATGTAAAATCAGATTTAGATAAAATTTACCCGGAAAACCGTGTGAGCATTAAACTTAATTTTGCTCCAAAAGATTCTAATCTGCTTTTAATTCCGTGTAATAAACCGCTTTTAGAACTCGCAATTAATAATATTATTACCAATGGCGTTAAGTATTCAGATAACAATGAGGTATTTGTAACGCTTTCGGCCAACCAGGATGCGATTAAAATTTCGATTAACGATATCGGAATCGGGATTCCGCCGGAAGATATTCCGCATTTGTACGAACCTTTCTTTAGAGGAAAAATTGCGGCTAAATATATAGGTTACGGTTTAGGACTTCCGTTGGCCTCCAAAATCATTCGTATGCACGATGGTGAGATTCAAGTACAATCAGAACAAAACAAGGGAACGATTGTAACGATTATATTTAAAAAAACAAATCCTAAAAAAGCCAACATTAAAAAATCTAATGTTACATCTTAGGAAAATCTAATTTAAGATTAAGACCCTTCTAATTTTCAGGTAGTTATTTTGTCTGTATAAACTAAAAGATTATACACATGAAAAATTTCCTGATACCTACTACTTTAAAAGATGATACAATTTCTGCTGTAAAATCAGCAATCAGCCAGTCAAAAAACTCAGACTGCGAAATTGTTTTAATGATGGTTTCTGATACTCCAGATGCTTTTTCATCCTCTAATTTTTTGCGTGAAATGAGAACCGGACTTACCAAAAGTCAGGAAGAAGTTTTAGAAACCTGCAGGTATATGATCGATCATACTAAAAACTGCAAAATTAAAATTCACAATCAATACGGACTTTCGTCTCCAATTTTCAGAGGAATTATCGAGCATTTCTCAGTAAAATTAGTTATTCTGACGCATTCTTATAAACAGGAAACAAAACGTATTCATCAATATTTGGTACAATTGGCAGGAAATCAAAAATGCCCGATTTTACATTTAGGAAACGAGCAGTTTAAGGAAGATTTCACAAAAGCACTTTATATCGAAAACAGCGGCGCAAATATTCATGTAAAAGACGTACAGCAGTTTTTAAATGAAAACTTCTCTTATGAGATCGTAAGTCAGACTTCAAAAATTGATGATAATTACGAAAATGTTGCTCCTTTCTTAAACGAAGCAATTTCAAAATACGAAATTGATTTATTGGTAGAAACCCGCAAAGGAGAAAAAATCAAATTTAAAAAAGTAAAAAAACAAGACATGAATGAAAAACTGGGGCTTCCGGTACTTTCATTATACGAGGAGCTGGTTTAGTTTTTAGTCCTTAGTGATTAGTGATTAGTCCTTAGCTGTAAATAGCTCTTAGAATAGTTTTTAGTAACTGTTCTTGCTCTTGACCAATACAATTGACTCAATTTCAGGAATGTAAAGCTTATAGATATAGTAAATAAATCTTAAGACTATTCACTAAAGACTAATCACTAGGTACTAAGGACTAATCACTAAACAGCAGTAATATTAATTTAAAACCGAAAATATGTTATTAAGAAAAAGAATACCAATGAAGTACGTTCTCGGGAAAATTAAAGTAGAAGTGACTCTGGTGCTGGCTTACACGGTACTATTTGAGATATTTCATCATTATTTTGTTACTCTTCCCGTAGATATTCCAATTGCAATTCCAACCATGATTGGAACCATTATTTCCCTATTATTAGCTTTTAAGTCGAACCAGGCTTATGATAGATGGTGGGAAGCACGAATCGTTTGGGGAGCAGTTGTCAACGATTCCAGAACATTAATACGACAAGTATTGACATTTTATAAAGACCCGGATTTTTCTCTTGAAGCAAGTGAATTCAAAGAAAATTTTGCCAAAAGACAAATCGCATGGTGTTATAGTTTAGGGCAGGCACTGCGAAATAAAGATGCTGTAGCGCCTCTTGAAGGTTTAATGAGCGATGAAGAAATTAAATACATTAAGAATCATCAAAACATTCCAAATGCCATTTTAATGCTTCACGCACGTGATCTTAGAAATGCTAAAAACGAGAAAAAAATCAACATGTACCAACAAGTTGAAATCGATAATACATTATCGCGATTATGCGATGAAATGGGTAAATGCGAGAGAATCAAGAACACGATTTTCCCAACCACATACAGTATGTACATTCGATTAACGTTGTGTTTGTTTATTTTCTTACTTCCGTTTGGGTTAACAAGTGTATTGAGCTGGTTTGCGATTCCGCTGATTACAGCAATTGGTGCTGCTTTCTTTTTAATCGAAAGAATGGCCATTCATTTGCAGGATCCGTTTGAAAACAGGCCAACAGATACGCCTGTTACGACGATTGCAAATACAATCGAAAAGAATATCAAACAAATGCTTAACGAATACCAAAGCGAATTTGATATCCTAAAAGAATTTGATTTAAACGACGAACCTAAGAAGGTCGAAAAAGACGCTTATTTCGTTTTATAATTTAGTTAATTTTGGTCTCTTTAATTGTTGGCTGGACAGTGTGTAGTTGCGCTGTCCAGCTTTTTTTATTACAATTGTTTTGCTGCCAATTGCCCTAGAGTTTGTATCGACTGGCGCAGTTCATTTGTCCACGGAAGACCAAAACTCAAACGCATACAATTCGAAAATTGATTTTGAAAAGAGAAAATACGCCCCGGCGCAATGCTGATATTATGCTTCATAGCCAAATGATAAAACGCAGCAGTATCAATTTTTTGATCTAATTCGACCCAAAGGAAAAAACCACCCTGAGGCTGACTCACTTTTGTTCCCGCCGGAAAAGATTCTAAAACCGTATTGATATAGTTATTGCAATTGCGATTCAGGATTTGGCGGATTTTTCTAAGATGATTTTCATAACGGCCGTTTTTCAAAAAATCACCCACGACTTCGTGTGTAATAGTAGGAGAGGAGAGTGTGTGATAAATTTTATTTCGAAGAATTTCTTTTTTAAATTTCCCGGGCGAAACCCATCCTGCACGATAACCCGGTGCCAGCGTTTTAGAAACAGAACTGCAGCAAAGTACAATACCGCTTTCGTCGTAAGTTTTACAATTAGTTGGCCGGCTCGAACCAAAGTACAAATCTCCGTGAATATCATCTTCAATCAACGGAATATTATAAAACTCCATCAATTTTACGACTTCTTTTTTATGTTCAACAGGCATCATACTTCCAGAGGGATTACTAAAATTACTCATCAATAAACAAAGCGTAACTTTTTTAGTTGCAAGTGCTTTTTTCAGCGCCTCTAACTCAATTCCGGTTGTCATATTGGTTGGCAGTTCCATAATATACAAACCCAAAGATTTAGCCAGTTGCAAAATACCAAAATAAGCAGGACTTTCAGTAATAATGGTATCTCCCGGTTTTGTCAGCGTCATTAAGCAATGCGATATCGCACTGGTACAGCCCGGCATGGTTATAATATCACGTTCTGTCAACGAACCGCCCCAGCTAAAAGACCAGCGCGCAATTTCTTTTCTTAAATTCAAATTACCCTGCACTTCTTCATAACTCGTGCCGCTATTTGGGAGCTGACGCATCGCCTGAACCATTCCTTTGTTGAGTTTTGCGATAGGAAGAAGCTCATTTGACGGAAAACCCAAAGAAAGCATCGTAATATCTTTAACCAGCATATTACCGTAAACCTGATCGATTAAATCCTCGCGATCAATATTTTCGCATTTTAATATAGGACTGCTTGGAGAAGGTTCCGGAATTGTTCTGGCCGAAATATTCGTTACATAATATCCGGACTGCGGACGAGACTCTATAAGCGATCGGCTTTCGATTTCATAATACGCTTTGCTTACCGTACTCATGCTGTAACCCGTTTCGGCACAGACTTCTCTAATCGAAGGCAGTTTATCGCCAACATTTAAAAGACCTGTTTTGATCTGTTTTTCAATCACGTCTGCGAACTGAAGATACAAGTAATTGGAGTTTTTCATAAAATAAAACTGTTATGCTGCAATTTACAAAAACTGTATCTGTATTGCTATTTTATTTTTTAGAAATTTGTTTCATAGAAAACTAAACAAAACTAAAATTTCGTGAAAACAACAAAATACTACATAGCGGCCATTACTTGTTTTGTAATCTGGGGATTTTTTAGTTTGGTTTTAAAGCCAATACACGACTATCCCTCATTGGATATTTTATTCTATCGCGTTTTCAGCTGCAGTATTTTAATGCTTCTGATTTCCTTTACCTTTAGACGAAAAAAAGTCAAAGAAGCCATCGAAACTTTTAAGGCAATGCCCAAAGCCGAAAAGAGAAAATCGACTTTGCTAAATATTGGCGGAAGCGTTTTTTTAATGGCCAACTGGTTTACCTTTATTTATGTAATGAATCATGTCAGCGTAAAAGCGACATCTTTGGCATATTTGGTATGTCCAATTTTAACCACCTTACTGGCTTATTTTATTTTGCACGAAAAACTAAGTAAAACACAATGGATTGCCGTTGGATTGAGTATTTCCGGCTGCTTACTTTTGTCTTATGCCAACATAATGGACATGTTTTTTAGCATCATAATTGGCTTTACTTATGCGTCTTATTTAGTAAGTCAGCGCGTTAATAAAGGGTTTGATAAATTTATAGTACTAACATTTCATATTACACTGGCTGCCTTATTTTTAGTGCCTTTTTTCCCAGCCTACAGCGGACCAGTTCCAACAGAATTTAAATTTTATTTCTGTATCGAAACCATTGCTATTTTGTTTACCATTTTTCCGTTGTTTCTTAATTTATATGCGCTTTCAGGAATAAATTCTTCAACTGTCGGGATGCTTTTAAACATCAACCCAATGATTGCTTTTCTTCTGGCTATGTTTTTTTATAAAGAGCCATTTGGCATTATACAAATTATAGCATACGGCATTATTTTTATTGCAGTGTTAGTTTTTAATTCACATCATATTTTTGCCATAAAACAAAAATATATCCTGTCACCAAAAGATTCTCAATAGACATAATCTTATATTTTTTATTGGTTTAAAATGTAAAATTACGAGAATCTTAACAGGGTTTTTAAACAGGAATGAGTATTTTTCATTCCTGTTTTTTTATGCAGTAAAATTAAATTTGGCCACAGATTATACAGATTGAAAGATTATTTTCTTTGCGTTGAAATTAGCCACGAATTACACGAATTTTCACGAATTCAAATTGATTTAAAATTAGTATGAATAAAAAATAAATTCGTGAAAATTCGTGTAATTCGTGGCTAAAAAATCCTTTCAATCCGTGTAATCTGCGGCAAAAAAACTATTACAAACCGAATCCTATTTATATGAAAAATACCAAACTCCAAGCCTTTCTTCCGTTGTTTTATTTAGTGTGGTCTGATGATCTTTTGACTCAGAAAGAATTCACTACACTCAAAGAATTTATAAAATCCCAAAAAGCCCTTTCGGCCGAAGAACAAGAATACCTGCTTTCTAAAGTTGATATTTCGAATCCGCCTTCGCGAAATGAACTCGCACAATGGAAATTGGATATTGAAAAAAGTATTCAGGATAAAAACTCCATAAAATCTATTTTTGATATTGCGGTAGCACTTTCAGATAAAGATCTGGATATTTCGTCATTAGAATCCGATTTTACAAAACTAGAAAATGACCTCGGAATTTTAGGCGAAGAAGCATTACAGAACTTTAAAACAAAAGCAGGTTCTTTTACCGCAAATTCGCAGACAACAAGCAATTTTGATATTCAGAAAATAACCGAATTCCTTGACGGAAAAGAAGCTCCGATCATTAAAAAAGTAAAATCTATAATTTCCCGACCTGAATTTGCTTACGAAACTTCTACGGATATTAATGTTTTCCGCCAGACGGTTTACAACTGGTGTAAAATTCTAGCCGATGAAAACTTAGGAAACATGGCTTATCCAAAAGAATACGGCGGAGGAGGAAACGTAGAAGATTATTTTGCGATTATGGAAACGCTGAGTTATCACGATTTAAGTCTCGTAATAAAATTTGGCGTTCAGTTTGGACTTTGGGGAATGAGCGTTCAGTCTCTTGGAACCGAAAAACATTACGCTAAATACTTAAAAGATATTGGTTCTTTAAAACTTCCGGGTTGTTTTGCCATGACCGAAACACATCACGGATCGAACGTAAAAGGATTGGAAACAACGGCAACATACAATCATAACGATCAGACTTTTACTATTCATACACCAAATAAAAATGCCCAAAAAGAATATATAGGAAACGCTGCCGTTCACGGACAAATGGCAACGGTTTTTGCTAAATTAATTATTGACGATCACGATTATGGTGTAAATGCTTTTGTAGTGCCGTTGCGCGATACAAACGGAAATACAGTAAAAGGCGTTACTATTGGCGATTGCGGTCATAAAATGGGATTAAACGGAGTAGACAACGGAACAATTAGTTTTGATAAAGTGGTGATTCCGAAAGAAGATATGCTGGATCGTTTTGCTTCTGTAAACGATAAAGGCGAATTTGAAAGTCCAATTCCGAGTGATAATCGAAGGTTTTTCACCATGTTAGGCACTTTGGTAGGAGGCAGAATCGGGATTCCGCGTTCGGCTTTGGCTGCAGCCAAATCAGGATTAACGATTGCCATTCGTTACAGCGACCAGCGTCGACAATTTGGCCCGGAAGGCGGATCTGAAGTTCCGATTTTAAATTACAGAATGCATCAGCGAAGGTTATTACCACATTTGGCAAAAACATACGCCGTTCATTTTGCACTTCAATATCTTACCAACAGATTTTTGAACAGAACGGAAGCCGAAATGCAAGAAATTGAGGCCCTTGCCGCCGGAATGAAATCGTATTCAACCTGGAGCACCAGAGATATTCTGCAGGAATGCAGAGAAGCTTGTGGTGGAAAAGGGTATTTATCTGAAAACCGAATCGACGCTTTAAAAAATGATACGGAAATTTATACCACTTTTGAAGGTGATAATACTGTTTTAATGCAATTGGTGGCTAAAAACCGTTTATCTGAATTTAGAAAATCGTTTGGCGAAATGGGTTCATTGGGCATCATCAATTATGTATATGAAAATGCTAAAACAGCCATTACAGAAAAAAATCCAATCGCAACCCGAAGAACCGACGATGAACATTTACTGGACGCCGAATTTCATCTTCAGGCTTTTGTACACAGAGAAAAAACGATTCTGGCTTCGGCAGCAAGACGTATTAAAAAGTTAGTCGATGGCGGTTTAGAAGCTTATGATGCTTTTAATGTGGTGCAGCATCAAATGATAGATGTCGCTCAGGCTTATCTGGAACGCATTGTTTTAGAGCAATTTCAGGAAGCTGTAAAAGCAATTAAAGACGAAAATTCTAAACAAATATTGACAAAATTATATCAATTATATGCGCTTTCGCAGATAGAAAAAAACAAAGGCTGGTATCTTGAAGATGGCTACATGGAGGCTGTAAAAACAAAAGCAGTCCGTAAAATTGTAAATCAGCTTTGCTGGGATATCCGCCCGGATGCAGTAGCATTAGTAAACGCTTTCGATATTCCCGAAAGCTGTCTGGCGGCGCCAATTGCGGTTTGATTTTTATTCTAGGCAAAAAAAACTTTGTCAAATATAGCCCGTGGTTTCAATCACGGGGATGCAATATTATTACGCCTCTTGTTTTCCCGTGGTTGAAACCACGGGCTATGTTTGAAAATAGAAATTAAATGTAGGTTACAGTTTGTTTTGTCATTTCATAAAAGAATAAAAATACGCAAACCAACTTTAAACTTGTTTTTTTAGCGCGAAGTTTAATGAACTTATATCACTTATATGGTGAACAAAAAAATCACCAATTTCCCTTCAAGCCTTCTTTCAAAGCTTCGTTATATTTTTCCAAATCAAAACTATACAAATCGGGTGCTTTATGCGCGCCGCCTTTTCGTGATTCATCTAATTTGGTAAGAATGTCGTAGCGGAGGATCTTTCGGTAAAAATTGCCGCGATTTAATTTTTTTCCTAAAATAGCTTCATATAATTTCTGAAGTTCCGGCATTGTAAATTTTTCCGGCAAAAGATTATAACCAATAGGATGGTTGTTGAGCTGTTCCCGAAGCGTAAGCAGTGCTTTATCAAAAATAGCGCGGTGATCCATCATAAACTCAGGTAAATCCTCTATTAGTTTCCATTCTACCGCATTAGAGTACTGATCAATAACCAAATTTACTTTAGAATGTTCTGCCAGAGCATAATACCCAATAGATACAAAACGCTGTTTGTTCCAAATAGTATCATCGTAAGCATCAAATGCACTTTCAGAACGCTTTAGATTTCCAAAAGTATAAAATTGCTGTAAGTAGATATTTTCAGTTCCCGTTCTGTCTTTTAAAATTCGAACAGCGGCTTCATCTACATTTTCATCTTTTTGAACATAGCCGCCCGGAAGTCCCCATAAATCCTGATCTCTCATGTTTAAAGTAAGAACCTGAAGCGCGTTTTCATGAAAGCTAAAAATTACACAGTCAATAGAAAGGGAGGGAATATACTTTTTCCAGGCTTCTTCAGATTGCTTTTCTAATAATTTCTTTAGTTCCATTGTCTTTATTTGTTTTCAAATTTAATCTTTTTGAGAATTATAAGACAGTTTACGTCTTTAAAACTTTATCAGCCTTTTTTTTCAGTGCTTTTAAAAGGTTTTTTTTAATGATTTGTTTTTAACCGAATATTGGTTTTGTTGAGAATACGATAAGTTTAAAGGTGTTGAGGTGTGATAAATAAAAGTTTAATCCGTTTTGTTTGCTGAAATGAAAAAAAGTAATTAATATTGCTTCATTATGAAGCATTGTAAAAAGCATCATATCAAAACTTTACTATTTTCAAACCACATTTTTTGTTTTACTTATGAAAAAAACAATTGTAAAAACAGCTCGCATATCACTTTTGACCGCTTTAGTGATTTCGAATTTATCATGGAATAGTATTTCTGATGATGAAAATAAACCGCCTCTGCTTACTATCAAAGGCTTTACTTTTAGAGATTTAAACAAAAACGGAAAACTGGATATTTACGAAGACACCAGACTTTCTATTCACGAACGTGCTGTCGATTTGGTGAATAAAATGACCGATGATGAAAAAGCAAATTTCTTAATGGGAACCGGAATGCCGGGCTTTGACGGAATTAAACCGGTTGTGGGCGCAATTGAAGGTCGTGTTCCAGGCGCGGCAGGAGGAACTTACGAAATTAAACGTTTGGGAATTCCTGCTATTATTGTAGCCGACGGCCCTGCAGGTTTACGTATAAAACCCATTCGGGATAATGATAAAAATACCTATTACTGTACCGCTTTTCCTGTTGGAACGGCTTTGGCTTCAACCTGGAATGAAGCCTTGATTGAAAAAGTAGGTAAGGCGATGGGGAACGAAACAAAAGAATATGGAGCGGATATATTACTCGCGCCAGCCTTAAACATTCACAGAAATCCTTTGTGCGGCAGAAATTTCGAATATTATTCTGAAGATCCGCTGGTTTCCGGTAAAATTGCTTCAGCGATGGTAAAAGGAATTCAGTCGAATGGAGTAGGAACTTCGATAAAGCACTTTGCAGCAAATAATCAGGAAACGAATCGGCTTTCTATCAACGAACATATCAGCGAAAGAGCCATGCGTGAAATTTACCTGAAAGGTTTCGAAATTGCAGTAAAAGAATCAAATCCTTGGACGGTGATGTCTTCTTATAATTTAATCAACGGAACATATACTTCGGCTAGAAAAGATTTATTAACGGATATTCTTCGCAATGAATGGGGTTTTAAAGGAATTGTTATGACAGACTGGTTTGGCGGTTTTGCCGGAGCAGAATCTATTATGGCAGGTTCCAGCAATGTAACGCAGCAGTTAAATGCCGGAAATGATTTATTAATGCCGGGAATCGAAGCACAAAAGAAAGCGATTATCGAAAACATTAAAAACAAAAACTTATCTAAGGAAGTAGTTGATAAAAATGTGGAAAGAATTTTAGAATTGGTTCTAAAATCTCCAATTATGGAAAACTACAAATATTCAAATAAACCAAACTTAAAAGAGAACGCACAAATTACAAGACAAGCCGCATCTGAAGGAATGATTTTATTGAAAAATGATAAAGATATTCTGCCATTTACCAACAGAAAAGGAAAAGTGTCCATTTTTGGTGTTACGTCTTATGATTTTATTTCGGGAGGAACCGGAAGCGGTGATGTAAACGAAGCGTATACTATTTCCTTATTAGATGGTTTAAAAAACGCGGGTTATTCGCTTGACGAAGAACTAAAAACAACTTATACGCCATTTGTAGCAAAAGTGAAAGGAATAGAAATGGAAAGCCGTAAAAAAGAAGGTTTTCTGGCTTTGCCAAAACGTTTACCAGAATTAAAACTGGAGAAGCAAGTAGTTGCAAAACATGCCGCTGCATCAGAATTAGCAATTATTACGATAGGTAGAAATTCCGGTGAAGGCGGAGATCGTAAAGTAGATAACGACTTTAATTTAGCCGAAGATGAGGTAGAATTAATCAATAATGTTTCGGAAGCTTTCCATGCAAAAGGAAAAAAAGTAGTGGTTATTTTAAATATTGGCGGTGTTATTGAAACAGCAAGCTGGAAAGATAAAGTTGATGCTATTTTATTATCGTGGCTGCCGGGACAAGAAGGAGGGAATTCTGTAGCCGATGTTTTTTCGGGGAAAGTAAATCCGTCAGGAAAACTGACCATGACTTTCCCGATGAAATACCAAGATACTCCTTCTGCAAAAAACTGGTTAGGAACTCCGGCAGATAATCCAACAAATGTAACCTATCAGGAAGGAATTTATGTGGGTTATCGCTATTACAATACTTTTAATGTAAAACCTTCTTATGAATTTGGTTTTGGAGGTTCGTATACAACTTTCGATTTCTCGGATGTAAAATTAAGTTCTCCAGCTTTTGATACGGCAATGACAGTTTCAGTTACGGTAAAAAATACCGGAAAAACAACTGGAAAAGAGGTGGTGCAGTTATACTTGTCTGCTCCTTCAAAATCTATTGACAAACCAAAAGAGGAATTAAAAGTTTTTGCGAAAACAAAGGAATTAAAGCCGGGTGAAAGCGAAACTTTAAAATTGACTTTATCGCCAAAAGACCTGGCTTCGTTCTTAGAAAATAAAAATGCCTGGATTGCAGAAGCGGGAACTTATAAAGTTCTGGTTGGAACTTCTTCTCTAAATATTAAAAAGACTGCAGAATTTACTGTACCAAATGAAATTGTAGTTGAAAAAGTTAAAAAAGCTTTTGAGTTGGAAACGCCTTTTCAAGAGTTAAAACAGTAATAAATTGAGGAAATTGGTTTTATAGCAAAAAACTGTTTTAACTAAAATTCCACTTGAATATTCAAATTGAATAAGCAAGTGGAATTACTTTTTTTATATCATAATCGATTATGGAATCGTTTTGATTATGTCAATGTTTTGATAATCAAAGTTTAAATCATCGTCTTATTAAAGTAATTTGATTTTTCAAAATCTTGTATGTTGATCGAAATTACAGATACTTCAGGCAGAACAGCATTTAGTTTTGTTACAATGACTTTAGATAAATTACTCTTTTGTTCGTCATTTCGGCCTTCCATGATGTATGCAAAAACATGAATGAAATCTTTCAGCGTATTTCCGTTATTATAATAACTAAATGGTTTTATGCGCACTTTAATTTCAGATGGCGTAAAAAGTCCAGTAGATAAAGCCGAGTCAAAAACTTCCTGCATAATTTCATCTGCAGCTTTTATTCGTATTACATTTTCGGAACAATCAATTATAAAATGCGGCATAATTTTATGTTTTTAGGTTAGAGGTTACTGTAACAAATTTATGAAAAACGAGACTTGTAATAATAGCATAAAATATATTTTTATGTTGCAGCTTTATTATATTTGTAACATCTCATTTATCTTTTAATTCGTTTTGAAAAATTCATTTCTGTTTCTTTTTACCGTTCTTATCTGCTTTACTGTTAATGCTTCAGAAAGTACAGATGATATTTTGGCAAAATTAAACCTTGCTTTAAAGAACAAAGAACATTATGTGCAGTTAAAAGAAGAACGGATTTTAAACTTCAAAAAAATAAAATCAGATAATTTAACGAAGGAGCAGGAATACAATTACAATAAAACGTTATATACAGAATATCAAAAATTCAATTCAGATTCGGCTATTTTTTATGTCAAAAAGAATTTAAAAATTGCTTCTGAACTTCAAAATAATACGCTGGCAGATCTAGCTAATCTTGAATTGGTTACGCTTTATTCTTCTTCGGGAAAATACCGCGAATCTGAAGCCATTTTAAAAAGCATCGATAAAAAGAAATTATCTGTTTCTTTACTGCCAACCTATTATGTGGCATATCGAGAGTTTTTTGAGCATTATGCAGCCAATAGTTACGATGTAAAATACCTTCGACAAATACAAAAATACCGTGATTCTTTATTAACGGTATTAGATCCCAATACCTTAAACTATAAAGTTACTAAGATTCAGCAGGGAATGTCTAAAATTACTTTGGGCGATTCGCAGCGAAAATTAATGACTTTATTAAAAAATGTAAAAGAAGAAGATCCGCAGTATGCCATGATAACGTATTTGTTGGGGAATATTTATGAAGCCACACATCAGCAGGAATTACGAAAAAAATACTTTGCTCTTTCAGCAACGGCAGATCTTAAAAATGCCAATAAAGACAACGCTTCGCTTCAGGAACTGGCTTTGGTTTTTTATGAAATGGGCGATGTAGATATGGCGTATAAGCTTACGCAGTCGGCTATTGAAGATGCGCTTTATTGTAATGTACAATTTCGAACCCTTTTAATGTCAGAAGTTTATTCGATCATCAATACGGTTTATTTGGAGAAAGAAGCAAAGCGAAAAACAGAATTACAGCTTTATTTAATCTGTATTAGTCTGCTTTCGGTATTTTTAATCATTGCTGTAATTTATGTTTACAAGCAAATGAAAAAAGTGTCCAGAATTCGTGGAGAACTTTATGAAACAAGCCAAAAGTTAGCCGAATTAAATCAGGATATTACTGAAACTAATAAGCAGCTGCAGGAACGTAACGCACAATTATCAGAATCTAATCATATTAAAGAAGAATATATTGCGCATTTTTTCAGCCTTTGCTCCACTTATATCAATAAATTAGAGAATTACCGTATCATCTTAAATAAGAAAGCAACGGCCAAACAATTCGACGAAATTTACAAAATGCTAAAATCGACCACGCTGGTTGATAACGAATTGGAGGAATTATATAAAAACTTCGATATTATTTTTCTTAACTTGTATCCAACCTTTGTAAAAGACTTTAATGCACTTTTAATTAAGGAAGAACAAATCGTTTTAAAACAAGGCGAACTGCTCAATACAGAACTTAGAATTTTTGCTTTAATCCGACTCGGAATTACAGATAGTGTTAAGATAGCGGCATTTCTTCGTTATTCTTTAAGCACAATTTACAATTATCGTACAAGAGCTCGAAATAAAGCTGCTGTTTCCAGAAATGATTTCGAAGAAATGGTCATGAAAATAGGTTTAATTACATTGAAAATCTAAAGATTTATTTTAAAATCACTACTTTTTTTAGGGTTTATTTTTTATTAAGAAATTGATAATCAATATTTTAATTTTTTAATTCACTACTTTTTTTCGTTTAAAATTTCAACACGAACTATAACGTTTTAGCTTTACAATATTATTATTAGATACACATGACCACTAGTATCTTTAATTAATGTATGCTTAAATAAATAAATAATAGTTATGTTTAAAAACGTTAAAACAATCGTTGTTTTAGTTTTATTGAGTTCATTCGGATTGAATGCACAAAATAAAGTTCCGGTTTATCTTGATGATAAAAAGCCAATTAATGAGCGTGTAGAAGATGCGCTTTCAAGAATGACAACCGAAGAAAAAATTGCCATGATTCATGCGCAGTCTAAATTTAGTTCACCTGGTGTAAAACGTTTAGGGATTCCGGAAAACTGGATGACCGATGGGCCACACGGAATTCGTGCCGAAGTAAAATGGGACGAATGGGATCAGGCAGGATGGACAAATGATTCTTGTATTGCATTCCCGGCTTTAACGGCACTTTCTTCTACATGGAATAAAGAATTAGCTTCTTTATACGGAAAATCAATTGGGGAAGAAGCGCGTTACCGTAACAAAAACGTACTATTAGGACCTGGAGTTAACATTTACAGAAGCCCATTAAACGGCCGTAACTTCGAATATATGGGAGAAGATCCTTTTTTGGCTTCAAAAATGGTTGTTCCTTACATTAAAGGAGTACAGTCTAATGGAGTTGCTGCCTGCGTTAAACACTTTGCATTAAACAATCAGGAAACAAAACGTAATTCAGTAGATGTAGTTCTGGATGATCGTGCCTTATACGAAATTTACTTACCTGCTTTTAAGGCAGCGGTTCAGGAAGGTGATGTTTGGTCGATTATGGGAGCTTACAATAAATATAAAGGACAGCAATGCTGCCACAACGAATATTTATTAAACGATATTCTTCGCGGAGAATGGGGCTTTAAAGGTGTTGTAGTTTCGGATTGGGGAGGAGTAAATGATACAAAACAAGCTATTCATAATGGTTTGGATATGGAATTTGGTTCTTGGACAAACGGACTATCTTGGGGAACAAGTAATGCTTACGACAACTACTATCTGGCAAAACCTTATTCTGAAATGATTAGAAAAGGGGAAGTTGGAACAAAAGAATTAGACGAAAAAGTACGTCGTATTTTACGTTTGTCTTTCTTAACAACAATGGATAGAAATCGCCCTTTTGGATCTTTTGGAACAGAAGAACATGCTCAGGCAGGTTTAAAAATTGCACAAGAAGGAATTGTTTTATTACAAAACACAAACAATATTCTGCCAATCAATCTTTCTAAAACTAAGAAAATTGCTGTAATTGGAGAAAATGCAATCAAAATGATGACTGTAGGAGGAGGAAGTTCTTCTCTTAAAGCACGATACGAAATTACACCTCTTGAAGGTTTAAAGAAAAGAATTGGCAATCAAGCCGAAATTGTCTACGCTCGTGGTTATGTAGGAGATCCTACAAGTAACTATAACGGAGTTGTAGCTAAGGTAAGTTTAGAAGACAAACGTTCTCCGGCTGAGTTAACTGCTGAGGCTTTAAAAGTGGCTAAGGATGCTGATATTGTTCTTTTTATAGGAGGTTTGAACAAAAGTGAAGGTCAGGATGATGAAGGACACGATCGTAAAGGATTAGAACTTTCTTATGGTCAGGATAAATTAATCAGTGATTTAGCGAAAGTAAATAAAAACATCGTTTTTGTAAATATTTCAGGAAATGCGGTTGCAATGCCGTGGATAAAAGAAGTTCCTGGAATTGTTCAGGGATGGTTTTTAGGTACAGAAGCAGGAAATGCTTTGGCTTCAGTTTTAGTTGGAGATGTAAACCCTTCAGGAAAATTATCTTTCACTTTCCCAGTAAAATTAGCTGATAACGGTGCTCATGCTTTAGGAGAATTCCCAGGTGGAGATACCGTAAAATACAACGAAGGAATTTTTGTTGGATACCGTTGGGTTGACAAACAAAAAATAAAACCATTATTCTCTTTTGGTCACGGATTAAGCTATACGACTTTTGCATACGGAAAAGTAACTGCGGATAAAAAACAACTTTCAAGCAGCGACAAAATTACATTTTCTGTAAATGTAAAAAATACAGGAAGCAGAGAAGGATCTGAAGTAGTACAGCTTTACATCAGCGATCTAAAATCTTCATTGCCGCGTCCGGTAAAAGAATTAAAAGGTTTTGAGAAAGTTTCGCTAAAAGCAGGAGAAGAAAAAACAGTAACTTTTACAATCGATAAAACGGCTTTAAGTTTCTTCGACGATAAAAAACACGACTGGGTTGCAGAACCTGGAGCTTTTGAAGCAATTGTTGGTGCATCATCAACAGATATAAAATCTAAAGTGGGCTTCTCACTTCAATAATTTCATTATTTCTAAATTGGTTGGTTAGTAAAAGCTGCAATGTAAAAAGTTGCAGCTTTGCTTTTGAAATTACAATTTCTTAAATTCCAAATTCCAAAAAAAGAGCGGAGCGATTTTTTTGGAATCTAAAATCTAAAATCTAAAATCTAAAATCTAAAATCTAAAATCTAAAATCTAAAATCTAAAATCTAAAATCTAA
>NZ_JBXAQY010000010.1:93302-201153 GCF_058807735.1 Flavobacterium sp. GW821-FHT12A05 | reverse complement strand
GAACGGCTGTCAATTCAATATGTCTACGAACGTGTCTTCTTTTTGTATTTCGCTTGTGTTTCAAAGCGGGTGCAAAAGTAGGGAGTTTATCAGCATTTACAATACTTTTTCATCACTTTTTTTTTAAAAATTTAATGATTTTTTCTTAACTTTCTGATAACAACAAATTTAGAGATTAAACTTTTTTATCCGTTTGAAAGATTTTTCTTTGTTTTGTATTTATTAAAGAAAATAAACCGTCAAAAAGTAAATCCTTTTAGGGAATTAAGAACAATAACTAAATTATTATACGGGATTTTTAAATATGCCCTTCAAAAGAAATCTTATACTGATTGCAGTAAATACTAACTTCTATTTACAGTACTTTAATTTTTATGGCAGAATCATAACACGAGAAATTTACAGCCCAAAAAAGAAGTGACAGGGCTGGAATCAAAACAAGCTTACACCAAAAAGTATTCATACATTAAAGTAAAAACAATTCAGTTTTATATATTCCTGCATGCTTCTGCATTTAATTTTCTTAGGTTTTTATGAAGTATACTTCGTGTGACCGTTTTTTTCTGTTCGTAATTTCTAGCACATCTTTGTAATTCGGTCAGCAAAATCATGAAACTATGGTAAAGAACATCAAGTTCTTCCATGTTTTGGCATATTTTGGCATTATCTTCTAAACTAATTTTAGAATCGTGGTAAGTGTTTTTATACTTTCTGAAAACTTCTTCCATACTTCGATGTTCTCTTTTATCAATACCCTGCATAATTAAGTTGAAATATTTGTTAGAATTAATGAATGATCAAAAAATCGGCATCGGTTTTATTTGCTGCTAAAGGAAATGATCTTACTACTGGTGAAATGGTTTTAGCAGTATTTCCTGTAATAGAACTTAAGGCTTTGGCTAATAAGGTTTCTGAAGCATTCCCTAAAGGGAAAACTTCTGGCTGCTGTATTTCATTTAACGAAATAAGAGGATCAATTCCTTTTGAATAGTTTCCTTCATGTCTGGAATTAAATAATTTATATATAGAAGGATACAATATCCAGCCTTTCTTACCTGATATCCTATCATCTGCAATTGGAAAACCGGCAACATCTTTACCAAATGTTTTGTCTCCAATTGTAATGACTTCCATATAAGGTTTTAAATTATTTATAATCAATTCTGAGGCAGATGCTGTGTATTTACCGCATAAAACATACACTCTATTTATAGATGGATGAACATTACGAAGTGCTTCAAAACTTATTTTAGATTCGTTGCTTTCTAAGGCCTGTTTGAAAGATTGATCTACATTGCCGCCGTTAGCATTTCCTTCAAATTTTATAAAAAGATTATTTGACTGGATATTAGGTGCCAGAATAATACTTAATGCTGCAGCAGATGCGATGTCTCCTCCTCCATTATAACGCAGGTCTAAAACAAGTTCTGTAATTGATTTATTTTTTAATTCCTGAAAAGTCTGCAGATAAGACTGCGCTTGGCCTGCATCAAAATGAGAAATTTCGACGTAACCAATTTTTTTATTATTACTTTCAATAATACTATATTTAATAGGCTGCGAGAATGTATATCCCTGCAGCATTGAAATTTCTTTTACATTATAAAAACCCGTTTGTGCTGTATAAGAAACAGTCTGTAAATTCAGCTGACTGACTGCTGTCATTTTAGAATATAATGCAGCATAATTGTTTTGATCCGGCGTTGTTCCTTCTATTTTTGTTATAAGCTGTCCCCGCTTCAATCCATTTCTTTTGGCAGGAGAATCTTCGAGGACATAAAGAATAACACCATAATATTTTCCGTCAAATTCAAAAAAAGAAACTTCAAACCCAAATTTACGTCTTAGATTTTGCTCTGCTGTTTCGGGAAGTTCAGGATGTACTGCATACGAATATCTGTCATCTTTTTGCAATAAACCTGCAAAGTATTCTTTAGGAGGAAGATCTAAACGGCCTTTTTCCGGCATGGTGGTATTCCAGCGATAATATCTTTTCATCTGCTGGTACATCCAATCATTTACATATTCATTTGTGCCAGCTTCATAAACCGGTGCCGGAGCATCATTATCTGAACATGAGATCATAAAAACAGATAAAAAAAGCAATATCGATAAAACAGAAAAAGGTGCGTATTTCATTTATTAGTTTTTAGTTTATTAGCCGCATTTTTAAATTCTTAAAAATGAATTCGCTTTTTTTATTTAAACACAAAATAGTCTGTAAGGTTCAAAATACCGTCTACTCCTGAAAAAACTCCATTTGCATCTCGTTTTTCTTCCAGTACTATTAGTTTTGATTTATTTACTGACATGGTCATAATAACAATTACTTTTTGTCCCGGAATATAGGATTCTGTCGTACCGTGTTTTACCAATTCCATTAAAATAGTGGGCGGCGAGCTGAATGGAAATTCAATAAACGAACTAAATTTTTCTTTATTTATATTTTCTACGGTTCCTAAAACCTGTCCGTTAATTTTTCGTATAATTCCATCAAGATCACCCGTGTAACCGCTTTTAGAATAGAGATTTTGATTTGGAAAAATAAATCGATAACCGCTGTTAGCCGGCTTACTTAAGACGCCTAGTTTTATGCGCGAAACATTATCAATCCAAAGGTTTTCTTTTGCAAAAAAAGAAATCGTATCCTTAACCTTTTTTGCATTAAACTGATAGGTATGCAACACTTCTTTAGTCGTTTTATTTAGAATTGAAATCGTTTTTTCCTGACTGCCGTAATACACAAAGTCATAATCTTTTTCAATTTTTTTTACAAAAGTCGTTTTTTTCTCTTTATTGATTTCAATAATTTTATTGTTAACACTTATCTGAAGCGAATCATTTAAGGCGCTGTAACCTGTAATGGTTACTTTGCCCGGCTGATTGATTTCATCGCTGTAAAAAGGCACCAATTCATCATTGGTACAAGAAAGCACGAGGGTAATTAAAATCGAAAAAACGAATAACTTTGGCAATAAATTCTTCATGTTTGTTTTTTGTTAGAGGCAATTTGATTTTATAAATCAGATCTTTTGGATTGCTTATTTTTTAATGAATTTTATTTTTTTTGATGCTCCGTTATTTGTTACAGAAAGGAAATAAATACCTTGTGATAAACCACTAACAGCTGTACCTTCTGTTTTATAAGAAGACTCTTTTATTAAAACACCGCTGGTATTGTAGATTTTCAGCTTTGTTTCATCATTTTTAAACTCTTCTGGTATTTCTAATTCCAAATAATCCTGAACCGGATTTTGTTTTAAATAACACAATGATGATTGTAATTCATTTTCGCCTATTCCTAATAAAGCTTCGGCCATTACAGAAATCTTATCAATTTCGTAACCAATAAACGGATTAGAAACAGTTCCAAAAGCAATGTATACTTTATTTTTACCTGCAAATTGTGAGATATCTACCGTGTAATCTTTAAATTCTGCATCTTCTACGGTTACTCTTTCTAAAGTAACTGTTTTTAAAAGTGTAAATGAAGCAGGATCCGGCGATGTAGAGCCATAAATTAGAATATCTTCGTTACTATCATAAACACTTGGCTGCGCGTTTAATACTAATGTAATTTTTCCTGAGTAAAATGATATATCCAAAACAGGACTTATAGCAAGATTATTTTCACTTGTTTCTAATTGACTTCCTCCGTTGTTTAAATCTATATTATAAGTTCCTAAAACATCATGAGTTCCTCCTATAATAGCTCCGGTACCGGCATCAAACTGAATATTTTTTCGGGAAATCCAGTTACTGCCATTTCCATCTCGATCCAGTAAAGTCCAGTCTGAAGCATCAGAATCATCAAAATCATCTTCCCAGATTGTATATTGAGCAGATGATACCGTTGTAATTATTGTAAAGACTAATAAAAGTAAAGTTTTTTTCATTTTTTTTAAATTTTAAAACATGGGCAGATTGCGCTGCCCATGCAGTATTATAATAAGTGAGCTGTTGTTCTAATTAGAAATTAGAAAACTTTGTCCAAGTATTTGTCCAGTTAGCTTCTGTTCTAAATGCTCCAGTTGCTCCTGTGAAATTAAGAGCACCATCATTAAAGAAAGGTTGTGAAAGACTCCATTTTGTAGCTGGGTTTACTGTAGAAGTTGTTGTACCAGGACCTGACAAAGTTGTTCCTGCTGGAAGCGCCACATTATCAAATCCGTGGATTGAAACTCTTAAATAAGATGAACCACTTGGAAGTGATGGAGAATCCCATCTAATTCCTGTATTATATCCTGTTACAGTAACGTCTGTAAGGCTGATGTTACCTGCTCTACGCACGTGAATTGCATTTTCATACAAATCAGCTACTGTTGTAGAACTAACACCAATGATAGACAATTGAGAAATAACCGGACGTGTAATAATTGTAGTAATTGCTCCTGTTGCGTTGTTGTCTAATTCGATACCATTAGAATCTGGATTTCCACCGCTTAAACTGTGAGTTGAATTACTGTCAGCAAGTGCAATAGCTTTTGTGATGCTTCCTGTGTAACCAAAATCGAAATCGAAGTTATCATCATCTGGTGCAAAAGAAACTAAATGAGTAGCGTTTACTTTACCTCCGAAAAATTCAAATGAATCATCTTTTCCATAAGATACCTGAATGTGGTTAACTGTAGTTCCGTTTCCAACACCAGCCAATGTTAAACCGTTGATTTCAACATCTGTATCTAAAATACGTCCCGCATATTCGATACGAACATAGCTTAAGATTCCGGCATTGTGCGCATTGTTTGAACCTCCATAGTAGAATTCAGCAAAATTAGGCTGATCGTCTAATCCTTCAACAATATTAGTTGTAGAACCCGTATTAACCTCAGCATCTCCTAAAAGAACAATTCCTCCAAAATCTCCCGGAACCCCTACAGTATTAGCATTGTCATCTAATAAATTAAAACTTGTAAAAATAATTGGAGATTCTGCAGTTCCCTGCGCATCAATTTGTCCTGTTTTAGTAATTACCAAAACTCCAGTTGCAATACCAGTTGCAAGCGGTTTAGCTTTAATAAATGTTCCTGCCTGAATAGTTAATTTAGCACCATCTTTTACAGTGATTACTCCATCAATTTCCCAAACTCTGTCATTTGTCCAAGTTGTGTTAGTTGTAATAGCACCACTTACTGTTTGAACCGTAGGCGGATGAACATAATCAGCACCTGAAGATTTCATTGAAAAAGAAGAATCTGCCGAAGAATCATCATTTTGGCAAGAGCTCACAGCTAGAGCTACCATTGCAAATAGAAAAAATTTTTTCATAATAATTTAATTATTGCTATATTTGCTGCTATTCAAACTAGGCCTTTGGAGAGAGCAGCAAAATATCTTTCCTTAGGTCTTTCTCGTTTTTGGTAAAGATCTTTTTAATAAACTATTGCCGCTTTACCGCCGGGGGTTTATACCTAAACTCCATCTTTCATTCTTAGGGTTTCCATCGCAATGAAAGGATTGCTTTCCATTCTCTTGTTATTTCTTTTGATACAATTACTGCAGGTCTTTTTATAAGTTATTATTTAAAAGACCATACAGAATTGCATTTGAAAAAAAAAACAATAGACCTTAAATAATGCTGCTGAAAACATTAAAAAATAATCTCACACAATTATATTAGACTTTATAAAAACAAAATATCACCACTGTTTTTTATTGTTAACGGTTTCTTAATATTTGGATTTTAAAGTGATTTACAATAGTTTAAAACGAGTAACTGATCGATACATTTATAGTTCGGCCACTGAAAGCTTTGAATATTACCTGGTCAATATCCTGATCGTATTTTTTAGTGGCATTGGCTCCCAATGTATAGCGGTCTCTTGGATTAGAACCGTACGAAACATCTTCGAGATGCGAATAGCTATTGGCATTGTTGTAGGTTTGGATGCCAGTATCGAAAATATTTTTCATACTGCATTTTAATTCCAGATTTTTATCTTTAAAAAATTTGTAGCTCACCTGAGCATCTGTTGTAGAATACGGCATTCTGATTTCTTCACGGGAATATTCAAATCCCACTAAAATATATTGGTCGCCAATGGCATTATGTCTCACACTAAAACCTAATCTGTCTCCCACATAATCTAAACCAAGATTATAGGTATACGGCGATTGTCCGTACAGCGGTCTATTAGCTTCGTAAAGACCTCCTGTTCCGTCAACATTTACATAAGAGGTTACTTTTGTATCGTTAAATGACGCGTTTCCTGAAACAAATAATTGTTCTAAAATAATACCATCTCCTAAAAAGGAAAGATTTTTATAAAATTCCATTTCTAATCCCCATAATTTGGCATTGTTAGAATTAAGATTATAAATAATTCCAGAATTACCATTTACTGTACCTACAGATTCTATTGGATCTTTGATGTCTTTATGATACACTCCAAAAGATAAAACTTCGCCTCCAGACGGAAACCATTCTAATTTTAAATCATAATTATTTGATACACTTGAGATCATTCCTGCTGACCAATTTAAAATTTTAGCTGACCGAATAGGATCATAGTATGGAGTTCCTACGCGTTCTGCAAATTGAGGACGCAAAACTGATCTATTGTAACCCAGCCTAAGGTTTGTTTTTTTGGTTGGGCTGATAGTTAAACTTGCAGAAGGTAAAAACTGCCATTTCTTGTCTACGTTTGTTAAAGGAAAATTTCCAGGAGCTTCAAATTGATTTGATATTTCATTATAAACATAACTTTCTGCTCTTGCTCCCCAAACTAATCTAAGAAAGTTTCCAATTTTATTGTCAAGCATTAAATAAGGAGAATGAACTTTTACATCTCCTTCATATTTGTCACCATACTTACCATAATCCAGCCATCCAAAACCACCATAATAGTATTGTGATCCGTCTAGAAATTCAGAAAGAGGTTCATATATATCAGCTCTGTCTGTGCCCTGCCCTACAGTTACAACTTTTGCAGAACGCTGCTGGTTTGACGCTTTTTTATAGGTTCCGAAGTAACCTGCTTTAATATCGTTTTTACTGATTTCACCTAAATCGAATGAATAATCAAAATTAATGGCCCAATTGTAATCTGTTTCATCATTGGTATAATTGTCCCGGCTGAAAGGAAATCTTCCGCCACTGTTATAAACGCTATGATAAACCAGCATATCATCACCTACATTTTTGCGAAAAGTCTCCAGAAAAGTAGCGTCTTTAGTATCTTTTGTTATGTTGCTGTAACTTCCGTACCAGTTCACTTCCAGCTTATCGAAACGATGATTTCCTTCTATTTTATTCTGAATAAATGTTTGGTAAACGGGATAGTTTGTTTCGGTAGTCGAAGGAAGATTGTTACCGTTTAAAACTTCAGGTACATCTGTTCCTTTATCCCATCCAGTAATTTGATTTAGCTGATTGTTGTAAATATGCACTACGGTATTACGGCTTGTAATTTTATGATCACCAAGCTGAATTGCAGCATTAAACATACCGCCCAAAGTAGAATTAAAATTATAATTGGCACCTGAATTTGTAAATCCGAATTTCTCAAAAATGGAATATTTTCTGCCGCCCTGTCCTTCTTGGGCAAATCTTGTATTGGTTAAAAATCTTCCTCTTTCCGTATGTTCAATATCCAGTTTTTCCTGTGTATTCTTAAAGAGTACAGATCCAACAAATCCCCATTTATTATTATCCTTTAATTTATAAGATCTTCCTATTGCAAACTGAAGCGTTGTGCCGGGTGCACCATAGGTTTTATAAGTGGAAAAATTGTCTTGGGTAAACTTTTTAGACTGTTCTATAAATGGTCCGGAAGAAGCTGCATTTTGCGGAATTTCGATAGGCTGCATATTAGGATAATCGCGTCTGCCATCATCAAAACCTAAATAATCGTACTTTCCTTCTGCTTTAGTTAATCTCTCTTTAAAAGCACTTCGGCTGTTGTATGAAGAACTTATCGAGAAACTGGTAAAGTCTTCTTTCGGGATGTCTTTAGTTTTAATTTCAACATATCCTCCGGCAAAATTGGCATTCATATCCGGAGTCGCTGATTTGCTCACTACAATACTTTCAACCATTGAGGTTGGAATAATATCGAAAGAAAAGTTTTGCTGATAAGCATCGGTGCTGGGAAGGACGATTCCGTCCATTACAGCCTGATTCCATCTTTCTCCCATAGAGCGAACTACTACGTATTTATTATCGATTGTAGTTACTCCGGTAATACGTTTTAATGAACTTGCCACATCTCTATCCGGCGTTCTCGCAATTTGCTCTGCCGAAATACCATCAGAGAATTGTGCTGCTTTTTTCTGCTGTAATAACAATCCCTGAACCGAAGCTGTTGCCTGTTTGTAATTTTGTACAATAACAACCTCTTTAAGAGATTGTGCATCTTCTTTTAAAGAAACGACCAAGGGAGTTTCTCCTCCTTCGGTTACTTTTACATTTGTAATTTTCTGTGTTTGAAAAGAAATGGCACTAATTTCAATCGTATATTCTCCGGGTTCTAATTCTAAAATGTAATTGCCATCGATATCAGACTGTACTCCATAGTTTAACTGCGCTACTTTTATATTCACTCCCGGAAGCGAAAGTCCGTTTGTATCTACAACTTTACCTGTAATTTTTCCTTTCTTTTTTTTTTTGTCTGCATCCTTACTATTTACCGCTATATTATTCTCATTTCTTCTAAAATTTAAGTTGGTCATTTTTTGCAAATCACTTAAGATTTCATCAATCGAAACATTGTCTTTTTTTAGCGTTACAAGAGGAGAACTTAGGTCTAAGTCTTTTTGATAAATAAATTGGTAAGGTGTGCGTGATTTTAAATTGTCTATAATTTTTTGAGGCGTAGAATTTTTAAAATCCACTGATACAGTTCCGGTTTGCGAATAAATAGTATTTGTTCCGAGAAAAACTCCAAAAAATAAAATCCATAGGACAAAAGTAAACTGCCTGGAAAAATCATTGTTCATAATTGATAATTGTTAGTTTATTAGAATTTGTTTTGAATATGATGCAATTGGTAAATATTTTAAATCTGGACATGAAAATTCCTGGCTGCTTATAAAAACTTTTTTTAAGAGTTATAAGCGGCAAAAAAATGCACTAAAATTGGGTATGCTGGTTTACCTGCTGATTAAATAGGTATTATTACCAGTAGATCTGATTTTTATTTCTAAGGCAAATGCAATAGTTTGCAGCATCTCATAAAGCCCTTGCCTGCTGTCAAGCGTGCCTTGAATGGTAAGGTTCTTTAAATCATCTTCTAAATAATTTACCTTAAAATCATTTTCTTCTTTTAATTTATCTAAAACCTGTTCCAGAGTTAATCCGTCAACATATAAAAGGGCCTTTTTCCATTCCGGCTCCAGTATATTTGTTTTTTCTTTTTTTACTGTAGAAGATGCTGCTGCATATACCGCTTTATCTCCTCTTACCAGTAATACGGTATTGGTTTCTCCCTCAACTTTTACTTTTCCTGTTCTAACATTTACCTCAGGCTGTTTGTCATTATAGGCTTTGATGTTGAATGAAGTTCCTAAAACAGTTGTTTTTATAGCTCCGGAGCTAATTACAAATGGTCGTAAAGTATCGCGTTTTACTTCAAAAAAAGCTTCACCTTTTAAGGTCACATTTCTTTCGTTATTTGAGAAATGCACCGGATATTCAATTTGAGAATTTTGGTTCAGCCATACTCTTGTTCCGTCTGGCAGCGTTATAAGGCGAATATCATTCTTAAAGGTAACTGTTGAAGTAATCTCAATTTTTGACTTTTGATACTGATTAAAAAACTGATAACTGCCAATTGAGATAATAAATACGGCACAGGCCGCAGCGGTCCAATGATATAACCTCTTATATTTATCAATAGTAACTCTGCGTATATTATTCCACATTCTGTCTTTTGTATCGTCAGGAAGCATTCCTCGATTTGGTATGGCATTCCATTCTTCTTTCATTCTTTTGGACTTCATTAGAGTTACTATTTACTATTTGAAAATTACGTACAGATATCAATTCAACTACATTAGATTTCCATTTAGGCAAATATCACGGGCCAGTTATACTATTAACGTTTTCTTAATGTGAATAAAGATTTCGCAGCCAAAGTTTAGAACCAAAATTGAGAGACAAACGCGACACAAGGTTATATATTCGCTGAATTTTATCTACGAAACTAATTCGGTCTGGTATAAAAAGAATAAGGCAAACCAATACAGTTCATGATTGTTTACAGAGTTTTTCTTAAGAAATTGTAATGTTTTAGAAATTTGATTGGCAACAGCACCCGGAGACATATCCATTTCTTCGGCAATCTCTTTATAACTGCGGTCTTCAAACTTATGCAGGCTGAATATTTTTCTTCTTTTAGCGGGAATTTTATCAAGAAGGTATTCTATTTTTTCCATTTGCAGACTCACCTCTTCATCAGATTGTGTTTTGCTGTCAAGTTCTTTAATCAATTGATCGTCCTCGACCGAAAAAATTCGGTTTTGTTTCTTGTACCACCTTGAGATTTCCTGCTTTGAACTTTTAAACAGTACGGCTTCCAAGCTTACTTCGGGATCTAATTTGGTGCGGTATTTCCAAAGATGAATAAAAACATTCTGCGTTACATCTTCTGAATCTGCCAATTGCGAAGTATATTTCTTAACAAAGCAAAATACTTTAAAATGGTATAAATCATATATTTCTTTAAAGCATGAATCATCACCAGCACGTAACCTTATAATCAAATTAGAACTCATAATAAATATTTCAATTGTTAAAGAAGACCCTTACAAAAGTATAATAAACATTTATTGGTATTTTTTGCAGGTTTGTCATTTAATAATTTGTTAATATTGTTATTTATACATGCAAAAAATCTCCGCTGATTTTATCTTACATTCATTAACATCAATATTTAATATAGGAATATTCAAAGCTGCAGGATAAAAAAAACCGGAACACGATTACTCCTGTCCCGATTTAATTTACTTGTTTTTTATACTGCCAGAAAAATTTCATTCAATACCATATAAACATAAACCTGTTATGCTATAGTATATTTTTTTTCTGTTATAGTATTAATGGTTTCAGTAGTTACACTGTCTACAAATCGCCATTCAGCTTCAGAACCAGATGATGTAAATTTAAGATATGTATAGCCTCGCTTATACAAATTTGCATATTCTAAATCGTCTATAAGTACTGTAAATGCTTGTGCTAACTCTACTGCTTTTGATGGATCTGCTGTAATGCCCAGATAAGCTTCTAATCCCGGAGATGAAACAGAACTACAGGCTATTTCAGTTCCTATATGTTTTCCCTGCATATCGGTAAGTTTACCCAGCCAGGCATTATGAGTATCTCCTGCTAATACCACAACATTTTTTCCAGAAAGCATTGCATACAATTGTTCTCTTTCTGCAAAATAACCATCCCAGGCATCCAGATTATAAGGCAGAGTTGTTGTAATTCTTGCAATTTCCTGAGCCGTTAACGAAGGATCACTTTGTTTATGTCTCATTTTAATAACAACAAGTTGTGAGATTGCATTAATAAGAGCCTGCATGGTCGCCGGCTGCGCACTTCCAAAATGATCTACTTCTGCCAAAATTTGATTTAAAAGCAGCAAAAGCTCTGCAGGAATCAGCATTTTTGTCATTAGAATCTGCTGTCCCAATACCTTCCATTTAGCTGTATCTGAATTGATCTGAGATCCCAGCCAATTCATTTGTTCGCTTCCAATTAGTTTTCTGCTTGGGCTTAACAAATCTGTTTTAAATTTTGTCTGATCAAAATTACCGCCATTATCAATATAATCTGAATAACTCATCTGCTTATCTCTAGCAATAACCCTGGTATCCATCATATAAAGCGAAAGAATATTACCAAAATTAAAACTTCTGTAAATTCTAAGATCTTTTCCAGTTTTTAGCGGAATATATTCGCTGTAGGCCTGAAAAGCAGCCATTTTTCTCATTTGGAAATCTCCTTCGGCAGGCTGATGATTTTCTGCACCGGATTTATAAGTGTCATTCGCAAACTCATGATCGTCCCAGACACATATAAAAGGTTTTTTCTGATGAAGAAGCTGCAGGTTTTTATCTCCTCTATATTGTCTGTATCGTTCTCTATAATCACTTAAACTTACAATCTCCCTTGCTGGTTTATGTTCTCTGCCAAGCGAATTGGTAAAAGGATTTGTTCCATACTGTCCTGGTGCATATTCGTAAATATAATCTCCAAGATGTACCACTACATCAACATCTGAAGAAGCAATAGCACCATACACATTAAAAAGTCCCGCCGGAAAATTAGAACAGGAAACTACAGCCATTTTTACATCATTTACACTATCTGTTTTTGATGGCAGCGTACGTGTTTCTCCGGTAACCGTTACCTGCTTGGTTTTAGCATTATAAAATCTATAATAGTATTTTGTATTGGAAGAAATATTCTGAACATCAACCGCAATTGTAAAATCATTTGTAGATGATGCCCCTGCCTGTCCTTTTCTGGTTATTTGAGAAAATCCTGCATCCTTGCTGATCTCCCAGGTGATTTCAGCATCCGAACCTGCTGAATATCTTGTCCAGATAATCACTCCTGTTTCAGTTGGGTCAAAACTGGCTACTCCTGTCTCAAACCCTTCATTTTTCATTCCATCTGGCGCACCGCTGTTATCCGATTTATTATCATCGTCACTGCAGCTTTCAATAAGTGGAGCGATGAAAACTCCTCCAGCTGCCAATAAAGAATTTCTAAGAAACCTTCTTCTGCCTAAATCATTGTTATTTTCCATAAAAAAATTTTTATGTCAAAAAAACGATGTATTATTAAAACTCAAGTTATGCCACTTTTAAAATTACCTTACATTAATATTAACAATCCATTTACTATAATAATTTATTAATTTGTTTAAGATTTAAAAAAAGGAACTTATAAAACGAACCGCGTATAAAGAGAACAAAATAAAACATTTTGATAAAACAATTAACTTGTTTAAAAATCTACGAATGTTTAAGTTTACATAGAAAAATTAATTGCTTTCTCTACTATGATTTTCCGTAATCTATCCAAGCTGAGCTTCTATTTAAGTATAGTATTCTCCTCAGCAATTTGTCTTGCTCAAAATAAAGACAACCAAAGCTCTTCTAATAAAAATACGGAACAATTTGACACTTCTACTGCTCTGTTTTTACGTGTTCAGCCTACGCCTGAAGATGTGCTGAAAATGTTTCATGAGGCCGGTATGTCGCCAAATGAACATGTGATGACCCAAGAAGAAAACAAACTGGTTAAGGAAGCTTTTGAAATGCTGCCGCCACTGCATCAGCGTGTTTTAAAAGAACATCTTAAAAGTATTAGCTTTCTGGATAATATGCCAAATACAGCTTTAACCTCAAAAATTGGTTCAGAGACTCCCAACCGACTTTATCATATTACTTTTAGAGCTGCCATTCTAAAACAAAGTGTTTCGGAATGGCTGACGGAGAAAGAACGCACCTGCTTTGACAACAAGGATAAATCCAGATCTGTAAAAATAGAAGCCGGAAATCTAAATGCGATTGTGTATGTATTGCTTCATGAAGCTACGCATGTCGTAGATGGTTCATTAGGTCTGCTGGCTGAATCTGATTCAGATAAAAATATTGGTTACAAATCTTTTGCAGCTGATTTTACAAACGGTATATGGAAAGACCGAACGACTTTTTCTTTTTTACCAGCTGATTCCTTATTCGCTAAAAATCATTTTCGCCGTGATGGTAAAATATTTTCATTAACTGAAGCCTGCGATTTATATAAAGGTTTAAAAATGACTCCATTTGTATCATTATACAGCAGCAGCAGCAGACACGAAGACCTTGCAGAATATCTAACGGTATACCATTTCACTAAAATACTTAAACAGCCCTTTACCATTATCGTTCTTGAAAATGGAAAAGAGACAATGTCATACAATCCCATGTCTTCTGATCTGGTCGACAAGAGAATTCGATATATGTCTATTTTCTATACTAAAAACACTTAAGATTTACGCTAAATATATAATGCATTATGAACTCCAATAATTTACAAACAATAGACTCTTTCCCTCAAATTGATCTTCTCGAAAAACCTACTTCTATTCAACCATTAAATAATTTAAATAAGTTATTGAATGGAGTAGAAATTTATGTGAAAAGAGAGGATATACAAACTTTAGGTTTGGGAGGAAATAAATTAAGAAAACTGGAATATCTTATCGCCGATGCTAAAGAAAAAGGCGCCGATGTTCTAATTGCCTCAGGTGGTGTTCAGTCTAATAATACGAGATTAACAGCGGCAGCTGCGGCAAAATACGGCATAGATTGCGAAATTGTTTTAACTCAGGCCGTTTCTAAAACTGATGCGGACTATCTGGAAAATGGTAACATTTTATTAGAAAAAATCTTGGGAGTTAAAACTCATATGCTGGCTAAAGGTGAAAAAGCATCTGATTTTATAGATAAACGTGTGAGCGAACTTATCACAGAAAACAAACAGCCTTATATTATTCCGCTTGGAAGCTCCAGTCCTGTTGGCTGTTTAGGATATGTTTCTTGTTTTAAAGAAATTATGGAGCAATCTCACCAATTAGATATTCATTTCGATGAGATTATTGTTCCAAATGGAAGCGGAGGAACTCACGCAGGATTACTTGCAGGGATGAAAGCTCTCGAAGTTGAAAACGTTCATATAAAATCTTATACCGTTTTAGCCGCCTTAGAAGATGCTGTAAATACAACTTTTGAAAAAGCTAAAAGTACCTTAGAATTAATTAACAATACGATCTATTTAACCAAAGAAGATGTAGATATTGACGGAAACTATCTTGGTGAAGGATATGGTTTACCGACAGAGGAAATGAAAAATGCCGTGAGACTTCTTGCCCGTACCGAAGGTTTATTTCTAGACCCTGTATACAGCGGAAAGGCTTTTGGCGGGCTGCTTAAGGATATAGAATTAGGCCGATACAAAAAAGGAACGAAAATATTGTTTATCATGACAGGCGGTACACCTGGATTATTTGCTTATAAATCTACTTTTTAAAGGATCGATTAAACTTTCGAATTCATATTAGATTGTTATATATATTGAAAAAGTATTTGAAAGCTTTTGAAAATTATAAAAAAGAAGAGACGACCAATTAGTCGTCTCTTCAAATCAAAAGCATACAAGCTGCATTCTTTTTTTGTTTATTATATCATTATTGTATAAAAGCATCTAATCTGAAATGCTGCAATACAATTTGAAATTTTGCCTTTATTGGCTAACATTACTAAATACATAATTATATTTTAAATTATTTTTGTTTAGTAAAGCTTCACCCAAAACAATACTTTCAAAATCAATGGATTCTTTAATTACTTTTTTTGAATCTCTAGGAAAGTTATAATGAAGATAAATATTCTTATTAACAACACTATCAATTTTAGGCAAATAATCTTCCCCTCTTAAATCGATTGATTCTACTAATTTATCATTTGAATCGCAAATTCGCAGTGTAACTATTGAACCAAAACTGCCTTGATTAAGATACCATAAAGAAATTTTAACAGGTGGTGATTGATAAGTTTGTATCAGTTTATCTCCGCTGCTGCTTGAACATTTCTTATCCTTACCGCATGAAATCATCATCAAAAGCAAAAGCAATAAAATGATTTTTTTATTGTTCATATAATCTTTTATCTTACACATATTAATCTCTATAAAATATTTTTGTAAAGTTCTTATTAAACTGACCTAACGTTCTTGTTCCTTCATATCCCAGTCTTATAAAATAATTTGATCTATCATCCTCTCCATACGTACGTTGAAACGCCCCGTCAGATGGTTTATGTTCGTAGGCCTGCTTTATAAAATCACTATGGTTTTCAATAAAACTTGATAAATTATTACCGCTTAATTGAAAAGCGCCTGTTTCAGCCAGATAATCTTGTTTTTCATATCCACTGATTCTTGCAAAAGCACCAGCTGCATAATTACCTAAATCTCTATTACTAATATATACTCCAGGGCTTAACTGAGAACCACCTCCTATACCACCTTCCATATAAGATTTTGGGTCATAAGCCCCTTTATTAACACCATGAATTGCATACATGGCTTTTCTAACAAGTCCAACGGGGTGCATCCCTACAAACGTCCTTTGATTCGCTTCAAAACTGTTAATCCAATCTCTTGCTCTATTAGACCCAAGATTAATTTTATCTCCTTTTTTAAATGATTTGTCGTACAGGGTAACACCAACTTCTTTTCTTGTATCATTTTTCAGATTTCCAGAAGCAATTTCAGCCTTACTATGCTTATATATTCCTAAATTTCCATCTTCTCTAACTTCAATTACATTTCCATTTTCATCTATATGTGTAGAAGGCGGAGTCGCCAATCTACCATCTGGATCAATAAAAAATACTGGATTATCAAGCGCATAGGTATAAGGACTAAACCTTCTGGATTTCTCAGCAAGCGGATCTATATTCATCCAACGGCCAAGTGCAGGGTCATAATTTCGGGCTCCATAATCATAGAAATTCAACTTAATTCCACCCACATCTTCATTTTGGATTTCTTTTCCATTATATTGATATTTTTGAGCTGTTGCACTTCCTTTCCCCAAAGATGTCGTCACATTGTAGCCTCCATGTTTTAAACCAAAAGGATAATAGTTGCTTTCCTGGATAATTTCGGTGTTTTCTATTTTACCATTATTATTTTCATCTCCATAGCTAATGCGAACATTTCCTAAATGATCTTTGTAGTTGTAAATATAACTATAAGTTCCTTTATTATTAGCTACATATCCCTCAGTATGTGGAAAAAACTTTAACTCATTGTTCTCATACTGAAAACCATTTGCATAATCAGTAGTAATACCGTTTACCACTTTTCTTTGCTTTGTTCCAGCTGCATCGTAACTATATTTTATAACTCCGCCCGGTAAAGTTACCGTGCTTGGCAAGTTTAAAAAATTATACGAAATAGGAGTAATAATACCTTTATTAGCATCTGTTTTCATATTACCATTCGCATCATAGGTATATTCTTCTACACTATCAGCTCCATCAATAAAACCTTCTTTATTACTTACTACGTTGTCTTTTACTTTAATAAGTTTATTACCATTATAAGAGTAAACTAATTTATCAATTGAACCAAAGGCAGCAGTTCCGGGAATAGTATTTCCATTTCTAAACAGCTGCATGATATTTCCATTTTTGTCATAAGTTATATCCTCATTAAAGTAACCTAGATTGTCTGCAGCAAAGGTCAAACGATTTAATCCGTCATAGGTATACGAATAGCTTTTTAGATTGTTATCTTGGCTGGCCGTTTTCCACAAGGTCTGACTGATATTACCATTGTATAGCTTTTTATTATTATCAATGATATCATTGTAATTAATTTGAAAAGCAAATAAATCATTTCCAATCGCATTTATATCATTAATATTTTTAAGCCATCCTCTTATGTTATAACTGTAATTAACGGTCTGCAAACGTGATTGATTTATTTTACCTCCAATCTCTTTAGTCATCAATTTACCAAGATTATCATAGCTGTTTGAAACAATTACTTCTTGATCCTGATTATTAATTTTTTGTTTTTGAGTCAACGTCCTTCCAATATGGTCATAGGTAAAACTATCTACAATGGTTATCTTTGTCCCTGACTTTTCATGCGTGGTTGTAGTCTCTAACAATTTTCCAACAAAATTAAACTGACTTTTTGTTGTGCTTACCGTTTGTAAAAAATTATTTTTACTATAATTATAAATAATTTTACCATTTATATCATAATAATTTACTGTTTTTATCCAGGCAGAACTATCTAAAACCCTAATTTTAGTACAAGTGATTAATCCCTTTGCATTTGAAACTGGAGTAGAATCATAAGAAACAACATTTGCCGGTTTGGGAATATCTGAATCATCTGAATTGAAATCCAAATAGTCATCATAATAATTAATGGTCAGCAAATTTAAATTGTCTTTAGGAAACGCAACATTGGTATAATTAACGTCTGATCCGCCAACATCTAAAGCAGTTGCCGTCCTAGTTTCAAATAAAACACTGCTGTCTGCCAAATTTTGGACCAATACTCTAGTAGTCTCTACTTTATTTAAGTATTCGCCTGTATAAACAGGTCTGTTAAAATTATCATATTTTGTAAATAACCATTTATTTTCGGCTCTTAAATTAGCATCCTGAGTTAAAACAGCTCTGTCTAATTTATCGTAGATAATATATTCCCAACCTTTTCCGGGTAGTTTTTTTTCAGCTAATCTATTTTTAGAATCATATCTATATTGATAGCATAAATTCTCCAGCACTGATGCTGTAATTTCATTATTTGATTTTGGAGGCAGTACAAAAGTCAGATTTCCATAATCATCATAAATGTAATATGTTTCATGTGCTGTATTTATAGATACATCATTTACGATAGAAACACCATATACTTTTCTTAGTATTATATTACCTTGTTTGTCTTTAAACTCTTCAGTTGTATTATTGTTTTCATCTTTAATTATACTCTTAAACAATTGTCCAGCTGCATAATTTCCTCCATTAGCAGTACTTAGAGCAACAGTGGGCTTATATATATTGTTTTCAAATTCTAAACTTACAACATACAATTTAACCTCATCATTTGCATTGGTCTGATAATCAAATTTTATTTCTCGGCCATTTCCCAAAACCCAGTCTGAACCTGGACTAGCTTGTACAAAAACTCTGTTTAAAGGAGAGTCTTCAAACTTTTTTTGCGAAAAAGGATTTGGTTTATCATTACTAATATCAACCGGATAATACGTTTTGTAATAGTTAATATCTCTGGCAATAGCATCAGCAGTATTTCTATAAGATGCGTTAGCCCCAATATTATCCATATAAGGAAGATAATCTTTTTCTTGTCTTCCTAAGTTATCATATTCTACAGGAGTAACAATGTCTTTGTAAGTTGGAGAAGCTTTTATATCTATACTTTGCATAGACCTCCCTAATCCGTCATAATACGTTATTTTTTCTAAAACATCTTTATTGGAAGCTATTTCAGAATTCTTTTTTAGAGGCTTTTGATATGTACGGCTAAATACATAATTTTCATCACTGAATGTTGCGCGGGTATATACATCAGAGTTAATTTTAGCAATAAATGTACTTCCTTCTTTTATCCAGGTATAAGGTTTTAATATAATACTTTCCGGAGCTGTAAGCGTTGCGTCTCCAGTTACTATATATTCTGTATTTGGAGCTTCAGGTTTAATAATATTTCCTGTCGTCTGGGCTATTACATTTGAACATCCAAATAGTATCAAAATTAATAAGGACAGATACTTTTTCATTATGATTGTATTCATTTTAACTGGCATAAATTTTTAATTTCTTTCTATTGCGATCAATTGTACAGTTGGCGTGTATTGAGAAGGTAATATAATATTTATCCCTTTGGTCGTTTGACCGGCAGGAATAAAAATTACAGCAGGCTGTGAATAGCTGCCATTATTTTCGTAATTGATATTAAATCTAAGTGTTACCCCATTATGATTTGAAGAAGAAGCAATAGCTAAAAGAGCTAATGTTTTATTAACAGCATTCCATCTAGGCATATAAGTAATAAATTTGGTACAAGTTCCATTTGCATTTGCATTTGCCTGACCCAGTTTATTAAATAACAATAATCCATCCTCATCTGCCGCAGCCTGAGAAACGGTAGAGGTTGCTGCTCCTGCTGCCTGACTGTAATCAACTTTTGAACCTTCTTCACCTTCAAGGCAGTCATTTTTAAAAAACGAACCGCTTCTGGCAATACTGCTATATATACATTTAGCTTTTATTCTTGCATATGCACGACCATTTTTATTAAATCTGGCAAGGCCTTTTGAATTAGCATCTTCCTGTGAAATTGTTGATGTTTCTACACCGGCGGCTTGGCTATATACTACGCTTTCACCAGCAGCTCCAAATGACCAGCAGTCATCTCTTTCAAATGAACCGCTGAACGCAATACTGCTAAAAATACAAGTTCCATTAGCATTTACATTTGCCTCACCGTTTTTATTAAATAATTCGAGTCCTTTTGCATCAGCATCAGCCTGAGAAATTTTCGATACATAAGCTCCTTCTAACTGACTAAAAGGTATACTAGCGCCTGAAACACCACCCGGAGCACAATTAGTCTTTGCAAAGGATCCACTTCTTGCAATACTTTCATATTCAAACTGCGGGGTTTTATAGTTATAAACATATTCATTAAGAAGATTTGTATCTCTGTCTTTTACGAATTCTAATCTTCCAGAATTATCATAATGGTAAGTCGTTAAGTTACCTTTGGGATCTGTAATTGTACTTACACCAATTAATGGCTTGTGTGTAAAGGTGGTTACCATAGCTTTTGTTAAATTAGTTCTTAATTTATTAAGCTCAGTAATTAATAATTGTTCATTTTTCCCATTCGAAACATCCTGGATATTTTTTATGTACTGATCTACTTCGCTAGATGTTGCGTTTTTAATTTCAGCAACAACCTGAGTTTGATTATACCCCCAGATATATACAATGTGGGTACCGTCTTTTTTTGTAATCTCTTTAATATTTCCATTTGAATAATAATTTTGGAAAATAGTATCTTCAAAATAATTTGCTGATTTTGTAAAATTTAAATACGGAGAATTTGCTTGTAAATAAGAATCTGCAAAAGCTGTATTCGATCGTTTTAAATTAAATATACTCGATTTTACAATATTAGTATTATCATATTTATATTCAGTTAAAGAAGAATTAAGTACTTTTTCAATTCCACTTACATTCAATGTTTGTTTTGTTTCGATTGGTACTATTATATTTCTCTTTACCATTTCCAATAACACTTCAGAGAATCCAGATAAGATGGGAGGAAAAGTTACATTAAAATTATAATCATTAGGATACTTATAATATGTAGTCAACTGTTCTCCTTTACTCGTTGCTTGTTTTATACTTATTGGATTATGATGGAAAACATTGTTCGAAAAATATTTGTATTCAACTAAATCTGAAATGCTTTTTGTTCCAAAAAAATCCGTAGTTTTTGAAGATTCTAAAACATAGTCACAAAAAGCATACGTTGTAATGTACTGATCTCCTACTCCTAATTCGTCGTCAGCAGTTTGATTATTTGTTGAGCCAAAAAAGCTTTTTTGATTTTTTGAAAAACCGCTTAACGTATATAAGTTTTCTATTGTTTTTACAACAGTTCCACTTTTATCGTATATTGAATCCCTTAGCTTTCGTCCAAAAAGATTTTGATAATTTTTATTTAAATCAAATGAAGGATATTCGTAAGTATTCTTTATAAATTTAGTTACCCCGTTTACTGTACAAGTCAAAGATATTCCACAAGAAATCCTAAATTTAGCAAGATTTAGGCTGTTTTTATATAATGGCACATTTGAATTTGCTAGATAAAGTGCATTCTCAGTATTAATATCGTAAGGAATTAAATAATCAGAGACTATTTTTCCATTGTTTGGAATAATCTTTTCTATTCTTTTATAATATACGTCAGTATTCATTAATAAAGAATTAGAAGATATTAAAAATAATAATTTTTCTGTTCTTGGATTTTTAGCAGAAATTTTTCCATAAAGATTTAAAGATGTAATTATTCCTGATGAGGTGCCATCTGTATTTACATACTTATAATCTGTTGTAGAAGCTAATACATCATTGTCATAGGTCTCAACTTTTTTAACTCTTAATCCAAATCCTTTTTTTAATTCATTGTCTAAAAGAAAATCATTTGACTCATAAGTGAATTTTAAGGAACCTCCGGAAGGAAAGGTTATTTTTTTAAGCATTCCAATTTGTTGAGATGTCTCATTAATATCACGATTTGAAACATAATTTCCAACTACAGGATTAAAATCCGGGGAAGTAGATAATTTATACTCTGGTCCAGTAAAGTTTTTTCTCTTGTAAATAGAAAAATTAGTTCTTCTGGTGAAACTTCTTGGATCATTTGGGTAAAACCATAAATCAGGAAGCATCGTTTTTTTATTTAAATCTGCTTTATTATCATTATATCCCCCCCAATAGTCTTGTTCGTAAGAAAATTTATAAGGTAGATTTCCTGATATATAATTAAATCTAAATTCTTCAGTATCGTTCACAACAACTTTATCAAGCCATAATCGCTTGTATAGATATTTATTACTTTCTTCTACATTTTCAATACCACTTGAAATTTTATAGCTATTATAAAAATCAATTTTTTTAACTATTTGATCTTGACTATCTAGAATGTTAATTTGTTTTATCGCTCTTACTTCTGAAAAGTTATTGGCAGAAGTAAACAAACCACTCGTTTCATTATAAGAATCTTTAACATCTTCTCTTTTTTTTGTGTCATATTGAAATACAACAGATCCAGATGGAGATTTAATCTCTTTTAAACGTTTAGTAACAAACTGATTGTAATTATTGCTATTTTGGAAATAATCGCCAAATGTGGCCATATTTACCACAATTTTTACATGTCCCTGATTGTATACGAGTGATGTATTTGATAATTTTGAATGTCTCTCATTTTCGTAAGTGAAATTGATTTCGTTTTTATTTGCAGAAACAATCTTAGAGAGAAACCATGAACTATTAGTTGGTCTGTTTGCTAATGCAAAAGCTCCAGGTTGACTGTACCCCGCATTTTTACCTTCTGTACAGTAGTTAAATGACCACACATCTGATTTGATACTTTTGAGAGAGGCTTCAAGAAGCGGAGTGTCTCTTGAAATTGAACCATATAATGTACTATCCCATAAATTAGAGTTATTTTGCTCAATATCATTAAAAAAATACGAATTTCCCTTATCGTCGATAACAGTAAAACTTGAAATATTTCCTTTAATATCAAGATAAACTAAAATCTTGTCACTTGTAGAGGAAATAACGGTATTGGAACTAAAATTTTTAATAATAAAGGAACCATTTCGACCATCTGGCAGCATGTATTGAAAGATGTCCGGTGCTGGGTTTTTATCGGAAGCACTGGAATAAATTGGACCAGAATAATTCTTAAAATTGCCATTTGTAGAAAAATAATCTGCAGCATTATTACTTATGTCTGCGTGTTCAGCATATGAAACATTATTTTGAATTACAAATTGTGTACATGAAGGGTTACCTTGCGCATCAAAAGTAGGGTACATTTGATAAGTTTGCGTATATTCATCAGGTAAACCTTCCTGATCTCGTATAATAACGCCACCCATACTCAAAGACCATGAAGTCCCAATATTGCTTGATTCGCTTTCTAATTTAACCCCTTTTGAGTCATATTTTAAGGTTATTGGAACACTAATTTCATCAACTTTTAAATTATGCAAGGGAATTGAGGTATTTGATAAACCTGTACTTTGGTCTATTTCTGCGGCCAATATTTTGTATAAATTAGCTATTTCAGGAGATTGGGGAGTTTGTGCTTTTACACTGTTAAAACTAAAAAGCAAAATGAATAATATTACTTTTAAATACGGGCGGATAATTAATTGAAATTTGTTTGTAATCATTCTAAATAACTTTGGATTTTAGAACAATATTAGTCTTTTTTTAACATAAAGTCTTTTACATTTTACTTTTTTTACAAGAAATTTTTTATCATTTTGATAGATAGATATTTATGTTTTATAAGGTTTTTTATAATCATATTTGTATTGATTATAAATCAAAAAGCAGCCACTCCCAAGTTTTTTTTTAAACTTATTTTAAAGAAAATTTCGTTGAAAAATTCAGTAGAAGAGAAAAATAGTTTTGCAAAGAGTTTGAAAATTTATTCCTATTTTAGTGCCAACTAAAAAATTATATATAACTATAATGCTTCTAAAAAAAATCCGCTCAACTCTAAAATTAGAATTGAGCGGATTTTTTTTCCGAAGTTTTTTTAATTAATTCCAGCCTCCTCCAAGAGCGCGATACAAATTGACAACGGCATGCAGCTTCTGGCTTTGATCGTCAATTCCTCTTAATTGAGCGTTTAATAAATTTTGTTCGGCGGTCAATACATCTGTATAATTTGTTGTTGAATTGTTTAATAATTCTTTATTAAATTCTACTGCTTTTAATAAAGCGTCTAACTGTTTTTTTCTTTTTTCTTCTTTTAGCGCTGCATTATCGTATTTAGACAATGCATTCGAAACTTCCTCACTTGCTTTTAACATCGAAAATTCAAAATTATAAAGCGCTTGTTTTTGTAAAGACAATGCAGTTGTGAGTCTTGCTTTATTAATTCCTTTATTGAAGATAGGTTGTGTAAGTCCTCCTGCTATATTGCCAAAAAGTCCTCCGTTTGTAAACCAGTCTTTTAACCCGAAACTCGAAAAACCTGTCGCGCCGCTAATCGTTAAAGCAGGGTAAAAATAAGCTCTCGCCACGTTGCTTTCTTCAAATGCTGCTCTAAAATTATATTCGGCTTGTTGTATATCTGGTCTGTTTGCTAAAAGCTGCATTGGAACTCCAATTTTAAGATCATATGTCAGCTTTTGTTGTTCGAGAGAAGTACGTTCAATTTTAGAAGGAGATTTTGCAAGAAGCACACATAAAGCATGTTCGGTTTCGGTTATCTTTTGTTCGATATCCGGAATTGCCAATTCGGCTTCATAAAAGTTAGCCTCGCTCTGAACAACGGCAACTCCATTTATAATTGAATTTTCGAAAAGAACTTTAATCGTCTCGGCATCTGTTTCTCTATTTTTGGCTGTTTTTTTAAGCACTTTTAATTGTTCATCGAGTAGCAGCAATTCATAATAAGAATTGGCAATATTGGCAATCAATTGAGTTTGAACAGCACGTTTCGCAGCATCTGTAGCCAATAAATTAGCGATCGCACTTTTCTTAGCACTTTTTAATTTACCCCAAACATCAACTTCCCATCCGGCAGAAATTCCTAAATCGTATTGTGTCGATTGATCAAAAAGTCCAAACCCTTGCGGGAAAGCTAATCTGGATTCCTTAACCGAAACATTCCCATTTACCGAAGGCAGGAAAGCCGCCCTACTCAGTTTTACATTTATATTTGCCTGGTTAATACGTTCTATTGCAATTTTTAAATCCAGATTGGCTGCTAATCCGTCAGAAATAAGTTGCTGCAGAGCTGTATCGGTAAATAGTTCCGACCATTTCATGGATGCTAAAGTTGTAGTATCGTTACTTTCTTTTTCACGATAAGTAACTGATGTTTCTGGTTTGGTATACGGTTTCGTAATTTTGCACGAACTCCATATACTGGCAGTAATCAGTATAATGACTATTATTTTATAATTGTATTTGTTCATTTTAATATGTTTTGTTTCTTTTATTTAACTAGCTAAAATTTAACCGCAAAGTCCGCAAAGGTTTACGCAAAGTCCGCTAAGTTTATTTTAAGCTGAAAATTTAAGGCAAGGTTCGCAAAGCTGGAATCTTTTTAATCTGTGTAATCTGTGGCAAAAAATTTTAACCACAGAGAGCACAAAGTTTTTCACAAAGCCTGCTAAGTTTTTTTAGCTGAAATTTCAGCCAAAGTCCGCAAAGCTGGAATCTTTTTAATCTGTGGCAAAAATTTAACCTCAAAACTGGCTCAACACAAAGCTTTGCGAACTTTGTGTTTTTATAAAGCCATCTTTGTAAAAAAACTTTGCTCCCGATAGCTATCGGGATTGCGGTAAAAATAGCTTCTAAAGCTTTTATTCGATCTTTCTCGGTTCGTGATCTGGAACTTTTACCCCGCCCACTTTTTCCTGCAAAGACTGAAAAATGATAAACAATACCGGAATTACAAAAACCCCGAATAAAGTTCCAATCAACATTCCGCCAACGGCAGCGGTACCAATCGATCTGTTGCTTAAAGCTCCGGCACCTGTCGCAATCATTAACGGAATCAATCCAAAAATAAAAGCAAATGAGGTCATTAAAATAGGTCGTAATCGGGCTTTCGCACCAAACAAAGCCGACTGCACAAGGCCTCTTCCGCTTAAGCGATGCAATAAAGCAAACTCTACTATAAGAATGGCATTTTTAGCCAAAAGACCAATTAACATAATCAAACTGATCTGAAGGAAAATATTATTGTCGACCCCAAACAAATTCGCAAATATAAAAGCTCCAGCAAGTCCTATTGGCAGGGATAACAATACCGAAAATGGCAAAATATAACTCTTGTATTGCGCACTCAATAAGAAGTAAATAAAGATCAAACAAAGTCCGAAGATTAAGGTGGTTTGGCTTCCGCTTGAAAGTTCTTCTTTGGTTAAACCGGAAAATTCATAAGCATAACCTCTGTCTAAAGTTTGCGCCGCCACTTCTTCGATTGCTTTGATGGCGTCTCCTGAACTGTAACCTGCATTTGGCGCGCCCGTAACTGTTGTTGAGGTAAAAAGATTGAAACGGTTTATAAATTCCGGACCGTAAGTTTTCTTCAAGGTTACAAATTCTGAAATTGGTGCCATTGCTCCTTTATCTGTTCGAACAAAAACTTTATTGATGTCACTTTCTTTGGCTCTGTAATTCGCGTGCGATTGTAACATTACCCTATATTGTTTTCCGAATTTATTAATGTCAGAAGCGTAAATTCCACCAAAATATCCCTGAAGCGTATTCAATACGGTTTTTACGCTAACGCCCGCCTCTTTGCATTTTGCCACATTTACATTCACTTCCATTTCCGGAAACGTAATATTAAACGGGTTCGTTGCATACATAATCTCTGGTCGCTTATTAATCGCTGTCATAAACTTTGCGATATTCTTATCAAAATCCTGATAACTTCCTCCGGTTCGATCCTGCAACTGAACTTCGAATCCATTGTTGTTTCCAAATCCCTGTAAGGTTGGCGAGGCAAAGAAAATAATACTTGCCCCTTTTATGTGCGCTGTTTTTTCGAACAATTTAGCCACAACCGAATTGACATCCTGATCTTTTCCTTTTCTTTCTTTCCAGGGTTTTAATCTAATGAATAAAGCTCCGTAAGAACCTCCATTTCCGTGAATTAAATCCATGCCTGATAAGGTAGACGAGAGTTCTATTTCGGGAATACTTCTGGCGATACTGTCGATTTCTTTTGTAATTTGTTCGGTACGTTCTAATGTAGAAGAAGCCGGTAAAACAACGTTTCCGTAAATCGCTCCTCCATCTTCATTAGGTACAAAGCCTGTAGGCGTAGTTTTGATTAAAGCGTAAAATATTATTCCAAAAACTGCTATGGCTACTAAAGAAATCCATTTTCGGCGAATCAGAAATCGGACTGATCCAATATACTTGCGGGTTACGGCATCAAAAGCCACATTAAAACTGGCATAGAATTTTGGTAAAAATCCATTATTGTGATTTGATTTTTCCGGATCGTGCGGTTTTAATAAAATGGCACAAAGCGCAGGACTTAAAGTCAAGGCATTCACCGCCGAAATTAAAATGGCTACAGCCAATGTTAATCCGAATTGTTTGTAAAATACTCCTGCCGAACCTGTAATAAAAGTTACCGGAACAAATACTGCCGACATAATCAGGGTAATCGAAATAATCGCACCGCTGATTTCGCTCATGGCATGAATAGTCGCTTTCTTGGCCGATTTTGCGCCTTGATCGAGCTTGGCATGAACGGCTTCGACAACTACAATGGCATCATCGACCACAATACCAATGGCCAAAACCAAAGCAAAAAGTGTCAATAAATTGATGGTAAACCCAAATAATTTCAGGAAAAAGAAGGTACCAATAATCGAAACCGGAACTGCAATTGCCGGAATTAATGTGGATCTAAAATCTTGCAGAAAAACAAACACCACAATAAAAACCAGAATAAAAGCTTCGATAATGGTATAAATTACTTTTTCTATCGAAGCGTCAAGAAAATCATTTGCATTTAAAAATGTATGATATTCTACACCCGGAGGAAAATCTTTGGATGCCTTTTTTAAGATATCTTCGCAGGCAATAATTAATTCTCTGGCATTTGATCCTGAAATCTGACTGATTTGTCCTCCCGAAGAAACTTTACCTTGTGTAATAAGTGAAGACGTATAATCTAAAGCGCCAAACTCAATATCGGCGACATCTTTTAATCGCAATAGACTTCCTTGTTTATCACTTCTTAATACGATGTTTTCAAACTCTTCCGGATTTTCAAGTCGGCCTGTGAATTTTAAAGAATATTGAACAGACTCTTTACTATTTTCTCCAATTTTTCCGGGAGCTGCTTCGATGTTTTGTTCTTGCAAGGCTGCAATAATATCATCCGGAACTAAACCTTGATTCGCCATTGCATCCGGTTTTAACCAAATACGCATTGAATATTCCCTACTGCTGTAAATCTCGGCTCCTCCTACTCCTACAACACGTTTCAGCTCAGGCATAATATTGATCCTTAAATAATTATCAAGGAATTTTTCGTCGTATTTTCCGTCGTTGCTGTACAACAAGAAACTCAAAGCTGTACTGCTCAACTGTTTGCTGGTTGTAATACCGGCTTTAATTACCTCATTTGGTAATAAACTGGTTGCTTTGGCTACTCGGTTTTGCACGTTTACAGCTGCCATGTCCGGGTTGGTTCCCTGCTTAAAAAATATGGTTATGGCTGCACTACCATTACTGCTGGCGGTCGAAGTCATATAACTCATATTTTCGACACCGTTTATTTGTTCTTCTAACGGAATAATGACACTTTTCAAAACCACATCGGCGCTGGCTCCCTGATAGGAAGCGTTTACAACAACTGTTGGCGGGGCAATTTCAGGATATTGTGATATGGGCAGAGAGGCTAATCCCAGTAATCCCAAAATCACTATTATGATCGATATTACGGTTGATAATACCGGATTTTCTATAAATTTTCTAAACATGATTTTTTATTTTTTTGAGGAAGAAATAGATGCGATTTTTACGCCGTCTCTTAAATTTCCTATTCCTTCTGTAATGATAATATCTCCCGCTTTTACACCTTCGATTACTACATATTCTTTTTCGGTCGATTCGTTTCTTATTTTTATTTCGGTATTATGCACTACATTTTTTGCATCTACAGTAAAGACAAAAAAACGGCTCTGTAATTCGAATACTGCTTTTTTAGGAACCAAAATCGCTGTTGTAAACTTTGTTGGGATAACAATTGTAGCACTTGCTCCGCTCCAAAGTTTTGCTTCGGGATTTGGAAAAACAGCTTTGAAATTAGCTGATCCTGTACCGGCATTTAATACACCGCTTAAAGTCTGGATTTTTCCTTTCGAAGAATATGTTTCTCCATCGGCAGTAACCAGAGAAACTTCGGGCATATTTTTGAATTTATCCTTTAATTGATTTCCAGAAAATTGACCCAAAAAAGAATTTAACTGCTGCTGGCTTAAAGAGAAATAAGCATAAATATTTTTGGTATTGGCAACTGTGGTTAAAGGATCTGGTGCCGAACTACTGACCAAACTTCCTATCTTAAAAGGCAGACTTCCTACTACTCCATTAATTGGACTTACTATATTGGTAAATGCCAATTTTGATTTTGCCGAAGATAAATCTGCATTTGCCTGACTTAACTCGGCTTTTTTTACTCTTTCAATATTTTTGGCAGAAGTTAATTCGTAGTTGTTTATAATTTTCTTTTCTGCCAAAGCTGCCGTTCTTCGGGTTTGGATAGAAGCTGTTTCTAAACTGGCTTCGGCGGCTAAAACTGCTGCTTTTCTGTTGTTCACTTCTTGCAGATAACTATTGGCATCAATTTTAAATAAAGGTTGTCCTTTGGCTACAGCCGAACCTTCTTCTACATAAACCTGTTCTATATAACCGTCTATTTTAGATCGTATTTCTACCGTTTGCTCGCCTTCTAAAGTCGTTGGGTATTCTACGGTAACATTTGCTTCCTGAGGTTTTAGGGTAAGTGTTGGGTATGATGCCGGACTTTCAGCTTGTTCCGATTTTTTTTTGATACATGAAACCATCAAAAGTGTTCCTGTAAAAAGGATTATTGTTATTTTTTTCATTGTTTATTTTCTTTTATAAATCATTAAAGGAGAACCTGCTTCTCCCCACATTAGGGTTTGTACATATTTAATTAACTGGCTTGTGGCCAAAACGAGAATTTCTTCGGGTATAGATGAGCTGGCTTTAAGCACCACTTTTTGATTCAGGAAGGCTGTAAATTCTATTTTTCTGATTCTTTCGATCCATAAAAGTCCTTCGTGGTTTCCGGTTGTTGAATACACGACTATTGAGGCATACGGAGCCAGTAATGAACTGATTAAAACATAAGCCCAAAGCGGCATTATGGCGTCATTTGAACAAGTTATTACTACTTCTTTTTCGGCGTATTGGCTCCAATCGATATTCGCCATTTCTAACCGAAATATTTTTTCCTGTAATAGAAAATCTTCTATTAGAAATGGCACAATATCAAATACTGCAAAATCTTTATCACTGGGCTTATACGACCGTAAATCAAGAGTTTGTATACCTGAGGCTTCTATTTTATTTATTATTTCCATAGGTGTGATGATTAAAAATTTGAATTATTTATTGAATGATGGTATTGTTTTGGTTATTTTTAGACATAGGTATCCCCCGCCCAATCAGAATGCTATTTCAGCTTGTTGAGCACGTTGTAAAAACCGCTTGGGCTTTTTAATTAAGTTTTTTAGAGATTTCTAAAATCTATAGAAAGGTGTTTCTATTACGTATAGATTTTCATTAATACATTCCAATACGGAACAAGAAGTACAGGTAAATTTATACTATTGAAAGAACTTGCGGGAGGCGATTGTAATTCTAATAACATAATCTAAATATTGTATTAATAAATCGTATAACTTACAATACTGATTGTGATTAGGGTAATAATATCTGGCAATCAGCTTTGATAAGTTATGCAAAATTAATATTTTTGCATAATAAAACAACTAAATACTTGTTTTATTATTTTATGACTACAAATAAGATTTTAATGCTGCTCAAAATGCGAGGTCCTCTTACGGCTCTCGAGATTGCTCATGAGCTTAAGATTACAAAGGAAGGTGTTAGACAACAGCTGGTTAAACTTGTTGAAGAAGATTTGATTCAGCCTCAGGAAGAATCTAAAGGTGTGGGAAGACCGCAGAAAACTTTTAGCATTACCGCAAATGGAAATGCGAAGTTCCCGGATACACATGCTGAATTAACCTTAAAACTAATTAATATTATTAGTTCAATGGGAAAAAATACTTTAGATGATGTTATTAATGTTTATGAAGAAGCGGGAAAAAAGAAGTACCATGAAGAAATTGATGCGATTCAAAACCTGGAACAAAAAATAGAAAAACTAGTAGAAATAAGAACCAGAGAAGGTTATATGGCCGAATATTCCGCTAATGATCTGGGGTTTCTGTTGGTTGAAAATCATTGTCCTATTTGTGCAGCGGCTACCATCTGCCAGGGTTTTTGTTCATCAGAATTAAATACATTTAGATCTGTACTAGGAGAAGAAGTTATTATTAATCGCATAAGTCATATAGTCGCAGGCGAAAGAAGATGCGCTTATCAGATTGAGAAACCGGTAATTGCTAACTAAGCTCAAGAATAAAAGAGAGAGGTAATTAAAATAAATTACCTCTCTCTTTTATTCTTATTTTCCAAAGAATTTCAGCTTCGGATTAAATTATAAATTGTTACCCCTTAGGATTTAATAAAGTTAAGCACATCTGAATTTACTTTATCAGCATCAGTTGTTGGTATTCCGTGGCAAAGTCCCGGGTAGGTGATTAACTTTCCGTTTTTTACCAATTTTATTGCTCTTAAAGCTGTAACCTGATAGGGTACGATTTGATCATCTTCGCCATGAAGTATTAGTACGGGTACATCAACACTTTTTAGGTCTTCGGTAAAATCTGTTTCAGAAAATGCTTTGATACAGTCAAAATGAGCTTTGATCCCACCGTTCATTCCCTGACGCCACCAATTATCCTGAATTCCTTTTTTAATATTGGCACCTTCTCTGTTATATCCATAAAACGGAAAAGTAATATCCTGATAAAACTGTTGTCTGTTATTGGCCGTATTAAAACGAATATCATCAAACACTTCAATTGGCACGCCATCCGGATTACCTTCGTTTTTAATCATATAAGGCGTTACCGCACTAATAAGTACTACTTTCGAAACTCTGTTTTTACCATATTTTGCAGCGTAGCGAATGGCTTCGCCCCCGCCTGTTGAATGTCCGATATGTATCGCATCTTTTAAATCTAAAAACGCAGTAAGTTCTGCTACATCTGCTGCATAAGTATCCATTTCGTTACCGGAATACGTTTGTGTAGATCTTCCATGCCCGCGTCTGTCATGTGCAATTACCCTAAATCCCTGATCTAAGAAAAATAGCATTTGTGCGTCCCAATCATCGGCAGATAAAGGCCATCCATGATGAAAAAAAATAGGTGTTCCTGTTCCCCAGTCTTTATAATAAATTTCTGTTCCGTCTTTTACTGTAATCTTGCCCATTGTATTTTGTTTTAATTGTTAGTATTAATTTCTATATACATTATTCGAATTACTTTTTATAATTTTTCGTACCAGTCTAAAATATAATCTGCTACGGCTTCCCAGCCTGGTTCTCCGCATATAAAGTGACTTTTTCCCTGAAAGATTTTCAGGTCGACTCTGCTGTTTCTGTCTTTATATTTTCTGGCTAGTGTAGTTGTAAGAGAGGAAGGAAAAATAGCATCACTCCCTCCGCCAATAAATAAAATGGGATTATGCGGTTTACTAAAATCAATATTAGAAAAAGAATTCAACACCAGTTCTCGGCTGACTTTATAACTTTCGGGAACTGCTACGGCATCAAAAGCGGCTACTCTTTCTCTTTCCGGAAGTGTATTAAAAAAACATTTGTCGTACCATTCCCGGCTGCCCATAAAATATTTTTTAGAAGAGAAAAAACCAAATGCCGGTATAACGGATTTTAATGTTGTAAATGGAGGAAATACATTTTTTGGCGGCGCACCATCAATACTTACAGCTGCTGCTGCTTTGCCTAATTCTAATAATTTCATAGACGCCATTCCTGCCATTGAATGTCCAATAACTAATGGTTTCTCAGGCAGTGTATCAATTAGTTTTATAATATTGTTTACCACGTCTATAAAACCCGTTTTTGTAAGGTCAGGATGAACTTGTTTTCGTAACTCAGAAGGAATTCCATCATGTCCGGGATTTGCGGGCGTATAAACAGTGTATCCTTTCTGTTCGTAACGCTCTTTCCACTTTTCCCAGCTGGTTTGGTTCACAAAGTTTCCATGTATCAGGATAATAGATTTTGATTTTGTCATAAGATTAATATTTAATGAGTAATTGAGGTTAATAAATATTGACACGCCTTACTTCTATATTAGCAGTATAATCCGGGCAAAGCACCTATTTAAAAAATCAGGTTTAATTTGTTTCTTGAGTATTTCAATACTTCAAAAACATGTTAACTTTTTTAATGTGCCTAAATATGAAAACAGATAAGCAAGCATTATGCTAATTTACTAATTTACTGATATTCAAATAAATAACGTTAAATAAAAATTTTACAGTTGCTATATTTCGCAAATAAATAACTCCTGTAGTGAAATATAAATAATTTGATTTTGACAAGACTTTGTAATTCTGACTTTAAAAGAATTGTGTTTAAAGTAGTATACATTTTATATCACGAACTGAGGACAAGGGGTTATTGAATTCTCATTATAATTTTTCTCTGGCATATAACATTTTCAGGTTAACATGAATTTGGAGTTTTAGTACATTTAAATACGTTTTAAAAGACAAAATCAAATCCACTTTAGACGGAAGTGCTTTGGTAAAGAGTTCGATGCAAAAGGAATTTAGAAAAACGGTGCCATCAACATTCTTGAACATGAAAGAAAGTATCAGGACTCCATTTCAACTGCTTCAAAAAGCTTTTAAAATCTGGAATAAAAACAGTATGTGAAAGAAAATATATCTGATATAGTAATTGTAGAGAAAAAATAAATGATAACATACATAACAATCTAAACAAAAAAGAAAAAAACTTGAAAGAAGAATATAAAAGGAAAAAGATGCATAATTGCATCTTTTTCCTTTTATATTCATAGTTATAGTGTAAAATCTAATCAATAGGCACAAAAAAACGCTTAACTACTTAATTAATTGACGTTTAAATTTATTTTCCATGATGAATTTTTAATATTTTACAATCACTTTTTTGTATTTCTATATAAGCAACTCCTCCTTTAGCGCCAAGATTAAGATCTTTTAAAGTTCCCTTCACAATCCAAATACCTGAATTTGTAAGTTCTGCTGTAAATGGTTTCTCGTTATATATTTTCTTTCCGTAAATTGGAAACCAAATTGCTTCAGCAATTTTAATAGCTGTCTCTTTATTAGGTACTAAATCATTTGGAAGAGGATCCTCAGGATATGCATCAATTCTTTTATAAACGATCTTATTTTCATCCTTTTCTTGTGCACTTGCATTATAACTTACAAGTAACAGAAAAGATATAAAAACTAAAAAAAAAATCTTTTTCATAATTTACAAATTTAATAATTTATATTCTTTTTTTAATAACTCTAGTCACATAGAACTTCTTTATTATAAACGTGTTGGATTTGGTAAATGAGTTGGCGGTTTTGGTGTCTGTCCTGGTATTACCACTGGCTTTGGTGTCTGTCCTGGTATAACTACCGGTATCGGTGTTGGACTTGGTGTTGGACTTGGCACTATCGGCATTGGAGTCAGTGGCGTCACAGGCATAACAGATGGAGGCGAAGTAGGATCATTACGATCATTTTCTAAATTACTATTAATTATGAATTCCCCTCGCTCCCGCACGAATCCTTTCGTGTGGCTATTTGCTAGTTAAAATCTAGTTTTCAGAACGTATCACGCCGAAAGATTCAAACATTGGTAAAAGTTTTTTTTATATTCTTTCTCTATTAATTCTGTACCAAACGAAAAGGTTCGTGTGAGAGGTGCAGAAAATTTTGGAATAGCAAAAAACTTGCATTATACGAGGCTTTTCTTCTTATATATTTTGTCGATTATCGTTGTGTCACACGAAAGGATTCGTGCGGAAGCGGGGCAGTCTATTAGCAATGGCTTTTATTTTCATTGCATTTACAGGCAATATACTCATCCCAACAGGTTAAAAAATCTTGTATTTTAACAAAATACATTACATTGATTACTTGACAATAATTGGAATATCAATATATACTCTTCTAGTTTTATGATTTACAATTTCTTTATTATTTGTATCTTCATAAAAATGTTCTTCAATATATCCTCTAAATTTTTTTTCACCCCTATTCTCAAAACCAATCTTAATTTTAAAAACAACACCATTGTCAGATGATTTTAACCCATCTTTATTCACTTCACTAATATTACAAAACTTATCATCAAAATCAGGTGAAAAATAGATGACCGATATTACACCATCTTTCTTTATTAAAGGAACATATCTGATAGTCAATTCATTAATTACCTTTGGTTCAAATTTAGAATTTTTAAAAGTATAAGAAAAAAAAGAACTCTTGGAAATATTTAACTTGCCATTTGATTCATAATTCCACTCTTGATTGGGATATTCAATATTACATATATTTTTAAACTCCACTATCTTTTTCATTCTGTCATTAGAATCGTAATATTTCCATTTCCCTTCTTTTATTTTATTAATTGTATTTCCTTCAGATATTAATTTTCCTTCACTTGTAAAAGATTTAAAGTAGAAAGAATTGTTATTACGTTTATTAAAATAACTTTTGTTTACTATTCCATTTTTATAATATATAGCAGAATCTAAAAAAATTTCGTTGCTAACAAACATTTTAGAAATAATTTTACCCTCTTTATTATATTCGATTATTTCGTTACTTTTCTCGTTACATGAAAATAAGCTAATCAAAATTAATCCTAAAAATATTTTTTTCATTTTATCTTTTCTTTTCTATTTTAATGAATAATAACTTCCTGTGGAACTAGGCAAGCTCCTTAAACTATCTCTTTGTCTTGGTCCATCGACTCTCAATTGAACCCCGCTCCCGCACGAATCCTTTCGTGTGGCTATTTGCTAGTAAAAATCTAGTTTTCAGAACGTATTACACCAAAAGGTTCAAGCATTTGTAAAAGTTTTTTTTATATTCTTTATCTATTAATTCTGCACCACACGAAAGGGTTCGTGTGGTGCAGAAAATTTTGGAATAGCAAAAAACTCGCATTATACGAGGCTTTTCTTCTTATATATTTTGTCGATTATCGTTGTGCCACACGAAAGGATTCGTGCGGAAGCGGGGATAATAGTATGAATTTCTGATTTATCCCTAAATGACACTTTGCTTACTTAATAGATAAATTAATACTTAACTCGATAAATCAGTGTTTTGGAACATTGACACATTTGTATGAGTCATAAAATCAAAAGCCACTACTTAAGTAATGACTTTTGATTAATATAGCTTAATAGTTTTTTATTAAATAGTAAATCCAAAAACCAATTACTGTACTTAGTGGAAATAAAAGAAAAAACCAAAAAGAGTTAATTAACTGATTGTATTTTGATTTTTTAAATTTGATTATAATTTTACTCAATCTATCATTTATAGCATATATAACTACATTAATGATGATAATAATAATACAAAAAAATATAACAAATATTTTAACATAATTTCGTAACCCATTTTCCTTTAAGATGTCTACAATTAGAAAAACAATAGGAATCAATAGCATAATTTCTGTCAATGATATATATATAATAGCAGGAACTAACCCAGTATCATCCTTTTTCTTAAAGGACATATATATTCTGTAAAAACAATAATCTAAAAATTTCATCTTACTTCAAATTTATTAACATTCCATTATCTTTATCAAAATTTTCTTCGACTGCTTCATCCAAATGAGCCCCGCTCCCGCACGAATCCTTTCGTGTGGCTATTTGCTAGTTAAAATCTAGTTTTCAGAACGTATCACGCCAAAAGATTCAAACATTGGTAAAAGTTTTTTTTATATTCTTTCTCTATTAATTCTGCACCAAACGAAAAGGTTCGTGTGAGAGGTGCAGAAAATTTTGGAATAGCAAAAAACTTGCATTATACGAGACTTTTCTTCTTATATATTTTGTCGATTATCGTTGTGTCACACGAAAGGATTCGTGCGGAAGTGGGGGGCAGAATAAATCCGACTGTCAGTACAATATTCAAAATCGCCAGAAGTTTAGAAGTTCCACCAAGCGAATTATTTAATTTTGAGTTACCTTCTTTTCAAAACGAATAATCCTCTATTTAATATTTAGAACAAAGCCACTCCGTAATGAAGTGGCTTTTTTATTGATTTAGATTGTGGGTACGAATTGAGACACGTTTGTACAACATCTTACAAGAACTCCTCGGAGAGCAAGGGTTTTAATTTTTATGCGATATTAATATTTGATTTTTTGTAAATGTTAGATGCAGCAATTAACCAATAATACATCTGATAGATTACCCATCTAATACATAACCTACTTTATCTAATCTGAACACTACCCCTACTGTTTTTTATCATCTCATAAACTTTACCAATAGTTATAGAATCATCACTTGTAAATTCCCAATATGAAGAATCAATTAACTCAATAACAAAGTGGCATTTTTCATACATATCATTATCGTTTGTAAATCTTTTCAAATTATCCTTATTTGAATCTCCTATTAGAGTAATTTCTAATAATTGTTCCAAATTTCTTGATAGTTCGATTAACTCTCGAAACTTATATTCAATGCCAGATTCTGATTTTTTAATTTTATTTTCAAAATCAATAATTGAATCATTTAATTTCCAAACTCCTTCAAACCATAAAATCTTCCATTTATATAAATCAGGTTTATCTATGCAATTTAGAATGTCTTCAAAAGATAATGACAAAACATTTTCATCTTTATTTCCCTTTAATAATAATTTTGTCTTCATAATTTTTATTTCAGTGGCTCAGTTCCTCCTCTTTTAGGTGTCCCTCCTGTTGAGCTTGGTTCATATCTGTGTTGATGTGGATTAGGGTGATTAGCTGGTCTTCCATGGTCGGTATGGTCAATATCCTTTACTGCTTTTCCATCTTTATCAAATTCCCTTCCTTGTTTATATTCTCCTTTTCTTCCTTGTTTAGTACCCAATTGAGTGTGTGCAGTTCCTTCTGCTTCTGGGTCAGGTTTTGGATTTCCATTTTTATCTCTTCTTAATGGGTCTTTTAAACTTCTATCAGATTTGCTATTTGATTCAGACTTTGCTTTTTCAGCTGTTTTCTCAACTGCATTTCTAGTTTTACTAGCATTAGAAAGTTTATTTAAAGTCGATGCATCTCTTACTACAGGAATTGTTGATAATATTATAGCATTTTTTATTCCTTTAGCTTCACCCATTCTTCTTCCATCTAGACGGTCTTTGGTAGGAGCCATTACTGGTTCAGGAGTTAGTAAATATATTACCAAAGCAATAACTGGACAAATTGGACATCTCCCGTCTGGGTCATTAAAACTTATAGGATTATTGTAACCATATCCATAAGGGTTTAAATTATCAGGATTATAAATCCCCCCTCCTGTATCCAATTTTGTAGTTAAAGCCTCCAAAACCTCGTTTTCATCTTCGTCATCGACTTTACTATCATCAAAAGCGAATTTTAAATCATTTAATAATGGGTCAGGACTTATCCATCTGCCAAGTGCAGGGTCATAATTACGCCAACCATAATCGTACATATTAAGCCCCAGCTCTTCTTGAAGTTCTTTTCCGTTGTACTTATACTTCTGTGCTGTACTACTACCAGTTGTTAAAACGTTAATATTATTGTACCCCATATGCTTAAGACCAAACGGATAATAGTTGTTTTCTTCCTGAATAATGAGGTTTTTATCATAACTTAAACGAACGTTTCCTAAATGATCCTTGTATTGGTAAATATAATCAAAAGTTCCTAAATTATATGCTACATAACCTTCGGGCTGTGAGAAAAATTTCAATTGATTATCTTCATAAATAAAGCTTCCTGCATAATCTGTTACAATTCCATTTGCTGTTTTTTGCTGCTTTACTCCTTTGGCATCATATTCATAAACTATGTTTTGTCCCCCAATAGTTACCTGTGTTGGTAAATTAAGGTAGTTATAAGTTATATTGGTAATTCCTTTATTAGTATCAGTTAACATGTTTCCATTATCATCATAGGTATAATCTATGGTTGTGTCTGATCCTGATCCTATAAAATCGTCTTTAAATCCATAAGTATCATTAGCACTATCTGATACTATTTGCAGTTTATTTCCTGCATCGTACGTATAAATAAGGTTATCCATAGTGCCAAAATCGGTTGGATTAGTAATTAAAGGAACGCCCCCCACAACTTGTCCTAATCTTACCAAACTTGTAATATTTCCGTTTTTATCGTAATTTAAACTCTCATTAAATTTGTTTAAATTATCAACAGCACTCTTCAGCCTGTTTAATTTATCGTACGTATATATATAATTTTTTATACTACTATCCCGATTTGCCGTTTTCCAAAGAGTCTGGCTAATATTTCCGTTGAATAACTTTTTGTTGGTGTCAGCAATATCATTGTAATTAATTTGAAAAGCGAATAAATCAGCTCCTATAGCATTGACATCATTAATATTTTTAAGCCATCCTCTAATATTATATTTAAAATCTACAGTTTGTAAGCCCTGAGTTGTTTTTCCACCCACTTTTTTACTAACTACTTGCCCTAACTCATCATAAGTATTGGCAACAATAATTTCAGGTGTTACTGCTCCGTTTATGGCTTGCTCTTGTTTTGTTAGTCTTCCTGCAGCATCATAGGTAAAAGCATCAACTATAGTGGTGGTAACATTATTTCTAAAATGTGTAGCTGTCGTTTTTAAAACCTTACCCACAAAATCAAGATCAGTTTTTATGGTGCTCGTTGTACCTAAATAGTCATTTTTACTGTAGTTATAAGTTGGCCTTCCTTTGGCATCATAGTAATTCCAGTTGGTGATCCAATCAGATTTTCCTAAAATGCGCACTTTACTTCCTGTTGTCAGACCTTTGGCATTTATAATAGGTGTTGGAGCAGCCACAGGGAGTGTATCAAAACTATAATCATCATAATAGTTGATGGTAAGCAAATTGATATTTGAATCATTTATATTTGGAAAAGCATTGTTACTGTAATAAATTGTCGTTCCGTTTATAGAGTTTGCAATTTGTTTAGTTTCAAAAATTGATGCACTTGCATTTGCTAACAACTGTAAAGCATTACGTGCAATTTGTACTGTATTTTTGTACTCTCCAGTGTAAACAGGTCTGTTAAAGGCGTCGTACTTGGTGAACAACCATTTTTTACCTACTCTTAAATTAGCATCCTGGATTAAAATTGGTCTGTCTAGTTTATCATAAATGATATACTCCCATTGCTTTCCCGGTAATTTTTTTTCAACTAAACGATTGCGATGATCGTATTTATACTGGTAGCACAAATCATTTAATACCGTAACGGTAATGCTGCCGTCTGCTTTTGGTGGAATAACATAAGTTAGATTTCCGTAAATATCATATACATAATACGTATCATGTTTAATTCCTGATTCGTAAGTTCTTTTAAGAACAATTTGACCTTTTTTATTTTTAAATTCTACAGTAGATCCATCTGATTCAATTGGGTTGGCAGTTGTATTTTCATCATAAGTAACCGTTTTAAATAATTGATTAGCTACGTAATTTCCTCCTTCTGAAAAAGTTATTTCAAACAATCCCGAAGCTGCATTCCATGTTGCTGTTGCATAATATAATTTTACCTCATCGGCAGTATTAGTCTGGTAATCGAGTTTAATTTCATGTCCGGAATTTATAGCCCAATCTTTACCTGGTGCTGCTTGTTTAAAAACACGATTCAACGGCGATTTTTCAAACTCTTTTTGAGAAAATGGATTGGGCACAAGAGCGTTAATATCGGCAGCATAATTTGACTTATAATAATCATTTGTGTTTATTTCTGCATTATTTTTATAAGTTCCGTTAACACCAGAAATATCCATATAAGGAAGATATTCTTTATCCTCCCTGCCAAAATTGTCATACGAAATATGTGTAACAATATCCTTCTTAGATGGAGATCCCTTTATCGCTATATTTTGTATAGACCTCCCTAATCCATCATAATATATAATACTTTCGATAACATCTGAATCACTTGCAATTGAAGAACTATTGGTTAAGGCCGTTTGAAATACACGACTAAAAATATAGTTTTCGTTACTTAATGAAAAAGGAGAGTAAGTATTAGGAACTACTTTAGCAACAAAGATACTTCCAGCCTTAATCGATGTTTGCGGCTTCAAATTAATGCTTTTTGAAGCTATAAGAGTTTCAGAACCCGTAACTACATAATTTGATTTAGTAATAATTTCAGGAATTTGTGCTATTAATTTAGACGAGAAAAAAAATAAAAATACGATTATAAACCTAAATGCTTTTTTCATAAAATAAAGATGTTGCGATCGTTTAAACAATTTGATTAGAATTATGAATTAATTATTTAAGTTAATTTTCAGGATTTGGAAGTTCTTTATACTTATATTGATTTTCTTTTAGAAGAAAGCCATCTTTGTCTTTTATTGTTTTTAAGCGCAGCATACTATCATATTCAAAATATGTGACCTGCTCCTTATCATCTGAATACCAAGTCACTCCAGTCAGCAAATCATAGGTATAAGTCTTTATCATTGCATTTGGAAATGAAATCCTTAAATTATTCAAAGCATTCCTTAATGCATTTTCAGTTACTCCGCCAATTCCATTATCAATATCAAGATTCGACAGATTTAATAAATTCACAATAGTTTGATTTGAAATGGTCTGATAGGCTACATTTTCTAAAATCGCTATTGGTTTAGTACTGTTATATCCCCACAAAATTGATACAGGTGAACCATTTTCTTTTTTGTATTCGACTATATTACCCTTAGCATCATAATTAGTATAAAGAAATTCTTTTTCAAATGCATTATCACCTTTTCTAACAAATGATTCTTTCGGGACGGGTATGTTAGTTGTAATTCCATTAGCATTTATTTGATAATCCATTTTTTTCTCTGACAAAGGATCTAAAAATAAAGGATCGATAGGATCACCTTGAATTTTTTCTGCTTTTTCAGCAATTATTGGAAGAACATTTTTATTTACCATAATGTTATTTATCGCTGTATTGGATTCAAAAGGATATTCATATGTTGTTTTCTCTGCTATATTACTTTCTGAGCTTAACATGTAATCATACTTTAAAAAAGTACTGCCGTTATTTACTAAAGGTTCCGTATAAGATTGAGGGTATCTTACATAACTCTTATTTTTAAGTAAATAAATAAAGTTCCCATTTGGACTATATATATTGTCAACTTCTTCTACCAAATATTTGTCTGAATAAGGTATTTTGTATGCTGCGCAAAAAGGCAAAAACCAATAGGAATTACCATAAGGGCTAGAACAACCTGTGCAGCCAATATGATAACTAAAATTTAAATTCACCGCATTTACCTGAAGTGAATTTAATGCTTGATATTTATACTGGCTTTTTTGCAATAAAATATTACTTTCATTATAGATCATTTTTTCTTTAATAAATCCTCTTTCATAACTTCTGTCTGTCTTTGGAACGAAAGGTAAAGCAGCCGGATGTAAAACTACAGGATCAATATCCGGGAATTCTTCATAATTAGAAAATTTATAATGTGTGTAACCATTCCCTGATGTCTTTTCAATCACATCCGTATATTCCAATTGAACTCCCATGAAATTTGCCATAGAAGTCAATGAATTTAACGATCTGGTATAAAGAGGGCTTCCATTAGCAGTTAATTGTGTAGGGTAACTAATATTTCCAGAATCTTTAAAATAAACGGGATTATATATTAAATTACCACTCGAAGTATTATCTGTAATTGATTTAGTGTACTGATATTCTTTTATTTCAATAGAGTTATTAAAATTATTGATTATTTTTTTTATTCTCAATCCGCCAATTATTCCACTAGAAGAAACTAATTGGTTATTATCGTTTAGTTTTTTAGAATAGGAATGAGGTTCGAATTCAAATTCAGTATAACCTCCGGTTGGATAAATGATTTTTCTTAACGAGCCAGCCAACGCATTTTGATTGGTCGCTCTAGAAGCATTTAATTCAGTAGTCCAGAAATTATAATCCTTAAAGTTCAGGGTGAACTTAAAAGGCAGGGCATTATAATATCCTAAATGATCAACAGACAAATTAAGAAAACCTGGAAGATTTGGACCGCTGTATTCAAATTTGTATTTTTTTGAATTATTAAAATCAAGACCCGTTAACATCAAACGTATTCCATTAGCATCAAAAAAACTAAGGTTTACATTAATCAAATTATTTGAATTGTCCTTAATCTCAATATTAGTGAGCTTTTTGTTTTTCAACCTATCCCAAATACTAATAGAATTTCCACCACTACTGTTGGTTATTAAATCCGGCTCTTTAGATAAAAAATACATGTCAACATTCCCGCCATAAGTATTGCCATATAAAGTTTCAGTTCTATCGTCTATAAGCGGGTTTCCTCCTCCTCTTGTGTATTTAAAAGCATTTTGCACTAATTCCGAATTAAAATTTACTTCAATTCCAGATTCTGTTTTAATCTTTTTTAAATAACTAGGAAGTATTAATTGTCCCGAAGCTCCAAATCCAGCCGAATGCCAGTCTCTATTTGGTGAAAATTCTGCAATTGAAGTATTTGACACATTTGGTCCGCCATCATAAGCACTTGTATACAAGCTGGCGTTAAAATTCATATTAAATTTTCCTTGCCAAGGCCCTTTTTCATACTCGAATTTAAATAAAATATTTTCATTTATATCGGTGACCTTTGTTAAATAAAAAGCACTCGAAATACATCTTGCATCTTTATTTAATGGAGGTCTGTCACAAAAAATATTGGTAAATGTTAGTTCAACCTGATCGAATAAATATTTATTCCCTTTTTCATCTACTAAGGTAATTTTATTAATTACTTTTGGATATGTATAAATGGTCGAGTCAAGCATATTTCCCTGAAATTTTGGTGTTGGGTATGCGATATCAGTATCTAAATTGCAAACAACCTTTAAATTAGAGTTCGAAAATACTTTCCATTGGCCATCGTGACCAAGAAAAAAGTGTCCCGTATGTCCCATAAAATTGAATGTAAACAAATCAGGTTCTAAATCCATCCTAAAATTTTGTTCTCTCATTTTACCAGCCTCATAGAAATTCAAATATGAATTGTAAGCCAGATTAGTCAAATTGGTTGTGTTATCCCAATTACTAACATTGAGTTTTGCTGTATGATAAAAATAACCTCTTTGAAAAAGTTCTTGATATGACAATCCTCCTCCTATTGAAGTAGGCCACTCAGCATAAGCAGGAGTAATAGGGTTAGTATTAATATCTTTACCATGAAAAAAATTCAATTCATCATAAGAAGTTCCTCTAACCGATCGGGTAATTACCCCTCCTGCATTTAGTGACCAATTTGACCCTACCCATCCCGGAACGTCATCAACCCTTACACCTCTAGGATTATATTGCAAATTAATATCCAATTCAACCCCACGCTCATTTAATTTATGTATAGGTATACCTATGTTAGGTGTGCCAGTGTATAAACTGACAGGAACATCTCCAAATGTTCCTAATGTAGTGGAATTAGCAGACTGAAAATTAATCATAGGCGATACATCTGTCTTAAATTGAGAATGTCCTATAGCTGATATAAATAAGAAAGTACTTAATGCAATTAATTTTTTCATTTTATTGTTTTTAATTTCCGTTGAGTGAAATTAGATTATTTGATTTTTAATATTATTTATTGATCTATCAAAGATGAATCTATTAATCGCCAAAATTATAGATGCAAAACGTCCCCAATGATAAAGTAGTTTTTGGATTATACTCTTATACACATCGGAACTTTCTTGAGAGAAAATATAATTAACTGGTAATAGAAAACAAGTTAAAATAATTTTCAATTTAACATTTAGTTCAAAAAAATGAAAAATAACTGTTTTTAACAAGGATATAATGTTAACAAATGAACAACAATCATGTCATTATACTCACAAAGCTGAAATATAGATTATTAGGAATTTTAGTAAAAATATTTAATACTAGATTATTATTTCTTTTACCATAAAAAACTAACGTTTAACTAATATCAACACTATTAATTAATTTTAAATTGTACTATCCTAGCGCTTTTTTTCACTAATTAAAAATAATTATATAGACCTTTTTAGATTTGTAGATATCACTTTTTGACTATGAGACAGATTCCGAACTTAAGCTCAGATTCCTTCTTTTTATCCACAAAAAAAGTCCTAATTTTCATTAGGACTTTGTATCATCTAAAAATACGAGATTATTTTATTTTAAATTAAGCTTTAAAAACCTCTAAAGGTCCGCAGGATTCAAAAAACTCATACGCTCTTTTTTCTGCATAAGAATACGCCGAATTACGAAGCGGAAATGCGCAGTGTCCGCCATACTTTGGGGTTTCGAGATAAACGTATGCACTGTCTTTTGCTATGGCTCTAGGGTAACATCTTTCGCCCAAAAAAGGATCATCAAGAGAATTAATTATTAAAACCGGAGTAGTTATATTTTTAAGAGAAAACTCAGGAGAAACCTGCTCATAGTAATCATCACGGCTTGCAAAGCCATGCAATGGTGCTGTAAAATATTGATCTACCTCATCAAAAGAAGTAATATTATCGATCTGATCACTATTTATAAAATCAGGAAATTGTGCTGCTTTGTGTTTGAGTTTCTTTTTAATATCAATTGTAAAATTCTTTAAATAAACTCTGTTAAAGCCTTGTTTGAGCACTTCGGCACTTGTTGCGATATGGGTTGGCACCGAAATCGATACGGCTGCTTTTATGCGTTCATCGATTTTTGTCCATCCAAAATAATTCAACAGCTGAACGCCTCCCATTGAATATCCAATTAAATAAAGATCTTCGAATCCTTTTTGCAAAACAAACTGAACCACCTCATCCAGATCATCAACTGCTCCGTGATGATACAATCTTGGAAGTCGGTTCATTTCGCCGCCACAAGTACGATTGTTCCAGGCAAAAACAGAAAAGCCTTTCTGCTGAAAATAAGCCGCACAGCTGTTATTATAAGTTCTGCGGGAATCTCCTTCTAAACCATGACATAAAATAACGGCCTTTTTGGGATCATTTAGAATAAAATCGATATTAATAAAATCTCCGTCGCTTAACTCACGTTTTTCTCTTGTATATCCTGGCGCTTCAAATCGTTTAAACAAAGCAGCATAAATAGTAGAAACGTGCCTGTTGCGATGAATAATAGAAGGAAAATTATATTCTGATTGTTCAATTATAGGCATAATAAAAAGTTTTTTATGGTGCGTTTGATACAAATTTAAGAAATCAATCGATATGTCGTTAAAACTTTAATTTTTAATTCGAAATAGTTTGTTTTTCTCTCAAAATTTGTATTTAATTAATAAAAGAAACTAATTCTTTTCCTGCTTCGGTATCCTTGAAATTACTGAGAATGATTTTCCCAAATCACCTGTTTTTCAGGATAAAAATCTATTTGTAACTATAACCCTATTCACAATAAATTATTACTTTTAAATCAAAGAACTGAAAATGGCACCAACTGAAAATTTAGAAATACCGAAAATAAATTTTGATGCAAATGGAGAGCTTATTATTACGGCCTCTTCAACTTCTTCTAAAAATGATTTTGATTTTTTTGAAGGAAAGTGGAAACTGCGCAACAAAAAATTAAACTCCAGATTGTCTAATTGTACAGAATGGACTGAATTTGAATCGACTCAGGAAATGTACAGAGTCCTAAACGGAATTGGTAATATTGATAATTTTCTTGCAACTTTTGACGGTGAACCATTTGAAGGAATGACGGTTCGATTATTCAACCCAAAAAGTAAATTGTGGAGTATTTATTGGGCCGATTCTAATGAAGGAAAACTTGACCCGCCAGTATTGGGCTCTTTTGAAAACAACGTAGGACATTTTGTTACTAAAGACGTTTTTAATGGAAAAAATATTTTAGTCGTTTTTCGCTGGGACGCACGAGATAAAAATAATCCTGTTTGGAGTCAGGCATTTTCTGATGACAATGGAAATTCCTGGGAATGGAACTGGTATATGTATATGTCTAAGTTTGAGTAAAATTCAATTGTCACAGTTTTGCCTGCATCGGCAAAAATAACGCATTTTTTAAATAAAATTTATGCTATATTTGCCGATAACGGAAATTTTATAAAATATGAAATATCTTTCGGTAACAGAATTTGCAAAAAAAATAGAAATATCCGAAAGGACAATTCGTCATTATTGTGCTTCAGGCAAAATAAAAGGAGCCTTCCTAACGGGTAAAACGTGGAATATTCCAGAAGATGCTGTGCTTCCTCAAAAAGGGAATAAAAAAACAAGTAAAAACATTTTACTTAACAGTCTGAAAGAACAAAAAGAGATGAAGCTAAAAGGCGGTATCTATCACCGTACGCAAATTGATCTTACATATAACTCAAATAAGATTGAAGGCAGCAGACTTACGCACGATCAGACTCGATATATTTTTGAAACCAACACAATTGGCGCTTCTAAAGAAAGTATCAATGTAGATGACATTATTGAAACCTCTAATCACTTTCGCTGCATCGATTTTATTATTGATAAAGCAAATGCTAAGCTTACCGAATCTATTATTAAAGAATTGCATTTTTTATTAAAATCTGGTACTTCTGACAGCGGAAAAGACTGGTTTAATGTTGGCGAATACAAAAAAATGCCTAATGAAGTTGGTGGTAACGAGACTTGTCCACCTAATCAGGTAAGTACAAAAATGAAAGAACTACTTGCAGATTATCATACAATTAAAAATAAAACTATCGATGATATTATCGATTTTCATTATAAGTTCGAAATAATACATCCTTTTCAAGACGGAAATGGCCGCGTTGGCCGATTAATTATTTTCAAGGAATGTCTGGCAAACAATATTGTGCCTTTTATTATTGATGAAGAACTAAAACTTTTTTATTACAGAGGCTTACAAGAATGGAATCATATTAAAGAATATTTAATTGATACTTGTCTTACTGCCCAGGACAATTACAAAACTATTCTAAAATATTTTGAGATAGAATACAAATAAAACCGCCGGCATAGTCCTCTCAATTCAAAAAGTCCTAATAAAAATTAGGGCTTTTTTTTATGGCTTAACCTCAATATTAAAAATCAAAGTAAAAAAAATTGAAAAGAACATAGGGGTAAAATGTAATTCGATTGTATTACTAGTATAACAAGAGTACAATTAATTAACTTTTAATCTCAATTTGCTTTATGATACCTTTAATTATCACTGCCGCATTACTATTTTGGTTACTTAAAAAATACGCTCTCCTACTTGAGAAATTCAGTTCTCCTGCAATAAATCTTCAGACAAAATTTGCTGTTTTCTTTTTCCTTATAACAATAAATTCTCAGGCACAGGAAAAAACAGTCAACTATAATGTGCTTCGCAATGGAACTGTTATTGGTCAAATGCAGTTTTATCAAAAAACGAATAATGATGAAGTCTTTTTAAAAATTTCTTCGGAAGTAAAAACCCGATTGATTTTTGGTATTGACGTAAAAACCGAAGAAGGTTCTTATTTTAAAAATGGTAAATTAATGTCGTCTTACGTTAAACGCCACGTTAACGGAAAAGAAAAAGCCAATAAAACGACTCAGCTTATCGATTCAAGCTACAAAACTTTGGCCGAGAATAAAAAAGGACAAATTAAACAACAATATATCGATTACAACCTTATGCTGCTTTACAGCAAAGAACCTATAGGAGAAAATCAGGTTTATTCGGATAGTTTTCAGCAATTCCTAACCATCAAAAAAACAAACAATCACTCCTACCGTATTGTATTGCCAGACGGGAATTACAATGATTACCATTTCGCAAATGGTATCTGCCAAAAAGTCGAATTACACCATTCCTTATTTACAATCAACATTCAAATCGCATAATCAATCAAAAAAATCATCATGGTCAAAATCATCAATTATCTCTTTATTAAGCTGACGATCTTTGGAGCACAGCCTATTGCAATGGAAAGAATTCACGAAGTCGAAAAAAGCGCTCCCAATTTAATTGTCTATGCCCTGCCCGTTGTTTTATTTTTTACCATACTGGAATTTGTTGCTTTTTATTTCCTGGAACGCAAAGAATTTGACCGAAAAGAAACTATAGGATCTGTACTAATAGGCTTTGGAAATCTAACCGTTAATTTATTAATGAAAACAGGACTGCTTTATGCTGTGGTCGGGATTTACAACATTCTGCCTTACCGAATGGAATTTAGCTGGTGGAGTTTAATTCCGTGTTTTATATTGTATGATTTTAGTTCGTATTGGACGCACCGAATTTCCCATTACTGCCGATTTTTCTGGGCGACTCATGTCGTTCATCATTCTGCTGAACATTATAATCTTACCGTAAGTTTTAGGCAGAGCTGGTTTCAGTATGCCAAAATTGTATTTTTTATTCCGTTAATTTTTGCCGGTTTTCATCCAGCTGTATTCTTCATTGCCAATCAGCTGAGTGTTTTATATCAGTTTTGGGTGCATACCGAAGCCATTGGAAAACTGCATCCCTTTATTGAAAAATATTTCGGAACTCCTTCTAACCATCGCGTACACCACGGAAGTCAGGAAAAATATCTCGATAAAAATTTTGGTGCAGCCTTTATGATTTGGGATCACTTATTTGGCTCTTTTCAATATGAAGAAGAAAAACCGCGCTATGGCATCACAAGCCTGCTTAAAAGTAAACTCAATCCTTTATACCTCAACATACATGAATTTCAGGATATTATCAGCGATGTTAAAAAAGCAAAAGGCTTCAGGAAAAAGATATATTACATTTTTGCCAGCCCCGATGTGATTGCCAAAAACAAAATAAAAAAAGAAACAATTCAACCTCTTAAATTGCCTATATCATGCAAACCAATCAAGAAAAACAACAAACATTTCAACAACAGTTATTCGAATACTTTAGCCGAAAAGATAATTGTGTAAAAACCAAAGGCAACGAAACCGTTATTACCGAAGGAACAGATAAAGGATTATCCTTTACTTATCACTCAGATCACAGCTGTATTGTGCACTGCTATGAATTTAGTTTGAACACTGATCTCGATATCGATACTACGATTGATGCTTTTATCAGGCTGTTAACCAGTCATAATATCATATACGATCAGCCCAATCCTTCTTACAATTAATCAAAAAAATAATATTAAATATAAAAAGTATATATCTTTGATTGAATGTCAAAACGTATTAGTGGAGTATAGTAATATAAACCATATTAGTTCTATAAAGAACGGAAACGAAGCTGCTTTTGAAAAGGTTTTTAAAATGTATTTTAGAAACCTTCATGCTTTTGCCTACACTTTTATGAAAGATGATGTCATTGCCGAAGAAATTGTACAAAATGTATTTTTTAGGATTTGGGAGAAAAAAGAACAGCTTCAGATTGATGATTCATTAAAAGCCTATCTCTACAGATCGGTTCATAATGAAAGCCTCAATCACCTCAAACATTTAAAAATAAAAAACTCTTTTCAACTTCAGTATTTAGGCGATATGGAATCCTCAAATCAAGATGCATCAAACCAAATGATTGCCTCAGAACTCGAAAACGACATTCAAAAAGCAATCAGCGAATTACCGCCGCAATGCCGTACCATTTTTCAGATGAGTCGTTTCGAACAGCTCAAATATCAGCAAATTGCCGATCAATTGAATATTTCGATAAAAACAGTCGAAAACCAAATGGGCAAAGCTCTTAAAGTATTACGCTTAAAACTGGTTGAGTATCTTCCTTTCCTCCTATCCTTATTACATTTAATCCGAAGATCATGAGCCAAAACAATATGAATATGAACGATGATTTACTAGTGAAATATCTAGTTGGCGAAACTGATGCAGACGAAAATGCAGCAGTCGAAAGCTGGCTTAAGACCGATGAAAAAAACTTAAACTATTACAATGGTTTTAAGAAAATATGGGAAGACAGCCTTTTAATTGCATCCGAAAATAAAACCATAGATGAAGATGCGGCCTGGAAACGGCTGCAAAACCGCATTCATGAAAAAGACGTTCGGGTATTAACGCCTAAAAAATCTTCAGGACATGGGCTGCGCATTGCGGCTTCTATTCTTTTAGTCAGTACTTTAGGATGGCTTGGATATTCTTATTTCGAAAATAAATCTGCTGACAAATTAATTGAAATATATGCATCAAACACTATTCTAAACGATACTTTACCAGATGGTACAACGGTTACTTTAAACAAAAATTCTTCTTTGTCTTATGCCAGTAAATTTAAAGGCAAAACCCGACCTGTTACTTTAAAAGGCGAAGCTTTTTTTAATGTTGCTCCAGATAAAACAAAACCGTTTATTATAAAAATTAATGATGTTACGGTACAAGTTGTAGGAACTTCTTTTAATGTGAAAAACAAAAACGGAAAAACAACCGTTGATGTCGAAACCGGAATTGTAAAAGTGAGCAAAAACAAAGATCAGGTAGAATTAAGACACGGCGAAAAAGTAGTCATTGCCGATAAAAACTCGGAATTATTAAAAAGTACCAGCAAAGGCAGATTATACAATTATTATCGCAATAAGGAATTAGTCTGTGATGAAACACCTTTACAGGAATTAGTTGAAGCGCTCAGCGAAATATACAATGTCAATATCGTGATTAAAAATGCTTCTTTAAAAGAAAAACCTTTAACAACCGTATTTAAAGATCAATCATTAGATCAGGTTTTAGAAGTAATTCAAGAAACATTTCGAATCGAAATTGAACATAAAGACAATCAAATTGTATTAGAATAATTCCTTTTTATATGCCTCTCAATTCAAAACTTACTTTTGCAAAAGTTTTATTATTACTTATTTCAAGTGCTTTTTTCAACGCTCATGCCCAATCTATTTTAGATACCGAAATGTCTATAGATGCAGACAAAAAACCATTAGGCCGTATTCTGGATTTAATGGAACAAAAAGGAAACTTCAGATTTGCTTATTACAGCAAATTAGTCGTAAAAGACAGCGCCGTTACCATTCATACTAAGCAGTCTACTATAAAAGATGTTTTAGACCAGTTATTGGGCAGTAAATACGAATATAAAGAATCAAAAGGCTTTATTATTCTGCGTTATGCCCCTTTAGAACTCGCTCTTGTTTTAGAAAAAAACAGCGTTGTGGGCGAACATCAGGTTGTAAATGGTTACATTATGGATGTACAAACCAACAAACGCATTGAAAACGCCAGTGTTTACGAAAAAAATGCCTTGCAGTCTACCTTAACAGATAAAGAAGGTTTTTTTGAACTTAAGCTAAAAAATGTACCCGAAACCATTGAACTGACAGTGGTAAAAGAAAACTACAAAACTATTACGACACTTTTCCTCTCGGAAATTAAAATACAAATGGGGTCTAGAAAATCATCTTCATCATCAGATTATGTCGATGGTGATTTTTCTGCCGTTGAACGAAGCGGAATTGGGCGTTTCTTTATTTCTTCCAAACAAAAAATACAATCGCTTAATCTGGGAGGATTTATTTCAGAAGTTCCTGTACAAGCTTCTTTAATACCGAGTCTGAGCACACGCGGTATGATGAACTCCCAAATTAACAGCAGTTTTTCTTTAAACTTATTAGGAGGATATACCGGCGGGGTTAAAGGTTTTGAAATGGCTGGTCTTTACAACATTAACCGAATGAACGTAAATGCGCTGCAAATGGCTGGAATATTCAATACCGTGGGAGGTTCTGTAAACGGAGTGCAATTGGCCGGAATTTACAATAATGTTTTTGGCGATTTAAAAGGGCTGCAAATGAGCGGTATTCATAACAGCGTAAAAGGTTCTCAAGCTGGTTTACAAGTAACAGGCATTTACAACAATGTATATGAAGATGCTAAAGGAGTTCAAATGGCCGGAATTCATAATACGGTAAAAGGTTCTCAAAACGGACTGCAGATTTCAGGCATTTATAATACGGGCTGCCAAACCGTACGCGGTGTTCAAATCGCCGGGCTTTTTAATTATGCCAAAGAGCTGGACGGAGTTCAGTTTGGTTTAGTTAACATAACCGGTTCTCCTTCAGGTTATAGTTTTGGTTTATTGAATTTCAAAAAAGATGGCTATCAAAAAATAAATATTACCCGTAATGAAATATCCGATATTAATGTTGCTGTTAAAACGGGAGATAATAAACTTTATACCATTTTAATGGCTGGAAAAAGCGAACGAACTAACGAAGAAAAACTAACTTCTTTTGGGATAGGTTTAGGAAAAAATATTCTTTTAGGAAAACGTTTAACTTATAATCCCGAAATCAGCACCCAATATCTTTATTTAGGCAATTGGGATTACTACAACTTTTTATACAAATTCGATTGTCCTTTTACTTTTCGTTTATTCAAAGGCGTTGCAATATCCGGCGGACCTTCTTTCAATTTATATTCATCAGATAAAAGAAATAAAACTACTCCAGGTAATCCCTCCACTTTTGTTCAGGATCGAACAAAACGTTACGACGTAATAAATGATACTAAAAAAGGCCTTTACGGATGGATGGGCTGGAGTTTTGGTCTTTCTTTATTTTAATTTTATTTAAAAGAAATACCATTGCAGGAGTTAAACATTACAAGCCAGAATTATTTCTGGCTTGTAATGAATTCTTTATAACCGCTTTTTTCATAGAAATCTTTTAAAGGCATTTTGTAAATATCCTTCCAGGCATCTTTTCCATTATTCTCAGCATATTTTTGTATGATTCTAAAGCCTAAGAAATAGCATAATTCATTCTCTACATCTTTAGGCAGATTTTCGATTACAGGCTTGCAGTCACTATTTCGTCCGCAATGCCTAAAAATAGGACATCCTTCCTCATTGGTTTTATAAAAATAAGGCTCCAGCTTTTCGAAAATTTCTTTTTCACGTGCCAATAGTATTTTGGTATCGTCTCCGTATAAAGCTTCTTCAAATGACTGATTTAAGTATAAATAAGTAAAATAAACCGCCAATCCTTCATCTAAAGTAATACCCAATCCCATTTTTCCGTTTGCATCTTTTTCTAAAGCCGGATTAAATAATAAATGTTCCAGTTCATGAGCAAAAACTTTATCAATCGATTTGGTATTCCATGCCGAACCAAACATGTCTAATATCATGGCATTATTATCACAGCCTCCAAAAATCTGAAAATCTTTTGGCCCAAAATACACAATCCACTTCCCTATTCCTTTCTGTCCGGTTATATTTTGCAGCGCTTTTAAATGTTTAGTAAATAACTGATTGACATTAACCGAATCTAAAACAGCCATTTTTTGCCTAATTAAAGCTTCATTATCCGCTAATAAAGTTCTGTTCCAGGCAGCAATTCCGCTAGGTTTAAATTTCTTGCCATTTTCTTCTCCAAATATCTGCGAAAGGCAATTATCAAATACATATTTATTAGGAAGATAAACTTTGTTTACTATTAACAAACTATCGTATGAACCATTTCGATGTGCTAAAATCTGATTTTTAAACGCGTTGTGAATTGTCATTTGCCCCACAGCAATACTATCATCGATATTTTTTACTTTGTTTATAAGATCTGAATATTTATCGTTTTTGTTTTGATGAGAAACAGAACAGCTCAGGAAAATTGAAAGTAAGGCTGGTAGTAATAAAGTTTTAATAGGTTTAAAGAAAATCATTTTGTGGTTTTTAGTTAAAATTAATAAGCGTATATCATTACAAAATGGGTAGAAAAGAATTCGGGAATTTTCTAGTGGTTATTCATTTTGTATTGATTATAAGTACTCTTTTCCTTGAATTTGTTACATAGAAAAATCAATTCTAAAACTATTTAATATCTGATAAAGAATCTCTTGATTAAAAATAGAAACAAAAAAAATCCAAATTCCAATAGTAAAATTGGAATTTGGATTTTAAAATTTCCCGAGACTTCGGGATTATTATAAAAGCTTAGTCTAAAATAAAACTTACGCTTACATTTGCTATAATTTCGATTTCGCCAATTGCTAAAGTTTCGTTTGAAGCTCCTGCAGAATCCATCATTTCAGTTTTCATAGCAGCATAAACTGGTCTTGGGTGATAAACTTGTGAATTGTCTGAAATTGTAATCGCTTTACCTACTTTTTGACCTAAAACAGATACATAATCCTCTGCTTTTGCTTTAGCATCTTTAATCGCTAATTTTCTAGCTTCAGACTGGTGCTGTAATAATTTAGACGATTCAAAAGAAACATTATCAATACGATTAATTCCTTGTTGAACTAAACCTTCCATCAATTCATCATATTTTGATAAATCTCTCAACACAATTTCTACAGTTTGTGTTGCATTGTAGCTGGTTTTCTTTTTGTCATAATCGTACTGAGGATTAAGAGAAACTTGTTTCGTTTTAAAATCTGCTGTTGGAACATTCGATTTTTTGATGAATTTTAAAACCGCATCCATCTTTTCGTCATTTTGCTTTTTGACGTCTTTAGCATTATTCCCTTTAGTTTCAACCGTAGCTGAAATACAAACCTGATCAGGGGCTACTTTTACTTTTCCTTCACCATTAACATTGATTTGAGGAACTTGTTTGATTTCTTGGCCGTAAGACATAGTCATAAACATGATTGTTAAAAATAATACTAATTTTTTCATTTTTGTTATATTAAAGTTATTCGATAAAGACATTTCAAAAGTTATGCCAGCATTATAATTTTCCTGCTTTTGCCATTACAAAAAGTATCAAAATTGGAATCGCCAGCAAAATAACCATCAAACTATGATCTACAAATAATGAAGGTTCTTTTATCAAAGTTATTAAATACCCGCCAATTGCGCCTCCAAAATGTGCTGTATGACCAATATTATCATTCTTGGCTTTCATTCCATAAATAGAATACAATAAATATAAAATTCCGAATAAATAAGCCGGAATAGGAATGACAAAAAATATACCCAGCATCATATCCGGCTGTAATAATATGGCAGAATATAAAACACCCGTTACAGCTCCGGAAGCTCCAACGGCACGATAACTGTAATCGTTTTTATGAAAAAGCATCGTTAATAAACTCCCGAAAATCAAACTCCCAAAATAAACCAGCAGGAACGAAAAATCTCCCAGCCACTGCAAAACTACAGGAGCAAAAAACCAAAGCGTTAGCATATTAAACAATAAATGCATCATATCGGCATGCAAAAAACCAGACGAAAGCATTCTTATCTGTTCTCCGGCGCGAATACTTCCTACGTGAAATTCATATTTTCTAAAAAAAGAAAGATCATTAAAACCTTTATAGCTTATTAATACATTGGCAACTATAATTCCAATTAAAATGGTATTCATAAATATTATTTATTGTGAAATGTAAATATAGTCAATATCAAATACATCTTGATGAGAATCCAAAATATCCGTCATATTCCATTTTTACCTTATATTTGTAGAAAAAATTTTAGATGCAATTTATTGTTTATATTCTAGCCTATCCTTTACTCTGGCTAATCTCTATACTTCCATTTCGCTTGTTTTATTTATTTTCAGATTTTGTATACTTACTGGTTTACAGAATTATAGGATACCGCAGAAAAGTAGTGCGTGATAACCTTGCTCTTACTTTACCGCATTTAAGCAAAGCAGAAAGAAAAGTAATTGAAAAAAAATTCTACAAGCATATGTGTGATATGTTTTTAGAAATGATAAAAACGATGACCATTTCGCCAGAAGAAATGGAAAAAAGATTTCATGTAACGAATATTGAACTCGTACAGGAATATGCCAAAAAAGGCAAAAGCGTAATTCTGGTTGCATCACATTATGCCAGTTACGAATGGCTTTTAACTACTAATCCGAAACTGGGTTTTCAGGGAATTGCGGTTTATAAAAAAGTGGCCAATCCGTATTTTGATAAATTAATTCGAAAAATACGTTCAAAATACAAAACAGAAATGGTCGAAACCAGAAAAGCAATTCCAACCATGGCGCAAAATCAGCGTAAAGGCATTTTAAGCATGTACGGTTTAGCAAGTGATCAATCACCAAAACTGGACAGGATTTTCCATTCGATGAAATTTATGGGCGTTGAAGTTCCTGTACATACAGGCGCCGAAATGCTGGCCAAAAAATACCATTTAAGCGTTATAATGGTAAAAGTAAAAAAAGTAGCCAGAGGTTATTATGAAGCAACATTTTTACCTATTGCAGATAACCCGAATGATTACGAAAATTTTGACATTACAGAAAAATACCTTCGAGAAGTAGAAAAACAAATTTACGAAGCTCCTGAATATTATTTATGGACACACAAAAGATGGAAACATCGAGTTGAATAACAAATCTCAAAAAAGCCTAAAAGCAATTGTATTGTTTTTGGGCTTTTTTTATGAACTGGATTGATACATTCCTAAAAGGAGTTTTATAACCTTAAAAATACTTTTTGATGTGTTTTTGTAATATTTTTTTTGAGCAAAGAGTGAGGTAAACCGCATAAATTTGAAGTTCCCAAAATCTATTAAAAACTTCAAATTTTCTAACAATGATTAAAAAGTTCCTTTTTACATTTTTACTTACGGTCGTTTCCGCAGCTGCTTTTGCCCAAAGCCCGAAACGAGGTATTGCTTATGGAAACAATTCAACCGCCGATTTGCTGGCTCTTAAACCTGGAATTTCTTGGTGGTACAATTGGGGATCTACTCCCGAAAATGACACAAATGCCAACTACGAATCTATTGGAGTTGAATATGTGCCAATGGCCTGGACGCAAGTAAGCGATAATGATGTGCAGGCTTTTATAAACAGAATAAAACCCGGAGCAAAATACCTGCTGGCCTTTAACGAACCTAACTTTAACGACGGCTCGAGATTAACACCGCAAGACGCTGTAAATGCATGGAAGAATGTTGAAAAAATTGCGGCCGCTAAAAATCTGGAAATCGTTAGTGCGTCGCCAGCTTTTAACGATCCTAATAAAAGTTACGGCAACATCAGCAGTCCTATTGCATGGCACGATCAATTTTTTCTTTTATGTCCAAATTGCAAAGTCGATTATATTGCTTTTCATACTTATGACAGCTCCTCTGGTTCTGTAATTGGCGTAACAAGCCTTTTAAAAAAGTATAATAAACCTATTTGGGTAACTGAATTTGCGAACAGGGTAGTTCAAACTGTGGCGCAAAAAACGACCTTCATGAAAGAGATCATTACCAATTTTGAAAATGATCCCGACATTTACCGTTATTCCTGGTTTACCGGAAGAGTCGATCCGCAATGGCTGGATATGGCAGAAGGTCCTTTATTAGCTCCAGAAAGCGGCGTTTTAAGGCCTATTGGACAAGAATACATCAATACTTCTTACACCACAAAAAGAATGAATGTTCCTGGTAGAATTACCGCCAATAAACATTACCGAAGAAAAGGAACCAGCCTGCAAAACACTACAGATTCCGGAACCGGACAAGCGGTAAGCGCCATAAACGAAGGTGACTGGAACGAGTTTATACTCAATGTGGCTAATGCCGGAAGTTATAATTTAACTTTTAGAGCTGCATCGATCGCTATTGGAAAATTTGACATTCTTGTAAACAATGTTGTGGTAAAAACGGATGAAACTTTCCCGGCAACGGGTTCGCTTCAAACTTATGCTGATAAAGTAATAAACGGCGTTACGCTGCCAAAAGGCGAAGTATATTTGAAAATCAAATTCAAATCAAACGATATGAATTTTAATTATATCGATGTTCCTGCACCGAATTTAGGCATAAACAATCCAAACTCCGAAAATCAATTTATTACCGTTTATCCAAATCCTATTAAAGGTCAGTCTACACTTCATGTAAAAACTGGATTTACAGAACCTTTATCTCTAAAAATAATTGACATGCAAGGAAATATTTGTTTTTCTTCTAATGATTATTCTACCAATGAGGATATTAAAATTGGCGATAAATTAGCTGCTGGAATTTACATTTTAAATGTCTCTTACGGTTCGGTAACAAAATCATTAAAGATCATAAAAAACTAAATTATTTTACCGCAATCCCGATAGCTATCGGGAGCTAGATTTATTATTTAATAGAAAAAACAAAAAGTTCGCAAAGCTTTGTATTGATTTAGCTTTGCGAACTTTGTTTTTATAAAAACCAACATTAAAAAACCTTGCTCCCGATAGCTATCGGGATTGCGGTTAATTTTTTCTATTTAGATTTTTATCCTAATGCCGAAAATTATATTCCTGCAATTCCTTTTATTTCATCAATAATTCTTAATGCCAAAGCGTCGGCTTCTTTTTGCGAAGGCGCTTCAGTATAAATACGAATAATTGGTTCTGTGTTCGATTTTCTTAAATGAACCCATTCTGTCGCAAAATCAATTTTTACACCATCAATGGTAGAAATATCTTCATTTTTATATTTCTCTGTCATAGCAGTTAAAATCGCATCAACATCAATCTGAGGTGTTAATTCGATTTTGTTTTTGCTCATATAATATTCCGGATAAGAAGCTCTCAATGCTGCCACCGTCATTTTTTTGTTAGCCAAATGCGTCAGGAATAAAGCAACACCAACCAAGCTGTCACGTCCGTAATGAGATTCCGGATAAATAATACCACCGTTACCCTCACCACCAATAATAGCATTGTTTTTCTTCATCAACTCTACCACATTCACCTCACCTACAGCACTTGCTTCGTAGCTTCCGTTATGCGCATTTGTTACATCGCGCAAAGCACGAGAAGATGACATATTTGAAACTGTATTTCCCGGAGTTTTACTTAAAACATAATCAGCGCACGCCACTAAAGTATATTCTTCACCAAACATTTCTCCGTCGTCGCTGATAAAAGCCAAACGATCTACATCTGGATCTACAACAACCCCTAAATGCGCTTTTTCTTTTACCACTAACTCCGAAATATCCGTTAAATGTTCTTTTAAAGGTTCTGGATTGTGTGGAAAATGTCCGTTTGGTTCGCAGTATAATTTTACCACTTCAACGCCCATTTGTTCCAACAACTTCGGAATAATGATACCGCCAGAAGAATTTACGCCATCCACTACCACTTTAAATTTTGCCGCTTTTACCGCTTCAACATCCACTAAAGGCAAATTTAAAACCTCGTCGATATGAATATCCATATAAGCATCATTTACCGTGATTTCGCCTAAATTATCAACATCCGAGAAATCGAAAGCTTCTGCTTCAGCAATTTCAAGAATTTTAGCCCCTTCGGCTCCGCTTAAAAACTCCCCTTTTGCATTCAGTAATTTTAAAGCATTCCATTGTTTTGGATTATGCGATGCTGTTAAAATAATTCCTCCATCGGCTTTTTCTAACGGAACAGCAATTTCTACCGTAGGCGTTGTCGAAAGACCAAGATCAATTACATTTATTCCTAAACCTATTAAAGTATTTACAACAAGATTATGAATCATTGGTCCCGAAATTCTTGCATCGCGGCCAATTACAACGGTTAGTTTTTCTTTTGAAGTATTGTTTTTAAGAAAAGTTCCGTATGCCGATGCAAATTTTACAGCATCAACAGGAGTCAGGTTATCTCCTACTTTTCCACCGATTGTTCCTCGTATTCCTGAAATCGATTTTATTAATGTCATTTTTGTGAGTTATGGTTACCAACTACAAATATAGAAAAGTTACCAAGGTTCTAAGATACTAAGCAGCTAAGATTTTTTAGAAAAGCGGCTAAGTGTCTAAGATTCTAAGCTGCTGAGTTTTTTTTTAAGTAACATTAAAAAAATTACTAAGCGCCTGAAACACTACAATTTTAAAACAATCGTTAATTATGGTTTACCAAAAGCTCAATAATATAACAAAATGATTTGAAAAAGTTTTTATACATTTACTAAAACAACTTAGTTCCTTAGAACCTTAGCATCTTAAAAAGAATGAATTTCCTAGCCCACATATATCTTTCCGGCGATAATGATTTAATTAAAATTGGCAATTTTATGGCCGATGGTATTCGCGGAAAACAATTTGAACATTTTCCTGATGATGTTCAAAAAGGAATTCTTTTGCATCGATCTATTGATACTTATACAGACAATCATGATATTTTCAGGCAAAGTACCAAACGCCTGCACGAAAAATACCATCATTATTCAGGCGTTATTGTCGATATTGTTTACGATCATTTTTTAGCCAAAAACTGGACAAAATATTCCGATGAAAAACTGGAAAATTTCATTAATCGATTTTACAATTCATTACATGATAATTATGCAATTTTAACCGAAAAGACACAAGATTTAATGCCGTATATGATCGAAAGAAACTGGCTTTTGAGTTATAAAACGGTCGAAGGAATCCACCAGATTTTAACGCAGATGGACAGAAGGTCAAAAAATATTTCGAAAATGCAATTTGCAAGCGAAGAACTCAAAGAATTTTATGATGAATTTGAACAGGAATTCACCGTCTTTTTTGAAGATCTTCAACAACACGCCAAACAAAAATTACTCGCATTATAATATCAAACCGATTTATAAAAAAAATATTTATCGTTATGAAAAAAATTACAATCCTACTTTATTTTATTTCCCTTTATAGTTTTGCCCAGCAAACTGCTGCACCAACAGGTTTGGTAGCCTCAAAAGCGATGGTTGTTTCGGCGCGTGAAGAAGCATCAAAAATTGGTGTAGAAATCATGAAAAAAGGCGGTAATGCTTTTGATGCCATGGTCGCAACCGAACTGGCTCTTGCCGTTGCTTATCCGTATGCAGGAAATCTTGGCGGAGGCGGATTTATGGTTTACCGAAAACCAAATGGCGAGGTTGGAAGTCTTGATTATCGCGAAAAAGCACCTCTTGCCGCAACAAAAGATATGTTTCTGGACAAAGACGGAAATGTGATAAAAGGAAAAAGTACAGAATCTGCTCTGGCAGTTGGAATTCCCGGAACTATTGCCGGCGTTTTTGCAGTTCATAAAAAACTAGGTTCGCTCCCAATGTCCGAAATTTTGAAACCCGTAATCGCACTTGCAGAAAAAGGGGTTATTGTAACGCAAAAACAACAAAAACAACTTGAAAATTATCATGATGCCATTGTAAAAGCCAATGGACCGAATACTTTGATGGCAGGAAAATTCAAAGAAAACGATACCATCAAATATCCTGCACTTGCCAGTACTTTAAAACGTATTTCAAAAAACGGAAAAGATGAATTTTACAAAGGTAAAACAGCCCAAATTTTAGTTGATTATTTAAAGAAAAAAGGCGGTATTATAACGCTTAAAGATTTAGCGGCATACGAAGCAAAATGGAGAAAACCATTGCAGTTTGATTACAAAGATCTAAAAATTACTTCGATGGCGCCTCCAAGCAGCGGCGGTATTTGTCTGGCTCAGATTATGAAAATGATTTCGCCATTTTATTTATCTAAAATGGGACATAACTCAGAACAATCTATTCAGGTTATTGTGGAAGCTGAAAGACGCGCTTATGCCGACAGAAGTCAGTTTTTAGGAGATCCTGATTTTGTGAAAATTCCAATCAACGGACTTTTATCTGATTCTTATTTAAAAGAAAGAATGTCGAGTTTTGACTCCGAAAAAGCTACTTTATCCTCAGAAATAAAAGAAGGAAAAGTAACCTATAACGAAAGTACCGAAACGACGCATTATTCTATAGTAGATCAATTTGGAAATGCCGTAGCAGCAACCACAACAATTAATGATGGTTTTGGATCAAAATATTACTGCGACGAATTGGGTTTTTTCTTAAATAACGAAATGGACGATTTCAGCGCAAAACCAGGATCACCAAATATGTTTGGACTAGTAGGAAATGAAGCCAATAGTATTGCACCTCAAAAAAGAATGCTGAGTTCTATGACACCAACGATTGTGGAGAAAAACGGAAAACTGTTTATGGTTGTAGGTTCACCGGGAGGTTCAACTATCATTACTTCTGTACTTCAGACTATTTTAAATGTTTATGAGTACAATTTAAGTATGCAGGATGCTGTAAATGCACCTCGTTTTCATCATCAATGGCTTCCGGATTTAATCACTTTTGAACCAGATACATTTAGTTATAAAACCTTAGAGGGCTTAAAAGCAAAAGGATATTTAATCAACGAAAAAACAACTCCCGTAATTGGTAAAGTCGATGCTATTTTGGTTTTACCGGACAATAAACTGGAAGGCGGCGCTGATTTTCGAGGCGATGACAAAGCAGCCGGATTTTAGGCACAAAAGATTTAAATAGAAAAATTTGACAAAATAGAATGTTTAAAGCTAAATTTGCATTCTCTGTAAATTTTAAAAAGAATAATGATAAAAAAACTGTTTCGAAAATTAGAAAGCATTATTGCTTTGTCTCAATCTATTTTGACACCAAAGCAATTCATTTTTTTATCAAGTGTTTTGGTTGGAATTTCCTGTGCCTTTGCAGTAATTATTTTAAAGACTTTTGCACACAGTGTATTTTCATTTGCAACTTACATCAGTGGTATTTTAAAACTAAGTTTCATTAATAGTATCCTGCCTATAATAGGTATTTTACTGACTGTTTTGGTAGTTCATAAAGTTTTAAACGGATCCATTCAAAAAGGAACTTCTCAAATTTTGTATGCCGTTGCAAAAAAAGCAAGTATAATTCCGAGAAAGCAAATGTACGCTCAAATCGTAACAAGCTCATTAACTGTAGGTTTAGGAGGATCTGCAGGTTTAGAAAGCCCCATTGTAATTACCGGAGCCGCTTTTGGTTCAAATTATGCGCAGAATTATAAATTAGCTTATAAAGACCGGACTTTACTTATTGGCTGTGGTGTAGCGGCTGGAATCTCAGCAGCATTTAACGCTCCAATTGCCGGAGTTCTTTTTGCTATCGAAGTTTTACTGGTCGATGTCAGCATTTCGGCTTTTACGCCTATTATGATTTCGGCGGCAACAGGTGCTTTGGTTTCTGCAATTGTATTAGACGAAAGCATTCTTTTATCTTTCAAAAAACAAGAAACTTTCGATTATCATAATATTCCCTTTTATGTAATTTTAGGATTACTAACCGGATTTATTGCCGTTTATTACGCCCGAAATTTCCAAAAAGTCGAGCATTATTTCTCAGAATTAAAAATGGGACCGTATAAAAAAGCACTTATTGGTTCTTCGCTTTTAGCATTGCTTATTTTTATTTTTCCGACTCTTTTTGGTGAAGGTTACGAAAGCATCAAAACCTTATCTGAAAGTGATCCCGGACAATTATTAGACAATACTTTGTTTGCCACCTGGAGAAATAATCAATGGGTTCTGCTTCTTTTTGTTGGATGTACCATGATGGTAAAAGTCTTCGCATCAGGGCTTACTCTTGGAAGCGGCGGAAACGGAGGTAACTTCGCTCCTTCTCTGTTTTTAGGATCTTATTTAGGTTATTTCTTTTCTAAATTTATAAGTTTAACTGGTTTATCAAAATTGCCTATCAGCAACTTTACAATGGTTGGAATGGCCGGAATTTTGAGCGGATTATTTCATGCGCCTCTTACCGCGATTTTCCTTATTGCCGAAATTACCGGAGGTTACGGCTTGATGATTCCGCTTATGATTGTTTCTTCCATAAGTTTTGCTATTTCAAAACGTTTTGAAAAATATTCGCTTGACGTAAAAAATCTGGCCAAAAAAGGACACGCTTTTACCAGTAATAAAGATTCGAATATTTTGTCGACTTTAGATATCGATACCATAATTCAAACAGATTATTTAACGGTTTCTCCAGAAGATCATTTAACAAAATTGGTAGATCTTATCTCCCATTCTAATCAGGTTGTTTTTGCAGTTGTAGATAATGAAAGAGATTTGGTTGGTATCGTACATTTTAATGATATCCGCGAAATTATATTCAATGCTTACCGTGTAAAATATACTTTGATAAAAGATGTAATGAAAACGCCAGCTGCCACAATTTCTTCCAATGACAGCATGGAAATTGTAATGAGTAAGTTTGAACGATCTAAATCAGCTTTCTTACCTGTTTTACGAAATGAAAAGTATTTCGGAATCATTTCAAAATCTATCGCACTCGAAGCCTACAGAACAAAACTACGTTCTATGACAATTGAATAACCTTAATATCGGATAAGTTAAAAATTTGCTCTATCCGATATTAAGAAGTAGCTTTGTAGGATTATGTGGAATATTGACTTAACATACAGAGAAGAATTTCAATCGACATTTGATCGATTGTACCAAAAACGCCTTGATTTGCAAAACAGCAGGCCATTGCCCAATATCGCTTTGCATAAAATCCGCGAAAGCTTATCGCTCGAATGGACCTACAATTCTAATAGTATAGAAGGAAACACAATGAGTTTGCGCGAAACCCAAATGGTTATTCAGGAAGGAATTACCATAAAAGGAAAATCGCTTCGGGAACATTTTGAAACCCATAATCACGATAAAGCAATTGATTATTTATATTCTATCGTTGATGATAATTACAAACTTAGGAGCATTGATATTCTTTCTCTTCACGGTTTAGTTTTACGTTCTATCGAAGATGACTTTGCAGGACGTATCCGCAACGGAGGAGTTCGAATTTCAGGAGCTAATTTCATGCCTCCAAATGCCAATAAAGTTTCAGATTACCTAGACGAATTAATTGACTTTATCAATACAAATCCGTTAGGTTTAAACGATATTGAACTTGCTACGATTTATCATCATAAGCTAGTCTGGATTCATCCATTTTTTGATGGAAACGGTCGCACAGTTCGTTTGAGCATGAATTTATTGTTGATGCGTTGTGGTTTTCCGCCTGCCATTATTCTTAAAAATGATAGAAAGAAGTATTACGAAGCACTAAATCAGGCCAATAATGGCAATTATCAAAAACTAACCCTTTTGATGTGTCAGGCATTAGAACGTACACTCAATATTTATTTAAGTTCTATGCCCGGAAGCACTTACGATTATCAGCCCATACAAAATATTGTAAGCGAGCCAGACACTCCATACGGTCAGGAATACGTAAGCTTATTGGCCAGAACAGGGAAAATAGACGCTTATAAAGAAGGTCGAAACTGGTATACAACCAAAGAAGCCATTGAAGAATATATGGCAACACGAAAAAGAAAACGCTAACTTAGGTTAGCGTTTTTTGTTATTATTTGTAACATAAAGTTTTGCTATCGAGCACAAAAAGAACAAATCAAAGTGGTAACTTTGCGTTTTGCTCAAAATTATGTTAGAAAAAGACAATACTATTGAAGTTCTTGGTGCAAGAGTTCATAATCTAAAAAATATCGACATTTCTATTCCGCGTGAAAAACTGGTGGTTATTACTGGTTTATCAGGTTCGGGAAAATCCTCTTTAGCGTTTGATACGATTTATGCCGAAGGCCAGCGTCGTTATGTCGAAACTTTCTCGGCGTATGCCAGACAATTCCTTGGCGGATTAGAACGACCTGATGTTGATAAAATCGACGGACTTTCTCCCGTTATTGCGATTGAACAAAAAACAACCAGTAAAAGTCCGCGTTCGACCGTAGGAACAATTACAGAGATATACGATTTCCTGAGACTTTTATACGCTCGTGGTGCTGACGCTTACAGTTACAACACCGGTGAGAAAATGGTTTCTTATTCTGATGAACAAATTAAAGATTTGATTATCCAGGATTTTAATGGAAAAAGAATCAATATTCTGGCGCCGATTATTAGAGCCAGAAAAGGTCATTATGCCGAATTATTCCAGCAGATTACCAAACAAGGATTTTTAAAAGTCCGCGTAAATGGAGAAGTTCAGGATTTGGTTGCAGGAATGAAATTAGACCGTTACAAAACCCATGATATTGAAATTGTAGTCGACAGAATGCTGATTGAAAATACAGAAGACAATCTAAAACGATTATCAGAAAGTATTAACACAGCAATGCATCATGGCGAAAATGTATTGATGATTTTAGATCAGGATACGAATGAAGTACGCTATTTCAGCCGAAATTTAATGTGCCCGACAACCGGAATTTCGTATCAGAATCCAGAACCAAATTTATTTTCGTTCAATTCGCCAAAAGGCGCTTGTCCGCATTGCAACGGATTAGGAACGGTACACGAAATCAACATTAAAAAGATAATTCCAAATCCGAAATTATCAATTAAAGCAGGCGGGTTTGCTCCGCTTGGCGAATATAAATCATCTTGGATTTTTAAACAATTAGAAACCATTGGAGAAAAATTTGGATTTAAAATTACAGATCCAATTGAAAAAATTCCGGAAGAAGCCATGACGATGATTTTGCATGGCGGAAAAGATAAATTTACCGTAAGCTCAAAAGATCTTGGTGTAACACGCGATTACAAAATTGATTTTGAAGGAATTTCTAATTTCATTAAAAATCAATACGATGAAAGCGCAACTACAAGCATAAAACGCTGGGCAAAAGATTTCATGGACGAAGTTAATTGTCCGGTTTGCGATGGTTCTCGCCTTAAAAAAGAAGCCTTATTTTTTAGAGTAAATGGAAAAAATATCACTGAATTGTGTGATATGGATATCTCTGATCTAACAGCTTGGTTTCATGATTTAAATACACACTTAACAGACAAACAACTTTTGATTGCATCAGAAGTGGTTAAAGAAATCAAAGACCGATTGAACTTTTTGATGAATGTTGGTTTGAATTATCTGGCTTTAAGCCGAAGTTCAAAATCACTTTCGGGTGGTGAAGCACAGCGTATTCGTCTTGCAACACAAATTGGTTCACAACTGGTTGGTGTTTTATATATTCTAGATGAGCCAAGTATTGGTTTACACCAAAGAGACAACGAAAAACTGATTCATTCATTGGAGCAATTGCGCGATATCGGGAACTCGGTTATTGTGGTAGAACACGATAAAGACATGATCGAAACCGCAGATTATGTAATTGATATAGGACCAAAAGCCGGAAAATATGGAGGAGAAATCATCAGTATTGGAACTCCTGCAGAAACTTTAAAATCAAACACGATTACTGCTCAATATTTGAACGGTACAATGAAATTAGAGATTCCGAAAGAGCGAAGAAAAGGGAACGGTAAATTTTTAAAACTAACCGGAGCAACAGGAAATAACCTGAAAAATGTTTCAATTGAAATACCTTTAGGTCAATTAATATGTGTTACAGGAGTTTCAGGAAGCGGTAAATCGACTTTGATTAACGAAACGCTCTACCCTATTTTGAACGCTTATTATTTTAACGGCGTAAAAAAACCACAGCCTTATAAAAAAATTGAAGGTTTAGAACATATCGACAAAGTAATTGATATCGACCAAAGTCCGATTGGGAGAACACCTCGTTCCAATCCAGCGACCTATACGGAAGTTTTTACAGAAATCCGAAATCTGTTTACAATGACTTCTGAAAGTATGATCCGTGGTTATAAAGCCGGACGTTTCAGTTTTAATGTAAAAGGCGGACGCTGCGAAACCTGCGAAGGTTCTGGTGTTAGAACTATCGAAATGAACTTTTTGCCGGATGTTTATGTAGAATGCGAAACGTGTCAGGGAAAACGTTTCAACAGAGAAACGCTGGAAATTCGATACAAAGGAAAATCAATTTCGGATGTTTTAGATATGACGGTTGATGAAGCCGTTCCGTTCTTTGAAAATATCCCGAAGATTTACCGTAAAGTAAAAACCATTCAAGATGTTGGTTTAGGATATATTACGCTTGGGCAGCAAAGTACAACGCTTTCGGGTGGTGAAGCACAACGTATAAAACTAGCTGGAGAATTGTCTAAAAAAGACACCGGAAATACGTTTTATATTTTGGATGAACCTACAACCGGATTGCATTTCGAAGATATCCGTGTTTTAATGGATGTGATCAATAAATTGGTAGATAAAGGAAATACAATCCTGGTTATCGAACACAATATGGATGTTATTAAACTAGCCGATTATATTATTGATATTGGCCCGGAAGGCGGAAAAGGCGGCGGACAATTAATCGCAAAAGGAACTCCGGAAGAAGTCGCAAAAAATAAAAAAAGCTATACGGCGAAGTTTTTGAAAAAAGAGTTAACTTAGTAATTGATTACTAAATAGTTTTAAAACTATTTTAAATATAATATTATGAACAGTTTAAATTTAAAAGTAGATTTAGATTTTAAAGAGTTATTAAAGGTAGTAAAACAACTTTCTCCCTCTGAAAAACTTGAACTTAATGATGCCATTTGGAAAGATAATATCGAAATTCCTATTGAGCACCAAAAAATAGTTTTAAGCAGAATTAAAAAGAGTAAAGATTCGCCAGAGAGAATGTTAGATTGGGATAAAGTTTCGGATTTGCCAATTCAATAATTTCTAATAATGTATAATATCAAAATTGATGAAGATGCTTTAAATGATCTTCGTGAAATTGTAATTTGGTATAACAATCAATTGCAAAACTTAGGGTTACGTTTTCATAAACAGGTAAAATCTCAAATTAACTCTTTAAAAAACCAGCCTTACATTTGCGCAATTCGTTACAGCGATATTCGTTGCATGCTTATTAAAAAATTTCCATTTATGATTCATCATTCAATTAATGAAAATTTCAAACTCGTAGAAATTTATTCTATATTTCATACGAGTAGAAATCCTGAAATATGGAACTCAAGATCAAAAAAATAATAGTCAAAGACTACATACGAATTCTTTATCTTAATTCATTTCATGTAATCATTTGATAATGAATCAAAAATAAAGACCTACACATTAAAGAATGTTACATTTAAATTAATAAATAGACATTCTTATGACAATTCTCGAAAAAAGCAGTAATTTAGTACGCCCTTTTTGTCAAAGTTTTTGATTTTGGCATTTTTTTATGGGGTAAAAACAATGTTTCAATTGAAAACTAGTGCCCTAGCCCTGATGGGAGCGGCATCTCCCGATTTAGAAAAACAAGGCTTTTAGCCGTAGTTTTTGTTTATCGGGAATATAGCGGACAGCAGGAAATAGCTCCTTCTCCTTCGACTATGCTCAAGATGACAATTTAAAACGACACAGCTAAAAATAAAAATATAAATAATTAAAATACCTAAAATGAGATTAGAAGATTTTGATAATGATGAGGACAAAGTAATTCAGGACCGTTTGAAACAAAAAACGTGGAATGAAATTAGAACAAACGACAGCTGGGCGATTTTTAAAATCATGGCCGAGTTTGTAAATGGTTATGAAAGCATGGGACGTATTGGTCCGTGTGTATCTATTTTTGGATCGGCGAGAACAAAACCAGATGATAAATATTATTTATTGGCGGAAAAAATTGCATACAAAATCAGTAAAGCTGGTTACGGTGTGATCACAGGAGGTGGTCCCGGAATCATGGAAGCTGGTAATAAAGGAGCGCATTTAGGAGGCGGAACTTCGGTTGGTTTAAACATCGAATTACCTTTTGAACAGCACTTTAATCCTTATATCGACCACGATAAAAACCTGAATTTCGATTATTTCTTTGTGAGAAAAGTAATGTTCGTAAAATATTCGCAAGGTTTTGTGGTTATGCCGGGAGGTTTTGGAACTCTTGACGAAATGTTTGAAGCCATTACCTTAATTCAGACCAAAAAAATTGGAAAATTCCCAATCATCTTAGTTGGTGTTGAATTCTGGTCTGGTTTGATCGAATGGGTAAAAACCGTTTTAGTAGAAAAAATGCATACGGTGAGCCCGGAAGATTTAAACCTATTTAAGATCGTAGACACTGAAGATGAAGTAGTTGATGTTCTGGATAAATTCTACAAGAAATACGATTTAAGTCCAAATTTCTAATGTTATTGAAACATATAAGTGATTTAGGTTAATTTAAGTTAACGTTTTGTAACACTTAAAATAATATGAACTTATAAGCCTTATATGATTAATTACATTAAATCTTACAAAAAATGAAAGCTGTTTTTAAAAAACAGCTTTTTTTTGTACTATTTTTACAGAAAACCAAAACAACTTTATGCTCGTAATTTAAGTATACACCTTAAACTTTTAAGCCATCCTTGAAATCATATTATAAAATTATATTTTTAGTTTTTGTTTTACTTACTTCATTAAAACAATATGCACAACATCAATCTAAGATGGAAGTGGCGGTTAATGTTGAACTTAAAACGCTGAATGTAAAACAGGATATTACCTATTTTAATACTTCAAATGATACTTTGGTTTCGATTGTTTTGAATGATTGGAACAATGCTTTTGCGGATAAAAATACGCCGCTGGCAAAACGTTTTTCGGATGAATTTTACAGAGGCTTTCATTTGGCAAAGGCGATAGAAAGAGGAAATACTACGATTTTAAATCTAACCGATTCAAACTCGATGGCGCTTGAATGGGAAAGAACAGACAAAAATCCTGATTTTATTGTTGTAAGATTAAATAAAAAACTTCATCCTGGAGAGCAAATTGATCTGCATATTACCTATATCTCAAAAATTCCGAGCAGTAAATTCACGCATTATGGATTTGACCAAAACGGAATGAACTTAAAAAACTGGTTTTTAAGTCCGGCGCGATTTGAAAATCATCGTTTTATAAGATACAACAATTTCAATCTTGATGATATTGCAAATGCTGCTGCCAACTATGAAGTCGAAATAAAAGTTCCTAATAATTACACGATTACAACCGATTTAAATTCGGTTTCAACAGACGTTTCTAATGCGGCTTACAGCACTCATTTGTTTTCGGGAAACAATAGAACCGATTTCAATATGTTTATTGAAAAACAAAATAATTTCAAAAGCTATAATAACGGAACGATTGAAGTACTTTCGGATTTAAAAAACAAGAAGATTACCGAAATTCAAAAAGCAATCGTAATTAACAGGGTTGCTGCTTTTGCAGATGAGTTTTTGGGTAAATATCCGCATCAAAAAATTACGGTTTCGCAGGCAGATTATGAAAGAAATCCGTTTTATGGCTTAAACCAGCTTCCGTCTTTCATTAGTCCGTTTTCAGATGAATTTATGTTTGAGGTTACCTTTTTTAAAACCTATCTCAACAATTATTTAAAAAATTCGCTTCGTCTTGATCCGCGAAAAGACAATTGGGTTTATGACGGAATCCAGATTTATGCCATGATGAAATACATGGAAGAAAACCATCTGGACGAAAAAATGCTGGGAAGACTTTCCAGAATGAAACTTTTTAAAAGCTATAATATTACCAATCTGACTTTTAACGAGCAGTACAGCTATTATTATATGCTGATGGCGCGTAAAAACCTGGATCAGCCTCTTGGAGATCCAAAGAATACGCTGATAAAATTCAACGAACAAATTGCGAGCAAATATCGCGCAGGTTTAAGTTTGAGTTATTTAGACGATTATTTAAATCATGATATTGTACCTGAAAGTGTCAGGGAATTTTACAATCTTAACAAAGTACAACAAACCAATCGTTACGATTTTGAAAAAATCCTGATTGAGAAAAGCCAAAAAAATTTAGACTGGTTCTTTAATACCATAATCGATTCGCGAGAAATTATCGATTATAAATTTACCAACGTATCCCGAACTGCAGATAGTGTGAAGTTTTCGATAAAAAGCAAAACGAATATCTACGCGCCAATTCCGGTATATGGTTTAAAGAAAAATGAAATTGTTTTTAAAGAATGGATTGAACCAAAAAGAGCCGATTCTGTTTATCAATTTGATCGAAAACATGCTGATAAGTTAGTAATCAATTATGATAATGAAGTTCCGGAATTTAACCAACGAAACAACTGGAAATCATTAAAAAGTCTTGCGATTACGAATAGACCCATCAAATTTAATTTTGCCAAAGATTTAGAAGATCCGTATTACAATCAGATTTTGTACATCCCAACGCTTACTTATAACTATTATGATGGATTTACTCCCGGAATTCGTTTTCACAATAAAACCATATTAGATAAACCTTTTACGTTCGATATCAATCCTGCATATTCTATAAAAGCGGCCACAATATCCGGTTCATCTGCTTTTTCATGGAGTCAGTATTATCGAAACAGTACTTTATTCAATGTAAGATATTCGCTAAGCCAAAATTATTTTCATTATGCTCCGGATGCTACTTATTTAAGGCTGAACCCTATGGTGCAGTTTAGAATACGCGAAGAGAATTTTAGAGACAATAGAAAACAGCTTATTTTATTTCGTCAGGTAATTGTAAATAGAGAAGCAAGCAAATTTATTACCGATAATTCGAAACCCAATTACTCCATTTTTAACGCGCGTTATGTAAATACAAAAACCGAACTTGTTAATCATTTTAATTTTATGACCGATGTTCAGTTTGCGAGTGGTTTCGGAAAAGTTTCAGGAGAAATTGAATACCGAAGATTATTTGAAAACAACCGCAAAATAAATTTGAGGTTATTCGCCGGAAGTTTCTTGTATAACACAACAAATTCAGATTATTTTAGTTTTGGTTTAGACAAACCAACGGATTATTTGTTTGATTACAATATTTTTGGAAGGTCTGAAACTACGGGGATTTTCAGCCAGCAATATGTAATTGCCGAAGGCGGATTTAAGTCTAAACTTGATCCCGCATTTGCGAACCATTGGATAACGACTTTAAATGCGAGTTATGCAGTATGGAACTGGATTGAACTATACGGCGATATTGGCCTTGTAAAAAATAAACATCAAAAAGAGTACTTTGCTTATGACAGCGGTGTACGTTTAAACCTTGTTCCTGACTACTTTGAACTTTACTTTCCGGTCTATTCTAATAACGGATGGGAAATTTCTCAAACTAAATACAGTGAAAAAATCAGATTTGTGGTCACTTTTTCTCCAAAAACATTAGTCACTCTTTTCACTAGAAAATGGTTTTAATTGAATAAATTTTAATCAAAAACATAAATTATTATCACAAAAAGAATAAAAACAATAAAAATAACATAAATAAACTACGTAGTTTATTGGTTTTAAATACAAATAATTAAATTATATTTATTTTAAAGAATTATGATTATTGATTGTTTTTAAGTAATTTCGCAGACTCAACATGACCACTACAAGATTATGATAACAGAAAAAAGCAATACTACCTTAACATTTGAAGATTTCAGGACTGAAGTATTAAACGACTACAGAATTGCAGTTACCAGCCGTGAATGCAGCCTTTTAGGTCGTAAAGAAGTATTGACTGGAAAAGCCAAATTTGGAATTTTTGGCGACGGAAAAGAAGTACCACAGCTTGCAATGGCAAAGGCCTTTAAAAATGGGGATTTCCGTTCTGGTTATTATCGCGATCAAACCTTTATGATGGCGATTGGCGAATTAACACCAAAGCAGTTTTTTGCAGGTTTATATGGTCATACTGATTTAGCTTTTGATCCAATGTCAGCCGGAAGACAAATGGGCGGACACTTTGTAACGCACAGTTTAAACGAAGATGGATCTTGGAAAGACTTAACAAAACAAAAAAATTCAAGCTCGGATATATCACCTACAGCAGGCCAAATGCCAAGATTATTGGGATTAGCTCAGGCTTCTAAAATTTACAGAAACGTTGACGGAATCACCATCAAAGACAAATTCTCTGTAAACGGAAATGAAGTAGCTTGGGGAACAATTGGAAACGCAAGTACTTCTGAAGGTTTATTTTTTGAAACCATCAACGCTGCAGGAGTTTTACAAGTTCCTATGGTAATGAGCGTTTGGGATGATGAATACGGTATTTCTGTACACGCAAAACACCAGACTACAAAAGAAAATATCTCTGAAATCTTAAAAGGGTACCAACGCGATGAAGACTCAAAAGGATATGAAATCTTTAGAGTAAAAGGATGGGATTATGCTGAATTGGTTTCAACTTACGAAAGAGCCGGCGCTGTTGCCCGCGAAGAGCATATTCCGGTTTTAATTCACGTAAACGAATTAACACAGCCGCAAGGCCACTCTACTTCTGGTTCTCACGAACGTTATAAAAGCGCAGAAAGACTGGCTTGGGAAAGAGATTTTGACTGTATCCGCCAGATGCGTTTATGGATGATTGCTATTAACATTGCATCTCCTGAAGAATTAGCAGAACTTGATTTTGAATTGAAAAAAGAAGTTCTTGAAGCTAAAAAAGAGGCTTGGAATTCTTTCATCAATCCAATTATCGAAGAGCAGCAAAATCTGCTGGCTTTGTTAGAGCAGATTGAAGAAGCAAGTATCAATCATAAAGAAAGAATTAGAAAATATATTACCGAATTAAAAGCTATTAAATCGCCTTTAAAAAAGGAAATGCTTGCAATCGCAAGAAAGATTTTACGCTTTATTGAAGTTCCAAACAGTAAAGTTATTTTATCAAACTGGATTACAAATTATATTGGTGTTACCCAAGAAAAATTCAGCAGTAATTTACATTCTGAATCAGATCAAAATGTGTTTTCTGTTAAAAAAGTACTTCCTGAATACGCAGAAAATGCTAAACCGGATTTAGACGGAAGAATGATTTTGCGTGACAATTTCGATGCTTTGTTCAGCAAATATCCGGAAACTTTGATTTTTGGTGAAGATGTTGGAAACATTGGTGATGTAAACCAAGGTTTAGAAGGCATGCAGGAAAAATACGGTGAACTTCGTGTTGCCGATGTAGGTATTCGTGAAGCCACTATTATTGGTCAGGGAATTGGAATGGCATTGAGAGGTTTACGCCCAATTGCTGAAATTCAATATCTTGATTATTTATTGTATGCAATTCAAATCATGAGTGATGATTTGGCTACTTTACAATACAGAACTGTTGGAAAACAAAAAGCGCCATTAATTATCAGAACCCGCGGACACCGTTTAGAAGGTATCTGGCATTCTGGTTCTCCAATGGGAATGATTATAAACGCTATTCGTGGTATCCATGTTTTGGTGCCTAGAGATATGACACAAGCTGCAGGATTCTACAACACTCTTTTAGAGTGCGACGAACCGGCATTAGTAATCGAATGTTTAAATGGTTACCGTTTAAAAGAAAAAACACCTTTGAATTTTGGTGAGTTCAAAACCCCAATTGGAGTTGTTGAAACCTTAAAAGAAGGTGCAGATATTACTTTAGTTTCTTACGGTTCGACTTTAAGACTGGTTCAGCAAGCTGCAGAGGAATTATTAGTTTTAGGAATTGACTGTGAAGTTATTGATATTCAATCTTTACTTCCTTTTGATATAAATAAAGATATTGTAAAAAGTATCGCTAAAACAAATCGTCTTTTAGTAATTGACGAGGATGTACCAGGCGGTGCTTCGGCTTTCATTTTACAACAAATTCTGGAAGAACAGGACGCTTACAAATATCTTGACAGCAAACCACAAACTCTTGCTGCAAAAGCTCACAGACCAGCTTACGGAACTGACGGCGATTATTTCTCTAAACCTTCTGCCGAAGATATTTTTGAGAAAGTATACAACATGATGAATGAAGTTAATCCTTCTAAATTTCCAAATTTATATCAGTAATTTAGAATGTTTTAGATAATAAAAAGCTCCAAAAAATTTTGGAGCTTTTTTTGTTTTATAGACAAGTAAGGTCATTGCGAGGAACGAAGCAAACTCACTTTCAAAGTATGACGTGATAAAGCAAGTGAGATTGCTTCGTTCCTCTAAATGACCTTAATAATCCGCGCTTTCACAATAGCGAATCCGTTTAATCTGCTTTGAAATTACGAGTAATTAAATATCTTTCAGCATTGCACGAGCCCTTTCTAAATCTTCAGCCGTATCAATTCCAATTCCAACATGCGTTGTTTCGACCATTTTAATGCGTTTTCCAAACTCTAAATATCTCAGCTGTTCCAACTTCTCAGAAGCTTCTAAAGACTTCATAGGAAGGCTGTAAAAATCTAATAAAGCCTGCTTTCTAAAAGCATAAATTCCTATATGCTGAAAATATCTTACCCCAACATTTTTCTCTCTTGGATAAGGAATTACAGATCTCGAAAAATACAACGCAAACTGCGATTGATCGACCACAACTTTTACATTATTTGGATTGTTGATTTCGTCTTCATTTGTGATTTCACGCATTAACGACGCCAAATCAATTTTCTTTTCCTGATCGTTTTTAAAAACAGATATAACCTGCTCTAAAGGTCCGGCTTCTGTAAAAGGTTCATCACCTTGCACATTCACCACAATATCAACATCAAGATTGGCAACGGCCTCAGCAATTCGGTCGCTTCCTGATTCGTGCTCTTTGATACTCATTATGGCTTTTCCTCCGTTAGAAATGATTTCATCAAAAATCAAATCAGAATCGGTTACTACAAAAACATCGTCGAATAAGTTTGTCGAAACCGCTGCTTCATACGTTCTTAGAATTACTGTTTTACCTCCCAGATCCTGCATAAGCTTTGCAGGAAAACGTGTTGAAGCATATCGTGCCGGAATTACCGCTATTATTTTCATTTTTATATCTCTTTTTTAACCAAAACAAATGTAAGTATTCAAAACTAAGTTTAAAAGAAATTACAATACCAATAGGTTTTAACGCTTTTAAACAGGTCTGCTTTATTTTTTCTCTTTTTTAACGAGTATTTTGTAAATATCTGATAAATAACAATTTAGTATTAAAAATTTAGCAGTTTAATTACAAATTGTAAGATTTTTTTCAACTAATTTTATGTGATTTTTAATACAATAACCCCATAACCTATTGTTGCTAAGATTTTTACAAAAACCCAATTCTAACTTAAATTAAGAAACCATGAAAAAGGAAATTAGAATACCAGACAAAAACGATTCTGTAAAGGAAAAATCTCAAAATCAAAACGTAAATGTTGTAAAACTCATTGAAGAAACCGCTTCAGTTTATCCTAAAAATATTGCTGTAATCGACAGTTCAAAAAAGATTACTTATCAAAATCTTAACGAAAGAGCCAATCAATTAGCCCATTATTTAAAGCAAAACGGTATTAAATCAGGCAGTAAAATAGGAGTTTGCCTTCCACAATCCATTAATCGTATTATTGCCTTTTTAGCCATTTTAAAAACTGGAGCTGCTTATTTACCAATCGACGGCGATTTACCACTGGCCCGAATACAGATGATGACTGCCGATTCCGAAATTGATATAATGCTCACCACAACTTCTTTAACAGATAAAATAAAGAGTACCAAAACGACCTTTACAATTTTAGACTTACTCATTGAAAACGACTCTTTCAAACAATTATCAATAGAAAATTTATTAACTCCTATTCTACCAAATGATCCGGCGTACATAATTTATACTTCCGGAAGCACAGGAACACCAAAAGGAGTTATAATTGGTCATCATTCGTTCGCTAATTTTGTACAATTTCAGTCTGATCTTTTGAGTTTATCAAACAAAAATACTACCCTTCAATTTGCTTCTCCTAGTTTTGATGCGGCCATAATAGACATTTGGACACCTCTTATCAAAGGTGCTTCGATTTATTTATATCCAAATAATAAAATTGTTGGCGAACCGCTTTTAGACTTTATTGTACAACACAATATCGATACCATTCCGTTACTGCCGCCTATGGTTTTAGCTTCACTACCTCACAACAGACCAATTGGAAATCTTAAAACAATAGCAATTGGCGGTGAAGCCTGCAGTGAAAACACGGTAAAAAACTGGTATAAAAAAGTTCGGCTGATTAATAGTTACGGACCAACTGAAGCCACGGTAGCTGTGAGCAATTACGAATTTAGAACAGAAGTAAATCCGAGGATTATAGGAAGTGCAATGCCTTTTGCTGCTTTATTGGTTTTAGACGAAAACTTAAGCATCTCAGACAAAGGCACTATTGGAGAACTTTACATTGGCGGTGATCAATTGGCACTTGGTTACTTAAATCGTCCGGCTGATACCAAAAAAGTTTTTATCACTACTCCTAAATGGCTTTTGAAATTCACAAATTACAAAGAAACGCTTTATAAAACAGGAGATATGGTTTTATTGAGGGAAGATGGGAATTTAGAATTTTACGGCCGAAAAGACGATCAGGTAAAAATAAGAGGTTACCGAATTGAATTGGCCGAAATTGAGCACAACATTTCAAAACTGCCTCAAATTTCGCAGGCTGCACTAAAAGTTCATAAAAAAGAAAACGGACTTCCTGCTTTAATTGCTTTTATCCAGCTGCATACACAAAAAGAGGATGAAACAAAATCGCTGCAAAACATACGGGCAAAACTGCAGCAAATTATGCCAGCCTATATGCTTCCGGATAAATACATCGTAATCGACAAAATGCCCTTGACACATGCCGGAAAAATTGACAAATCGATATTAGAAATTCCGGAGAATCAGATAAAAAGCAGTACAACCCCAAAATGGAAAGACGACAATCTTACCGAAATTGTAAAACACATCTGGAAACATTTATTATCGCTTACGGCTATAGAAGATGAGGATGATTTTTTTGAATTAGGTGGTCATTCACTACTTCTTGCCCAGCTTCATACCAAACTTCCGGAACCTATTCGAAACCGAATCAGTCTTCCGGAACTTTACATCTTCACCACTATTTCGTCGTTTGTAAAAGAAGTTGAAAAGCGAATGGCGGAAACAGAAGTTTCTCAAAAACGAAAAGCAGAAGAAATGGTCCATGAATTAATTAAAGATGCTGAACTGCATATCGATTTTACAATAAAAGATGTACCTGATCCTATAGTTTTAAAAAATCCGAATTCAATTTTTCTAACCGGTGTAACGGGTTTTGTGGGATCGCATTTATTAGAAGAACTGCTGCTTCATACTACTGCCAAAATTTACTGTTTAGTTCGAGCCGAATCTCAAAAAGAGGGATTAGAACGAATGAAGCAAACTTTTGCAAAATTTAAACTGTCCTGGTCCGCTAAATATGAGGATCGTGTTATCGCTATGATTGGCGATTTGTCGCTGCCTCTTTTTGGTATGAATAAAGAGAATTACAATTTTATAACCGAAAACATAGAAGTTATTTACCACTCCGGAAGTTCTGTAAGCTACGTTCAGCCTTATCCATTAATTAAAAAATCGAATATTGACGGTCTGCATAATGTGATTGATCTTGCTGTTACCAAAAAAATAAAATATTTGGTTTTATTGTCGTCAATGGGCGTTTTTAGCTGGGGAAGACCTTTTACAAAAAAAACGTGGATGTATGAAGATGATACAATCGACCAAAATATAGCCGCCGTATCGCGTGATTTAGGCTATATCAAAACCAAATGGGTAATGGAAAGTATTGCCGAAAAAGCCAAAATGAAAGGTCTGCCTATCATTAATTTCAGGTTAGGATTTGCCGTCTGCCACAGTACTTCGGGCGCTACCGTTATGAATCAATGGTGGGGAGCATTAATTAGAAGTTGTGTCAAGCTTAAATCATTTCCGCTGGTTATGGGTTTAAAAGACGAATTAACAACAGTAGATTATATGTGCAAAGCTATTACGCATATCAGTAAAAAGAAAGAAGCCGTTGGTCTTAATTTTCATCTTTCTCCGATGGCCGAAAATGATGTTTCTTTAACTGATTTCTGCTCAAAAATGAACGAGTATTACAATATAAACCTCGAAGGAATGGAATATCATCAATGGCTCAATCAATGGAAATATGACAATAACCTGCCTATTTATCCTTTACTAAGCCTGTTTACAGAAGATGTACACGAAGGAAAATCATTAGTAGAAGCTTATGAAAATACGTATTATTACGACCGAAGCAATACCAAACAATTTTTAGCCGATTCTAATTTGAACCCTCCGGTATTCGATAAAAATCTTATGACGCCTTACTTAGAATTTATGGGTGTGTTTGAAGAAGTAAAATCATAAAACCAATGGGATAATAGTCAAAAAATATTATCCCATTTTTTTAAGAATGTAACACATTGAGCCTCATTTATTAGAAACTGATTTTCTAAGCTGCTTCTGTACAAAATATATTATATTTATGACAAAAAAGACTATGAAAAAACCACTGATTCTATTCTTATTTTTAACACTTTTCGTTTTTACTAATTCGGCTTTAAGCCAAAACAAACCAAGAGCCATCAATGCATTTTCAGATCGGATTTTTAGTGGAAAAGGATATCAACCGCTGGGAGAATTAAAATGGAAATTTAAAACCGAAGGCCGAATTTTCTCTTCTCCTCTATCTCAAAATGGTATTGTTTATATTGGCAGTGAAGATGGTTTTCTTTATGCAATTGATGAAAAAACCGGAAAAGAAAACTGGAAATTTAAAACTAATGGGGCAATTCACAGTTCGCTGAGTTTTGCCGAAAAAACAATTTATTTTGGCAGTTTTGATGGTTATTATTATGCCGTGAATACTCAAACCGGAAAAGAAATCTGGAAATTTAAAACCGGAGGCGAACATTGGCTGGGCGAAATTGGAATATGGGGAATGAAACCTGAAACACAGTATATGGACGATTTATGGGATTTTTATTTATCATCTCCCGTTGTCTATCAAAACGGAAAAACAGCTTTGGTTATATTTGGAAGCAGCGACGGAAATGTTTATGCCGTTGATGCTAAAACAGGAAAAGAAACTTGGAAATTTAAAACCAATGGTCCTGTTCATGGAACTGCAGTTATTGATAAAAATAAAATTTATATTGGTGGATGGGATGCGGTTTTATATGCTTTGAATGCCGAAAACGGAAAAGAAATATGGCATTATGCCTTGGAAACAAAAACTGGTTTTAAAGGGATTCAGTCTTCTGTTGCTGTTGCAGACGGAAAGGTGTTTTTTGGAGCAAGAGATCCGTATTTTTTTGCGCTTGATGCCGAAACCGGAAAACTAAACTGGAAATATGATGCCGAGAATTCCTGGATTCTGAGTTCGGCTGTAATTAAAGACAATACCATTTATGTTGGAACTTCTGACACTTATGCTTTATTGGCTTTGGACCTAAAAACCGGAAAAGAAAAATATAGACTAAAAACAAATGGCTATGTTTATTCATCACCTGCAATTGCAGGAAATACGGTTTATTTTGGAGATTTTACAGGGAATTTCTTTGCTTTGAACTTACTTTCTAACGGAAAAGAATTTAACTCTGTAAGCACCGAAAATCGCAAACAATTTGCTGCTTCGACTTTAAAAAATGATCTTTTGGATTTTGGATATACGGCTCAAAACGAAGATTTATCAATTTACGATAACAACAAAAAAGTAATGGATCAATTTTACAGATTAGGCGCCATTGTTTCTTCGCCTTTTATAAGTAACAATACCATTTATTTTGGAAGTTCTGATGGCTATTTATATGCTTATAATTTAGAAAAATAACTTTTTCTGTGTTTAACCGCAAAGCACGCAAAGATTTGAAATTAAAGAGTTTTATAAAAACGCAAAGTTCGCAAAGCTATATTGATAAAGCTTTGCGAACTTTGCGTTTAATAAGCGTAATCCATAATAAAAACCTTTGCGTGCTTTGCGGTTAAACTCCTACACAATTTCTACATAATTTTGACTGAAGTCATGCTTAAAGAACCAGCCAAAAGCTTATCATTAAACAAGCTCACTTCTTCTGATTTTTCTTTTAAACCTAAAGTGTACAACAAAGGCAGATAATGTTCCGGTGTAGGAACTGCCAGCTGCACTGCTTTATTCATTTTTTCGAAATCAATTAAAGGTTGGAAATTTCCATCAAGCAGATAATTATTTACGGTTTCTCTGGCTTCAATTGCCCAATCGTACCCATAATTATCTTTGTCAAAATTTCTGAAATCAACCAAACGAAGATTATGAACAATATTACCGCTTCCGATAATTAAAACGCCTTTATGACGCAGTGATTGTAATTTCTGAGCCAGTTCAAAATGATATTGTCCTGATTTTGTATAATCAATGCTTAACTGAATTACGGGAACATTGGCTTCTGGATATAAATGTTTGATAACACTCCAGGCTCCATGATCTAATCCCCAGTGTTCGTCTAAATCAACCTGAACCGGATCTAAGATTTTTTGAGTTTCTAAAGCCAGTTCCGGACTTCCTTTTGCCGGATACTGCACATCAAAAAGTGCCTGCGGAAATCCTCCAAAATCATGAATGGTTCTGGGCATTTCCATAGAAGTGACTTTTGTTCCTTTTGTAAACCAGTGCGCCGAAACACACAAAATGGCATTCGGTTGTGGTAATGTTTTGGCCAGATTACGAAAACCCGCTACAAACTGATTTTCTTCAATGGCATTCATAGGACTTCCATGTCCCAGAAAAAGAACCGGCATTTTATCTGTATTCGAAAACGTCGATGAAATCGAATGTAAATCGTTTAGTGTTGTCATTTGCTAAAGTTTTCTTCTGCCACGAATTACACTAATTACACTAATTTTAAAAACTTAAAAATAATTCGTGCTAATTCGTGTAATTTGTGGCAAACCTTTATTCCTCAAAACTCTCGTCTTTAAATCCTATCAAATATAACTTATTTTTAGCACGTGTCATAGCGGTATAAAGCCATCTAATGTAATCAGAGTCAATTCCGTTTGGTAAATACGGCTGTTCTATAAAAACCGTATTCCACTGCCCTCCCTGCGATTTATGACACGTAATAGCGTACGAAAATTTAACCTGAAGACCGTTAAAATATTCGTTCTCTTTTACCTTCTGGAATTTTTTATATTTAGTCGATTCGTCTTCATAATCCTTCATCACTTCCTCATACAAACGATTCGATTCTTCATAAGTCAAAGAGGGAGATTCGCTTTTTATAGTATCTAAAATCAAAACCGTTTCAAAAGGTTTCTGATCCGGATAATCGACCATTCTTATTTTTACTCGGGCAAAAGTAAATCCGTATAATTCTTTGATTCCAAACATTTCCAGAACCTCAATAATATCACCATTGGCAATAAATCCGGCTTCGTCTGTTTCTTTAAGCCAGAAATAATTATTCTTGACCACCATTAAAAAATCGCCTACAGAAAGTTCGCTTTCTTTAAACAAAATTCGGGTTCTGATTTGTTCGTTGTATTGATTGGCCCTTTTATTCGAGCGTACAATAAACGCCGTATCTTCAATACTATAATTGCTGTAAGCCGTATTTATAGCATCCTGAATATCGTAACCATCTGTTAAACGAACAATATCTTTAAACTTTTTTACATTGAATTTAAACTCTGTAATGAAGCTTTCTTTCAATAATTCGCGTAATTCGGTTGCGTTGTATAAAATCCCGGAACTTTCTTCCTGACGCATTACTTCGTCGAGTTCGATATGTTCAATTTCTTTATCGTAATGAATTCCTAAAGTCTGAATATCAAGTGCTGGGCTGATATCTAAATTTACCGGCGGTAACTGCGCTGTATCTCCAAGAAGAATCATCTTGCAATTGTTTCCGGAGTAAACATAATTAATCAAATCATCCAGAAGCGAACCGCTGTCTAAAGTACTGTCTGAGATCATCGACGCCTCATCGACTATAAAAATGGTGTTTTTATGTTTGTTGACCTGTTTGGTAAAAGCCACTCCTCCGCCCGATGATTTTTTAGGGAAATATATTTTTTTATGAATCGTAAAAGCCGGCGTATTCGAATAATTCGCAATTACCTTTGCCGCGCGTCCGGTTGGAGCCAGCAGAACAAACTTTTTATTAATATCTCCCAGATTATTTACAATAGTCGAAATCACCGTTGTTTTTCCGGTTCCGGCATATCCTTTTAATACAAAAATGGTATCGTTTGCGGGTTCGGTCAAAAAAATGGCAATTTTCTGAAAAAAAATATCCTGTTTGTAAGTCGGTGCAAAAGGAAATCTTTTTTGCAAAATGCCGTAAAACAATGCTGAATTCATAAGGTAAATTTGAAATACAAAGGTCGGTTTTTTAAATGGCAATGTCAATAATTTAAAACCATATAAGTGATATAAGTAATTTTAGTTTTATTCTATTTTTATCTCCAGCTTAAAATGCACAACTTATAGGGTTCAAAAAAAAGATAAAAAAAATAACGCAACGATAATGCTTCGCTAACCTTCTTGTAATATTGTTTTTTAAAATTGCAATTATATTAGTTCCTTTTTAATTTGTAAGTTTGTGCTCGCCTTAAATTCATTCTTGAAACAAAACAGGTAACGAATTGTAAATCAACTATGTCATTACACAATACAAATATTACATCAAAAAATTACAAAAAACTTTCTATTCAGGTTTCTCTGAACGGATTTTCATTTTGTTGTTTTGATACCTTAAATAATACGATTACAGCGTTTGATGAAGTTCAGTTTGATACTTCTCAAAAGCAAAATAAAATTGAAGATTTATACACTTCGGCTTTTAAGAATTATCCTGAGTTAAAGGAAACCTATGACGATATTTTAGTCATTCACAACAATAACCTTTCGACTTTTGTCCCTACTCCATTATTTGATGAGGATTATTTGGGAAGTTATTTACAATACACAACAAAGGTTTTTGAAACCGACTTTTTTACTTTCGATCAGATTTCAAATTACGAAATGCATTCGGTTTACATTCCGTACATCAACATCAATAATTTTTTAATTGATACTGTAGGTTCTTTCGATTACAAACACGTAAACAGTATTTTGGTCGAAAAAATCCTGGAAGGTTCAAAAAACAACGACGAGAAAAAAATGGTGGTTAATTTTAGCCCGGAACATTTTGAAGTGATCGTGGTACAAAATCAAAAACTATTGTTATTCAATTCTTTCGAATATCAAACTCCGGAAGATTTTATTTATTACCTGCTTTTTACTGCAGAACAATTAAATCTAAATCCAGAAATTTTTCATTTAGAACTGTTAGGCACCATCAATCAAAACGATCCATTTTATGCCATAGCATACAAATACATTCGTAATGTATCGTTCTTGGATGTCAGCACTTTAAAAGAAAGAAACAATTATACAACTGCTCAGAATCAAAAACATTATATCTTATTTCAATCATGAGAATCATTTCAGGAAAATACAAAGGGCGTAGAATATTCCCACCAAAAAACCTTCCTGTAAGACCTACGACTGATATGAGTAAAGAAGCATTATTTAATGTTTTGAATAATCATTTTAGTTTTGACGGCTTAAAGGTTTTAGATCTATTTTCGGGAACCGGCAATATCAGTTATGAATTCGCTTCACGCGGAAGTGCACCAATTACTTCAATCGATGGTGATTTTGGATGCGTAAAATTCATCAAACAAGTATCATCAGAATACGATTTTGATATTGCAGCAACAAAAAGTGATGTCTATAAGTTTTTGGAAAACTGTAAAACATCGTACGATATTATTTTTGCCGATCCGCCTTATGGACTGGATCAGAATGCTTTTGAGAAAATTGTACTTACGGTTTTTGAAAAAGAATTACTTTCTGAAGACGGTATGATGATTATCGAACATTCTAAATACACCAAAATGGATCATTTAAGTAATTTTTCATTTCAGAAAAGTTACGGCGGTTCGTTTTTCAGTTTCTTCGAATTGCATTCTACAGATGACGATGAAGAACTTCCGGGCGATTCTCCTCTAAAAATTGTTGAGGAAGACGAAGGATAATTTATATCAATTTTCAAATTTTTAAAATCCCAAATTCCAAACTTCAATTGGAATTTGGGATTTTAATTTTGGAATTTTTCATTTATCGAATTCTATCTGAATTCTCATCAACACTTTTTTCTTTGAATTCAGTATTTTTAATTTTCCCAAAAGAATATTTAACCGAGATTGAAATCTCATGAGCATCTACTACATATCTCGCTTTTGAGCTGGTATCATTAATTGTAAATTCTTCTGTTTCAATTACATTTTTAAATACGTTATTACAGCTCAAAGTACAGTTCCATTTTTTTAAGAATGTTTTAGAAAGTGCCATGTCTACAACAAATCTGGGATTTCTTTCAAAAACGCCTTTTTTCTGTTTCGTTAATCCCCAGAAACCTAAAACAAAAGTGTAACCTTTTGGAAGCTTAAATTCGTTATTCGAGTAATAATACAAATAAGGTTTTGAGTCTAAAAACTCGGCAGAAGGATCTTCGACTCTTTCCAGAAAAAAAAGTATCGAATTAGTTGTGGTCCAGAATTTATAAGTAAAAGGCAATTCAAAATCAAGATTGAAACCCGTTTCCTTATCAAAATTTGTGTCTTTAAAAGTCATAATGTTTTTCGCTTTATCATAGAAAAAACTATTATAAACCGGATTTTTAACCTGATAATAACTCAATTTTACTGATTTGTCATTGTATTGAAAAGTCGACGAAATTTCATTAATAAAGGAAGGGCCTAAATTGATATTACTGGCATATATAAAATACGGATTTATGTAAGTTGCAATATTACTCAATGTTGAATAATTAGGCCTCGAAATACTTTTGGCATAGTTCAGACTAATATTTTTTGTGCTGTCTATTGCCATAGAAAGCTGTGCCTTTGGAAAAAGATTCGTGTAATTTTTATCAATTAAAGGAGAAGAATCGGTTTTGTATTTTCCGCTTACGTTGGTATTCTCAACTCTAAGTCCGGCGGAAAAACTAATCTTTTTAATTTTTCCCGAAAGTTGTGTATAAGCCGCCAAATTCTCTTCTTTAAAATCATAATTTGAAGCTGTATCTTCATTTTTTTCGAAATCAAAAATATCTGTATCTGATTTGGATTTTGCAGCAGAATAAAGTCCGCCATATTCCCAATTCATTTCATTTTTAAACTTTTTCTCCAAATCAATTCTTCCCGAAAAAACATCAACATTAAAATCTTGATTTCGGTTTTGGGCTAAGTTAAATTCTGTTTCGTTATAATTATTTTCAACCATCGTTAGGAGAGTCTGCTGAAAATTTGAATATTGAAAACCTGCAAAAAGCTGTGTATTAATTGCTTTTATCTTCTTTGAATAATTCAGAAATCCGTTTACAAAATTCTTTTTACTCGAATTATCACTCCAGGTTAAAACATTGTTTTCTATACTCTGATTCTTATTATAAGTGAATGTATTAATGGGAAAAGTGTCATCACGAAGTCTGGAACTAACATTAAACGAAAAATAATCATCCTCGTTTATTTTATAAAACAAACCCGCACCAAAAACATACTGCTTTCTTTTTGTTTCGGCCATGACATCGTATTTCGAGGCGATATCGGCATTTTGAATCTGGTAATCAATGCTGTGGCTTTCCCACGGATTCAATCTATTGTAATTGAAATTAGCCTTTAGTTCGAGTTTGTTTTTCTTGAAACTAGAATTAAAACCCAGATAATTATTGTAGTTTTTCTTAAACGAAGCAACTTCAGAAATTTCGGTTCTAAAACTGTCTTTTTTACTGAACTTTCGGGTAATTAAAATAACCGAACGTCCCTCGGCTTCATACTTTGAAGATGGATTCTGAATAATTTCGATTGTTTTAATATCGGCAGGAACCAAAGCATTCAAATCGTTTATTCCAGCTTTTTGATTGTCAATATAAATCAGCGGATTTCCTCTGCCAACAACCGTAATATTCTCTTTATCCGAGCTAACCTGCACTGTTGGCAGTTTGGCCAGCAAATCGACTGTATTAGGAATTGCGTTATAAACAGAATTGGCAACATCAACCTTTATATTTCCGTTTGTATTCGTAAACGTTTTTTTGTTTTGAGTAATGACAACTTCATTTAATTGATGATTTGAAATAGAATCTTTTGGCGTTTCATTTTGAGCCTTTGCGGCAAATGAAAAGCAAAAAAGCAGGATTGCTATAAAAATTTTTAGCGGCAGGTAGATATTCATTTTTAAAAGTTTTTTGGTTTTGAAGTGATGCAAAAATGCTTCTAAAAAAGGGTTGTGAAGGTTAATTGAAGGTTAATGCGCGGTTAATGTCATTTTTGTTTGATAAAAGCTTTATTTTTGAATCGAGAAAATGGACCACGGGTTTTACAGATTGAACTGGTTTACGCTGGTTTACTTTTTTTTGAAAATTTGATTAAAAAGCAACTGTGCAAACCCGTTCAATCCGCGTTATCCGCGAGCCATAATCTCTCGCAGATTGAGCAGATTAGGCAGATAATTTAAAATCTGCATAAAAAATAAATTTGTGTAAATCCGTCAAATCTGTGTCATCCGCGGGCCAAAAAAAAAAGAAATGAAACAAAGAATCAATTTATTGATAGCATTTTCGGTTGTCGCGTTGATCGTTTTATCGACCGTGCAATGTTATTTGGTAAAAACCGCTTACGATTACAAAGTGGCGCAGTTTCATACACAGATTAAAAATGAAATTGCTCAGATTACCAATAATTACAGCGATATTGATTCGGCATTGGTTTCTAAAAAAGAGGCACTTTACAAACAATTATCAGAGCAATATATTAAGGGGAAAAATTCTAAAGTGGATATTAAAAATGAAATTTTAGAAAATCAGTCTCAAAGTTCGTTAACGCAGGAAATTCAAAGAAAATTTGAACGAGATTTACCCAATTTCAAAATTGATTTCGCCATTGTTCTCAACAAATTTATTTTATACAAAAACCCAAAAAAAGCCGATACTATTTTTTCTGAAAAACCTTTTATCCATAATAAATTATACGGAAATCTGGCTTCCTTAAATCACGCTTTTTTAGTTCGCAGCTATGTTGGAACCACAAACGGAACTTTTGAAAATCAGGATTATAAATTATTAACCGAAGATTCTATGTACGTTTCGGTTATCGATTGGGAAATGATTATTTTAAGACGTATGGCCTTTGTCCTCGCTTTATCTCTATTCTCGATTATAACGCTTATAACATTGTTTATAATTGCTTTAAAAGCTTTAATTAAACAGAAAAAAGTAAGCGACGTAAAAACAGATTTTATCAATAATATTACGCACGAACTCAAAACGCCTTTGGCTACTTTAGGGATTTCGACTAAAATTCTGGAGCAGAAAAACATTCGCGACAACGACGAAAATTTCAATACCATTGTCAATACGATTTCGCGTCAAAACAATCGTCTGCAAAGTTTAATCGATCAGGTTATGGCAAATTCATTGGCCGAAAACGAAATCGAACTGCAAAAAGAAAAAATCGAAACCGAAGATTTTCTGCAGACTATTATAGATGATTTTAAAATTACGTTTCCGAAAGTTGCTATTAAAACTGATTTTCAGACTCAAAAAACCATTTTAGTTCTGGATAAATTTCATTTAACAACGGCTCTTTTAAATGTTTTGGAAAATGCTGTAAAATACGGCTCCAACACGATTTCAATAAAAACAAAACAAACTGATAACCAGTTCTCTATAAGTATTGAAGACAACGGAATTGGAATTGCAAAAAACAAACAATCCCTTCTTTTTGAGAAATTTTATCGTGTAGAACAAGGAAATCTCCACAATACAAAAGGTTTAGGTTTAGGATTGTATTATGTTGCTCAAATCGTAAAAGCGCATCAGGGATCTGTTAACGTTATCAGCGATTTAGGAAAAGGAACTCAGTTTACTATTTTATTAAAAGTTTAATTCCCTTATTTTGAAAAAATTACTTTTAGCCGAAGACGATTTTGATTTTGCAGCTATTTTAAAACAATACTTAGAACTGCATCAATTTGAAGTAACATGGGCAGAAAATGGCGAAATAGCTTTAAACTATTTTAAAACCCAGACTTTTGACATTTGTGTGTTGGATGTTATGATGCCCAAATTAGACGGATTTTCATTGGCCGAAAAAATAATTACAATCAATCCCGAAACTCCTTTTATTTTTCTAACAGCCAGAAAGTTAAAAGAAGACAAAATTATTGGTTTAAAACTAGGCGCGGACGACTATATAGCAAAACCTTTTGAAGTCGACGAACTTGTTCTACGTTTACAGAATATCCTAAAAAGAATCGAGCAAAAGAAAAGTCTGGACGGAAATAATGCAATTGAAATTGGTTCATATATTTTTGATAACGAACGTTTAACGCTCAATAATAAAAACCACGTGCAGCAGCTTACAGAGAAAGAAGCTGCTCTTATTGAATACTTATATCTAAACCACAATCAGTTATTAAAAAGAGACGAAATTTTAATGTCGGTTTGGAAAAAAGATGATTATTTCTCAGGCCGAAGCATGGATGTTTTCATCAGCAGGCTTAGAAAATATTTTAATTCAGATCCTAAAATCAGCATTGAAAGTGTTCGAAATATTGGTTTGGAATTTAAAATTCAAAAGTGACCCTGCAAATCATATAAGTTTACTAAACAATTGTATAACAATCGATAACGATTACCATTATACATTTGTTAGGAACTTAAATTCTAAAATCATGAACCTAAAAAGATTTTTCGGAGGATTACTGACAATTCTCGGAATAGTAGGACTTATATATACGGCTGTAATTTTTGCCGGAACTTCTGGAGAAACCAGAGATGTAAAATCGCTGCTTATTTATGGTATTTTAGGAATCGTTTTTTTTACGTCCGGAATCAGTTTGGTACGCACAACAAAAGACGAATCTTAGCACATTTTTCTAAACACATAGAATTGCATTTATAAGAATTCTATGTGTTTAAAAGAAAAAATTACTTGACTAAAACGCTGGCAATCTTTTCATAAAGTGGTGTTTTTACACCGTATTTCTTTCCTTCGTTTACAACAAATTGAGTAAGCGAAACGGCTTCGGTATTTTTGCCGGCCAGAAAATCTCTATGCATAGACGAAGTAGCTTCTTTAGGCGATTTTTCTAATTTCTGAATGGTTTGTGCTACAATGTCATGAGGTAACTTCAATCCTTTTGCCTGAGCGACATCTTCAATTTCATGAAGCAATTCAATATACGTTACTTTCGAATCAGAATTGTTTAAAATGTCACCAATATTTTGGTCTAAATAAGAAGTCGCCGAAGCCAATGCCGAAATAAAGATAAATTTCTCCCAAACGGTTTCTTCTATATTTTCAACTAAACTGCTTTCAATTTTTGCCTTTTGCAGTATATTTTGTAATTCTTCTAATTTGGAATATGATGCGGTTTTAGAACCAAAAAATAACTTTTCATAAAAACCAATTTTACGAATCGTTCCTGGTGAAAAAATCATCGAAATAATATACACACAACCTTGCAGCACTTCATTTTCAGGAAACAATTTTTGAATTCTTTCGGGCGCGTCAACACCGTTGTATAAAGGAAGAATTATGGTTTCTTTCTTTATACAACTTTTCAAAGAAGTCAAACTTTCTTCAATATCATAGGTTTTAGTCGCACAGATTAAATAGTCCAATTCACCAATTTCCAACGGATTATTGGAAACCAATTTAGGATGAACAATTGTTTCAGAATCGTCTGTTACGATCTTTAATCCGTTTTCGGTAATCGCTTTTTGAGTTTCACCACGCGCAATAAAAATGACTTCAACATCATTTGAATTGTGATATTCTTTAGCTAATAAACCGCCAAAGTAGCCTCCTACTCCGCCAAGTCCTAAAATTCCAATTCTTTTCATAAGATTTTAAATTACAATTTTTAAATTCCATGTCATTGCGAGGAACGAAGCAACCGCACTAACAAAAGTAAGTAACTAAGCAAATAAGATTGCTTCGTTCCTCGCAATGACAAAATCCGTTAAATTCGTGTGCCAATATCGATTACTCTTCTAAAACAGGATTCAAATCAAGTTCCGTAAAATCGTGTTCTGTTTTCGAAATTATAATCGTTGCCACTGTATTTCCTATCAGATTTGTAATCGCTCTGGCTTCGCTCATAAATTTATCAACTCCCAATAAAAACGCCAAACCTTCAACCGGAATTTTATGCAGTGCCGTTAAAGTCGAAGCTAACACTATAAAACCGCTTCCGGTTACGCCTGCCGCGCCTTTTGACGTAATCATCAAAATTCCGATAACCGTTAATATTTCGAAAAAACTCAAATGAACATCATATAACTGAGCCAGAAATATTACTGACATCGATAAATAAATCGAAGTTCCGTCGAGATTAAATGAATAACCCGTAGGAATCACCAACCCAACTACCGATTTACTGCAGCCCATTCTTTCGAGTTTTACCATAATACTCGGCAGAGCGGCTTCGGAAGACGAAGTTCCTAAAACCAGTAAAAGCTCTTCTTTAATGTATTTTAAAATCGAAAGAATACTTATTTTATAATATCTCAGAATGGTTCCTAAAATAAAAAAGACAAAAAGTGCCATGGTAAGATAAACGCAAAGCATCAATTTTCCCAGCGGAATCAAAGTGGCTAATCCGAACTTTCCAATTGTGTAGGCCATTCCTCCAAAAGCACCAATTGGCGCGAGATACATTACATATTTTAATCCGAGGAAAACTACGTTTGAAATTCGTTCCAAAACCAAAATAGTCTGTTCTCTTTTTTTATAAAAATTCAGCGCAATACCACAGATAATGGCTGCCAGCAAAACCTGTAAAGTAAAATTAGAAAAGAAAAACTGAAGCCACGAAAAATCCTTTGCACTGCCATTTGTATACTGGCTGGCATCGCCCAAAGTTAATCCCGATTTGTCAATTTTTCCGGGTTGAAAGAAATAAGCAATCGCAACGCCTATCGCCAATGCTACGGTAGAAACTACCTCAAAATAAGCCAAAGCTTTTACGCCAATTCGGCCCACTTTCTTTAAGTTTCCCATTCCGGAAATTCCCAAAACAATAGTTAGGAAAATAATGGGTCCAATAAAAAGCTTGATCAGATCAACGAATCTTTCCCCAACAATTTTCATTTTTACGCCATTTTCGGGCGAAAAATGTCCGAGTAAAATCCCGGCAATAATAGCTATCAAAACCCAAAAAGTAAGATTGGTAATTACAGCATGAAAAATGCTTTTGTTCGCTTTTGGAGAAGGCTTTGGAGTGGTTATATTCATGAAAACAGGTTAAGATAGTTTCACAAATATATAAAAAATGCAGACCTATAAGCCGGATTCTGTCCTCGATAAATCAAGGCCTTATCATTTATCTAGATTCCGAATTACTTCGGAACTCAAGCTACCTACCCTTCAACAACGGACGAGAAGCCCTTAAATGCTGATATACTTGGTATTTCACCGCATAGAGTTTACCTGGTTTCACTACAGCATTACCTGTACATACTTTCTGCTGCACTTGTCCTAATCCCTCCCGATAGCTATCGGGAGAAACCGACGGGCGTTACCCGCTATGCTTCTCTGTGGTGTCCGGACTTTCCTCTCTTCCTATTAACAGGAACAGCGATAAGGCGGTCTGCGCTGCAAAAGTAACGATTTAAAGACTAACAATATTGATTTTAAATTTCGGATTTTATGAGATTTATCATAACTTTTTAATTTTAAAATAGTTATCTTTAAAAATCTATAATTTTAAATTCAGTTATCATGAAAAGAATGTATCATTACGCAACTGTTTCAAAGGCTTTAGATCAATTAAATGAAAAAGGATTTACATGCGATTTTAATCGAAATGCTGATATGATTAAAAAAAATCCTGAGAAATTTGAAATTGTTCATGTGTATCGATACGAAGGGGATTCGGACCCAGGCGATGAGGCAGTTGTTTACGGAATTAAGTCCACTACGGGCAAAAAAGGAGTTTATGTAGCAGGTTTTTCCGCCGATTCAGATCAGGAAACTGCAAAGTTTTTATTTGATTTAAGTATTAGGGGAAGATAGTTTTTAAGGAGCTATTTCCTGCTATTCGCTTCAATCTTTTGTGTCTCGTTAAAGAAACGAGACACAAAAGGATTTTCGCTGCTATCAGGGCTAGGCATTCTGTTTCAAAAGAAAAATTATCTTTTTCCATTTTCAAAAAAACTACAATTTTGTCATGCCGAGAGAGGAGAATTTCTTGTCTTTTCGGAATTTTCAGAGGAAATCCCTCGTCCCTCGGGATGACATAAAATAAGGAAAGTCTTTGGGCTCTTTGCGGTTAAAAAAACTTTCTCAAAAGTGTGATTGCTTCGTTCCTCGCAATGACATAAAATGAAAATAAACTTTGCGGTTAAAACCAAAAAAAGCCCATCATTACGACGGACTTTTAAAACACACAACTTAAATAAATTATGCTGTTGGTATTTTCAATTTCCAGCCTGGCTGAATAACGTCAGGGTTTTTAATAATATCTTTATTGGCTTCATAAATAGCCTGCCATGAAACGCCGTGTGCTTTTCCAATTTTTGATAAAGAATCACCGCCAACAACTGTATATTCTGTCGAAACACCTTCTGAAACTTCAATATTCATCACTACATCTGCCGATCTAAAATCCGGATCTATTTTTCCGTAAGCAGCCCAAAGTTTTTCTTTATCATCTGCAGATTTTGCTGTTCCGTCAACGTACAGCACGTTATCTTGTTCTCTTACCTGTAAATCAGCTACTCCTAAATTAGAAGCTAAATCTGTTAACTCTTTGTATTTATCTTTTAAACTCATAACATCAATTATTTAATAGTTAATTTGTTTTCTACTTTTTTAGGTTTCAATTCCTGAACGCTTTTTATCAAATTCTGCAATTGGCTTCTTTTGATATCTCCGGTAAGTGTAACCACACCGTCTTTAACTGCAGCCGTTACACCGCTGTACGTTTTTACAACCTCATTTACTGAAGTCGTTAAAACAGCATCAGGATTAATTTCTACAGGAGCTGCAACTACAGGTTCCGGAGCCGGGATCTCACAATTATTCACTACCGATTTAACACCTTTTATTCCTTTTATTATGCTTTCTGCATTTTGTTTGAAAGCATCATCTTTACAAGTACCCGAAATAGTCGCAACACCTTTCTCTACAGTCACTGAAACGCCAGGCAATTCGGTTAATTTTGCAGTAATTTCTTTTTGAATATCTGCATCTTTAGGTCCACAAGCCACTAATAAAAAAGCAAAACTCATCCCCAATAAAATCGATCTAATTTTCATAATGATATCTTTTTTAAATTAATTAATCTTCTAAGTTAACGAATAATTTAATTAAATATTACAAAATAATCTTACATTTTTAATTATTATTGATTTCTTAAAATTAGAGCATAAAAAAAGTCCTGAATTTTTAAATTCAAAACTTTTATAATAGCACAGAATGCAAATGATTATCTATCAATAAATTAAATTCAACACATTCTTTTTATTTCAATTTAAAAAACTTTATCTATTCTTAAAATAAAGCTGTTATTTTAAATCCTTCATCAATTTTAAATAACTGGATAAAACATCTAAATTTTTATCTAATCCTGCTTGATAAACATCGACAAAATAAACTTCATCTTCATCCATTCCGTTTAGAATTCCTTTTTTTGAAGCGTCAATATCACCTTTTCTAACAATCAAAATTTTATAATATTGATTATCATCTTTTAAAGTCATTTCATTAAAATCTGATACTTTAGAATCATTGTTAATATTGGCCTGACCAGTATCGGCTCCTAAATAAACCTGAAATTTCCCGAAATCATAATAAGGATTGTTATTGTCGTAGTTTCGATAGGTTTTTCTATTCCCTTTTTCTAAAATAAAACTTTTTACCCTCTCAAAATCTTTCTTAGAAAACTGATCTGAAATTTTCAAATAATCGGCTTGAGTTGCATTCATGGTTTGTGATGTAATTTTAGAAATTCCAAATAGTATCAGTAAAGGAATCATTGATTTTAAAATAATCGAAATAACTTTCATTGCTTTCTTTTTAGTAAATTCTTACTACTTCTGGATTTTTATAATTAAAAATAACATTTTTTAGTGAGATTGCTTCGTTCCTCGCAAAGACTTTGATTGTCGATGATGATTGCGATCCTTCGACTTCGCTCAGGAAGACAAATCTACAATTAAAAAAATCCGCGCAAATCCGCGTTTTCGCTTTAGCGGATCTGTTTTATCAGTGTTCAATTTTTTTCGCACTTATATCTAAAATGTGTAATTTAAATATCTTACTTCCTCACATTCAAACCCATCAAAAAAACAGTCCAATATTTATGATTTTCAGATTTGTGATTTGGTAATTTTCGGCCTATATTTGCTATCGAATAAAAAAGAATATGGAACAATTTGTAGTATCGGCTCGTAAATATCGCCCGCAGACCTTTAAGGATGTTGTGGGACAAAAAGCCATTACCAACACTTTGTTGAATGCTATTGACAGCAATCACCTTGCTTCTGCTCTTTTATTTACAGGACCGCGTGGAGTTGGAAAAACTACTTGTGCACGTATTTTGGCTCGAAAAATAAATCAGCCTGGATATGATGATCCAAATGAAGATTTTGCTTTTAACGTTTTTGAGTTAGATGCTGCTTCAAACAACTCGGTTGATGATATTCGAAACCTTATTGATCAGGTTCGAATCCCGCCGCAAACCGGACAATATAAAGTATATATTATTGACGAGGTTCACATGTTGTCTTCGGCTGCTTTTAATGCTTTTCTTAAAACATTAGAAGAACCGCCAAAACATGCTATTTTTATTTTAGCGACAACCGAAAAACACAAAATCATTCCAACGATTTTATCTCGCTGTCAGATATTTGATTTCAAAAGAATTACGGTAAAAGATGCTAAAGAACATTTGGCTGATGTTGCCCAAAGTCAGGGAATAAATTTTGAAGACGATGCTTTGCACATTATTGCTCAAAAGGCAGATGGTGCAATGCGTGACGCTTTATCTATTTTTGACCGTGTGGTTTCGTATTGCGGTACCAATTTAACGCGTCAGGCCGTAACCGAAAACCTAAACGTTTTAGATTACGAAACCTACATTAGTATTACCGATTTGATTCTGGAAAATAAAATTCCGGATCTATTAATTGCATACAACGACATTCTTGCAAAAGGTTTTGACGGACATCATTTTATTGCCGGATTAGCTTCTCATTTTAGAGATTTACTAGTCAGTAAAACTCCTGCCACTATTGCTTTACTTGAAGTTGGAGAGCAAGCACAGCAAATGTATGGCGTTCAATCTCAAAAATGTTCTCAAGAATTTTTATTAAAGGGAATTGACATTGCAAACGACTGCGATTTAAAATATAAATTAAGTCAAAATCAGCGCCTTTTAGTTGAATTATGCTTGATGCAATTGGCCTCTATCAACTTTGATGGAGAAAAAAAAAAGTTGAGCAATACATAATTCCTCCTACCTATTATAAAAATGGAAGTTTCTCAATTGTTGAAGTTCCAAATTTAAAGTCCCAAATTCCAAATAAGGAAGAAAACAGCAATGGCAATCAAAATGTCAATGTCAATCAAAACGACAATGGCAGTGCTAATCCTATAAATACCACAAACGAAGCTCCTGCTGCAGAAACTCCTAAAGTTGAAACTCCTGTTGCTCCTCGAGCTGAAATAGGCGGTGAAACAAAAGTTTCGGCATTTTCTTTGGCGAGTATTCGCAAGAAAAAAGAAATGGAGGCAAACAGTAAAAATTACGTTAAGCCTACTACCACTTCTGTTTTACCTACTGAGGAATTTACCGAAACCGAAATGCTTGTTCAGTGGAATAAATATGCAGAGCGTTTAGGTCAAAAAGGTTTAAAGATCATGGAATCGATCTTATTAATCAACGATCCTGTTTTAAAGGGAACCAACATTATTTACGAACTTCCAAATGAAGGATCTAAGCTGGAATTTGAAAGCCAGATTAATGCTCTTTTAGGACATTTAAGAGGTCATTTACACAATCATGACATCACAATTGAAGTAGTTGTAAACGAAACACTTGAAACTAAAAGAAGTTTAAACGATCAGGACAGATACAATCGTTTACATGAAATCAATCCAAACATCGATCTTTTACGTTCAACATTTGGATTGGATATATCTACGTAGTTTTTTTGCCGCGAATTACACGAATTTTCGCGAATTAATTTAAAGTTTCAGCATAAAGAAATTAGTGAAATTCGTGTAATTAGTGGCAAAAAATCTATTTGTTTTTCAATCCCAAATTATAAACTTTTTCGAGCCATTTTGCTCTTTGGAGATCATGAGAACCTTTTATGATTCCGATGTAAGTTACTTTTACGGGTTTTACACCACAGAATTCCAAAGTAGATTTCTTTAATTGATTTACACTCGGCCTTCCAAAAGAAAACCAATAATACCAGCCTGGCTGATCTAAAGTTGTAATAATATGGGCTGTTTTTCCTTTTAAGAGCTTATCCCACCAAACTGAATTTTCGCGATATTGAAATGCCATTCCGGGAAGGAATAATCGATCTATAAACCCTTTTGTAATGGCCGGAAGTCCGCCCCACCAAACCGGATGTACCCAAACTAGATGATCGGCTCTTTTTATTTTTTCCCAGGATTCTAATAAATCTGGTTCTAGTTCTGTGCGTTTTTGATAACCAAACTGTAAATTAGGGTTGAAGTTTAGAGAGGCAATTGTAATGGTTTCTACAACTGCTCCTGACTCGATTGCTCCTTTTTGATATTCGGCAGCAATGCCAAAATTAAAGCTGTCGGGATTTGGGTGTCCGTTTATAATCAGTATTTTTTTCATATCAATCTTTTTTCAAAAATACTATTCGGCTTATTTATTTTACTGGACAAATGTCCTGAAAAACTTATTTTTTTTGCCACAGATCAAAAAGATTTTAATGATTATTTTTTAAATCTAATCCTTTGTTTTAAAAGTAAAAACTATGCGTAATTTTTATTTTAGAAACTTGTAACTGCTTTTCTAATTCGGCTTAAGTGTCTTGGTGTAACGCCCAAATAGGAAGCCAGATATTGAAGCGGAATTAACTTTAAATACTTTTGATGGTTTTTAAACAACTCTTCATAACGCTGCGCACCGGAGAGTTTTTGAAAAGAAATCATTCTTTTCTGCAGGTTTACAAATTCTATTTCGGTTAGTTTTCTCCCTGTTTCCTGCCAGTTAAAACCTGACTGATAGAGTTTTTCGAGAGCTTTTCGATTTAAAACCTGCAATTTGGTATCGACCAAAGCCTGAACATTTTCTTCGGCCTTTTCCTGGGTTATAAAACTGGCAAACGAGGCCATAAATTCATTTTCGAAAGCAAAACAATTGGTGATTTCGTCACCTTTATGATTAAAAAAAAAGGAACGCAGAATACCGCTTTCGATAAATACAACTTCATTACAAACCTGATTTTCGGTCAATAACAATTCTCCTTTTTTAAGCGTACGAAACGTTATTAAATCATCTAAAAGATCTAATTCTTCTTTAGAAAAATCCTGAATAGACTGAAAAATGGTTTTCATTGTCAATTCCAATTAATTCTTTGAAGCAAAGGCTTTTTCTATTCTTTTATCGGGGATTAACCACAATAAAGCCACAGTTATATAAGCCGCGCCAGAAATCCATTCGTTATAAAACGAGAAAACGATTCCAATTAAATACAAAACAGAAGAAGCATTGCCTTTTACATCTTTTCCTATCGCTTTTGCAATTATCGAATCGCTGCCTTCGCTGACAATTATAATGCGCTGTAATATAAAGTAAGCTATTGAAGATAACAGCAATACGGTTCCATACAAAGCCATAGATGCTTTTGCAAAATTGTGCTCTCCCATCCATCCGGTTGCAACCGGAATTAAAGACAGCCAGAAAAGCAAATGCAGATTTGCCCACAGGATTTTACCGTTGATTTTGGTAAGGCTGTGAATTAAATAATGATGATTGTTCCAGTAAATTCCAACGTAAATAAAACTTAGTACATAACTTAAAAATTTAGGAATAAGCGGTTTTAAATCGGCAAATTCGTTTCCTTCCGGCACTTTAATTTCCAGAATCATAATGGTTATGATAATTGCCAAAACACCATCACTAAAGGCTTCAAGTCTAGTTTTATTCATTTATTAAAATTATGCTGATTATATTTTTTTTGCCACAGATTAAAAGATTTCAATAGATTATTTTTTATTTTAATCTGTGAAAATCCTTTAATCTGTGGCACTCTTTTTTTTTAAATTTTACCGTAATACATTGCTTTTACGATTCCGTCAGAAAGTCCAATTTTTGGTACAAAAATCTGGCGGGCTCCACTCCATTTCATCGCATTGAGGTAAATGCGTGTGGCGTGAATAATAACGTCGGCACGGTCAGAATTCAATCCTAATTCGGCGATTCTTTGTTCGTACGTCAGTGAATTTAAAAAAGCGTATTGAGAATTAATGTAAATGTACGAAAGCGGTTTTTCCTGCTGTTTTCCGGACATTTTAAATAATTTATTGATGTTTCCTCCAGAACCAATAAGGGTTACCTCATCATAATCTGCTGTGTTGGTTTTAATCCATTTTTCGATTTCATCCCAAACCACATCGTGAACCATATTATTCAATAAACGAACGGTTCCGGCTTTAAAGGATCTTGAATTAATCATTTTTCCATCAGAGAATAAAGTAAATTCGGTACTTCCACCGCCCACATCTACAAAAAGATAGGTTTCATCTGTTTTTAATAAATGGTGTAAATCTGTAGAAGCGATAATTGCCGCTTCTTTTTTACCATCGATAATTTCGATTTTGATGTCGGCTTTTTTCTTAATTAAAGCTACGACTTCTTTCGCATTATAGGCTTCGCGCATTGCCGATGTTGCAAATGCCATATAACGTTCTACTTTATGTACTTTCATCAAAAGGTTAAATGCTTTCATGGCATCGACCATTCGATCTATATTTTCTTCTGAAATTTCGCCTACTGTAAAGGCGTCTTGTCCCAAACGGATTGGCACACGAACAAGTGAACTTTTATTAAACTGGGGTTCTTTTCCATCCTGTTCTACAACATTGGATATCAGAAGCCTCATGGCATTCGAACCGATATCTATTGCTGCAAATTTCCTTATATTAATCATGCTCACTTTATGATTTTGTAATTTAGTTAATGTATTTAGTCTACTTTTTGAGGAACCTCTTCTAGTACCGAAATTTTATTTTGATAATATTTATAGGTTTCAAACTGGGCTCTAAATGGGGCATGATGATTTCTAGGCTTATATTTATTATCTAATTTATAAGAGTGGTATCTTACTTTTACGTTTCCTTTCCAGGCAATATTGAAATTATCGATTAGTTCTTTTTTAATTTCAAGGTCATACACAGGACAGGTTACTTCTACTCTTCCGTCAAGGTTTCTGGTCATAAAATCAGCTGAGGAAATGTATACTTCGTTTAAACCTGCGTTTCCAAAAATATAAATTCTGGAATGTTCTAAATAGTTATCGACTATACTGATGGCTTCGATGTTTTCGCTCATTCCCGGAATTCCAGGAATTAGAGAGCAGATTCCTCTTACCTGAAGCTGAATTTTTACTCCTGCATTACTTGCTTCATACAATTTATCGATCATTTTAAAATCAGACAAACTGTTCATTTTTAATTTAATGAATGTTTTTCGTCCGGCTAATGCATGAAGAATTTCACGATCAATTAATTTTACGAATTTTGTTCTTGTATAATGCGGCGATACAATTAAATGTTTGTATCTGTGTACTCTATAATTAATATCGAAAAATTCGAATATTTTAGAAATGTCTTTCAAAATTCCCTGATGACAGGTAAACAGCGTAACATCTGTATAAATTTTAGCCGTAGATTCGTTGAAGTTTCCTGTCGAAATAAATCCGTAACGACGTGATTTTCCTTCTTCGGTTCTTTCGATCACGCAAATTTTACTGTGTACTTTAAGACCTTTTATTCCAAAAATAAGTTCGATTCCTTCGGTCTGCATTTGCTCTGCGTAGGAAATATTCGAAGCCTCATCAAAACGTGCCTGAAGCTCAATTTGAACCACTACTTTTTTACCATTTTTTGCTGCATTAATCAGCGAACTGATAATCTGAGAGTTCTTAGCCAAACGATACAACGTAATCTTGATACTGGTTACTTTCGGGTCTAAAGCGGCTTCACGCAAAAATTTAGTCAAATACGAAAATGACTGATAAGGCGCGTGCAGTAAATAATCTTTTTTATTGATTTTTTCCAGGATACTTCCGTCAAGACTCAAACCCGGAACCGGTAAAGGTTCATTTGGTTTGTATAATAAATCGTAACGTCCTAAGTTTGGAAAACTCATATAATCACGACGATTATGATATCTTCCTCCCGGAATTATACTATCTGTTTCAACAATTTTCATTTTATCTAAGAAGAAGCGCAACGTATCATCTTCGATTAAACTATCGTAAATAAAACGAACCGGTTCTCCTATTCGGCGGTCTTTTACCGAAGTAGCAATTTTTTCGAGCATACTTTTACTCAAATCACTGTCGATATCTAACTGTGCATCACGCGTGATTTTAATCATGTGCGCCGAAACCGTTTTATAATCGAATATATTGAAGATGTTTTTCAGTTTAAGTCGAATTACATCATCGATTAATATTACATATTGTTTGTCGTCTTCTGATGGAAGTACCACAAATCTGTTGATTGTTTTAGGGATTTCAATAACAGCATAACGAACTTTATCATTATTCAGTTCTAAACGTACTGCCAAATAACCTAAAGTATCTTTTAATACTGGGAATTCTGCAAGATCATTTAAGATAATGGTTACCAATTCCGGACTTAATTTTTGCATAAAAAAGTCCTTTAAAAAGCATTCCTGCTTTTCTGTAACCTGGTCTTCATTAATAATAAAAATATTTTCGGCTTCGAGTTCTGTTTCGATATTGCCTAAAATACGTAAACTTTCAGATTGCTGCTGAATTACGATTTCGGTAATATCTTTAATTAATTGATGAGCAGAAACACCGCCTAAATATTTTTCGCCGGAAATTCCGGAAAGGCTCAATCTTCGAATCGCGGCATATCGAACTCTAAAAAACTCATCTAAATTGTTTGAAAAAATTCCAACAAAACGCAGTCTGTCTAAAAGAGGCACCGTATTGTCGCCTGCTTCCTGAAGTACTCTTGCATTAAACGCTAACCAGCTTTTTTCTCTATCGATATATTTCTGTTCGTACACTGTAATTATTTTAAGTCTTTGGGGAATATGGTTTTATGTGTTTTGCCTTTATTAATTGAGTCCCAGCTTTCTGAATCAAATTGCAGTGATACAAAGCCAGAAGTTGGAACATTATCGATAAAAACATCCCCAAATTTATTAACAAAATTTGTAATAGCCTCGTTATGTCCAAAAAGAATAACGCTTTCGAAACTATTATCACATGATTTAATAACCTTTTCGAGTTGTCTTTCATCAAAAGTATACAGGTCATCTCTATAAACAATACTTTCTATAGGATACGAAATGTTTTGTGCAAATATTAAAGCCGTTTCTGAAGCTCGTGCCGCAGTACTGCTCCATACTATATAAGTCTTTGGCAGATATTTTGAAATATGTGTCGAAACTTCATGCGCGTCTAAAATCCCTCTCTTTTGTAAAGGCCTGTCGAAATCTTTTAAAGGAGCTTCCCAACTTGATTTTGCATGACGTATTAAAATTAAATTTTTCATAAGCAGAAGGTTTAAAAAACCGCAAAAACGGACCGCGATTTTATTTAAGTTCTAATTTACAAAAGTTATTTTAATACTTCTTCTTTTTTTAATTCTGTTAACAGTATAAGCAAAATTTAACAAGTATAAATTATCCTTAAAGTTTTAACAATCCATCAAAATCGTTTTTTGATTTTTAGCAAAAAATGTACTTCATCCATTAAAACATACACTTGGTCGATATTTTCTATATCAGCAATAAATTAACTAAATAATTGATTATTAGTTATTTAAATAAATAAAAACTAGCTCATTTTCATTAAAAAAGAAAGAAAATTCGATATTAAATTTTGTCCAAATCAGTCAAAAAAATTTTTTTTTGAGTCAATTTTTGACAAAAAAAGAGCACTTAAACGAGTTTTTAGGTTAGTTACAGATAAAAAAATTTAAATAGAAAAACTCTAATATAATTTTGATTCTGTTAAAATATAACAAATACTTCAAAAACAAAATCCTAATATATGAGAACTAAATCTACTCTAAAAGAAGTAGGGAAATTGATTAAAGGTTGTAAGTATATTTTCCTATTTCACAAAAACAATCCGAATGAAGTGTTTCTTAAAATTAGATTAAAATTTATTTTGATTCTAGCTTTAAATTTTTCGTTCTATTGTTCTACAGTATCGGCACAGGAAGTTCCTGTGCGAGTTGGAAATACTTTACCAGCTGGCAAAGTAACATCGAAAACAACATCAAAGACTGAAACAGCAAGTGCTCTTGCAGCAGCGGCTGGTTCGATTGATGTTGCTAATCCATCTGCAGGTTACAACGGCTACACAGCCGATCAATTGGTTCGAAATGTTTTAACATCGGGCTGTTTAACTATTAACAATGTCCGTTTTGGATATTACAAAAAAAATACGAACAATACCTGGACGTGGAATAACCACACTTGGTCTTCGACTGCTGGAAACCGACAATTGGGTTATTACAGCAAAGCAACATCTAATTTTCCTATTGATGAAGGTTTGCTTTTATCTACTGGAAGAATCAGCTCTGCCATGGGTCCTAACACCTACACGAATAAAACAGACGAAATGGTAGAAGAGGCAAGTGATCCGGATTTAACCACAATTTCAGGAAAAACGATGCATGACGCTTCGATATTGGAATTTGATTTTATTCCGGATGGAAATCTGGTTGAATTTAAATTTGTTTTTGCGTCTGAAGAATATCTGGAATATGTTCATACCAACTACAATGACGCTTTTGGATTCTTTTTAAGCGGATTTGGAATAACCGGACCTTACACCAACAACGCCATAAATCTTGCCCAGCTGCCAAATGGTGATGCGGTAACGATCAACAATATTCACTCAGCAGGAACAAATGTGGATAATGTTTCTTTTCCAGATCATAATGTGGCGTATTACTCTAATAATCCTTTGGGTTCTGCAACAATGGAATTTGACGGAGCTACTGTTGTTTTAACTGCAACTTATGCTGTTACTCCGGGAAAAAACTATAAAATTAAAATGGCAATTGCCGATGCGTATGACCAGAAATGGGATGCGGGTGTATTTTTAAAAGCAAAAAGTTTTGCAACAAATACGCTGGTCATTACAAATCCGGCCCCAATATGTGCTAACGGAACAACCAATATTACTTTACCTGCCATTACTGCCGGAAGTACTTCTGGATTAACGTTTAGCTATTGGCAAGATGCTGCGGCAACAATTCCGTACAACACGCCAACTGCCGCAACTGTTGGAACATATTACATAAAAGGGCTTAATACTCAATCTGGATGTTATGATATAAAACCAGTTGTAGTAAGCCAGACTAATATTGTAATTACAGAAACAACGGCATCGCACTTAGATGTAAAATGCAAAGGTACTGCAACAGGATCTGCTGCGGTAACAGCTTCTGGCGGAACTGCTCCGTATACCTATTCGTGGAATACAACTCCGGTTCAAACTACTGCAACGGCAAGTAATTTAGCTGCCGGAACTTATACCGTAACCGTTACGGATTCAAAAGGCTGCAGCAATACGAAACAAGTTGTAATAACAGAACCAACGACTGTTTTATCTGCCACGACTTCACAAACCAATATTAATTGTTTTGGAGGTGCAACAGGTTCAGCCACAGTAACAGCATCTGGTGGTACGGGCGCATATACGTATTCTTGGAATACTACACCGGTACAAACAACGCCAACTGCCACAAACCTGACTGTTGGAACTTATATTGTTACTATTAAAGATGCTAATCTTTGTACACTTACTAAGACTTTTACTATCACACAGCCAGCGGCAGCTTTAGCTTTAGCCGCTTCGTCTAAAACAGACATTACTTGTTTTGGTGCAAGTACTGGAACAGTAACTGCGGGAGCTGTAACAAATGCTGTGGGAACAGTAACCTATTCCTGGAAAAACGCTTCAAATGTTTCTGTGGGAACTACAGCTTCGGTTTCGAATCTGCCTGCGGGAACTTATACACTAACGGTTACTGATAGCTGTTCAAGCCAGTCCAACTCGGTTACGATTACGCAGCCGAGTGCGGCTCTGGCGCTAGCTGCTTCATCTAAAACTAATGTAATTTGTTTTGGCGCAAGCACAGGAACAGTAACAGCTGGAGCCGTAACAAATTCAGTGGGAACAGTAACGTATTCCTGGAAAAACGCATCGAATGTTTCAGTGGGAACTACAGCTTCGGTTTCGAATCTGCCTGCGGGAACTTATACTCTAACGGTTACTGATAATTGTTCTTCACAAACTAATTCGGTTACAATTACGCAACCAAGTGCCGCTTTAGCTTTAGCAGCATCTTCTAAAACAGACATTACTTGTTTTGGTGCAAGCACTGGAACGGTAACAGCTGGAGCCGTAACAAATGCCGTGGGAACAGTAACGTATTCCTGGAAAAACGCATCTAATGTTTCAGTGGGAAATACAGCTTCAGTTTCGAATCTGCCTGCGGGAACTTATACTTTGACAGTTACTGATAATTGTTCTTCACAAACTAATTCCGTTACAATTGCACAACCGAGTGCCGCTTTAGCTTTGGCATCTTCTTCTAAAACAGATATTACCTGCTTTGGGACAAGCACTGGAACGGTATCTGCCGGAACCGTAACAAATGCGGTAGGGACAGTAACGTATTCCTGGAAAAACGCATCGAATGTTTCTGTTGGAAATACAGCTTCAGTTTCGAATCTGCCTGCGGGAACTTATACACTAACGGTTACTGATAGCTGTTCAAGCCAGTCCAACTCGGTTACAATTGCGCAGCCGAGTGCGGCTCTGGCCCTAGCTGCTTCGTCTAAAACTAATGTAACTTGTTTTGGCGCAAGCACCGGAACAGTAACTGCGGGAGCTGTAACAAATACAGTAGGAACAGTAACGTATTCCTGGAAAAACGCATCGAATGTTTCAGTGGGAACTACAGCTTCGGTTTCGAATCTGCCTGCGGGAACTTATACACTAACGGTTACTGATAGCTGTTCAAGCCAGTCCAACTCGGTTACAATT
>NZ_JBXAQY010000010.1:0-93203 GCF_058807735.1 Flavobacterium sp. GW821-FHT12A05 | reverse complement strand
TCGAATCTGCCTGCGGGAACTTATACACTAACGGTTACTGATAGCTGTTCAAGCCAGTCCAACTCGGTTACAATTGCACAACCAAGTGCCGCTTTAGCTTTAGCCGCTTCTTCTAAAACAGACATTACTTGTTTTGGAGCAAGCACCGGAACAGTAACATCAGGAGCCGTAACAAATGCTATGGGAACGGTAACGTATTCTTGGAAAAACGCATCAAATGTTTCAGTGGGAAATACAGCTTCGGTTTCGAATCTGCCTGCGGGAACTTATACACTAACGGTTACTGATAGCTGTTCAAGCCAGACGAACTCGGTTACGATTGCGCAGCCGAGTGCGGCTCTGGCACTAGCTGCTTCTTCTAAAACTAATGTAACTTGTTTTGGAGCAAGCACTGGAACAGTGACTGCCGGAACGGTAACAAATGCAGTAGGAACAGTAACGTATTCTTGGAAAAATGCTTCTAATGTTTCAGTAGGAACTACAGCTTCAGTTTCGAATCTGCCTGCAGGAACTTATACACTAACGGTTACTGATAGCTGTTCAAGCCAGACGAACTCGGTTACGATTGCGCAGCCGAGCGCAGCTTTAGCTCTGGCAGCTTCTTCTAAAACAGACATTACCTGCTTTGGTGCAAGCACCGGAACTATAACAGCAGGAACTGTAACAAATACAGTGGGAACGGTAACGTATTCCTGGAAAAATGCTTCTAATGTTTCTGTTGGAAATACAGCTTCGGTTTCGAATTTACCTGCAGGAACTTATACTTTGACAGTTACTGACAGCTGTTCTTCACAAACTAATTCTGTTACCATAACACAGCCGAGCGCAGCTTTAGCTTTAGCAGTTTCATCTAAAACAGATGTAAATTGTTTTGGAGCAAGCACCGGAACTGTAACAGCGGGAGCCGTAACAAATGCGGTGGGAACAGTAACCTATTCTTGGAAAAACGCTTCTAATGTTTCGGTGGGAAATACAGCTTCAGTTTCGAATCTGCCTGCGGGAACTTATACTTTGACAGTTACTGATAATTGTTCTTCTCAAAATAATTTAGTTACTATAAGTCAGCCAAATGCAGCTTTATCTTGTTCTATAACACAAAACAAAGCGGTAACCGCAAATGGTTTAAGTAATGGTGAAGCAACCGTTACGGCAATTGGCGGTACAGCTAACTACATTTATTTATGGGATAATAATGAAACTACTCAAAAAGCGGTAGGATTAAATGCCGGATTGCATACTGTTACTGTGACAGATTCAAAAGGATGTACCACTACTTGCTCTGTAACGATTACCGAACCTAATGTTTTATCTTGCAGTATTACTCAAGACAGCGCTGTAAAATGTTATGGAGGCAATACCGGAAAAGCAACTGTAACTGCAATTGGCGGTAATGGCGATTATACTTATTTATGGGATAATAACGAAACAACAGCTCAAGCTATTGCTTTAACTGCCGGATTGCATACTGTTACGGTTACCGATAAATTAGGCTATACTACAACTTGCAATGTAACTATAGGCCAGCCACAACAAGCATTAAGTGCTGCTACAACTCAAATTGATGTGGTATGCGGCGGAAAAGCAACAGGATCAGCAACTGTAATTGTTTCCGGAGGAACAAGTCCATATACTTATTCATGGAATACAATTCCGGTACAAACGGGAGCAACGGCTAATTCTTTGGCTGCAGGAACTTATAGTGTACTTGTAACAGATGCTAATTCTTGTACTATAACAAAATCAGTTACTATAATTGATGGGGATTCTGTTAATCCAGTGGTTAATCCGCTGCCACAAACCTCAACAATTAACTGTCCGGCAGAACCTGTTTTTGCCACAGCAACTGCAACAGATAATAATGGCACTGTAGCGTCTCTTACTTATGAAGATACTATTACTCCTGGAAACTGCGCCGGTTCTTATACAAAAACAAGAACCTGGACTGCAAAAGATCCTTGCGGCAATACTTCGCTTCCGGTAAGTCAGACTATTATTGTTCAAGATAATACTGCACCAACTTGGACAACCCAAGCGGGTTCTTTAAACCAAACAATTGAATGCAGTAATCAAGAAGCTTTGACTTCGGCGCAAGCCTTATTCCCAACTGCTTCAGATGCTTGTGATACAAACGTTAGTAATATTACAAAAGTAAGCGGACAGTTTGTGGCATCACAAGGATGCGGAAATGCCGGAACCTACACTAACACTTGGACAGTTAAAGACGACTGTGGTAATACTTCTGATACTTTCACGCAAGTGATTACTATTCAGGATACTACTGCTCCAACTTGGACAACCCAAGCGGGTTCTTTAAACCAAACAATTGAATGCAGCAATCAACAAGCTTTGACTTCGGCACAAGCCTTATTCCCAACTGCTTCAGATTCATGCGATGCTGATGTAACCAATATTACAAAAATAAGCGGTCAGTTTGTGGCATCAGAAGGATGTGGAAATGCCGGAACTTATACTAATACTTGGACAGTTAAAGACGACTGCGGCAATACTTCTGATATTTTCACGCAAGTGATTACCATTCAAGATACTACTGCACCAACTTGGACAACGCAAGCTGGTTCTTTAAACCAAACTATCGAGTGCAGCAATCAAGAAGCTTTAACTTCGGCGCAAGCCTTATTCCCAACTGCTTCAGATTCATGCGATGCTGATGTAACCAATATTACAAAAGTAAGCGGTCAGTTTGTGGCTTCTCAAGGATGCGGAAATGCCGGAACTTATACTAACACCTGGATGGTTAAAGACGACTGCGGTAATACTTCTGAAACTTTCACGCAAGTGATTACGATTCAAGATACCACTGCACCAAGCTGGACAACGCAAGCGGGTTCTTTAAACCAAACTATCGAATGCAGCAATCAACAAGCTTTGGCATCGGCGCAAGCCTTATTCCCAAATGCTTCTGATGCTTGCGATGCTGATGTTACCAATATTACAAAAGTAAGCGGTCAGTTTGTGGCTTCGGAAGGTTGCGGAAATGCCGGAACTTATACTAATACCTGGACGGTTAAAGATGACTGCGGTAATACTTCTGATACTTTCACGCAAGTGATTACAATTCAAGACACTACTGCACCAACCTGGACAACCCAAGCTGGTTCTTTAAACCAAACTATCGAGTGCAGCAATCAAGAAGCTTTAACTTCGGCGCAAGCCTTATTCCCAACTGCTTCAGATTCATGCGATGCTGATGTTAGTAACATTACAAAAGTAAGCGGTCAGTTTGTGGCTTCGGAAGGTTGCGGAAATGCCGGAACTTATACTAATACCTGGACGGTTAAAGACGACTGCGGTAATACTTCTGATACTTTCACGCAAGTGATTACAATTCAAGATACAACTGCACCAACTTTTAGCGGTGATCTTCCTGGTGACATTACTGTTTCTTGTGATGCTGTTCCTGAACCAGCCAATCTTGAAGCGGCTGATAATTGCAATGGAAATTTACCAATTGTATTTACAGAAACAAAAAGTGATATTCAAAACGAATGCGGTTCAAATTATACTTTGACTCGCACATGGAAAACAAGTGATTGCAGCGGCAATGTAGTATCGCACACACAAATTATAACAGTAAGAGATACTACAGCACCAACTGGAACTGCTCCAACAAGTTTTGCCAATTTACAAAGTATGACACAAATTCCTGTTGGAAGTCCTCAGGATATACAAGACGCTGCTGATAATTGCGGAGGAACTGTTTCTATTACCGTTTCTGATGCTAATAACGAAGGAAGTGGCTGCGAAGGAAGTCCGTATATCTTAACCAGAACGTATACGTTATCTGATTGTTCTGGCAATAAAACAGAATTGGTGCAAACTTTTACAGTTGAAAACAAAGTTTCTGTAAGCGGTATCGCAACTAATACTTCTTGTTTTGGAGGAAATGACGGTTCGATTTTAGTAACCAGCAGTCCTGGTGCAGCAGTTATTATTAGAAATGATAAAAATGAAATTGTTGGCAATACCAATTTACCTGCCGGTACTTATACACTTACTGCAACATCTCCTGTAAGCGAAACTCAAAACTGTACTGCAACTGCAACAGTGGTTATAACACAACCTGAGTATACTATAAAAATATCAGGTCAGATTATTAATGTTGATACTCATACTCCAATTGCAAATGTACCTGTTACCTTGATTCCGCAAAGCCCAACTACTGGTCCTATCTTATTAAAAGTAACAGGAACAGACGGAAGTTACAGCTTCTCAGGAATGCCAGCCGGAAAATATCTGGTTCAGGTTCAGGATGCTAATTTAAACAGCGCTCATCAATTGTATCCGGTAACTTCGAGTTTGTTCTTTACCACTCTTCAGGATTGTATTATTCAAAAACATGATTTTGAATATGGATCATCAACACTTCCTGTATTAGGAGATTATGTTTGGTACGACACAAACAGCAATGGTGTTCAGGACGAATGGTACGATGCGAATAATGATGGAATTGTAACCAAAAATATTCCTGACGGAAATGGAGCAATTGATTACAGCCTTTGGGAATGGATTGATTTTAATGGCGATGGAAGTTATCAAGGACCTTCGAATGTGGGCGAATTGAACGCTGGAGGTTTTGGAAATGCTCTTAGTCCGAATGTTATTATTGATGGTCCAAACGGTTATCATGCAGAAGTAATTATAGGAATTCAGGGATTCTGGAGAGACCGACCAGAAACGGCAAATCCGTATGGAGATTACACAGTGAAATTAGTTAAAGATGCTAATTTAGATGCTGTTGCTGCGGCATTGGGAGGAACTGGACTTGTAAAAGTACTTCCAAATGTAACAGATAAAAAAATACCAGCTAAATCCGGTAAAGCCCAGTTACACACTATTTGCTCCACAACCAGTGCAAGCACTTTAATGGCAACTGTAACGCCAGAAGATTTAGTTCATCTTGATCTTGATTTTGGTGTAAACTGTAAAACATATTCTGATATTGCAGCCAATGATGATAATGCAGGACCTGTAGCGGGTGTAAATACAACCACACACAATGTAGTGAATGTTTTAACTAATGATACGCTTGAAGGAGTGGTTGTAACTCCATCTGATGTAATCCTTACTACGGTAACACCAAATGAGTTTTTACACTTAAACCCTGATGGTTCTGTTGATGTACTGCCAAACGCACCAGTGGGAACTCAAACATTAGTATACCAAATTTGCGAAGCAGATGAAACTTCAAATTGTGATACTGCAACCGTAACCATTACAATTGAAGCTCCGGTTATGACAGTTACGGCAACAGCAATTTGTGTTAATGATGTTCCTTACATCGACTATGTAGTAACTCCAACCAATTTTACTCCAGTAAATGGTGTAACAATTGCCTGGGCCAATGCTCAAAATAACGTCATAACAACGATGACTAATCTGGCTCTTTCCGGACGAGTTTTATGGCCTGGAGCTGTGGTTGATGGAAACGGAAAAGGTATAGACTGGCCGGGATGGGTTTTCGAGAATAATAAATGGATTCAGGCAGCGGACGGATTTGAATCATTGCGTCCAACGGTTAACTTAACTATTTCAGTTAATCCAAGCCAAACCATAACAGTAAATTATCCGCCTTCAGATCCGTTTTGTACTGCCAGACCAACATTTGCAATTGTGGCAAATGATGATACTCCACAACCTATTACAGGGCCTGCAGGAGTAACCAATATTGTAAATGTTTTAAACAATGATACTTTAAATAATAGTGCCATTAATCCAAATGACATTACGCTTACCACATTTACACCAGACCCTAAAGGAGTTTTAACGCTAAACCCTAACGGATCTGTAGATGTTGCGGCAAATGCACCGGGCGGTACTTACACTTTAACGTATCAAATTTGCGAAAAGGCCGATGCCGGAAATTGCGATACAGCAACTGTAACCATTACAGTTCTTGATCCTCCTGCACCTCCTACTCCTGTTGTTGCCAATGATGATAATTATGCTAATATAGGATGTAACACCTTTGGATTAGTCGGAAACGTTTTAAGCAATGACTTTAAAGGAATAGGTACAGCATCTCTTGAATTGGTAAACTTTACTTTATTAAGCGGCAACAACACAAAAACAGATCCAAACATTACAATTGATGCTTCTGGAAATGTTCGAGTAGCAAGCTTAACGCCGGCAGGAACTTATACTTATACCTATCGTATTTGCGATAAATTAAGTGCCGAAAACTGCGACACGGCAACCGTAACCATAATAGTGGCACCAAATGGCACATCCAACATAACAAGTAAGGCTTGTACTGATGATACTTCTTTAGTAAACTTATCTAGTTTATTACCAGAAGGAACACCAACAACAGGAAACTGGATTGATACAAACGGTACCAGAGCACTACAAGGTGGTACACTTAATCCTTTTGGTTTAGCACTTGGCAATTATATATTCGAATACAAAATAACCGATGAAAACTGCCCAAGAAGTGTTTTACTTACTATGGAAATAAATGATGAATGTAAAGTATTAGCCTGCCAGAATATTGAGGTGCACAATGCTTTTTCACCAAATGGTGATGGAAAAAATGATGTTTTCGTAATTGACGGTATTGATGATTTAACCTGTTATCCGGAAAACACTGTAGAAATTTATAACCGCTGGGGAATATTGGTTTTTGAAACAAACAATTACAACAATATAACCAATGCCTTCGACGGTAATTCAAGAGGAAGAACAACCGTTAAACAATCTGACGGTTTACCAACCGGTACCTATTTCTACATTGTTACTTACAAATCGTTAGATGGAAACAATGTAATTCAGAATAACAAAAAAGAAGGGTATTTATATCTGTCTAAATAAAAAAAGAGTAATGCGTTATACAGCGCACAAAGTATAACGCATTACATATTCACTAAACAATACACATCTATTATGAGAACAAAATTATATTTTTTCGTCATTATGTTTGTAACCATTGCGGGTTATGCACAGCAGGATGCACAGTATACGCAATATATGTACAACACTATTAATATCAATCCGGCTTATGCGGGATCAAGAGGCGCTTTAAGTATTTTTGGCTTATACCGTACTCAGTGGGTTGGATTGGATGGAGCACCCGAAACAAGCAGTTTCTCCATTAATACACCAATTAACAACAGCAATTTAGGAGTAGGATTCTCGCTTGTAAACGATAAAATTGGACCGACCAATGAGAACAATATATCAGCAGATATATCCTATACCGTTCAGACTTCGGCTGATTTTAAACTCTCTTTTGGTATTAAAGGAACCGCTAACATATTCAATCTGGATGTAAACAAACTAAATCCCGCAGATCAGGGAGATCCGCAGTTTCAGGATCTTCAAAATAAGTTTTCACCTAATGTAGGAGCGGGTGTTTACTGGCATTCAGATAAAGCTTATATCGGGCTTTCTGTTCCTAATTTCATCGAAACCAACAGATACGATGATAATGATGTGGCCATTTACAAAGACAAAATCAATTATTATTTAATGGGAGGTTACGTTTTTAATCTGGATAAACTAGAGTATTACAAATTCAAACCCGCTGTACTGGCCAAAATGGTCGAAGGAGCACCGCTTCAGGTTGATATTTCTGCCAATTTTATGTTTATCGAAAGATTTACAGTAGGGGTCGCTTACAGATGGAGCGCTTCGCTGAGCGCCATGGTAGGATTCCAGATCACCGACGGACTTTATTTAGGATACGGATACGATCGTGAAACCACCAACTTAAATAATTATAATTCAGGATCTCATGAGATATTCCTGCGTTATGAATTCTTCAAAAACAATGGTAAAATGACAACTCCTCGTTTCTTCTAAAAACAAATGATTATGAAAAATTATATACTTTTCTGCTTAATAATAATCTGTTTTTCATTTGACAGTTATGCCCAGGATTCTAAATTGAAATCGGGTGATAAAAAATACGATGGTTATGCCTTTATCGATGCCATAAAAACTTATGAAAGAGTGGCCGATAAAGGATACAAGTCTGAAGATTTGTTTAAAAGACTCGGAAACTCTTATTATTTTAATTCTGAGTTTGAAGGAGCTGCCAAATGGTACGGCGAGTTATTTGCTGTAAACAATTCTCCGGAAGCCGAATATTATTACAGATATGCACAGTCTTTAAAGTCAACAGGACAGACAGATAAAGCCACTAAAATCATGAATGAATTCAGCTTCAAGTACAAAGACGATTCCAGAGCCAGACTCTATAAAGATGATGTCAATTATCTCGATGAAATCAAAGCCAATTCAGGGCGCTATAAAATTGAAGATGCCGGAATTAATTCTAAATATTCAGATTACGGAAGTTTTGTTTACGACAACAAAATCTACTTTGCATCGGCCAGAGATACCGGGAATTTTTCGCAGCGCAAACACAAATGGACCGGAGAATATTTTACCAATATTTACAATGCCGATCTTGATGCACAAAGCGGCACCGCATCAAAAGTGAACAAAATAAAATCCGAGATCAACAGCCGTTTTCACGAATCCTCACCTGTTTTTACCAAAGACGGAAAAACGGTTTATTTTACCCGAAATAACTATGTCGACGGTAAAAAAGGAAAAGATGCTGATAAAATTACGCTGGTAAAAATTTATCAGGCCAGTCTTGAAAACGGAAAATGGACAAAAGTAACCGCGCTTCCTTTTACAAGCGACAACTACAGCACGGGGCATCCTGCGCTGAGTCCGGATGAGAAAACATTGTATTTCGCATCGGATATGCCCGGAACCATCGGACAGTCGGATATTTACAAAGTCAGCATTAACGGTAACGGCAGTTTTGGAAAACCCGAAAATCTGGGAAAAAGTATTAATACCGAAGGAAAAGAAACCTTTCCGTATGTAACCAGCGAAAACGAAATTTATTTTGCCTCAGACGGTTATCCCGGACTGGGCGGACTCGATGTTTTTGTGGGACAGATGGAAGATGACGGAAGCATCTCGGATATTCAGAATCTGGGAAATGATGTTAATTCTCCTAAGGACGATTTTGCCTACAGCATCGATCCAGTTTCCAGAAAAGGTTATTTCAGCTCCAATAAAGACGGCGGACAGGGTTCTGATGATATTTATAAATTTCTGGAAACAAGAAGATTAAAATGTCTGCAAGAATTATACGGCGTAATTACAGATTCAGAAAACGGAGCTGTGCTTCCCGGAACAAAAGTTACTTTATACGAAAACCAAAAAATTAAAAACTCAACCGTTTCCAATGCTTCAGGCGAATACAGTTTTACGGTAGAATGCGGCAAGACCTATAACGTAAGGGCCGAAAAACCGGATTATGCTACAAAAGAAGTAAGCGTAACCATTGGAAAAGCAACCGGAAAAACCAATCTTCCAATTGCTTTGGATAAATCAGTCTGTAAAGTTGCAGTTGGGGATGATCTTGGAAAATGTTTCGGAATTAAAATGATCTATTTTGATCTGGATAAATCCAATATCCGCACCGAAGCAGCTTTAGATCTAGAGAAAATACTAGATGTTTTAAACCAGCATCCGAATATGAAACTCGATATCCGCTCGCATACAGACAGCAGGGCATCGCACGAATACAATCAGGCATTATCTGATCGAAGAGCCAAATCAACCATTGACTGGCTGATTAAAAACGGAGTGGCTAAAAACCGATTAACCGGAAAAGGCTATGGCGAAACCCAATTAGTAAACAACTGTTCTGACGATGTAAACTGCACCGAAGACGAACACCAAATGAACCGAAGAAGTGAGTTTATTATTACCGGATTGTAATTTGGTATAATCTAAAATAAATAAAAGCTGTCTTTTCAGACAGCTTTTATTAAAAAAAACGGTCGTTGCAAATCAGGAATCACAACGACAACTAACCAACCAGTTCAAACGTTTCTCTTTTAAATTTTTACGAAAATATTCGTGTAGTATTTTTGTCCGGTCGCATCAGTCGTAACTGCTATCCCGAAATGAGTATAATTTCCCTCAATGTTCTCTTTATGTCCCGGGCTGTCCAGCCACGCTTTTAATGCTGCTGCAGAAGTTTTGTAACCTTTTGCTACATTCTCTCCTACTTTTTTAGCACTAAGAGCACTCATAATATTATTAGAACGCGATGTAAAGTCATTATGATTCAGAACATTGTTCTCAATCATGTATTTATTATGCTCTTCGCATTTAAAAGAAATATGATTAATTTTTTCCAATGCATTTAAACCAATACTTACTCGGTAATCGTTTATTAATTGCATTGTTTCTAATTCAGAAGTATTGTAATTATAACTTGTAATTACCTGTTGTACAGCAGGAGCATTACCAGTTTCATTCCCTTCGGCGCTGTCAGCAGAGCATGAGTTCATTGTGATAGACATCACAATGAACACCATGGCGCACATAATCTTTTTCATAATCATAGTAGTTAAGTTCTAAAGTAAATGTTGGGGCAAATGCTTTGAATATATTATGTGACAAATTGCTCTAAAATTCTTACGTCAAACGTATTCAATTTATCGGTAAACTACAAAAATAATCGATGAAATGCATTATTATTTTTATTTATAAAATAAAAATCTTACAAATTAAGAAGAAAGACGCTCAATTGTCCATGAAAAATCAGATTGGCTGGTGTAACGAATTCTATCGTGCAGTCTGTTAGGTCTTCCCTGCCAGAATTCTACCTGAAGCGGCGTCACTAAATATCCACCCCAATTTTCAGGTCTTGGGATTGGTTTGCCTTCAAATTCAGTTTCCAGTTTTTTTAAGTTTTCTTCTAAAAAGGTTCGAGAAGGAATCACTTCACTTTGATGCGATACAATCGCGCCTAATTTGCTTCCGTCAGGACGAGAATCGAAATAATTGTCAGAAATAATTTCAGAAGTTTTCTGCGCAATTCCTTTAATAATTACCTGACGTTCTGCTTCCTGCCAAAAAAATGACAAACAAACATTTGGGTTCGCTTCAATTGCTTTTCCTTTTTCAGAATTATAATTGGTATAAAATATAAAACCTTCTTCTGAGAATTTCTTCAATAAAACAACACGAGATTTCGGAAATCCATCCAAACCAATAGTCGAAACGGTCATGGCATTTACTTCTCCGCTTCCGCCAAAATCTTCCACTTCATGAAACCATCGGTTAAAAAGATTAATTGGATCCTCCGGAATATTAGTTTCTAATAATTCACTTTTTTCGTAAGACTTTCTATAATTACTTAAATCGTTCATGATTTATTATTTTAGATTGTTGATTTTAGATTTTTGTTTAAAGTTTAAAGTTTAAAGTTTCAGGTTAACGGAATCTGAATATTTGACCGTCACACTGAGCGAAGTCGAAGTGCTTTTAGAAACAGTACTTGCTTTGCAAACGCAGGCTTCGACTTCGCTCAGCCTGACAAACTTGAAACAATCACATACAAACTTAGTCTCTTAGAACCTCAGCATCTCAGCACCTCAAAATTAAAATTCAAAACTCACCCCATCATCACCCAAAAGCACGTTTGGAAAAACCGTTTGGGCTTCTTCCTTAAAACGTTCAATTCCGTCATAACGTGTTGAATAATGACCTAAAATTAATTGTTTTACATTGGCTTTTAATGCAATATTAGCCGCTTCTTTTGCGGTAGAATGCAATGTTTTAAATGCCAAAGGAGCTTCTGATTCTAAAAACGTAGATTCATGATATAAAATATCCGTATTTTTAATAATCGGAATTATATCTTCATTGTAAACCGTGTCGGAGCAAAAAGCATAACTTTTTGGCTGAGGCGGGTCAAAAGTAAGTTTATGGTTTTCAATTACAGTTCCATTATCGAGTGTAATATCGCTTCCGTTTTTTATTTTTTGATAATAGGCAACGTGAATATTATATCGCTGAACAGCTTCGACATCTAGTTTTCTTTCATCCGGTTTTTCCTGAAAAAGAAAACCATTCGTGTAAACACGATGTTTTAGCGGAATTGTTTTTACAATAACACGTTTGTCTTCAAAAATTACTTCACTTTCTTTCGATTCCAATTCGTGAAAAAACAAACTGTACGTCGTCCAGGATTCTGTTAGTTTTAATTGAAGCAGAATTAATTCTTTAATTCCCTTTGGTCCATAAATATGCAGATCGGTTGTTCTTCCTAAAAGAGAAAAAGTCGAAATGGTTCCAATTAATCCGTACAGATGATCTCCATGCAGATGCGAAATAAAGATGTGATTTATTTTTGAGAATTTAATCTTATTCTTCCTAAGCTGTACCTGAGTTCCTTCACCGCAGTCAATCAAAAACAATCGGTTCTTGATTTCTAAAACCTGCGAAGTCGGGTTAGTAAGCGTTCTGGGAGTTGCGGCATAACAGCCAAGTATAGTTAATTTCATTTTAGATTTTAGATTGTTGATTTTAGATTGAGTAGCAGCATTTAAGATTCATTTAGGCATTCAAAAATCTAAAATCTGAACTCTAAACTCTAAAATTTAAAACCCTAAGTCTCTTTCTATTTCTTCCATTTCGATAATATCGTGCGCTTCTAAAAGAGAAGGAACCACGACTAATTTATCTGAAATCGCATTAAAATCAAGATCTGAAGCTACGATTACAAACGATTTTTTTGCTTTTTTCTGTTGTTTTGAAAGTGGTAAAAAAAGTTTTAAATCATTTTCTGACAATCCAGAATCTGATAATAAATCGATTATAACATTGTGTTTTTCAAAGGTTTTAAACTGCTGCGTCACTTTCTCTACAAAGCCATTAAAATCGCCTTGCGTATCCTTTATCGTTACGGTATGTCCTTTTTGATCTACTTTCATTTTATAATTTGTGGGGCTATATTTTATAAAAGCTAATGTACGAAGTTTTTTTTAGTGTTCAGTCGCAGTTTTCAGTATTCAGTCGCAGTTTTCAGTCGCAGTCTCAGTCACAGTTTTCAGATTGTCAGGCTGAGCGAAGTCGAAACCCACGTTTGCAAAGCACGCATCGTTTTCAAAAAGCACTTCGACTTCGCTCAGTGTGACACTTGTTTCAAAACTGAAAACTGAGACTGCGACTGAATACTTAAAACTATTGCTGAATCTTTGAAGCCAAAAGATAAATAACTGCCATTCTAATCGCAACACCATTCTCAACCTGATTTAAGATTACAGAATGATCAGAATCTGCCACTTCAGATGTAATCTCTACTCCTCTATTGATTGGCCCCGGGTGCATGATTACGATTTCTTTTCCAAGTGAATCCAAAAGCGGTTTATCTACTCCGTATTGCTGTGCGTATTCGCGTGTAGATGGAAAAAAGTTCACATCCATACGTTCGTTTTGTACACGAAGCATGTTGGCAACGTCACACCATTCTAAGGCTTTACGTAAATTTGGTTCAACGGTAACACCAAGCGATTCGATGTATCTCGGAATCAATGTTTTTGGTCCGCAAACTTTAACCTCAGCGCCTTGCATCTGCAAAGCATATATGTTTGATAAGGCAACTCTCGAATGGAGAATATCACCTACAATAACTACTTTTTTTCCGGCTACATCGCCCAGTTTTTCTCTGATCGAATAACTGTCTAGCAAAGCCTGAGTTGGATGTTCGTGTGCTCCGTCTCCGGCGTTTACGATACTTGCTTTGACATTTTTAGATAAAAAATAAGCCGCTCCGGGATTGGAGTGGCGCATTACAACCATATCAACTTTCATCGAAAGGATATTATTTACAGTATCAATCAAGGTTTCTCCTTTTTTAACCGATGACTGAGCTGCAGAAAAACTGATAACATCTGCAGATAAACGTTTCTGCGCTAATTCAAAGGAAAGTTTGGTTCTGGTACTGTTCTCGAAGAAAATATTGGCAATGGTAATATCTCGTAATGAAGGAACTTTTTTAATTGGTCGGTTAATGACTTCTTTAAAATGATCTGCCGTTTCAAAAATCAGGTTAATATCATTCTCATTGATGTATTTTATTCCTAATAAATGATTTACGCTTAATTCTTTCATTTTTGTTTCTTTAATATTATTTGTCAAATTCTTGAATTTCTGAAAACATTCAGTTCTTCAATGCTTCTTTAAAGAGCAGCTACTCTATTGAATCATTCTATCTACAACCTCACTGTAATCTTGCAGATCTCTTGCATCTTCGTCAAAAATTTTCTGCCATCTAAAACCCGGAATTTCAATTTTTGTTCTTGAAGATTCATTCCAGTTTATTTCAAAACCATTATTTCGGAGTATTTCTGCAACTTTTTTTCCAACACTGATTGTAATTTCGTCATCAGAATTATCAACTTTCTGGAAAGCGATATACAAACTTGGATCTTCAATGGCAATTGCTCTTGCTAAATCTTGTTCGTGATAAAAGCAATAACCATCAGACACAACTTCGTTTTTCTGAAGTTCTCTTTCAACTTCAACCACTTCGTATTCGCCGTCACTTGTAGTGTAACCTGCGTTATGAAGCGCAACTATATTTTCGTCACATAATTGATCAAACGCATTTATAAGCTTTTCAGTATCTGTTGGAGTTTTCCATTGTTTACTTTCTAAAAGAAGCTTTTGATATTCCTGATCGATTTTTTCAAAAGCCCATTCTTCTGAGATTTCATCTTCAAATTCATTGTCTTCAATTTCTTCTATGATATTTTCTTTGATTTCATCAATAGAAAGAAATCCCATTCTAACCTGATTAAAAATTGATTCATAAATAAACTCTTCGTTCTCTGTCATGCTTTATTCTTTAATCGTTAATTTGTTTAATCGTCGTTTTCCCGATTAAACAATTAACCGGTTAACCGATTAAACTTAATTTGTCACCAAATGAACAACATCTTCACCATCATTTTCTTTCCAGCTTACAATTACTTTTTCACCGTTTATAGCATCGACCTGACGGCCTCTGTAATCTGGCTGAATAGGCAAATGACGGCTGAAACGTCTATCTATTAAAACCAGTAATTCAATTTCTGAGGGTCGTCCGAAAGATTGAATGGCAGTTAAGGCAGAACGAATGCTTCGTCCGGTAAACAAAACATCATCTATAAAAATGACCTTTTTGTCTTCGACTATAAAATTGATTTGAGTTTTATTGGCTTCAAGCGGTTTATCAGTACGACGAAAATCATCTCTAAAAAAAGTGATGTCCAGATATCCCAAAGAAATTTCAGGAACCTTATATTCGTTTTCTAATATTTGTTTTAAACGTTCAGCTAAAAAAACGCCTCTTGGCTGAATTCCCACTAAAATAGTATCAGAGAAATCAAGATGTTTTTCGATTAACTGACAAGCCAAACGATGGAGTATGATAGTAACTTCTTTTGAATTAAGTAATACTTTTTGGCTCATAAGTGATTGTAATGTTTGGTTGGGCAAATATACGAAATCAGAATTTATTTGTTTCCTTATTTGTAAATACATTTTCTAACATGTCAAAAATTAAAAAAACTAAAACTAAAATATAATTTCACTTTTTTAAAGACATAGTTTTAATTCTACTATCTTAGTTTTATTAAAAAAATAATCCAAGTTTATTATGAATAAAACTCCTAGTTTTTCATCTTCTAAAATAGTATTAGGTCACCCTATTTCTGGGGCATTATATGCATATTTTGACAAAAATTTAAACAACAGCAATCATATCAAGAGCGCAGAATGGCATAGTTATTATAAAACATTATATGGAAATCATTTTAACTATTACATGGATATTGCACTTACATTATCATTAATTTATGAAACTGTGATAATCTCCGAGGCAGATAATCCTGTACCTGATAGAGATAAATACACATTTGGCAATGAATACTATAATTCTGATTTTGGTCTATATTTATGCTCTTCGAATCAAATAATACATTACGATTTTTTAGAAGAGAAAATAAACAGAATACTCGAAGATAACATCATAAAACAATTACTTTCATCAATTCCAAAGCATGCGTATCAATTAATAATTCGTCAAGTTTATTTAGATTTAGAGCTTGCAAACAAGTTTAACGCTCAATTATTCACATTTGGAATACGTCAAGCATTAGCACAAAGAGTGAACGAAATCGAAAAATTTAAAAATACAAATTTTTCAGAAAACCATTCAGTAAAAATTGTTTCTAGCTATTTAGAAATAACTAGTTTACTTTTTCAACCTATGACACTTGATTCATTCTATTATTTAAAAACTGACAAAGATTTAAAAAAATATGCATCTTCTTTTCAAAGTCAAATGAATAATTTCGAAATTAATGATATAAATATAAAAAATCAGTTACTTGAGAATATGCAGCATGCTATTGATAACGATAAATTAAATAATAAAATATCAGGCATGTTCCGTGGAGCATCAAGTATTCTAAATTATGTTGGGTTGATTCCTGAGACTGGATTAATTGCAGGAGTATCAGGAATAGGAGCAAGTTTAGCATCTGCCGGAATAGACAACTTAAATGCTAAAAATAATAAATGGTACGAATTTGCACCTCAAATACAAAAGACATTAGGTCTAAAAAAAATTGATGAACAACTAAAAAAATTAAAAGCACAAAAGTAAATCCTAAAACATTTCCCAAAAATTCTATAACATATTTTCCTGATTCTGAAGTAATTTTAATATAGAAATTTAAAAACTCAGAATCATGCAAAATAAAATTACAAGATTGTTAATGGTATTCGTTATACTGTTTTCATTTACAAGCTGCGAAGTTATAGGAGACATTTTTAAAGCCGGAATGGGATTCGGGATATTTATCGTAATTTTTATAATTGCGATTGTTATCTGGATTTTAGCTAAGGTTTTTGGCAGTAAATAGTAATAAATAAAAAAATAAAAAATCCCAAATTCCAAATTAAACTTGGAGTTTGGGATTTTTTAATTATTGTAGAACTTTGGCAAAGTTTTAAACTTTGCCAAAGCTTTAAAGTCAAAAATTGGAATTTGGGATTTTCACAATTGGAATTTATACATTAAAGATTGTACATCTTTTTTCTTTGTTCCTGAATTTTCTCATCATCAAGATATTCGTCAAATGTCATGTAACGGTCGATTACTCCGTTTGGTGTTAATTCAACGATTCTGTTACCAACAGTTTGTGCAAACTCGTGGTCATGTGTTGTGAAGATTACAGATCCTTTAAAGTTTTTCAATGAGTTATTGAAAGCTGTAATAGACTCCAGATCTAAGTGATTTGTCGGCTCATCTAACATTAAAACGTTAGCACGCTCCATCATCATTCTAGAAAGCATACAACGTACTTTTTCTCCTCCAGATAAAACTCTAGACGTTTTTAAAGCTTCTTCTCCAGAGAAAATCATTTTACCTAAGAAACCTCTAATAAATACCTCATCACGCTCTTCTTCTGTTTTAGCATACTGGCGTAACCAATCTACTAAAGTTAAATCATTTTCGAAGAAAGAGTGGTTTTCAGCAGGAAGATACGCTTGGTTTGTTGTAATTCCCCAGTCGAAAGTTCCAGAATCTGCTTTTTGATTTCCGTTTAAAATTTCGTAGAAAGCAGTTGTAGCACGTGAATCTTTAGAGAAAAGAACAATCTTGTCTCCTTTTGCCATATTTAAATGAACATCTTTAAATAATAGTTCACCATCTACAGAAGCTGATAAGTGTTCTACATTTAAAATCTGATCTCCGGCTTCACGATCCTGATCGAAAATGATCGCAGGATAACGACGGCTTGAAGGTTTGATTTCAGAAATATTCAATTTAGAAATCATTTTTTTACGAGAAGTTGCTTGTTTAGATTTCGCAACGTTTGCACTAAAACGACGAATAAATTCTTCCAATTCTTGTTTCTTCTCTTCTGCTTTTTTGTTCTGTTGTGCACGTTGTTTTGCCGCTAATTGGCTAGACTCGTACCAGAAAGTATAGTTTCCTGAGTAGTGATTGATTTTTCCGAAATCAATATCAGAAATATGTGTACAAACGGCATCTAAAAAGTGACGGTCGTGAGATACAACGATTACAGTATTTTCGTAGTTTGCTAAGAAATTTTCTAACCAAGCGATTGTTTCGAAATCCAAATCGTTGGTAGGCTCATCCATAATAAGCAAATCAGGATTTCCAAAAAGCGCCTGTGCCAAAAGCACACGAACTTTCATTTTTCCTTCCATGTCGCCCATTAAAGTATAATGATGCTCTTCGTTAATTCCTAAGTTAGACAACATTGCTGCAGCATCAGAGTCGGCGTTCCATCCGTTCATTTCTTCAAACTGAACCTGAAGCTCGCCTATTCTGTCGGCATTTTTATCGTTGTAATCCAGGTAAAGTTCATCCATTTCTTTTTTAACAGCATACAGAACTTTATTTCCCATTAAAACGGTTTCCAAAACAGTATGCTCATCGAACATGTTGTGATTTTGGTTTAAAACCGACATACGTTTTCCCGGTTCTAAATGAATGTGCCCAGAAGTTGGGTCCATATCACCTGAAATGATTTTTAGAAATGTAGATTTTCCAGCACCATTGGCTCCAATAACGCCGTAAATATTTCCGTGAGTGAATGTGGTATTTACTTCGTCAAACAAAATTCGTTTGCCAAATTGAACTGATAAATTATTGACTGTTAACATGAATGTCTTTTTAATTAATTTGGTGCAAAAGTAGTGAAAAAGGTTCAGAGTTGCAAAGGTGCTAAGGGACTAAGTTTTTTTTGTCACCTAGATAATTATTACCCAATCTTGTCATTTCGAGGAACGAGAAATCTTCGCGAGAAACTCCGCAACGAAAAATCAATCTTTGTCGAGCTGCTTACGAAGATTTCTCGTTCCTCGAAATGACAAACTATGAGTTTAATTACTTTAAACTACAATTTACTCTCTTTCGCCAAAGCGACTTCTAAACTTTCAAAATTAGGCAGTACTTTAGAAATAAATCCTTCTTTGTTGAGAATAAAATGTGTTGGGAATGAATTTAACTGCAAAGCTTCATTCATATAATCTTTCATATTTGGAATTACAGAATATGACAGCGGTTTTCTGGATAAGAATGTTTTTAATTGTTCCGGTGAATCTTCGGCTAAACTTATAAAAAGAATATCTTTTCGGTCTTTATATTCTTCTGTTAGTTTATTTACCTGAGGAAATTCTCTTATACATGGCGTGCAGTGAATGTACCAGCATTTTATCACGATGATTTTTCCTTTCATAGATTCGTTGGTTACCAGATTTCCATCTAAATCTTTAAATGAAAACGGAGGAAAGACAGTTCCTTCCATCTTGTAATTTTTAAGGGCGTCAAAACCTATTTGGTTTATTGTGGCCTTTATACTGGTATCTGATTTTGGCTGAATTTTGAAGAGTTTATAATAGTAAACCGAATCATCTGATTTTAATCGGATTGGAATGTAATTTCCGTTTGCTAACTGGTCTAAAAAAGATTCTTTTGAAATTTCTTTTGAAAGAACATCGAGCGCAATAAAATCTCTGGAAAGCATTATATTTTTTTGATAAGCTGACCAATCGCCATACGTTTTTTGAATTTGGATTGGATCGACTTCCGGATTTCCGAATTTATTTTGAGCGAAAGAAAAAGTGAAAAATAAAAATGTGATTATAATAGTGATCGATTTCTTCATGAAGTTTTATGCAATTATTATAAAGTCAAAAGTACTGATTTTTTTTCTCATTTGTCTTTGCGAGGAACGAAGCAATCTCACTTACTGCGTCAATTATTAGTGTGATTGCTTCGTTCCTCGCAAAGACTTAAGGATGCTTTTTAAACAAAAAAACCTGGCAATATAATTGCCAGGTTCATAATGCGATCCTCAAGGAGAAAACCAAATAACAAATCTCCTTAATTCAATGCATTTATTCGAAATAAAAATTAGATTAAAAAATAAATAACCAAACTCAATTTTAACCGTCCCAATTTTTTTATTTCTAAATTTTCAATCATTTATTCTAGTTTAAAAAGTTCATTACTTTAAATGATTTTTTGTTTCCTGATTTGTCTGTTACTACAACTAAAAACAATTGCTTAGATGAGAAACTTTGATCATGAAGCAATACTTCTTTATTGTTTTGAACATTTCTGTGACTTACTAAATTTTGTCCCAAAATGTTGAACACATCAACTTGAGCGATCTCTTCGTTGTCGTTTGTAACTGATAAGGCGTTGTTTTTAAAATACGCTATCGTTGCATTGTTTTGAACAGAAATATCCTGAACTGCTAATGTTTTTGATGCCGACTGCGAAGCGAAATAAGCAGCATAGGCTTTAGATAATTCAGATGAATTACCACAAGATGATGCATCCCAGTTTACAGACCAAGTCATTAATCCTCTTAAAGAAGGGTATGGTCCGCCTGGCTGCATAGTGTATGTTCTTCCAGAAAAGGTAGTTCCTGTTCTTAAATAATGCATTGCACTAACTCCTTCTGCCGGTGTTATGTAACCGCTTCCTGCTGCACTTGGACAAGCTGGTAATGCAATAAGTACTTTTGAAGCTGGTAAACCATCAAAACGCATTCCTGTTGAGGCAATGTTATATCCTTTTATTACCATATCGGTTAGGGCAGTTACCATATTTGCTCTCTTAGCTGAACCATAGTATTGACCATCTAATCCGTTTTCTCCTCCTGTATTATACAATTGTACGGCTAACAAATCTAATTCATTACGTAAGTTTTGAATGATTGGAAGGAAAGAACCAAAAGTATCTGTATAAGTAGTATATCCTCCTTGTACGTATTGTGTTTCCGGAGCTGCAGTTAATAAAAATCCAGGTCCATAGTAAGCTTTTAATTCTTTGAAAGCATCTACTACGTTTTTTAATCTTGGATAAGCCGAAATACCCGCATACGAAATATCTCTTAAATTTCCTGCACTAAAATTCATCGATCCGCCTTCAAAATCAATATCGACTCCATCAAATTGGTACTCGTCGATAATTGCTTTTAGACCATTAACAAAAATATTTTTTTGAGTTACATTATCTAAAACAACGTGTCCATTTTGACCTCCAATAGAAACAATAACAGGAACGCCGCTGTCTCTTAAAGATTTTATATCGTTTTTCAACAATTGCTTATTGAAAACTCCATTCGTCAAATATCTAGTATCATTTGTAGTTAATATTGGCGTATAACCATCACGATTCACTGTTTCTACGAAAGAATAATCGACTACGTTAAACTTACTTCCCACCATTTGAGAGAAATATAAAAATGGAGCAGAAGTATTTTCCCAAGAATGCGCATATCCTAAAATAATTTTAGATGGAAGCGGAATAAATCTATTTGTTCCTACTTGAGCAATTTTAATGGTATTGTTTAATGTAGTTACAGCAGCTTTATTATCAGTTGCTTTGATTACAACTGGATAATCCTGATAAGCAGATGGTGTAAAATTATACGTGTAAGTATTATTTGTACCTGCTGTCATATTAAATGTACCTCCATTTATTGTAATGGTAACACCCGAAACTGTTCCGTCACTATCAACAGCTGTAACCGAAATTGGCACAACCTGGAAAGAATTCTGGTATATAGTAGTATTCGATGGTGTATTCCAAGTAATTACAGGCAATGAATTAGGACAAGTTGTTCCTGAACATTGTAAAGCGAACGCTTTTGTGTTTTCGGCAGTTGCACCGCTTGATGCTGTTACAGTTGCTTTCAAGGTATAATTTTTGTTGAAATCTGCTGCCGCTGGTGTCCAGTTTGCAACATATTCTGTTCCTGAAAGTGCTGCTGTAATATTTTGTCCGTTGATGTTGAATACAACTGACAAAATTGTTAAGCTTGCGTCTACACTTGCAGTTGCCTTAAGCTGAATAGCTGTTCCAGGAGCAATCGCTACAGTGGCAGCCGAAGGAGCCGTAATCGTAACCTGAGGCGGTGTAACTGTATTTGTGTTGAAGTTATAAACCTGAGGCGTTGTTGGTACTGCAAAGTTTGCCAAATTGTTTGGGAAATAAGCTACTTCACCATTTTGCCAAGAGTTTAATTTTAAACTCAAAATTTGCGTATAACCTGCTACAACTGAATTATCGAAAGTATAATTTCCTGATGCATCTGTTGTTGCTAAAACACTTTTCCAATTGTGAGTGTTATCTGTCCAAGGTAAAACTATTTCTACTTTTGCGTTAGCCACCGGAGCTGAACCATTTTTAACTGTTCCGCTGATTAAGTTTACAGCTGCAGCCAATGCTGTTTTTGCTGTAGAACTTGTATTAAAATTGTAAACCGTTGGGTTTGCAGGAACTGGAAAGTTTGCCAGATTATTTGGTAAATAAACTACTTCTCCGTTTTCCCAAGTATTTAGTTTTAAACTTGTAACGGTTGTATAACCTGCAACAACTGCATTATCAAAGCTGTATTTACCTTGTGCATCTGTTACGGCGAGAACGCTTTTCCAAGGATGTGTATTATCTGTCCATGGTAAAACTATTTCTACTTTTGCTCCAGCAACCGGATTTGTTCCGTTTTTAACTGTTCCGCTAATTTTATTTGTACTTCCAGAAGCATCTTGTGTAAAATTCAACGTTTTATTGGCAGTCAAATTAGAATAAACTGTTGAAGCCGGTGTAAACGTTTGTCCTGTTAAAGCTGCAGTTACTGTATAGTTTCCGCCGGAAGGCAGACTAAGTGAGTAAGCACCGCTTGCATTTGTAACTGCTGCAAAACTTCCGCCAGTAAATACAGCGGTAACTGTTACGCCTGAAACCGGAGTTGTATTGTTTAAAACTGTACCGCTTACTGTATAATTAACAATTGGCGCTCCTTGAGCAAAATTCAACGTTTTGTTTGAATCTATTGCGTTATAAACTGTTGAAGCCGGTGTGTAAGAGAAACCTGTTTTTGCAGCTGTAACTGTGAAATTTAATCCTGCTGTTAAACCTGCAATACTGTAAACACCACTTGCGTTAGAAACGGCTGTTAATGTTGTACTTCCTGAAACTGCCGAAACTGTTACGCCTGAAACTGGTGTTGTTCCGTTAAGAACTGTTCCGCTTACGGTATAAGTTGGCTGTGTTCCGTTAATTACAACCCCGTTTTGATTTACTGTAACGTTTGTAAGCGTTACCGGAGTAAATGTATACGTTGCTTTTAAAGCTGTAAGCGTATAATTTTGTCCTGAAGTTAAGTTGTTGAATGCAAAATTCCCATTAGTAGAAACCACTGTTTGGATAACAGCATTACTTGCATTACGTAATTCAACTGTAACATCGGTTACTAAAGCTGTTCCGTTTTTTACAGAACCAGAAATACTTACTGTTCCAGGAACTATACTTCCAAAAGAGGTATCAACCTGAGTTAATAATGAATTTGGAATTGAACCTCTGGTATCCTGAGATAATTCCCAAATCATACCTCCGGCTAAGTTTCTAGATTTGATATACTGAACTTTTAAATCCATTGACTGCTTATCTTCATAAGAGATAAACTGTTTTAAAGTTGCATTGTATAAATAAGGAACTTTAGTTGTATTATCAAAATATCTTACCCATCCTGCTGAAGCGGCAGCTGGTGTAACTAACATGGTATTTGGATCTAAATAAGCATGTGAATTGGTTACCGGATTTCCGACTAAATCGCAAATCTCGATACTTCCTGAACGTTCGCACGCTCCAGCGCCATCCCATGTTCCAATTGGATTTTGCGGATTGGTACATCCTCCAACAATATCTCTTGGAGCAGAAACGAATAATCCAGGTAAATTTGGATTCGTTCCGTTATTGGCAACATGATCAAATTTTTTCCCGTAGAAAGGTAATCCCATGATTAATTTATTCGCAGGGAAACCAATTACGTTTAAATATTGATTTGTTAATTCGTCTAATGATTCTGATTGTGTCGCACTATAAAGCGGATCGTTTGTATTACCACTGGCGTATAAAGGAGCATTGTAGCATGTTTTATCATACCAGTTTCCACCAAAATCATATCCAAAATAGGTGATATAATCACAATAAGTCGAAATATCTTCTGTCATTCCGTATTGTGCTCTGTTGTTTGGTCCTAAATATTGCTTAGAAACATTTCTAACATTGTTTCCGGCTGCAATTGTAACCAATTTATTTGGCATTGCCTGACGCATTGCTTTCAATAAAAGTACCAGGTTTTTGTTGTCATCAGGACTGTATTTTTGTGGAGGAACAGGTGCTCCGTTCACAATTTCAGTTCCATCTGTTCCTCCAGAAAGAGGATATTCCCAATCGATGTCGAAACCATCAATAAAAGGATAAGTAACAATGAAATTTGCCATATCTGCTGCTAATGCTGCTCTTGCTACCGGACTGGCCGCAATTGGAGAAAGATCCTGGCCTTTTGTCCAGCCTCCAACAGATATTAAGATTTTTAAATGAGGATACTTTTGCTTAAGCTTCATTAAGTCATAAAAGTTTCCTTTTACAGGAGCATCCCATGGAATTCCGCCTTCCATATGCTCAAAATCAGCATAGGTATCCAAACATTTTAATTTTGTATTCTCCGGATGAGCCGGATCATACGTTGTACCATAAAAAGAATAATTTAAATGCGTAATCTTACTTCCATCGATCTTGGGAACGTTAAAATCCCTGGCATAGATAGACCATTGCGCATAATATCCCACTACTTTTTTTCCGTGGGCGGGTTGGGCCAACGCAAGTAAGGGAAACAGTAACAAAAAGAGTAATCTGTAATAATGTTTCATAATTAATAAATATTGGTTAATAGAAAATAAATAATTGGGCCGCAGAAGCTTATAAGCTTCCGGGTTTCGCTCAACTGCAGGTTGGAAGGCTGCTGTCGACTGGAAATAACTCAAATTAGATTCTATAGATAAATATTACTATTACCGATTCTTTCATAATCAATAGCAAATAGTAGTGATTGATATTTATTTATAATTTCAAAAAAAATTAATTTTAAATACAACTGATAAATTTGGGACGACTCATCAATTTAAACTCTGTTTTGTCATGTTTTAATTCTATTCTTTTTTATTTGGTTTTTAAGCGTTAATACTCTTTTAATAATTATTTGGTTAATGATTCGATTTTAGGACTGTTTTAAAAAAATATTTTGAAGTTTAAATTAATTACCTCTGCCAGATGCTTCTGGCAGAGATAATCAGCACTCTTAAAACAACACTGTCAACTTAAACTTACTAATACTAATTCAAACCAAATCTTAAATTAATTTCTTCAAACTCTGATAAACTGACAATTCTACGTCAGCATGATCTTTTGTATTGCATTGTTCTATTAAACTTTGTAAATCTGCCGATTTTAAAGTTGATTTATTATCTAATACAAGAAGTAATTCTTGTGATGCATCGCTTAATTTTTTAGATAAAGGCAAAATAGCTTGTACTAAAGGTGCATTGGCACTCAACTCAATTAATCCTTTGTTTACAGAAATCCACTTATTGAAGAATGCTGTAACTTTTGCTTTGTTATCTGGTGTTTTATTTGCCAGATATTGACTTACTGCTTCATCAAAAGCCACTGAATCTTTTGCATCTGGTGTACAGGCATCGGCAAAAAGTGTAAACGGAGAATACATTTGATATTCTGTTCCGCCTTTGTTTCTTGTATATCCTTTTAATGGTTCGCAAACATTCGAGAACTCATTGATTGATTTTATGTTTTGGTTATTTGCAATATTTCTTAGGATAACTGCTTTGTTGCGGATGTGTGTTAATCCTAGTTCTTCTAATCTAAAAGAAACTACTTCAAGACGTTTGCGCATATTGGCTACATCTGTAATATTTTCTGCTGACCAAAGTCTTTCGGCAATGGCTGCAGTTCTTGGCCAAACTCTTGAATCGAATGTTGTTGGTGTTGCCAACTCTGTCCACATAGTCGCTTCTCCACCTAAAATTCTTGCCTTTTCTTCTGCTGTTAAATCCGCTCCTTTTGGCATTGGATCATTTAAATAATGGCTTGCAATTGGGTACATCAAATCGATATAAAATCCGTTTGATAATACTGTTTTGTATCCTTTTTTCACCGCATCGACTAATGATTGTCCGGCAACTACGCCTTCATTTGGACCTCTCCAAGAGTGAACGATCGCTTCTTTTGAAAGATTTTTGGTTAAAATTTCTTCCCAGCCCATTAATTGTTTTCCGTGTTTTTTAAGCATTGGAGCCAATTGCATGGTGAAATAGGTTTGCAATTCGTGGTTTGTTTTTAAATTGTTTTTCTTTTTAAACTCTTGAATTTTAGGGTTTGCATCCCAGTCTTTCCCCTCATTTTCATCTCCCCCGATATGAAAATAAGCTCCGGGAAATAATGGGCACACCTCATCAAAGAGTTCACTTAAAATTTTATACGTTTTAGGATTTGTAGGGTCTAATGTTGGTGAAAAAATACCCGCATTTCTCTCAATTCCATAGGTAGTGATTGCCGTACCTTGAATATTTTTTTCAGAAGTTCCTCCAGTCAGTGTAATTACTTTGCTTCCTATTTCTGGGTAAGCAGTAAGTATTGCAGATGCATGACCCGGAACATCTATTTCTGGAACAATTAAAATACCGCGCTCATCAGCATATTTTACGATATTTCTAATTTCCTCTTGTGTGTAATACAATCCATCCGAAGCTAATTCGATTAATTTTGGATGTTTTTTTGTTTCTATTCTCCAGCCTTGGTCATCTACTAAATGCCAGTGGAAAACATTCATTTTCATTGCTGCTAATGCATCTAAATTTCTTTTAACCACATCAACCGGCTGAAAATGTCTTGATGCGTCAAGCATTAAACCTCTCCAGGTAAATCTTGGGAAATCTGAGATTTGAGAAACCGGAAAGTAAAATGTCTTGCTGTCATTTTGAAGCAATTGTAATAATGTTTCTAAACCATGCAAAGCACCTAAATCGCTTGTTGCGTTAATAGTTATTTTGCTTGATTTGATGTCTAAGCTGTAGCTTTCATCTTCATACAAACCAATTTTACCGCTTTTTTCGCAGTTAATTTGCAGTTCTGCATTTGGAACTTCATTTAATTTAGCAATATAACCTTGTTCGAAAAATATACCTGCTCTACCATCTAATCGGCGCAAAAAACGAGTTGCTGCTCCAAAAATTCTTGGATTTGGATTTCCGGTAATGTTTACTTTAAAGTTTTTACTTAAAGTGAAATTTCCGTCGTTAACAACAACATTTTGAGGCCAAGGCATTAAATTTAGCTGCTCTTTTTGAACCTGAGCGCTTGCTGTCACACCTGCTAATAGTAGTACAAATAAATATTTCATTTTTATTTTTTTTGGTTCGATGCTTTTCTAGAACATCTTTTAATTAGATAAAAAAACAAAACTCAGAATGACTTCTGCTTTACCTCACTAATCGCTTTGAGGCCAGTCTGAATTTTGAGATTTGATTCGCTCTCACCCGAATCGTTTTTAAAACAACTTTAATAATCAAAACGTTTAAAAGCTTCAATAGCTTCGTATTCTGCCAATCCTAATTCATCGTAAAGAATTGCGGTATTTTTGTTACGATCTTCGGCTCTAACCCAGAATTCTCTGGAATCATTTCCTTGGAACATAACTCTGTCTTTTTGAGATTGATGGTATAAAATAGCGTGGCGTTTCAACAATACTTCTGATGGAGAAAGCGGTACAGCCATATCGATTTCATGAATATCCCATTCGTGCCAAGCGCCTCTGTACAACCATAACCAGCAGTCATCCATGTATTTTTCCGGTTTTAATTCCTTCATGGCTGCGAAAATCGCGTTTAAGCATACTTCGTGCGTCCCGTGCGGATCTGCTAAATCTCCCGCTGCAAATACCTGATGCGGTTTTATTCTGGCAATAATTTCTTTTACAATAGCAATGTCTTCAGGCCCTAACGGATTCTTTTTAACCTGTCCTGTTTCGTAAAAAGGAAGATCTAAAAAGTGTGTATTTTCATCCTTAAGTCCGATGTATCTTGTTGCGGCGTAAGATTCTCTTCTTCTGATTAATCCTTTTAATTTTCGAACTTCTAGAGAATCGATTTGATTTTCTGATTTGTTGTTTAAAAATTCAATTACAGATTTGAAGTTGATGTCTTTTGGAAGATTTCCGCCCGTGAAATCGTTGCAGACTTCAGCAAATTTCAGTGCTTCATCGTCTGTAACCGCAATATTTCCAGAGGTTTGATATACAACATGTACATCGTGGCCTTGTTTTATCAATTTTGAAAAAGTTCCTCCCATCGAAATCACGTCATCATCTGGATGCGGACTGAAAAGGATAACTCGTTTTTTGGCAGGATTGGCTCTTTCCGGACGATGCGAATCGTCTGTATTTGGTTTTCCACCTGGCCATCCGGTAATAGTATGCTGCAATACGTTAAACATATTGATGTTTAAATCGTAAGCAGATCCTTCTTGTGCTAATAAATCAGACATTCCGTTATTGTTGTAATCACGGTCTGTTAATTTTAAAATAGACTGGTTTGTTTTCTGGCAAAGCCAAACGATTGCTTTACTTTTTAATTCTTGTGTCCATATACATTCTCCAACCAGCCAAGGCGTTTTAAAACGCGTTAATTCTGAAGCTGCAGATTGATCCAAAACGAAAGTTGCATTTGGATGATTTTGTAAAAAGGTCGCCGGAACTTCTGAACTGATATCTCCCTGAACGGTTCTTTTTATGATATCGGCTTTGTTTTGTCCCCAAGCCATAAGTACAATTCTCTTTGACCTCATGATGGTAGAAACTCCCATAGTGATGGCTCTTTTAGGAACATTATCGATTCCGTTAAAGTCAGACGAAGCATCTACTCTTGTAATATGATCCAGCGTAATAATTCTGGTTCCAGAATTGATGTGAGATCCCGGTTCGTTAAAACCAACGTGACCTGTACGACCAATTCCTAACAATTGAAAATCAAGTCCTCCGGCTTGTTTAATATTCATTTCATAGTCGATACAATATTGATTTAATTCATCAATAGATATTGTACCATCAGGAATATTTACATTTTCAGGTTTAATATCAATATGATTAAAAAGATGCTGATGCATGAAATAATGATAGCTCTGATTGTTCTCCTTGTTCATTGGATAATATTCATCCAGGTTGAAAGTGATTACATTGCTAAAGCTCAGTCCTTCTTCTCTGTGCATTCTCACTAATTCTTCATATACTTTAATTGGTGAAGAACCTGTAGCTAATCCTAGTACACAAGATTTACCTTTTTCCTGCTTAGATCTAATTAATTGAGCGATTTCCTGCGCTACAATTACCGAAGCTTCAGCAGAACTTTTGAAGATCTCGTTATGAATTTTTTCGAATCTCGTCTCTTCAAATTTACCGGCGCTCTTATAGCTGATGTCAGGTTTTATTTCTAAAGCACTTTTCATTTCTTTTCTTTTTTTGGTATATACAATTTTGGTTTTTGAAATGGTACAAGCAATTTGCATTGCTTATACCATTTACTAACCAAACTTAAAATCTTATAATTTTTTGATATTTATTTTAAAAGTTAGCTCCGGTATCCCACCAAAGTCTAGTTGCTCCAGTATCTGGTCCGCCTAATTTCGCAACACCTGTTGCAACACCACCTTTATTTCCTTCTTTTTCAGAATCTACAAAGTTTACTCTTCGAACACCTAACTGAGAACTTATTACACCGTTACTAGTATTGTTTGTAATTGGAAATAGTTTAGGATATCCAGTTCTTCTCCATTCTGTCCAGGCTTCTTGTCCATCAGGGAAACCAGCAATCCATTTTTGCGTAATGATTTTTTGTAATTTCACTTCATTAGAGGCTCCTGGCTCCCAAGCAACAGTAACATTATTAACTGCTGGTGTATTATTCGCCGCATCAACAGGGTCAACATAATCTTTAGGTAATAAAGTACTAGTTTTGTAAGTCTCCGAAGATGCTCCGAATTGTTCAAAAGATGCTGTAATTCCTGACTCATACAAAGCTTGAACATCTCCTCCCATATTCCATCCTCTTAAAGCTCCTTCTGCTCTCAAAAAGAAAACCTCAGCAGTTGTTAAGAAAACCGTCTCTTTAACATTAATCGCTTCTCCTACTTTAGAAAACCCCTTACGAGCGGCTTTAGTTACACCATCTGGAGCAACTGGCAAAACAATTCCTGTTCTGATACCTTTATATTGTCCAGGATAATTTACAGAAGTACTAAAATATTTGCCAAGTCTTGGATCATTGTAACCAACTAAAATTGATTCCATATCAGCTGACATGTTAATATCCTCATAACTGTTGCTATTACCATAAACAGGATTAACAAAACCACTTACAAAAATAAAACTATCATCTTTTGTAGTCATAACGCCATATTTCTGCGCTATAGATTTCTCTGCCTGTGCTTTAGCTACTGCAGGAGCTTTAACCGCTAAACGCATAGCTAATCTTAAACGAAGTGAGTTACCAAATTTTACCCATTTAGCATAATCTCCTCCATATTTCGAGAAATCAGCTTTAACAATAATAGAAGTTTTTCCAGCATCTTTACTGTTAGATAATGTAGTTATTGCCTCATCTAGATCTGCAAACATGTGTGTATATACTTCTTCTTGTGAATCATATTCTTTAACAGAAGATTCAGAACTATACTTAGAATAAACTATTGGCCCATAAATATCGGTGATTCTGTGCATAGCCTCTACTTTAAGTATTTGTGACATTGCATAAATTTCAGGATACAATCCTTTTGTTTTGGTTTCGTGCTCAATTTTTAAAGCATTTGCCATTACAAAAGTATAGGCATCATCCCATGCTCTACCATTCCAACCATTAACTAAATTATAAGTCATGTTGTTATTATTGGTATTGAAAGGATTTGGAGTTGCCATATAACCAGACCAAATATCTCCTTGCAAATTTTGCTGTATTTGATAGCCCCATAAAGGATCTTGCTCAAAAATAAAATTGAACATTACTTGTGAATACCCCGTGATGTTATTAAAATCTTGAGCTAATTGTTCAGCTGTAGATCCTTGAGGATCTGAGTTAATATCCTCAAAATTATCAGTACAACTAAATGCAGCTAATAGACCTAAGCAGAGGATCGATTTTTGTATATATTTTCTTGTCATGATATTTTTTTATTAAAATGTAACGTTTAAATTAAGACCAATACTTCTAGTTGTTGGTAATCCAAAGATATCAACACCTTGTAAGCCTTGACCTGTACTTAATGCAACATTTGGATCAAATGGAGCGTCTTTGTAGATAAAGAATAGATTTCTTGCAATTAATGATACACTTGCATTTTGTATAAACGGAACAGCTTTAGGGTTAAAAGTATATCCAATAGAAAGTTCTCTTAAGCTAACGTTAGTAGCCTTATATACATATTCAGATAAAGCACCACTTCTACCTCCTATTGTACCGTAATAATCTTCCGCAGAAATTTTATTTACAGGAGTTACACCATCAGCTGCTACAGCATTAACTGTTACACCACCTGCATTTTTAGCGTCACCAAATGCTTTAGAAACACCATAAGAATCATTTAAAGCTTGAGTCATACTCAAAACGCTTCCGCCAAATCTTCCGTCAATTAAAACATTAGCAAAGAAAGAACCTAGTTTAAAGGTATTAGACCATCCTAACATGAAATCTGGATTTGCATTACCAACTTCTCTAAAATTTTGATCAACTTGTGGCTTACCTTTATCGCTTAATACCATTCTTCCTTGCGCATCTTTAACATATGAAAACGCTTCAATCACTCCATAAGGTCTTCCTTCAATTAATGAAAACTGATATGCATTTGATCCTGGGTCAGTTAATATGATTCGTCCGCCCAGCTCCTCTGGAAGCTCTTTAACTTTATTTTTATTATGAGAATAATTTATTGTAGTATCCCAAGAAAATTTATCAGCCGCAATTATTTTTCCATTTACAACAACCTCAAGTCCTTGATTAGCAATACTTGCTGCGTTAAAACCATAGTTAGTATATCCAAAAGGGTTTGTTGAAGGTGCAGGAGCCTGTACATATTGATTTTTAGTTTCTGAGTTGTAATAAGAAACTTCAAAACCTAATCTATTATTAAACATTCTCCATTCAGTACCAAATTCATACTCTGATTTCAATTCTGGCTTCAATGTTTCTCCTGGTCTAGGTCCCACAGCTGGCTGTATAAATTGTCCTCCAAGAATCGTATATCTAGGTGAAGTTACAAAAGCTGCAATATCATTACCAACCTGAGCATAAGAAGCTCTTACTTTACCAAAGTTAATCCAATCTGGCATCGAAGTCATTTCGCTAATAATACCTGTTAAACCAACAGAAGGGTAAAAATAAGATGGACTGCCTGTATTAACTAAAGTAGAAGACCAATCGTTTCTTCCTGTTACATCTAAATACAACATGCTTTTATATCCAAAAGAGGCAGACCCAAATACAGACTGAATTTCTCTGTTTGAACCAGATAATTGTTGATTAGCTTTATTATTTACGAAATTTCCTAATGTAAACCAGTTAGTGTTTACTAAACCTCCATTATTAGTACCTGAATTTAAAACTGTTTGTTGATTTGCCATAGTATTATTTATACTTGTACCAACAATTGCATTAAATGTAAAATCTTCACTAAAATTAGTATTGATTCTCGCTATTAAATCTCCATAACGCTGTGTACTTAATGTACCAATATTAATGTATGTTCCTGTTGGAGCAGTAATAATTTCAGATGTTGTAGCGTAAATCTTTTTATCAAAAATACTTTCAATACGGTTATAACTATATCTTGCAGCAATACTTAACCAGTTGTTTGCTTTATAATCTACAGCTAAAGATCCGTTGAAAAAGTTATTTTTATCTTCAGACTTTGCTCTGTTAATCAACCAATATGGGTTTTGAATATACTCATTAATTACAGGGAAATTTTGGGCATTTAGATTTCTTACTGGATCAAAAACTTCAAAATTATCTTTGTAATAATTAAAATCATTTCCATTTCCTCTTGGCATTAAATAAACACCTGTTAAAGGATTGAAATTTAATCCGCTTAAAGGTCTGTTTTCAATTGTTTGTGAAGTATATTTTCCATCAGCAGAAACAGTCAATTTATCATCAAAGAATTTTCCTGTTTGACGAATACCAAAGTTATTTTTCTTTAAACCATTTCCAGGCATAATCCCGGAAGATGAAGTGTTAGCATAAGAAATGTTAGTTGTAGCTACATTTGAACCAGTTGTAAATCCAAAAGATGTAATTTGAGTAACCCCAGTATCAAAGAAATCTTTTACATGATCCTTTGTCTTTTCTTTAGCTCCAGAAGAATTATATTCAGTTTGAAATTTAGGCAAATACGCTGCTGATTCTAAAGTCGTAACTGATGATGCTGTGAAATTTCCTTTTCCTTCCTTAACTTTTTTTGATGAAAGTAATATTACTCCATTTGCTCCTTGAGAACCATATAATACAGAAGCTGCCGCTCCTTTAAGTACTGTCATACTTTCATAATCATCAGGATTAACTAGAGAAACTACATCTCCACCATCACGGTTACCTCCATTAGTATCTCCAAAAGTACCATTTGGCTGGCTTGAAGATCCATTATATAATGGAATACCATCAATTACATAAAGTGGCTGGCTGTTAGTAATAGATGAGTTACCACGAATAACTACTTTAGTTGATCCACCAGTACCACCGGCACTTTTTGTTACCGCAACACCCGCAACTTTACCTGCAATTGTATTAATAACGTTGGCATCTTTTACACGAACTAATTCTTCTCCTTTTAACTCCTGAGTAGCATAAGTCAAAGATTTTTTACTTTTCTTTAGACCTAATGAAGTTACTACAACTTCACTCAAAGCATTCGATGCCGCTTGTACCATTTTCACATTAAGTGTAGAAGCATCACCTACAACTATGTTTTGTGTCTCAAGACCAACATAGCTAAAAACTAATGTCTGTCCTTTTTGAACCTCAATTGAGTACAATCCGTCAAAATCGGTAGTAGCGCCTTTTTGACCTCCTTGTACAGCAACAGATGCCCCAGGTAACGGCATCCCATCAGAATCTGTAATCACACCTTTAACATTTTTTACTTGTGCAAGCGAAACCTGCGCCGTAAAAACAATCATAAAGATTAAGAAAATTTTTTTCATGTTTATTTATTTTGTTAGTTATGAGGTAAAATTATTCTTAAGGGATTGTTAAAAAAAATATTTTATACAAACTACCCTAAATTTTAAACCAACGACATAAAACGATCAATAATCTGCTGCGCGAAAACGTTTTCAATTCTATTAAAAGCACATTTTACCCCATTTACGACGATTTTATTCAGTAAAAGTTAAAAATCGATAAAAAAAATTCAAAAAGAATAACTATCTCAAATTCTGACATTTATATAAAAAATTATCGCTTCTCTTTAATTTTGATGTTAAAAAGAAGCGATAAACTTATTAATTCATTAACAGATAAGACTGTTTTAGTTACTGCATAAACCTGTAGTTTTAATTTTTAATGCCGTATATTTTTTATGAATTACATCTAACAAAGAATATTCATCAAAAGAATCTTGTGCGAGTTCCCAAATCATGATACCGCCGGTATTTTCAGCAGCAAATTCGACTTTTTTAGCAATTGTTAGTCTTCCGTTATAATATATCTTTCCTGCTTCATCCTGATCTGCAAACTGTTTTCCCGCTTGTACGATTTCACCAAAAGCAGAACTCGTTACTTCTGCATTGGTAAAATTATAGCCGTAAAAAGGGACGCCAAGTGTAAGTTTTTCACTCGGAACATTTTGAAGTTTATGCCAAAAATCAATGCCTTCTTTTGCAAATTCAAAAGAACTGTGCTGTTCAATTTTATTCGGGCTCCACGGACCAGTACTGTCATACGCCATAATATTTATAAAATCGAAGGCGTTTAAAGCTGCTGCACTGATATTTACGAATCGGGTATTGTTTGGAAGCGCCGCTGTCAGCAATTTTTTATTATCGGTAAGGCTTTTTCGTAATTCAAGCACAAAACCACTATAACCTGTAGTAACGGCATCCCATTCGAGATCGACATCAACGCCGTCTAAATTATGGTCTTTAACAAATTTTACAATGTTCTGAATAAATGCTGGTCGGTTTTCGGGTTTATCAATTAAGGAAGACCAGTTTGCGGCTTGTTCTCCTGAAATAACTCCTCCAGCCAGCGAAATACTAATCGCAATTTTAGGATTAACCGATTTTGCGTATTTAATTACAGCATCGATATCTCCGTTAAAAACCAAATTTCCATTTTTATCCGGATTAGCAAATGCGATATTCAAATGTGTTAGTTTACAAAACTGAATAGAGTTTACTTTGCTAAAACTATCAGCGGACAGATACCCCACCACTCTTGCTGTTTTAGTTTTTACTTCTTCTGGATTGTTTTCTTTTTCATTTGTACAGCTGTATACTGAAAGAAGAGAACTTAGAAAAAAAAGGATGCCTAATAAGGCTTTATTTTTTATCATAATTTTTAATTTAAACTTTTTTGTTTTTAATTTTAATTAGAATGAAAATAATACCTTATCAGGCATAACTTTATATTTTAGGAATATTTATTTAGTTTGCATCCCACCAAACTTTATTTAACCAATCGTTCTTCCCTCCCATTCTTGCCAAAGCTTCTAAATAATGCGCTTCGTTTTTCTGCATTTCATCGTTAGGATAATACAAACGTTTTGGCGTAACACCTCCTGTTTCAGAGTCAGCATTTGTAATTGGCACTAATACCGGATATCCAGTTCTTCTCCAGTTTGAATACGCTTCAATACTATTAAAAATATACGTTATCCAAAGCTGTGTTGCAATTTGTACTTTTTCTTGTCCTGCAACTAAAGGTTTAGCCGCTAAATAAGCATCAATACTTGCCTGAGTTGCCGGCGTTGCTCCATAAATTTCTAATTGTTTGATACCCGCTTCTACTCCTTTTTTATAGTAATCTGCTGCAGATCCCGGAACCCAGCCTCTAAATGCCGCTTCTGCAAGCAACAATTGACTTTCTGAATAACTTACGTGTAAGAAGGGTGTTGTTTTTTTCTTAAAATAAGCTTGTATTCCAGAGGTTGAAGTCGCTCCTGTTGGAACTTCCCATTGAAATAATCCTGGTTTAACCCCCACATACAATGATTCTCCTGGTTGTATTGGTCCTCCAGATACTATTCCGCTTGTTGTTTTAGGAGTTGCGTACATCGTTAATCTTGGATCGCCGTTGTTTTTTAGAAAATCAATAACCAAAGTACTAAAGTGATCTCCGTTTTCATTTCCGTTAAGTGCATACGCTAATCCGTTACCTCTAAAATCAATTGATGCAGGATCATCGTTAAAAGTAGCATCTAAATGGTTCATGATACAATTGTCGTCGTTGCTTGTAAAAACTCCTGCTTGTAAAGCTGCTTTAACTTGTTTTTCTGCTTCGGCAGGTTTTACTTCAGAAATTCTCATTCCCAAACGTAATCTTAGTGTATTGGCTAGTTTTTTCCATTTCGTAATATCTCCTTTGTAGAATAAATCACCTTTTATAAGACCTCCACTTGTGTTTAACTGATTATTTGCATCTTCTAAATCTTTAAAAAACGAAGCATAAATATCTTCCTGTTTATCATATTTAGGTGTTACAATTCCTTTAGAGAAACCCAATCCAGCTTCAGAATAAGGCATATCGCCATAAAGATCTGTAATACGATGTGCTACCATCACTCTCATGATTTTAGAAACGGCATTCATGTTGGCAGCTCCAGGATCTCCTCCTGTTTTTTCAAGCATATCGACCACATTCTTTAATTCGTTTTGGTAGCCATTTCTCCAAAGAGCAGTTGCATATCCGTCGTCTTTTTTGAATTTACTTCCAAATTCAGTTACGTTCCATGCTCCGGCATAGTGCTGCACAAAACCTCCTGAATAAATTAAGTTGGCTCTCCATTGGTAAAACCCGTCACCCGACATTGCCAACTGCGTAAACGTAAGTTGTCCGGCTGGATTTGCTGACATTGCTACCGGATCTTTTTCCAGTTCGTCAAAATTTTCGGTACAGCCTACTGCAGTAAACAACGTGAGTATGGCTATTATTACTTGTTTAAATTTCATAATTTCTTTTTTTAGAATGCAACTTTAATATTAAAACCATACGATTGTCTAAATGGTAATGAACCATATTCGAAACCTTGTCCGTTTCCAGAAGTATACATTGATTCCGGGTCAACGTTTGGAAGATCTTTATTAAAAGTCAATAAATTTCTGGCAAATGCCGAAATATAGATTGAATTGATTTTTGCTCCTTCAAAAACACTTTTTGGTATTGTATAACCTAAACTGATTTCTCTCAATTTCACATAAGAAGCATCATAAATAAATGGTGCCGGAGTATTGTTGAAAACAGTATTCCAGTAGCTTTGAGGATTAACCGGTGTCGTGTTTTTTACATAAATTGGATTTTGAGCTGTTCCTGTATTTACAACACCTTCGGCAACATAACCCGCTGTTGGAACCCAAGTTGCAGGATCGAAACCAGGAAGGGCAGCAGCGGCCGCTCTTGCGTGATTGTACTCATCTCTTCCTTCTGTAGTTACATCCAAAAGTCCTTTTGATGCCGCAACTGAATTCGTCATAGAATAAACATCCATTCCAAATTTCATATCAATTAAGAATTGAAGCGTAATTCCTTTATAAGAAAATCTATTAGTTAAACCAGCAGCCCAGTCCGGAAGTCCTTTTCCTAATTTTACTTTTTCATCTGTAAATAATGGCAATCCATTAGCGCTTACTATTTTTTCTCCAGCTTCGTTTCTTAAGAAATCTCTACCCATAATAGTTCCGTATTGTCCGCCAACCTGAGCAACAATTGCAGCTCCAGCCCAACGAGCCTCAGAAATCGTATAAGTATTAATGTCTGGATGCAAAGAAACAATAGAGTTTTTGTTTTTTGAGAAGTTCAAATCGATTCCCCACTCAAAACTATCTGTTTTTATTGGTGTACCAGATAAGAAAATCTCGATACCTTCATTACGAAGTTTTCCGGCATTTACAGAAACAAACTCATATCCAGATGTTGCAGAAGATGGTAAATCAAGTGTTTGATCTGATGTATCTTCGCGGTAAAGTGTAATATCAGCTCTTAATCTGTTTTTGAAGAAAGCTGTTTCAAATCCAAACTCAACTCCTGTTTTAGATTGGTACGTTAAATCTGGATTAGGTGCCGATGTATTTTTGATATTTACAACACTCTGCCCGTTATAAGAAGCAAAAGTAGTATAGTTCAACGCATTTTTGTAAGCTCCCGGCGCATTAGAAACCTGTGCCCAAGACGCTCTGAATTTACCATAAGAAAAAGCATCTCCTTTAAGACCAAATGCATCAGAGAATACAAAACCTAACGAAGCTGCAGGATAAAATGCATCTTTGTTAATTACACTAAACCAGTCATTTCTTCCTGTAAACTCAGCATATAAATATTCTTTGTAATCAAACTTAGCCGATCCATAAACTGAGTTTGTTCTTGTTTTTGTTACTACCGGAGCATTTTCTGTCTGGTTTACAAAATTGCTTATATATTCTGTTCCCGGTTCAATGATTTTTGTTCCAAATCTAGAATCTTGTTCTCTTTTAAAATCTCTTCTGCTCGCTCCTAAAATTCCAGAGAAAGTAAAATCAGTTGCTAATTTAATATTGCTTAAAGTGGCAATAAAATCTGTATTCATCTCTGATACATTGATATTATTTAAACCCAAATATCCTTCGTCTCTTCCTGGCCAAGTACTTCCGGCTGCCATAAAATCTTTAGCACTAAACCCGTAACTATCAAGACCTGTTCTAAAAGTCAATGCAATCCATTTTTTTAATTGATATGTTCCTGTAACATTACCAATAAAACGATTTTTTACAGATGAGTTATGATTTTCTTGTGTAGTAAAATATGGATTCAATAAGTAAATATTGTTGTTCCAAGGATAAATTTCTCCTGTTTCCTGATTTTTGTAGTTTTTCAACCAAGCCTGATCAATATTAGGAGCAAGTCCGCTTAAAGAATACCCAACGTTATTAGGAGAATCTCCCAATCCAGGTCTGTTTTTTGTGTTTTCAGCAATATAATTCACATTAGCATCTAACGTAAATTTTTCTGATCTTAAGGTAGCATTCAAAGTTGCATCGTTTCTTTCCAGTCCTGATTGTGGAATTACGTCATCGTTTTTTAAGTTATTAAAACCAAAACGTACAAAAGCATTCTCAGCTCCTCCAGAAATTGCGATTCCGTTTGTAGTGGTAAAACCAGTTCTAAAAAAATCCTGAATGTTATTATCAACTTTAGCATACGGTCTCATCGATCCGTCGAATATTTTTACCTGCTGTCCTACACTCTCAGAAAATTTAGGTCCCCATGCATTTGTAGTAGAGGTATAAAGTTCTGTTGGAGCTTTTGATGGATCCGGCAATACGCCATTGGCACCTGTACCATATTCTGTTTGAAAATCAGAGTACTTCGCATCAACTCGGTCAAAACTCACGCCGCTGGTTAACTCGACTTGAATTTTTCCTTTGTTACCTTTTTTGGTTGTAATTAAGATAACACCGTTTAACGCTCTTGAGCCATATAATGCAGCTGCGGCCGCACCTTTTAGAACTGTTAAACTTTCGATGTTGTTTGGGTTGATACCCGAAATACCGTCTCCGTTATCACGTCCGTCAAACCATTTGCTGGTAGCTGCCTGATCGTTAGACAATCCTGAGTTATCAATAGGAACACCATCAACAATATAAAGCGGCTGGTTACTCTCGCCTATACTCGATATACCTCTAATAATAACTCTCGTGCTTCCTGCAACACCAGTAGCTGGTATAGAAACATCAACACCCGCAACTCTACCTGATAATGCCGTGGTAACATTGGTAGTAATTACCTTGTTCAATTGGTCGCCTTTAACATCCTGAACGGCGTAACCCAATTCTTTTTTCTGTCTTTTAATACCTAAAGCCGTAACAACTACTTCATTCAAATTTTGTGCATCTTCCTGAAGCACAACATTAATGGTTGGAGAAGAACCAACTGTTACTGTTTTAGTTTTAATACCGATATACGAAAATACAAGAACATCTCCTGCAGATGCTTGAATCGTATACACTCCGTCATAATCCGTTTGGCCTGCGGTTTTTGTACCTTGAATTATAATACTCACTCCCGGCAGCGGCAATCCGTTTTGATCGCTTACCAAACCTTTAATTGTTTTTACTTGAGCAAGGGAGGCCTGCGTTGTAAAGACAATCATAAAGATTAACATAATTTGTTTCATTTTTATCATGTTTTTGATTAGTTAAGTGATAAATTTATTGTTAAGGTACTGTTAAAAAAAATATTTTATACAAACAGCTAAATTTTTTAAACAAACGACACAAAACATTCAACATTATGTTATACGAAAACGATATCCCCTTAAAATAAAATATTAATTGTCATTTTTTATAAAATTTTATTCAAAAAAATTGTGTTTTAGCCCGTAATTGTTTAAAGTTGCACAATAATTACAAGTCCCAAACAAATAATAATAAAACGTTAAAAAAAAGTTGAGCGATATTCAAAAATTAAAATTTGACATAAAGCTTCAAAATCATATTTGGTTTTGGGGGAGTTATTTCACCCTCAACTTTTTACGCTGGGGAGCTTACTTTAATGATTACCCTTATTCATTTAAATCGAATCTTATTGAGTTCTCTCTGCATATCCCGCTTGTCTATTTTAACCTTTTTGTTTTAGTCCCAAAATATGTGCTTAAACAAAAATATATTACCTATACCCTCGCCTTACTAACCAGTCTTTTTGGAATTTATCTGTTAAAAACAGCTTTGACCTATTATATTATATCCGAAAATATATGGCCGGAGGCTAATAGAGAGTACCATCCTTTTGATATTAATCACATTCTGGCCGTTTGTATAGGAGAGTTATACGTTTTGGCGATGGCATCTTCTGTTTATCTTACTTTAACCTGGCTTCGCGAAAGAGAAAGAAACAGATCTTTAAGAGAAAATCAATTTAAAATCAAACTGAAATATCTCGAAAATCAAATCCAGCCGCATTTCTTTTTCAACACCTTAAATAATTTATATGCATTATCGCTGGAATCTTCAGATAAGGTTCCGGACGTAATTATCAAGCTTTCTAATTTGATGGAATATGTTTTATATGATGTAAAAGGAACTAAGTTTGTCCCGCTTATTAAGGAAATAGATTATATTCAGAATTATATTGAAATCGAAAAACTGCGCTTTGAAAACGTGGAGGTTACCATTAATTTAGAATCGAATATTGAGGACATTGTAGTGCCGCCGCTTATCTTTATTTCATTGGTCGAAAATGCCTTTAAACATGGGGGAATCAACAATAATAACCTAAAAATTAAAATCAATTGTAAAGTTACCGACAATAAAATGTTAGACTTTGAAATCTTAAATAATTTTGTAAATTCACAAAATCTTAAGTCAAAAGGCGGCATTGGTCTCGTTAACACGAAGAAAAGATTAAAGTTAATTTACAAGAATCATTTCAGTTTAAAAGACACAACAAAACTAAATTACTATATAATCCGTTTGCAAATACCTATTCAGAATGAAGATTAAATGTGTATTGATCGATGATGAGCCTTTAGCTATTAAAGTGCTGCAAAATTATTTTAACAATTTTACAGACTTTGAAGTTATTGGCACATTCAATAATTCTTTGGAAGCGCTGGATTTTATAAACAGCACTTCGGTAGATGCCGTATTTTTAGACATCAATATGCCCATGATGACCGGTTTCGAGTTAATTAGTTTAATCGAAAACAAAACTAAAGTTATCATTACAACCGCCTTTAGAGAGTTTGCTGCAGAAAGCTATGATCTCGATGTTTTAGATTATTTGGTAAAACCAATTCCGCTGCCAAGATTCATTAAATGCATCAATAAAATTACAACCGAATACAATTTAAAAAACAATATTAAAATCGACACCACAAAAGGTGATTCGCATATTTTTATTAAAGTGGATAAAAAGATGATGAAAATTAATATTGAAGAAATTCTTTTTATCGAAGGAATGAAAGAATATATAAAAGTTGTCACTGCAGATAAAACCTATATTACCCACAAATCCTTAACTTCATTATCTGAAGAATTGCCTGGAGACCGCTTCCTGCGCATCCATAAATCGTATGTAATTGCTTTAAATAAAGTAAAATCTATTGAAGGAAACCGCATTCAAATTCAGTCTTATACCATTCCTATAGGCAGAAATTACAGTAAAGATGTAAAAAACCGAATTCTGGAATAAAACTTTAACATTTCTAACTCTCAATAAATTAACACATTGTTGAATAAATGATGCTGTTCGTTTAAATTTAACATTATTTTCAATCAATAATTTTTTTTTGATTCATGTAACAAATATATTTACGGTCTTCAAAAAACAGTTTATTAAAAAATTAACCTTATTACAATTATGAGTTCAGAAAATGTTCAAACCAAATGGGGACAGTTTATCTCATTGATAATCGTCTTCTTCTTTTGGGGTTTTGTTGGTTCGGCCAATGACATCCTGATTCCAGTATTCAAAAAAGTATTTACTTTATCTCAAGTTCAATCACAATTAGTAGCTTGGGCATTTTATGCTGCGTATTTTGTAGGATCGATAATCTTCTTTTTAGTTTCTTTAAAATTAGACGTACTGCAAAAATTCGGTTACAAGAAAACACTTTCGGCTGGTTTACTTCTTTCTGCTGTTGGATCGTTTTTATTCGTTCCAGCTGCAACCATGGAAAGTTTCCCTTTCTTCTTAACCGCTTTGTTTACTGTTGGTTTAGGTTTTTCAATTCAGCAAATTGTAGCAAATCCTTTAGCAATTAAAATGGGAAGTCCAGCCACAGGGGCACACCGTTTAACATTAGCAGGAGGTATCAACTCATTCGGAACAACAATTGGAGCTATCTTATTAGGTATCGCTTTATTTGGAATGGGAGACAACAAAAACACCTCTCTTTCTTTAGAAGATATCAAATTACCATTCATCATCCTTGGTCTTGCTTTTATCGCAGTCGCTATTTTCATGAACTTCTCTAAAATCGAAGATCCTGAAAAAGAGGAAGAAGTGGTTAAAACAGCACACGAAAAATTCAATATTCTTGATTACCCGCAATTGTATTTAGGAATGTTAGGAATCTTCATTTATGTTGGAACTGAGGTTACGATCATCAGTAATTTACCTGCTTTATTACATACTGCCGAATTCGGAAATGTACTAGAAGATGCCATCGCGCCATTTATCGCCCTTTACTGGGGAAGTTTAATGATTGGCCGCTGGAATGGTGGTGTAAACGTTTTCAATACTTCAAACTTAGTTAATACAGCTTTAAAATTCATTGTTCCTGCAGTTGCATTTGGAGTAATTATTGGAGCTAACATTTTTGCAGCTCATGATGTTTCTGCATTCTATATTTACCCAATCTGGATTTTATTATTCATTGCGGTAAGTTTTGTTGGAGGAAAAAATGCTGGAAAAACATTAATGCTTTTCGGAATATCAGGTTTATTAATGATGGTTGCCGGATTAGTTTGGCCAGATCCTTCAATTGCTAAATTCTTCTTCATCTCAGGTGGATTATTCTTATCTATCATGTGGCCTTCTATCTTCGATTTAGCGATCGCAGGTTTAGGAAAAAACACAGGAAAAGCATCTTCATTCTTAATCATGATGATTCTTGGAGGAGGAGTTATCCCATTAATTCAAGGAAGTATCTGCGATTTTGACTTAACAAAACCAGAAGGAATTTTTGGTATCACCTGGACACATTTCTCTTATATAGTACCACTTCTTGGTTTTGCATATTTAGGATTCTACGGTTTCTACTGCCCTAAAATATTAAAAAGACAAGGAATCAGCCACGTTGAAGGCGGAGGCGGAGGTCACTAAGAAACTTATAAAATATCAATATAAAAAAAAATCCAAATTCCAATTACAAATAAGAATTTGGATTTTTTTATCCATAAAATAAAAAACCTTAGTCCCTCAGAACCTCAGCATCTTAGAGACTTTATTAACACCTCAGCATCTCAGAACCTTAGCCCCTTTACTTAGCATTAATTACATTAGCGAGATTCTTCTTAAAAATCGCCTTATTCTGAGCCGATAACGGATAAACCACCTCTTTATCAGCATGAACAATAACTTTATCTATATTCGCTTTTAAAAGCGCTTCCGGGTCTTTTATTTTTAAAGTACACGCACCATCAAAAAATCCATCCGACTCAATAATCTTTTTGGCTTCAATAATCGTTCCATCGCTTAAAACTGCCGAAATTGTCATTTCATTATTTAAGGTTTTAGAATAAAATCCGTCCATAACCAACATTAATCTATAGCTGTTTTTCATCTCAGGACCTTTAAACTCATGACGCGTAATATTATAACGAAGTCCTTTGGCCAAAGTCTGAAACTTAACCGAACAATCAAGCTCAAATGTTGCCACATCGCCGGCATCATTCACACTTTTTAGAACTTTAGCTGTTTGCGCATATATCGACACATTTACAGCAAAAAACGACAACATTATAAGCAGTACTTTCATATTCAATCATTTAAGTTTCATATAAAAGTAAAAAAAATCGCCTTTTCTCGTTAGAAAAAAGACGATTTTAATTTCATAAGTATCTAAGGATTACTTGTTTCCTTTTTCAAAGTCAGCAACAAACTGAGCTAAACCAATATCTGTTAACGGGTGTTTCAACAATCCGTAAATTGCAGAAAGAGGTCCAGTCATAACATCAGCACCAATTTTAGCACAATTTACAATATGCATAGTGTGACGTACAGACGCAGCTAAGATTTGAGTTTCGTAACCGTAGTTATCGTAAACTTCTCTAATTTCCTGAATTAAGTTTAAACCATCTGTCGAAACATCGTCTAAACGACCAATAAACGGAGAAACATAAGTAGCTCCGGCTTTAGCAGCCAAAAGCGCTTGTCCTACAGAAAAAACAAGAGTTACGTTAGTTTTAATTCCTTTATCCGAAAAATATTTTGCAGCCATAACACCTTCTTTTGTCATAGGCAGTTTTACCACGATTTGGTCATGCAATTCAGCCAGCTCCTCACCTTCTTTAATCATTCCGTCATAATCAAGAGCATTAACCTCAGCACTTACATCACCTTCTACAAGATCGCAGATATCAACATAATGCTTTAAGATGTTGTTTTTTCCTGTAATTCCTTCTTTCGCCATTAACGACGGGTTAGTTGTTACACCATCTAAAACACCTAAAGCTTGTGCTTCTTTAATTTGAGCTAAATTAGCTGTATCAATAAAAAATTTCATAATCTATATATTTAAATTTAATTGTGTTCCTATTTTGGGCGTGCCCCAATCCCGATAACTATCGGGAGGGCTCTCCGCTATATCTTTTGTTTCGTTTCACTTCACAAAAGGATGCCGCTTCTATCCCTCACGCAAATTCAGCTGCAAAATTACGATTTATAATTTTTCAAAGATTAAAAACTAAGAAATAATTATAACTATCCGCCTCAATAATTTGATACAAACCATAATAATATCGTATTTTTAAAAAATTAAAACAACTACGCCAGTGCTCGAAGAAAATTTCAAACAAGATATCATCAACATTGAAAAAATTTCAATTGTTCCTAATTTACTCAATGTTATATGCCAAACCACAGGAATGGGTTTTGCCGCCATTGCCAGAGTTACTGAAGATCGATGGATAACATGCAGTGCCTTAGATAATTTGGAGTTTGGGTTAAAACCAGGAGACGAATTACAAGTAAAAACAACAATCTGCGACGAAATCAGGCAAAATCCCAAAGCCGTAATTATTGACAACGTAAGCGAAGATTCTGAGTACCATAATCATCATACCCCAATTATGTACAATCTGCAGAGTTATATTTCTGTACCCATTATACGTCAGGACGGAAGTTTTTTTGGCACTTTATGCGCTATCGATCCTAAACCAAATAAATTAAAAGATTTTAAAGTCAGCGAAATGTTTAATCTTTTTGCTGAATTGATTGCGTTTCACTTAACTGCTGTAGAACAAGCTCAGGCAGACAAAACACTTTTAAGCGAAAAGAATACTCTTTTAAAGAAAAATGAAGTCGAAAAGAAAGAAACTGAAAAAATAATATCCGAAGCAGAAAAAAAGCTAATCGAGAAAAACAATTCGCTTAAAAAAATGAATACCGAACTTGAAGCCTTTAATTATATTTCGAGTCATGATCTTCAGGAACCTTTACGAAAAATTCAGCTTTATACAGATCTAATTCAGCGCGAAGAAGAAAACAAACTATCTGAAAAAGCAAAAGCGGCCTTTCAGAAAATTAGAAGTTCGGCCTTTAGAATGCAGAATTTAATCAACGATCTTCTTACCTATTCTAAAACAAAATTCGACGAAAGAAAATTTGAATTAAAAGACCTCAACACAATCTTAAATAATGTTATTGAAGATTTTAGCGAAGAAACAGAAAACAAAAATGTAATATTCGAAATAGAAGGTCTTGGAAGTTTAAATGTCATCGAATTTCAGTTCAGACAATTGATGTATAACCTCATCAGTAATTCTTTAAAGTTCTCAAATCCCGATAAAAAACTCGTTATAAGCATAACTTCTAAGACAGGAAACAAACAGGAATTAAATAACGATCAGCTTCTCCCGAATCAGAAATATAAATTGATTACCATTTCAGACAACGGACTTGGATTTGATCAGGCTTACAGCGACAAGATTTTTGGATTATTCCAGGTATTGCAAACCAAATCGTTAAACAGTACCGGAATTGGACTTACCATTGTAAAACGAATTGTAGAAAATCACAATGGTTTTATTAAAGCAGAAGGCGTTAAAAATCAAGGAGCAAAATTTGAAATTTTCATACCTATAGCATAATCTCAAATTTTGCTCCAGAATAATTTATTATAGTTTGTAATGATTCATCAGCATTTTTTCATACACTTTATCCGGAAGTGCAAGTTTTAGTACAATCGAAAATTTCTGCATGAATACCCCTACTTTATAATGCACTTTTGGCTTTGGAGTCTGTATAATTTTATAGATAGCTTCCGCCATTTCGTTTGGGTTGCTTCCTGCATCTACATGTTCATTCATTGTAGCAAGCGTATCTCCGTAAACTTTTTCATAAGCAGATCCTTTTACAACCGGCGCATGATAACGTCCAGAAGCAATATTAGTAGCAAAATCGCCTGGAGCAACATTGGTAATTTCAACCCCAAATTGTTTTACTTCCATACGTAAAGCCTCTGTAATCAATTCCAAAGCTCCTTTAGATGCCGAATAAACACTTCTATAAGGCAGTCCCATATATGCAGCAATTGAAGTAATATTGATAATCAAACCTGATTTTTGTTCGCGCATTTGCGGTAAAACAGCTTTCATTACTTCGATTGGTCCAAAGAAATTGGTTTCGAAATTGTTTTTAATTTCCTCCATCGGAATTTCTTCCAAAGGTCCGGTAATTCCAACTCCGGCATTATTAATTACAATATCTAATCTTCCTGAAGTCTGAATAATTTTAGCAACCGCTGTTTGAATTGATTCCGCATTTCGAACATCTAAAGCCACCAAAGGAAAAACTGAATTTAATACTTTTTCAGGATTTCGGCTTGTTCCATACACTACGAAACCTTTTGCATGTAAAAATTCTCCAATAGATTTTCCAATTCCTGATGATCCTCCGGTAATTAAAACGACTTTATTCATTTTGAAAAGTTATGAGTTTTGAGTTATAAGTTATGAGAGATCACTATTTTTTACCACAGAGCCCACAAAGACTTTTCACAGAGTTCACCAAGTTCTAAGTTGCGTTTACACAATCTAAGCCCACAAAGCTTTGCGAACTTTGCCTTTTCACAAAAAACTAAGAGTAAAAAAACTTAGCGTTCTTTGCGGTTAACTTTTTCATCCCTCCACAGTTTTTAGAATTACTCCAATAACTTTTAATTTACAAAGCACCAAAAATAAAAAAATCCTCCCGAAGGAAGACTACTTTTATACAAATTCTAAAAAATAAAAAATGGCAAGCGACCTACATCGCACCGCTCAACCACGTACCCTTGCTATGTTCCCATCCTGGGGGAGTCTGCAGGAGCTGGTCGTGTAGGACTTGCCGGTGCAAATATACAATCTTTTTATATTTTTGCAAGAGCTTTGCTGCTATAAAAATAACGTCGTATATTGGCTTATTCAAATTTTTAACTATGAAAAAATATAACTTCCTAACTGTCATTTTATTAGGAATCACATTAATTGGATGCAAAGGCACAAAAAAAGGTGAAAATTCTTTGTTTACCATCGATGATTCTGCTTTTCCTGCCCATTTTTTACCTCAAGAAGCGGTTTCAATTGGAATTTTAAACCCAAATTCGAAAGAAATCGACAGCGTTGTTTACTTTATTAACGACAAAAAAGTGGGAAGTCAAAAAGGAGCAGAAAAACTTAAATTTGAATTAAAAGATCAAAAATTGGGTTACCAATATTTAAAAGCTACTGCTTATTTTGGAGGAGATTCATCTGATGCCACAAAACGAATTGAAATCGTTTCGAATGTTGAACCAAAATTATTAAAGTATAAAGTCGTAAATACATTCCCTCACGATACTACTGCTTTTACAGAAGGATTAGAATTTCATGACGGTGTTTTATTTGAAAGTACAGGTCAAAAAGAAGACTCATACTTTAGATCTGTAGATTATAAAACCGGAAAAGTAATCAAACAGGTTGATCTTCCTAAAGAATATTTTGGTGAAGGAATTACTTTTATCAATGGAAAAATCTATCAATTAAGCTGGCAGGAAAAAACAGGTTTCATTTATGATGCTAAAACTTTCAAGTTAGAAAAAACATTCAAATACGATAAAGATATTGAAGGCTGGGGAATGACAAATGATGGCAAATACATTTATCACTCAGACGGAACGGAGAAAATCTGGAAAATGGATCCAGACACACAAAAACTAATTGATTATATCAACGTTTATTCTGGTTCTTCAAAAATTAAATCTATCAACGAGTTAGAATTAATCAACGGAAAATTCTATGTAAATGTTTGGCAGAAAGATGCTATTGCGGTTGTAAACCCAACTTCTGGCGCTGTCGAAGGAATATTAGACCTTTCTGGTTTACGCAAATCAGTTAAATCTAAGAATGCAGAAGTTTTAAACGGAATTGCATACAATCCGCAAACCAAAACCATTTTTGTTACAGGTAAATACTGGGATAAATTGTTTGAAATAACGGTTTCTGAATAACATCGAAACAATATTCAAATTTTTAAAATTCCAAATTCTAATATTTAGATACAAATTTCACGGATTAATTCGTGAAATTTGTGTTTTATAACAATACCAACAATGACAACATTAATAAAAAACATACAAGAACTGCTACAGGTTCGTGAAACTTCAATTGCTAAAGTTTCCGGATCAGAAATGGCATCACTTCCTACCATTAAAAATGCGTTCTTACTTATAAAAGATAATCTTATTGCCGATTTTGGTTCGATGGAAAATCTTCCTGAAATCAAAGCCGATAAAATTATCAACGCATCCGGACGAGTTGTTCTTCCAACCTGGTGTGACAGTCATACTCATATTGTATACGCAGGAAATCGCGAACAGGAATTTGTAGACCGTATTAACGGTTTTACTTATGAAGAAATCGCAAATCGTGGCGGCGGTATTTTAAATTCGGCTAAAAAATTAAATGAAACTTCTGAGGAAGAAATCTACGAGCAGTCGAAAGTACGTTTAGAAGAAGTAATGCATTTAGGAACCGGAGCTGTTGAAATAAAATCAGGCTACGGATTAACTATCGAAGGCGAATTAAAAATGCTTCGTGTTATTAAAAAACTGGCCGAAAATTATCCAATTTCCATTAAAGCTACTTTTTTAGGAGCACACGCTTTCCCTACTCATTACAAAGAAAACAAAGCGGGTTATATTGACGAGATTATAACAAAAATGCTTCCGGAAATTGCCCAAAACAAATTGGCCGATTATGTGGATGTTTTCTGCGAAAGCGGTTATTTTTCTGTTGAAGAAACCGAAAAAATCATGCAGGCCGGAATTGAATTCGGCTTAAAGCCAAAAATTCACGTTAACCAATTTAATTCTATTGGCGGGATTCAGTCTGGCGTTAAATTTAACGCGCTTTCTGTCGATCATTTAGAAATAATGAATCCGGAAGATATTAAGGCTTTAAAAGGCACCGAAACAATGCCGGTTGCACTGCCTTCTTGTTCTTATTTTTTAAGCATTCCGTATACGCCGGCAAGAGAAATGATAAAAGCAGGACTGCCAGTTGCCTTAGCAACCGATTTTAATCCTGGCTCTACTCCATCCGGAAACATGAATTTCGTGGTGGCAACAGCTTGTATCAAAATGAAAATGACTCCCGAAGAAGCCATAAATGCCGCAACAATAAACGGCGCTTATGCAATGGGGCTTTCAGAAACACATGGCAGTATTACAAAAGGCAAAAAAGCCAATTTAATTATAACAAAACCTATTTCATCTTACTATCAAATTCCTTACGCTTTTGGAAGCAATTTAATTGAAGACGTTTTAATTGAAGGGGAAATTATATAATAAAATTTAATGCTTTTCTAAATTATTTAAACATGACCCGCGGCCAAAACTGCGGGTTATTTTTATTATACCTATTACCAATTTTGCTCTGCAGCGGTTAAAACCGCTGCCTATATTGTAAAACAACATTTTCAAAACCTTTCATTCATAGCCCGTGGTTTCAACCACGGGATACATTGCAGACATAACATTTAAAAAATTTACCCCATAAAAAAAGGTCTGTGAAATCACAGACCTTTAATATCAAAGTGGTATTTACTTCTTTGGCACGATTATCTTAAGCTGAAACTTGTTTTAGAAACTAGTTCGTCATTATCAAAAACATTGATAAAATAAGTTCCTTTAGCAAAATCTTTTCCAGGAAGATCTTCTGTAACATTTACAGATTTGTTCTCATACTTTACAGTAGTTTTGAAGCTGTATGTTAAAGAGTTTTCTCCAAAGCTTTCAGTTTTTTTCTCGCCTAAAACATTGTTTTTTGCATCAATAACCTGAACATAATATGTTTTATCTCCAGATTTTGCAATTTGGTTTTCAGCAATTGTAAAACTTACTTTTAAGATATCAGCACGGCTTGCTTTATCTGTTTCAATTTGTTTTCCTGAGCTTCTTAATTTGTAAGCAGAAGTTTTAGTGTTCAAAACTGATAATTTAGAACCTTTTTCAACTGTTTTTGCAAGCTCTTCATTTTGTCCTACAAGTACTTCGTTGTATTTTTTAGACTCTCCTAATACTACAATTGTACTATCTCTTTGAACTGTTAAAGCACCATTTTGTTTTTTCAATTCGTCATTCTCAGCAACCAAAGTTTTCATTTTACCCTGCATTGCCTGAACTTGAGATCTGTATTTAGAAACATCACCTTTAGATTTATTTAAATCATCCATTAAAGCGACAACTTTATCTCTTTCCTGAATTAATTCGTCAGACATTGATGTATTTTCAGCAATTGCAGCATCGTACGTTGCTTTTAATTCCTGAAGATCTTTCATAACAGATTCTTTTTCTGTCATTGTAGTAGTAAGTTCTGTCTTAACTACATCAGTATCAGAAGATAATTTAAAAATATACACTAAGCTACCAATCAGTAGGACTGCTAAAACCGCTATTACCGCTTTTAGACTTGAATTGTTGTTGTTCTTTGGGTTTTCCATATTTAATAATTTTCTTTAATAACAAATTTAAGAATTAATATAAGTTAATAACGTAAGTTGTTACAATTATATTATTTTTGGAAAATAAATTTTTTTCATGGAAAAATTAATTCCTTTTACTGTCAATGATTTGGCAAAAGTTACAAATCATCGTAGTGGTGAAATAAAATTCGGAGAAAAAATGATTGTACTTCCAAAAGAAGTAGACAAAATCAAGTTTTTACAAGAATCAGAGGCAAAGTATGTACTTTTAGGAATACCCGAAGATATTGGTGTTCGTGCCAATTACGGAAGACCCGGCGCAGCCTCGGCTTGGGAAAATGCTATTAAAAGTATTGCCAACATTCAACATAATCGTTTTTCTAAAGGAAGCCAGATCATTGTTTTAGGACAATTAGACGTGGCTCAGGAAATGCGTGATGTCGAAAATCTAGATTTTAACGACATTGACGATCGTTCAAAATTAAGTCAGTTAGTAGAAAAAATAGACAAAGAGGTTTCTCATATAATTTTCACAATTATAAAAGCCGGAAAGACACCTATTATTATTGGAGGCGGTCATAACAATGCTTACGGGAATATTAAAGGTTCGGCTTTAGCCAAAGGAAAACCAATCAATGCCATCAATTTTGATGCTCATTCTGATTTTAGAATTCTGGAAGGGCGCCACAGCGGCAACGGATTTTCGTATGCGTATGAAGAAGGATTCCTTAAAAAATATTTCATTTTTGGACTTCACGAAAACTATACTTCTAAAAGTGTATTAGATATTATAAAAAAACTCGAAGACCGCGTTCGTTATAATACGTACGACAGCGTTAATATTCGCAAAGAAAAAGATTTCGACAGGGAAATGGCGCTTGCTCTTGAGTTTATAAAAACAGATCCGTTTGGAATTGAAATTGATTTAGACGCAATTCCTAACATTGCCAGCAGTGCTATGACAATCAGCGGCTTTTCGGTAGAAGAATTAAGACAGTTTATTTCATTTTTCGGACAACATAGAAATGCGGCTTATTTACATATCTGCGAAGGCGCACCAGATTTAGCCGATTCTCCAAATAATAATTTAATTGGAAAATTAATTGGTTATTTGGTAACGGATTTTGTGAAAGCGAATAACGAAAAAGAAAAATCACAATGAAGGTCAACCGGCTTAAAACCACACATTTTCCAAATAATACAAGATTCAAATAAACGATTGACCGAATAAACCTATCTTTGCAGAGAATTTAGTACTTAAAACTAAAATTCTTAATTAGTAAGATATGTTATTCGAAGATTTATCACTTTCAAAAAGTATACAAAAAGCCGTATTTGAAGAAGGCTACCTTAACCCCACTCCAATTCAGGAAAAATCTATTCCGATTGTTTTAGCTGGACGAGATTTGATTGGCTGTGCGCAAACCGGTACCGGAAAAACTGCGGCATTTGCAATTCCAATTATACACCAACTGCACCGAATTGTAGGCTCATCAAAAAAAGCAAAACAAATTCGTGCGCTTATTGTAACGCCTACGCGTGAATTAGCGGTTCAGATTGGACAAAGTTTTGACACTTATTCTAAATATACCAATTTAACGCAATTGACCATTTTTGGCGGGGTTTCTCAAAATCCGCAGGTCGACGCTTTAAAAAATGGCGTAGATGTTTTGGTGGCAACTCCAGGCCGATTATTGGATTTACAAAAACAAGGTTTTCTGGATTTAAATCATCTGCACACTTTAGTTTTAGACGAAGCCGATCAGATGCTGGATATGGGTTTTATAAACGATGTAAAAAAGATCGTAAAGCTTACTCCTAAAAACAGACAAACTTTATTATTCTCGGCTACTATGCCGCTTGCTATTCGCGAATTGGCTGAAATGTTTTTGCAGGATCCTGAAAAAGTAGAAGTTTCTCCAGTTTCATCAACTGCCGAAAATGTGGAGCAGCGTATTTATTTTGTTGACAAAACAGAAAAAAGAAACTTGCTTTATCGTTTAATTAAGGAAGAAAATTTATCAAATGTATTGGTGTTTTCAAGAACTAAGCATGGTGCAGATAATGTTGTAAAAGCACTTCGCAAAAAAGACATTCCTGCCGAAGCAATTCACGGAGACAAATCTCAAAATGCAAGACAGCGTGTTCTGGATGCTTTCAAAAACAAAGAAGTTGGTGTTTTGGTTGCTACTGATATTGCTGCAAGAGGAATTGATATTGAGCAATTGCCTTATGTTATCAATTTTGATTTACCTAATATTCCTGAAACTTACGTACACCGAATTGGTCGTACCGGACGTGCAGGAAATGGCGGCATTGCGATTTCGTTTTGCGGTAAAGATGAAGAACCTTACTGGAAAGACATTAAGAAATTAATAAAGGTTGATGTAAAAATTATTACAGATCATCCTTATCCTTGGCATGCCGGAAGTCCGGAAGCTGGCGAAAAACCTAAAAATTCTAATAGAAGCGGCGGTGCTCATAAATCGAGAAAATCAAGTGCTTCAAAACAAAATAAAAAACGCTGGTATTAAATACCAGCGTTTTTCGCTTCTGTTATTAAGTAATTCAGGATCTTAAATAATTTTACCGGTTCAAACGGTTTTACAATAATATCATTCATTCCGGATGAAAGCGCTTCGTCTGTAATTTCATCTTTATCAAAAGCCGTAAGCGCCACAATTGGTGTTTTTATTCCTAGTAAACGAATTCTTTTAGTCGTTTCAAATCCGTTCATTAATGGCATGTTGATATCCATTAAAATAAGATCAAATCCTTCTTTTTCTAATATAGAAAGTGCTCCAAAACCATCATCAACAACCTTACAGATAAAATTATTCTTTTCAATAATTTTCTTGGTCACTAACTGATTGATGAGATTATCTTCGACAATCAGGATTTTATAAATTTCACTGGATGTTAAATCGACTTCGATATCTTCAATAATTTTTTGGGTTTTTAAAGGATCATGTTCAAACGGAATTACAAACGAAAATGAAGTTCCGGCGCCAAGATCACTTTCTAAAGTAATGGTACTTCCAAAAAGTCCCAGTAAGCGTTTTACAATACTAAGTCCGAGTCCGGTTCCTTGGTAATCTTCATCTTTTCTTCCTACCTGAACAAATTTTTCGAATATTTTATTTTGATCGACGGCCGCAATACCTACTCCATTATCTTTAATTAAAAAATCCAGATAATAGTATTTTCCCTCTATTCTGTTCAGTTTTACAATAATTTCAACTTCTCCGTCTTTGGTAAATTTTAATGCGTTACTAACAAGGTTCATTAAAATCTGAGCCAGACGCAGTTTATCTCCAATTAAATATTCCGGAATATGCTGGTCTATTTCTACATTAATTTTATTGTTGTTTTTTTGAGACAAAAAGGAAAGCGAGTTTTTAATCATCGTAATTTCATCAGAAATATTAAATGTCAAGCTTTCCAGCACTACTTTATTCTCTTCAATTTTATTAATCTGGAGTATATCATTTACCAGCGAAAGCAAATATCTGGCAGAAAATTTTAAAGCACTTAAATGCTGGCTCTGCGATAATTCTTTATGTTCCTCGAGAAGCATGTTGGTTATTCCCACTACACCATACAGCGGTGTACGTAATTCATGGCTTATAGTCGAAATAAATTGCGTTTTGAGTACAGAGGCTTCTTCTGCAATTTCTTTTGCTTCTAAAAGCTCTAAATTGTGTTTTTTCTTAAATCCGATATTCTTGATTAAGGTTACAATTAAAAAAAGCAGAATAAGAGAAATTAGAATAAAAAGTATAACGATAATTCGGGATTTTTTTAAACTTTGAGATTGAGAGGTCTTTTCGTTTTCAATTTTATCAATCTGTCTTTTGTATTCGTCCAGCTCTAAATTAAAACCGGCGATTGAGGCTTTTTTAAGCTTTTCCTGATTGTACAGTTCTTCGGTAATTTCATTATACAAAATAAGATGTTTGTAGGCTTCTTTGTAATTCTTTATTTTGGTTAAGAATTTCGAATATTCTAAATGCGCATAAGATAAATCAGATTGTTCACTGCTGTTTTTCCCCGCTGTTATCGCTTTTAAAAAGTACGCATTTGCTGCATCATTGGCATTGATAAAATTAGAATACATGCCATTTAGCATATAAACTACAATTTCAGTCGACTCGTCGCCGTATTTTTCAATATTATTCCCGACAAATTTCAAGTACGGATATCCTTCCTTAAATCTTCCAATATCAAAATAAGCCCAGGCAATATTTACATTGGTAAAATAAACCTGACTGATATCATTGGTTTTTAAACTGTAAGCAATTGATTTTTTATAATAATTGATTCCTTTATCAAATTGCTTTTTTTCAAAACAATAAATGTTGCCAATATTATTATTAAGACTGTATTTTAAAGAATCGTTATCGGTTTTATTGACGTAGTATAAGCCTTTATTGTAGAAGAAGATGGCTTTATCAAACTCTGAAAGTTCATTATAATTGCCGGCAATAACTTTGTAGGATTTGGCTATTAGAACATTATTCTTAGCGGCCGTAGCATAATTTAATGCAACACGTGAGGTAATGAGGGACTTCTCGAAATTAGAATCTTTAAAATCGTCCCAGGCTTGTTTAACGAGTTTATTGATCCGGGCTTCTGAAACTGGTTCAGATTGACCTATAGCTAGATTACTGAAACAATTCAGGAATAGCAGTGCAAGTAAAAAAATCCGTATGTGGGGCATCAATCGGCTAGTTTTATCAAATATACACTTAAAAATAAAAAAAAGCTGTATTTCCTATAAAAATACAGCTTTTCTTTTTAGCTATCTGTTATTGCTTTTCTTACAAAAGCAATTAATTCTCCACTACTGTATCAGAATCGTGATTTCCTTCCCATTTTCCAACAACCGAAGTTGCTAAGGCATTTCCAAGTACATTGGTTGCACTTCTAAACATATCACAGAAATGATCAATTGGTAAAATCAAGGCAATACCTTCAACCGGAATTTTAAACATGCCGCAAGTAGCCGCAACAATTACTAAACTCGCTCTTGGTACACCCGCAATACCTTTACTGGTTAACATTAAAACCAAAAGCATCGCCATTTGCGTTCCTAAATCTAAGTGCACACCATAAAACTGAGCAATAAAAATACTGGCAAAAGTCATGTACATCATACTTCCGTCAAGGTTAAACGAATATCCAAGCGGTAACATGAAGGCTACAATTTTATCTTTTACACCAAAACTTTCTAATTCTTCTGTTAATTTAGGAAAAACAGCTTCACTGCTGGTTGTTCCAAAAGCAATAGCTAATGGCCCAACAATACGTCTTAATAATTCTGTCATTCTTCCTTTTAAGAAAATATAACCTACTACAATTAAAACAACCCATAAAGTACTGATCCCTATTAAAAATGATCCAAAAAATTTAAAATACGTAATGATTAATTCCTCGGCATCTCTAATAGCAAATACTCCTGCAATGGCACCAAAAACTCCAATTGGAGCAAATTTCATTACATAGTTTACCATTTTTAAAACGATATGCGAAGCTTTATCAAAGGCATTTATAATTGGTTTTACTGTAGCTCCTAATGAAGCTGCTGCTAATCCAAAAAAGATAGAGAATATTACAATTTGTAAAATTTCGTTGGTTGCCAATGCCTCAAAAATACTTTTAGGAACAATATGCTCCACAAAGTTCTCAACCGATAATATTTTTGTTTTTGCCGTTACCTCAGTAGCAGCACTCATATCAACATGATCTAATTTTAAGCCTACTCCGGGTTTTAAAACGTTTACAAAGAATAATCCAATTAACAAGGATATAAAAGAAGCGGTAAAGAACCATCCAAGTGCTTTTCCTCCAACTCTTCCAACGGTTTTTATATCACCCAATTTTGCAATTCCTACTACTAAAGTGGTAAAAACCAAAGGAGCAATAATCATTTGCACTAATCTGATGAAGATCGTTGCAAGCATTTTTATTTTGTTGCTGAATGATACTGCTGCTTCCTGCGAAATTGAATTATGAATAATAATTCCTAAGGCTGCTCCAAGCACCATCGCAATAATAATCTGCCCGGTTAATCCTGAAAAAAATGATTTCTTTTTGTTTTCTGTAACTTGCATTAATTTACTTTTTGGTTATTAAAATATAAGACCCTCACTGTCTTAACTTTTTTAATATGTTTTGTTGATTAAATAAAAATCTGCCAAAACAATTGCAGCCATCGCCTCAACGATTGGTACTGCACGAGGTACAACACACGGATCATGACGTCCTTTTCCTGTCATTGGTGTAATATTTCCTTTATTATCCAGAGAGTCCTGAGTCTGCATGATAGTCGCAACAGGTTTAAAAGCTACTCTAAAATAAATATCCATTCCGTTACTAATTCCCCCTTGGATTCCTCCCGAAAGATTTGTTTTTGTAGTTCCGTCAGGATTGTATAAATCGTTATGCTCGCTTCCTTTCATTTCAGAACCAGAGAAACCGCTTCCGTATTCAAAACCTTTTACGGCATTAATAGAAAGCATTGCTTTACCCAATTCTGCATGTAATTTATCAAAAACAGGTTCGCCTAAACCAACCGGAACATTTTGAATTACACAAGAAACAACACCACCAACAGTATCTCCCTGTTTGCGGATATCGCGAATATATTCTTCCATAATTGCTGCCGATTTTTCATCTGGACAACGAACCGGATTACTTTCTATTTTAGAAAAATCTAAATCCTGATACGGTGTATCTAAATGAATTGGCCCAACTGACGAAACGTATGCATTAATTTTAATTTCAGGAAGCATTTGTTTTGCAATTGCCCCTGCTACTACTCTGCTGGCTGTTTCGCGTGCAGAACTTCTTCCGCCTCCGCGATAATCACGAAAACCATATTTTTGGTCATACACATAATCAGCATGACTTGGTCTGTAATTGTCTTTTATATGAGAGTAATCGTCTGATTTTTGATTGGTATTTGGAATAATAAAACCAATTGGAGTTCCAGTAGTTTTACCTTCAAATATTCCAGATAAAAACTGAACGCTGTCTGGTTCTTTTCTTTGTGTTACGATTGCCGACTGTCCTGGCTTTCTGCGAGACATTTCAACTTCAATTGCTTCTAGATCAAGTTCTATTCCTGATGGACAACCGTCTATAATACCGCCTAAAGCTTCACCATGAGATTCTCCAAACGTGGTAACTTTATATAGGGTGCCGTAGCTATTTCCTGCCATTGTAATTAGTTTTGAGCAAATGTAAGTTTTATGAATTAAATTAAAAAATTAAAAATTGGTAATATTAATTAAAGATTAAACAGATTAAAAATCACAATTTATTAAAATTGACCTCAAATTAGTAACCTTTTGATAAAATAAATCCGGCCGGATATTCATTCATTTGTAGAACTTCAAAATAAGAAAAATTGAAAAAACGAAATGTCGAATTGGTCATTATTTCTGATGTCCATTTGGGAACTTACGGAAGTCACGCAAAAGAGCTAAACAACTACCTATCAACCATTAAACCAAAAACACTTGTCTTAAACGGCGATATAATTGATGCGTGGCAGTTTAGAAAATCTTACTTCCCAAAAGCGCATTTGCGAGTTATCCAACGTATAATTGGAATGGCCTCAAAAGGAACGAAAGTATATTACATAACTGGAAATCACGATGAAATTCTTCGAAAATTCAGCGATATGAATATGGGGAATTTTTCGCTGGTCGATAAATTAGTTTTAGAATTAGACGACAAAAAAGCCTGGATTTTTCACGGAGATGTTTTCGATGCCTCTGTACAGCATTCTAAATGGATTGCAAAATTAGGTGGTTTAGGTTACGATTATTTAATCCTTACGAATCGTTTTGCGAACTGGTGTTTGGCAAAATTAGGCCGTGAACCGTATTCTTTTTCTAAAAAAATAAAAGCAAGCGTAAAAAAAGCAGTGAAATTCATTTCGGATTTTGAAACTACAGCAACTGATCTTGCAATCGAAAAAAATTACGATTATGTAATTTGCGGCCATATTCATGAGCCAAAAATATTAACCAAAGAAAACAAACACGGTTCTACTTTATATTTAAATTCAGGAGATTGGGTCGAAAATCTAACAGCTCTTGAATACCATAAAAAGCGCTGGAAATTATATTCCTATACACATACCAACTTTACCGAAGAAGAAAATTTATTTGAAATGGAAGATATTTTAACTTCTCAAATGTTATCTAACATTATTTTGAAAAAATAGTCTTAATCAGCGTTTTAAGACCTGTAGAAGTGTTTTATTAACTTTTGAAGGTCTTAAAATTTCTAAAAATGTGAATTATATAACAATTTCTAAAAATAATATACGTTCTTCATAAACAAGGAAATCTAAATTTGACAAAAATTAATTAACCATTTTATGAAGAAGATCATATTATCTGCCATTATGCTTTTGGGATTAGCATTTACAGCTCAATCGCAAGAAATTTCAAAAAACGCTCTTGGAATTCGTTTAGGAGACAATAACGGATTTGGAGGAGAGGTATCCTACCAATTAGGATTAAACCAAAAAAACAGACTTGAATTTGATTTAGGCTGGAGAAACAGCAGCGATGTTGATGCCATAAAAGGAGTTGCTCTTTACCAATGGGTTTGGAACATCGACGGAGGATTTAACTGGTACGCTGGTGTTGGGGGTGGTTTAGCTGCTTGGGACCACGATTACTACAATAACAATTACAGATATAACGACAGCGGAACTTATGTTTTTGCGGCCGGAGATATTGGTATCGAATACAGATTTTCAGAAGTGCCAATCACACTGTCATTAGATGCAAGACCTGAAATTGGTTCTGGATATTATGACGATGACAATTTTGGATTTGACGTTGGTTTCGGTGTTAAATTCAGATTCTAAATAAAGATAAAAAATAATTGTAAGAAGAAACCTGTCGTTGTAATGCGACAGGTTTTTTTTATGTTTTAAAATAAAATGTGTCAGGCTGAGCGAAGTCGAAGCCCAATTATGTAACGATGGCTTCGACTTCGCTCAGCCTGACATTCAGCCTATAACTCTTCACTAATAACTAATTACTAATAACTAATAACTAATAACTAATAACTTACTTAATAATAATCTCTTTTTTAGAATGTATTTTCACAACCGTATAAGGATAAGAGATTACCTGCATCACCATTGCATCCTGAGCAGGAGCATTTTCTTTGATGGTTATAATGATATTTTTATCTGTTTCTTCCACATTTTCAATACCAATAGAATAGCCGCTGGTGTTTTTCTCACCCATATTCAGAATAACATAATTCGAATTGCTAATATCAGCCTGCTTCATTTTGTCTGCCAAAAGCGGATCATTTTCAAGCATTTTAATTTCGTTAGGTTCTGTCAGGATTTCAAAAAACTTGATATTACCGCCGCCATTCGTCTGCTCCGTTAGAACTTCATACAATGCCGTCGAACTAGTTGCTTTTTTTGTTGCACAAGAAGCTAAAACAAAAATTACCAAAACCGAAATTACTTTTTTCATTACATTCAAATTTTTAAAATTATTGTTTCTATTCTTTATAATCGTCAATTGCTTTTTGGTACAAAGCCTCATACTTAGGCAGGATGTTTTTAATATCAAATTTTCTGGCCACTTCCAGAGCGTTTTTCTTAAACTCATTCAAAGTAGCATCGTCTTTTAAGATTTTAATCGCATTTGCTGCCATTTCGTCTACATTTCCAACATCACTTAAATAGCCCGAAATACCATCAAAATTAACCTCAGGCAAACCGCCCGAATTACTTGATATAACCGGAACACCGCAAGCCATAGCTTCTAAAGCCGCCAAACCAAAACTTTCTGTTTCTGATGGAAGCAAAAACAAATCAGTCATGCATAAAATCTTATCGATTTCGTTACTGTTACCAAAGAAAATTACTTTATCGTAAATTCCTAGTTCCATACATAAAACCTCTGCTTTTTCTTTTTCAGGACCATCACCTACCATCATTAATTTAGCAGGCATTTCTTTCTGGATATTATAGAAAATTTTAATAATATCCGGAATACGTTTTACCTTTCTAAAGTTACTGATATGTGTAATAATACGTTCATTTTCCTTTGCCATCACATAACGATGACAAGGTGCACCAGGGTCTTTAACCACTTTATCCAATTCGATAAAATTCGGGATCACCTTAATTTTATTCTTGATTTTGAATAATTTTAACGTATCATCTTTCAAACTCTGCGAAACCGAAGTCACATAATCTGACTTATTGATACTAAAAGTTACGGCAGGTTTATAAAAAGGATGGTTTCCTACCAGCGTAATATCTGTTCCGTGAAGCGTTGTAATCATCGGAAGATTAATTCCTTCGTTCTTCAGCATTTGTTTCGCCATATACCCCGCATAAGCGTGCGGAATAGCATAATGCACATGAAGAACTTCTATTTTATACAATTTCACCATATCGACCAATTTGCTTGACAAAGCCAATTCGTACGGCTGATAGTGAAATAAAGGATATTCAGGAACGTTTACTTCGTGATAATGAACATTAGGATTCAAAAGTGCTAATCTTACAGGCTGACTGTAAGTTATAAAATGTATTTCGTGTCCGCGTCTGGCTAATTCGAGGCCTAGTTCTGTAGCAACTACACCACTACCGCCAAATGTCGGATAACAAACTATTGCTATTTTCATGTATTAAATTTAATTCTACGAAAATACTCAAAAATCACCTTTAATTGAGTATTTCAATTGTTAGATTTTTGTGAATCTTAGATTTATCAGATTATTAGAACGTTAGAGTTTTTAATCGATAAATTTTATCAGGAGCAGAAAAATTATTTTTCCAAAAGACCAGTTGTCCCGCTGTCCGCTATATCTTTTCTGCCGAACCCCGGCAAAAAAGGATATCGCTTCCATCGGGGCTATAATAAACGTTTTTGTTTTTTGAAGAACTTTTCTTCGCAGCTTTGGCAAAGTTTTAAACTTTGACAAAGTTCTCTATACATAAAGATTACGCAGCCAAACCCGACAGGTTTTAAAAACCTGTCGGGTTTAATTCAGAACGTATTAAAAACAAAAAAAAGGCACAAAACTTAGGTTTCATGCCTTTTTAAATATTATAAATTTCTTTTAGAAAAATCTGCTGTGCCAACTGTCAGCTGCAGGAACTTCCCAAGATTCATTGAATTCTTCGATATTGTTTACCAAATTATTGAAAACAATAGTATTCTCAGAAACTGATTTATCTTTTACCATTTTCTTGAAGTCAATTAATGGTTTATGTGCAATATGTTCGCCATTTTTAAAAGTAACGTTCATTTTATCTAGTAAATCGACGTTGTACTTTTTCTCTAAACTTTGAATAAATTCTACCGAACTATCAATAGAACAGCCTGTAGCAGCCTGCACATCCTGATTTACAGCTAATATTATAAAACGATTGTATTTAAGCAAAAATGATGCTTCAAGACTTGTTCCGTGAGCGGCCCATTCTTCTACAAAAGCTTTTAAATCGGTTTCGATTTCAGAAAACTCTTCCTCAGAAAATTTTCTGTTCGATTGGTAAATCCAAACTCTTGATTCACCAGGTAAATTTTCAAAAGGTATATACATTTTTAAATTTTAGATTGTTGATTTTAGATTTTAGATTTGAAAAAGTTTCAGGTTAAAAAACTTAGCAGCTTAGCGTCTCAGTCCCTTAGCCCCTTTTTTACAAATCCTGCGCATTCGCAATTAACTCCGCAATATCTAGGACTTTTACCTGTCCTTCTTTTTCCTGATGTTTAATCCCATCAGTTAACATCGTATTACAAAACGGACATCCTGCCGCAATAATATCCGGTTTTACTTCTAACGCATCTTCTGTACGCAATACATTAACTTCTTTGTTTCCAGGTTCAGCATCTTTAAACATTTGCGCGCCACCGGCTCCACAGCATAATCCATTTGCTTTAGAACGTTTCATTTCGACTAATTCTACATCTAATTTTTCAATTAAATCTCTCGGTGCTTCGTAAACTTTATTGGCTCTTCCTAAATAACAAGGATCGTGAAAAGTAATTTTCTTTCCTTTAAAATGTCCGCCTTCAATAGTAAGCCTTCCATCATCCAATAATGATTTCAGGAATTCTGTATGATGAATAACTTCGTAGTTTCCGCCTAATTCCGGATACTCATTTTTTAAAGTATTAAAACAATGCGGACAAGCGGTAACAATTTTCTTTGCTTCGTATGCATTCAATACCTCGATATTCATCATGGCCTGCATTTGAAACAAAAATTCATTTCCGGCTCTCTTTGCAGGATCACCCGTACAGCTTTCTTCTGTACCTAATACTGCAAACGAAACATTGGTACGATTTAAAATACGTACAAATGCTTTTGTAATTTTTTTTGCTCTATCATCAAAACTTCCTGCGCAACCTACCCAAAACAAAACTTCTGGTTGTTTTCCTTCGGCCAGCATTTCTGCCATTGTTGGTACTACTAAACTTTCTGACATCTTCTTTTGTTGTTAAATCGGTTAATCGTTTATTTGGTTAATCGCACTCTTTACTATAACCCACTAAAAACCTCAAATATTTTAAAATCGATTAAACAGTTAAACAATTAACCGTTTAAACAATAAATCTTAATTTTCGTTTTTCCAATTCAATCGGTCCTGCTGGCTGTACTGCCACGGCGCACCATTATTTTCGATATTTGTCATCATAGCATTTAATGACATTGGCGCAGCACTCTGCTCCATCACTAAATAACGACGCATATCCATAATAATAGACAACGGACTAATATTTACCGGACATTCTTCTACACAGGCATTACACGAAGTACAAGCCCATAATTCTTCCGGCGTAATGTAATCGTTTAATAATGTTTTATTATCCGGAACAAAAACACCTTTATTAGCATCAATATTTTTACCTACTTCCTGCAAACGGTCTCTTGTATCCATCATAATTTTACGTGGAGACAATTTTTTACCTGTTTGGTTTGCCGGACAAGAAGACGTACAACGACCGCATTCTGTACAAGTATAAGCATTTAACAACTGAACCCAGTTTAAATCCTGAACATCGCTTGCTCCAAATTTACTCGGAACCGCGTTTTCATCAACCGGAGCCGCAGCAAACGGATCTGCGTTTGGATCCATCATTAACTTCACTTCTTTTGTAACCGAAGCCAGATTATCAAACTGACCTTCCGGATTTAAATTAGCAAAGTATGTATTTGGGAAAGCTAAAAGAATATGTAAATGTTTTGAGAAGTATAAATAGTTCATAAAAACTAAAATACCCGCAATATGCAGCCACCAAAAAGCTTCAAACAATATGGCAACCAATTCGTTTGACATTCCGTTAAACATTGGTGCAATAAATTGACTTACAGGAAAACTTCCTGCTTTATGAAAATGAGAAAATCCTCCTGGAACATTTTGCAAATGCAAATCAGAAGCATTCATTAACAAGAACAAAATCATCAAAACGGTTTCGAAATACAAAATATAATTTGCATCGCTTTTAGGAAAACCATTTAAATCCGGATTGATAAAACGCTTCAATTTGATAACGTTTCTTCTGATCCAGAAAACAACTACTGCAAAAATGACAAGTATTGCCAATATTTCAAATGAAGCAATTAAACCGTCATAGACTACACCTAAATAAGGCGCAAAAATTCTATGAGTTCCAAATAACCCATCTATAATAATTTCAAGCAATTCGATATTAATAATTACGAAACCTACATATAAAAAAATATGCAGTATTCCTGCTACAGGGCGTCTCACCATTTTTGACTGCCCAAGAGCAATCAAAGCCATGTTTTTCCAGCGCGCTTTAGAATTATCCTTTCGATTTACATCTACTCCTAAGTTTATGTTTCGGATGATTTTTTTTACGCTCGCTGTAAAAAAGCCGAAACCAACTATAAGAAGTATGGCGAACAAAATATTATCTAAATAACTCATTACAATTATTTTTTATCAGTTGAATTAGCATCTTCTGCCGGAGCTACATAAGGTTTGTTTTTCTTTCCAAAAAGAGAAACATTTACGTAACGTGTTGGGTACAAACGAACATCTTGCAATAACAATTCAAGTTCTTTTGAAGTTTTCGACAGGTTATTATAAAGAGCATCGTCGTTTAATAATTTACCTGCAGTTCCTTTTCCAGAATTTAAATTAGCCATAATACCATCTACTTTTGCTAAAGTCTGGTTTAGGTTACGTACTGTTTTTCCTAAATCGGCTTTGTTTAAAGAATCTGATATTTTATTGAAGTTGCTTGACATTTTATTAAAGTTTGTCACCACTCCGTTTATCTGGCCTTTGTTTGTATCTAAGATAGTATTAAGACTTCCTGAAGCTCTGTGAAACTGCTCCATTGTCTGGCTCAATTCAGCTAAAGTCTTCTTTAAATCCTGCTGTGTTTTTTGATCTAAAACATTGTTTAATCCCGTAACCAGATTATCAATATTCAAAAGCATTTTATCCAGCTTTTGTGTAATTGGTTCGATTTTGCCTCCTAAAGATTCTGTTAATCCCAGTTTAACGTCAGACGGAAGTGTTTCTCCATCTTCTATAAGCGTTTTATCAGCTAAATTTGGAATAATCGCAATTTGTTTTCCTCCAATTAAGCCAGATGAATATAACGATGCTTTACTTGTTTTAGAAATAGGAAAATCAGTTTTTAATTGAAGTTCAACTAATAATCTTCCTGTATTTTCATTGATAGTAATTTTATTTACTTTACCAACAACAAGTCCGTTTATGGTAACGGGTGCTGACTGCGAAAGTTCTTCAACATTATCATATTCAACATATAATGTTTTATAATTTGTAAAAAGATCTCTGCCTTTTAAAAAACTGTAGCCCCAAATAAATAGTAAAATTGACGCGATGACTAAAATAGCCGTTTTAATTTCTCTTGTTATTTTCAAAATTCTAGTGTTTGTTACAAAATTAATATAAATATTCGAACTTGTGACGATTATTTGATCGCGTCCTGAATACTGATCTTTTCTCCGTCTTTTGTTGCAACTAAAAAGGAAGCGCCATATCCTTTATCTTTAGCCTCTTCGAGATATTTTTTGGCAGTTTCATAATTAGGTGTTTCCTGATAGAAATATTTATAAATATTGTTTTCGTATATCATAGTTACATTTTTCAAACCTTTAAAATTTTTAGGTTCCAAAGGTGTTTTTTTAATACTTGCTATTAATTGAACTTTAAAGAATGTCCCTTTTGGAGCGCTTGGACTTGGCGTTGTTACAACTTTTTTTGGAGTCGAAGTATCTTTTACCGGCTTAGCTTCTATCGCTTCTGAAGTTCCAGAACCAAAATATTCTCTTTTATAACTTAAAATTGCTTCTGCGATTGCTTTTGCAACATCATCTTGTCCTTCTTCTGAATTTAAAATATTCCCTTCGGTTGGATTAGAAATAAAACCTGTTTCTACTAAAACTCTTGGCATGTAAGCTTTATGCAGCACCATAAATGGCGCTTGCTTTACACCGCCTTGTCTGATTTTTTTTCCAAGTTTCTCAAAGTTATCTTCAATTTTACTGGCAAGCGAAATACTGTTATCTAAGTATTCTTCCTGCATTAATGTCATTCCAATCATTGATTCCGGCGAATTTGGATCAAAACCTTCGTACTTACGCTTATAATCTTTCTCTAAAGTAATTACCGAGTTCTCTTTTTTCGCCGCTTCAAGATTCGATGCTACTTTACTTAAACCCATTACATACGTTTCAGTACCATCTGCAGCTGTATTTTTATTTGCATTACAGTGTATAGACACAAAAATATTCGAATTTGCTCTATTGGCAATATTGGCTCTTTCGACCAAATCGATAAAAACATCCGTTTTACGAGTATAAATTACATTAACATTTGGGCTGCTTTCTAGAATTTTTCCAACCTTTAATACAATAGCCAAAGCAATATTTTTTTCAATCCGGCCGCTGTATACTGCACCAAAATCATGGTCTCCGTGCCCGGCATCAAGTGTTACTTTAAAAACATTTGATTGACTATAAGCACAAAAGGACAATATTGTTAGAAAAAAAGTAGTTATTACTTTAATTTTATGTAATCTATTCATAGAATTCAAAAGTTAATTTTAATAAATGCGGCTGTTATAATTTTTACAATTGATTATTTTTGCCAAAAAATTATATGTAAGTTTGACGTGTCAAAAAACAAGCCATAATTTTACAAAAATAGTATTTAAACCTTTGCATACAAACTTATTTAATATCGTTTTAATATCATTTTTCCTGACTATAGGATGTGGTAAATCATATTCGCAAGAGATAAAACCTAAAAAAAAATCTTTACCTACTGTAAAACAAACAGATAAGCCATCAGTTAAGCCAACCGCTTCTGCTGCCGGAACTCCTGTTACTCCTGCAGTTACTGTTGATACAATAAAAGTTGACAGTATTAAACCAAAAAAGGCTTTTCTCGACGCTCCAACAAAATACAAAGCTAAAGATTACGCAAAATACGATAAGAAAAACAAAACGCTTACTTTATATAATGAAGCTGAGTTATATTATAAAGATGTAGAGCTGAAATCTGGTATTATTATTTTAAATCTTGATAAAGATGAAGTTTACGCAGGACGAATTAAAGATTCTGCCGGCGTTTTAGTTCAGTATCCAAATTTTAAACAAGGCTCAAACGAAGTACAACCCGATTCTATTCGTTTTAACTTTAAAACGAAAAAGGCTTTAATTTACAATTCAAGAACAAAACAAGGAGAATTAAATATTAAAGCTTCGGTAACTAAAAAAGAAAACGACTCTGTTTACTTTTTAAAAGGCGCACGTATTACAACTGCTGAGGATATTGACAATCCTGAATACTACTTTCAAACCAGCAGAATTAAATTTGTACCCGGAAAAAAGATTGTGGCAGGTTTAACTCAAATGGTAATTGCCGATGTTCCTACTCCGCTTGCACTTCCTTATGGATTTTTCCCATTGAGCAAAGAAAAAAGTGTTTCAGGAATTATTATTCCTAGTTATAATGATTCAAACACAAGAGGATTCTCATTACAAAATGGAGGATATTATTTTGCATTAAGCGATAATTACGATTTGACTGTTTTGGGAGATTATTATACCAATGGGAGTTACGCCATGCGGTTTGAATCTGCTTATGCTACGCGGTACAAATATCGGGGAAATATCAACGTTCGTTTTGAAAACCTGATAAACAGCGAAAGAGGTTATCCGGATTACTCCAAACAAAATATTTACAACATTCAGTGGTCGCACTCTAAAGACACAAAATCGAATCCAAATTCGACATTCTCTGCGTCTGTGAACATGGGTAGTAGTAAATACTTTAAGCGATCGATTAATCAGGCCAATATTGGTTCTAATTTAAATAACACATTAAGTTCTTCTATTTCATACAATAAGACTTTCAATACGATTCCGGGATCGCGTATATCGCTTTCTGCAACGCATCAGCAAAATACGCAAACAGAGGAAATTTTAATGACGCTTCCTAATTTCCAGGGAAGTATTGATCGTGTATACCCTTTTGTTGGTAAAGACGGAGTTAAAAAAGGTTTCTTTAAAAACATCAACTTACAATATAACGTAACGGGTAAAAACAACTTTAAGACAACCGATTCATTATTCTTTAAACCTCAAATGTTTAGAGACGCACAAGTTGGTATGCAGCACAGTATTCCTATCAGTACGAATTTTAAAATATTTAAATATTTCAGTGCCGGGGCATCAACAAACTATCAGGAAACTTGGGTTACCAAAACGGTTACTAAAAATTATGACCCAAGCAAAGGCGACGTAGCAACTACTCCTGTAAATGGTTTTGATTCTTATAGAACTTATAATTTCAGCACGAACTTAGGAACTACAATTTACGGTACATTTAATTTTGGAGCCGATAAAAAGATTCAATCTATTCGTCACGTCATGAGACCAAGTATAACTTATGCTTATACACCAAGTTTCGACAGATATTACGATCATTATACCGTTGATGCTGCAGGAAGAATTTCTACAGATGAGTACACAAGGTTCGAAAATGGTATTTACGGCGCTCCTGGCAGAGAAAATTCTAATATTGTAGGTTTCTCATTAAGCAATACTTTTGAAGCTAAGGTAAGAGACAGTGACAGTACTAAAACAGAACCTAAAAAAATAATGCTGCTGAACAATTTAAATTTCAGCACAAGTTATAACTTCAATGCAAACGGAAAAGAAACTTTAGCATGGCAGCCGGTTGTAGTAAGCGGTGGAACGCAGTTTTTTGACAATAAAATGAATGTCAATTTTGGAGCTGTTTTAAATCCTTATGCTATCGATAATGCCGGACATGTAATGAACGTTTATAACATAGATAATGGTGGAAGTTTGTTTAGAATGACAAGTGCCAATCTTACTATGAATTATTCTTTTTCGAATAAAGGAAGCGGAAAAGAAAAAAACAGCCAAAGTCAGCGAAACGGTGGACGTAATGATGATTTGTTTGGAACAAATACCGACTTGAACGATCCTCGAAACAGTCAGTTTGCAAACGAAAAAGACGATGGAGAGAATGTAATTACTGAATTTTTTAGTTCAAAAATACCGTGGGATATGACGATGGCATACTCACTGACTTATACCAACGTAAACAGAGAAAACAAAATAAGCGGTAACTCCCTGATGATTTCGGTTAATACAGATATTACACCAAAATGGAAAGGCGGGATTTCTACGGGTTACGATTTTGTACAAAAAGGAGTTACTTTTACTCAATTCCGTTTTGAGAGAGATTTGTTAAGCTGGAGAATGGCATTTAACTGGCAGCCAATGGGAACAAATTCAAACTGGAACTTCTTCATTGGAATTAAATCCGGTATGTTAAGTGACATTAAATGGAACAAACGAAGCACTTCAACTCGATAATTCATCGACTTAAATAATTTATTATGAAAAAAATAATCTTTACAGAAAAGGCTCCAGCTCCTATTGGTCCTTATAATCAGGCAGTATTATCAGGCAACACGCTTTATGCTTCAGGGCAGATTGCTATTAACCCGGCTTCTGGCGAGCTTATAACGGATAATATCAATGACGAAACTACTCAGGTTATGGAGAATGTTGCAGCTATTTTAGAAGCAGCAGATATGACTTTTGAAAATGTTGTAAAAGCTACAATTTTCATTATGGACATGAATAACTTTGGTGCAATAAATACAATTTATGGTTCTTATTTTGACGAAAAAACAGCTCCAGCCCGCGAAACGGTACAAGTAGCATGTCTTCCAAAAAATGTAAATGTAGAAATCTCTATAATTGCTGTGAAATAGCATTAACTAATAATTGTGCCGTTGCTTCATTGGTTGCCAGCGGCACATTATGTACATCACAAATTCGAACCAGCATACTGATGTCAACTCCATGTGCATGACTCGCAAGCGGATCTTTAAAAAAGAGTACCACCTTAATTTTACTTTCTGCTACTCTCGCTGCTATCTGAGCATCACCTCCCATAGAACACGGCAATAATTTTACTACTTTAAAGCCTGAATTCTCCGCACTCCTGCCCAACAAACCAGTCGCAACAAGTTTCAATCTCTCATTTTCCAAAATAATTCTGTTTTTAATTAAAAACTGAACCATATCGGCTTTTTTATTATCATGAGCTATAATCGCTATTTCAATGATTTTTTTCATGAATTTATAATAAAATTAGTACCAAATTTAAATAAAAAAAGATAATTCTCACATTAAATTCATCAAAATCAAGACTTTACAATAAAAAATTCAAAATAAACTGATTTAAAACTAAAATTTAAATTTATTGCATAAAAAAACCGCAGTATCTTATACAGCGGTTTCTTGTTTTATATCAAAAAGAAAATTTTTCTATAATTGCAAAGCGACTGCGTTTAGCAGTAATTGTGCCGAGGCTTCATTTGTCGCTAAAGGCACATTATGAACATCGCAAACACGAATTAACATATTAATATCGACTTCATGAGCATGACTTGCCAGCGGGTCTTTAAAAAAGAAAACCAATTGCGTTTTCCCTTCGGCTACCCTTGCAGCAATTTGAGCATCACCTCCCATAGGCCCGGAAAGCATTCTACGTACTTTAAAACCAGCATTTACAGCTTTACTTCCGGTAGTTCCTGTTGCGATAAGTTTAATTTTTTCTGAAAGAAGTAAGGTTTTGTTTTTATTTAAAAACTGAACCATATCGGCTTTCTTTCCGTCATGCGCTATTATAGCTATTTCCATAAATTTAATTATTGATTAGCAACGTGGTAAGCAATTAAACCATCGATAGGTCTTCTTAATACATTTCCTAATTTAAGCTCGTATTTATCGAAAGTTTCCTGCAATTCATCTTTCAAATAAAATGCAATAGAGCCTACAAAATGTACTGGAACTTCTTTACAGTTATCAAACTGTTTAATGTAGTTTTTAACGAAAGATTTCATTCCTTTGAAAATAATTTTTCTGCAGAATTCCGTGTCTTTATGTTTAATTAAAAACTTTGCAAAAGTTGCCAGGTAAGCATTTGGATTTGGCTCTTTATATAGTTTGTTTTTAATAAAATCAGGATCAACGTTGTATTCTTTTTCAAGTTCAACAGCCAATTCTTTAGGCATTTTATTAAAATAATATTTTCTAATTAATTCTTTTCCAAAAACATTTCCGCTGCAATCATCCATTACAATGTAACCTAATGACTGAACTTTTTGGTGCAATACTTTTCCATCAAAAAAACTGCAGTTAGAACCCGTTCCTAAGATAGATACAATTGCTTGTTCTCCTTTTGGAGTTGTAGCATAAACAGCCGCATAAGTATCTTCCTGAACATCAACAATAGCGTTTGAAAAATACTCTTGAAAGACTTGTTTAAGAGTTTCTTTCATTCTGTCTGTTCCACAACCTGCTCCGTAAAAGAACAAATGTGTTGCATTTTTTTTATTTTGTAAAATATCAAAACGGTCATTTAATCTGGTAACGATTTCTGGTCCGTCAAGAATTTCAGGATTTAATCCTAATGTTTGTGTGGTGAATAATACTTTTCCATTATCATCAATTGCAATCCAATCGGCTTTAGTAGATCCACTATCAACTATTAATTTCATTTTATTTTAGTTTTTGGATTAGTTTTTCCTCAATACGTGTATTTTTTTTACATTAATTAAAGACATAACAAGATAAGAAAATCCCGTTATTTGGTGATAACGGGATTTTGCAAAAATATATAATATTATTTTAAACCTGCGATATGAACAGATAAATCAATCAATTTGCTTGAATATCCGTACTCATTATCATACCAAGATACTAATTTGAAGAAAGTTGAATTTAAACCAATTCCTGCACCAGCATCGATGATAGAAGTTCTTTTATCAGAGATGAAATCCTGAGAAACCACTGCATCTTCAGTATATCCTAAGATACCTTTCATTTCGTTTTCTGAAGCTTTTTTCAATACCGCTAAGATTTCTTCGTAAGTAGTTTCTTTAGCAACTTTTACAGTTAAATCTACTACAGAAACGTCAGCAGTAGGTACACGGAAAGACATTCCAGTTAATTTTCCATTCAAAGAAGGGATAACTTTACCAACCGCTTTTGCAGCACCTGTTGAAGAAGGAATGATATTAATTGCAGCAGCACGTCCACCTCTCCAGTCTTTTCTAGAAGGTCCGTCAGCAGTCATTTGAGTTGAAGTAGTTGCGTGAACAGTTGTCATTAAACCTTCAACAATTTCGAAATTATCGTGAATTACTTTAGCTAAAGGAGCTAAACAGTTTGTAGTACAAGAAGCGTTAGAAACAACTAAGTCAGAAGCTTTTGCAGTTTCGTGGTTTACTCCCATTACAAACATTGGAGCATCAGCAGATGGAGCAGAAATAATAACTTTCTTAGCACCACCTTTTAAGTGTTCGCTTGCAGTTTCGATAGTTGTGAAGATACCAGTACATTCTGCAACAACATCAACATCAACTTCATTCCATTTTAAGTCAGCTGGATTTCTTTCTGCAGTGATACGGATGTTTCTTCCGTTTACATAAAGTTTTCCTTCTTTAACTTCTACAGTTCCGTTGAAACGACCGTGAACTGAATCATATTTTAATAAGTAAGCTAAGTGATCTACATCTAATAAATCGTTGATCGCTACTACTTCTACATTATCTCTATTGAAAGACTCTCTAAAAACGATTCTTCCGATACGTCCAAATCCGTTTATTCCTAATTTTACTTTTGACATTTTACTAAATTTTTGCTTTTGTTTTTATTATACTAATTCAAAGTCTAATTTCCTCACAATAAACTTCTTCTCTTTTAAACTTTTATCTTATATAATTATGTAGACATGATGTCTGACACTCTCAATAATTCTCTATCAATTTCTGATTTTCCTTTGATCGCCTGTTCCAATGGTGTTAAGATTACTTTATCTTCACGAAGTCCAACCATATAGTTAGATTTTCCTTCGATTAAAGATTCTACTGCTTTAACACCTAAACGGCTTGCCAAAACACGGTCAAAACAAGACGGAGAACCACCACGCTGCATGTGTCCTAAAACAGAAACTCTTACATCGTACTCTGGAAGATTTGCCTCAACGTAGTCTTTTAATTCGAATACATTTTTACCAATTTTATCTCCTTCTGCAATAACAACTATACTTGAAGATTTTCCTGATGCTTTACTTTTTTGAAGTGAATCTAAAAGACGCTCTAAACCTAAATCTTCTTCAGGAATAAGAATTTCTTCGGCACCGGCACCAATACCGGCATTAAGAGCAATATGACCTGCATCTCTACCCATAACCTCTACGAAGAATAAACGGTTGTGTGAACTTGCAGTATCTCTAATTTTATCAATACAGTCTACAACAGTATTTAAAGCAGTATCATAACCTAAAGTAAAACTTGTGCCAAAAATATCATTGTCGATTGTCCCCGGAATTCCCATTACAGGAAAACCATATTCAGAATTGAAGATTAAACCTCCGGTAAAACTTCCGTCTCCACCAATTACTACCAAAGCATCAACTCCGGCTTTTAAAAGGTTTTCGTGTGCTTTTTTTCTACCTTCCGGTGTTCTAAACTCAACAGAACGAGCCGATTTTAAGATCGTTCCTCCTTTGTTTACAATATTATTAACGCTTCGAGGGCCCATTTCTTTAAAATCACCTTCGATCATTCCTTGATACCCTCTATAAATTCCTATGCATTCTATATTATGATAAGCACATGTTCGAACAACTGATCGTATTGCAGCATTCATTCCTGGTGAGTCTCCTCCTGAGGTTAGAACACCTACTTTTTTTATTGTTTTTGACATTATTTAAGTATTAAAGTTGTAAATTTAGCAAACATCCGCCACTTTTCCGGTGATGTTTATCATAAATTAATAAAATATGTTAAATTCAAACGTTTTCGTTAATAAGTTTTTTGATACCAAAAATTTCATTTAAAATAATAAATACCCTGTTTTTTAATTAATTCTTTAAAATTAACAATACCTAAATGAAGTGTTATAAAAATCTTAGATTTAGCGTTTTAGCCCAAACTCATCAAAAGGCACTAAATTTAAGCATAAAAAAACCATTCGTTGCTGCGAATGGTTTTTTTATAGTCTTTTTAACACAATTTATCAAAAATCGTCGTTATCCGGAATCAGGCCTTCATTATTGTTTTGAGGCTTCGGTTTTTTCTCTTCTTGTTTTTCAGGTTTCTTCTTCTCTTTATCAGTCTCTTTTTTAGATTTGAAATTGACAAAATCCGGATTTAAATTAGAATCCTGGTAATCATCAGAATTTTTTATCGCTCTTTCGAGTTTATGGTTCTTAAACAACTTATTTACCAGTTCGCTGAAAGTATCAAAATCGACTTCATAAGAAATACCCACACCTTGAGTATAACCAATTCCTTGTCCTATATAATTAATGTCATTTTCTTTATTAAACAATCGAAGGTTCATCGATCCGTCGTCGTTCATACGATACAGAATTTCAATATCACCCACAATGGCCGATTCATTTACTCCTCCTACCGGAACTCCTACTTTTCCGTTTATGGTAATTCTTTCATTAATCTGCGATGAAATATTGGCCACGAATTGTCCATCGGCTTCCTGCCCTATTCTTCTATCTGCAGAAATATAATTTAAGTCGATATTTACTTTATCATTATCAGACTTAATAATGCCGCCTAATAAACTAGAAGCTGTTTCGGTTAATGTTCCTGATAAATCACCCTGACTGAACCCGTCTGTACTCATGAACGAACCAGTAGACAATAAATAAAGTGCTTGTGTCTGGCGAATATCTTTATCGTCTAACTTATATTGTATCTCTGATTTTAAAACATTGCTTACAGATGGAAACTGAATATCAAAATTGGGTTCCGGGCTTGTTAAATCTCCTCTTAAACCAATAACAACTTCTACAGGTACTTTTTTATTGAATGAAGAAGTGTTATCTAATAATACAGCCGGATTTGCTGATGTTTTATAAACAGCTTCCAGATTCAATTGAGCTTTCATCGGGTTTCCTTCCCAAATAATAGATCCTCCTTTTTTAACCGAGAATTTTTTATCAATTAAACCTCCGTACTTAAAGTTATAGGTTCCCTCGTATGCCTGGAAATCTCCCCACATATTAAATTTACCAAGCGTATTGATTTTAAACAATAACGATCCATATCCTTTTCCTTTCATACCATGACCGGAATTCCTATCTAAGATAACTTCAACCTCTGCATCTGGCGTAATATCAAAATCAAATTCTAACTCAAGACCGTTATAATTTCTCGTTTTTTCTATAATACCATTGGCCAGATTGTATTTTTCTTTTGGTGTTACAAAATGAATCCAGCTGCTTTCGCCGACACTTTGTACGTTATTAATTGGAATTTTAACTTCAGTTCCTTTTTCAGATTTGGCATCAACTTTTATAAATAAATTTTCGGTTGGCCCTTTTATACTTGCCGTTCCGTTTATAAATGCTGTTCCAAAATAAGCTGCATCTTCGCTGTCTTTTGTATCCAGCGCCAGTAATCGTTTAGAAGTTATGGTTAAATCCAGTTTCCAATCTCCAAAATTATGATGTTCGATTGTTCCGTTCAGTAAACCTTTTGTTTTAAACTTAGTATCAGTCAGCTGATTATTTCTAAACAAGAACTTTTCATCGGTTAAATCGATTACCGTTCTGTCGCTTAATTCATAATCTGTATTCAGATACGGAATTGTCATTCCGGCTTTTTCTACATACAATCGACCGTTTATTTCCGGTTTTTTCAAATTACCTACCACAGCAGCATTTCCGGAAACAGAACCTCTAACATTCGATAAAACATCGCCGCCAACGGTTCCTAACGTTGCCAGATTAAATCCATCTAGCTTTAAACGTAAATCTAAGATTGTCTCTTTGTTTTCGATCGCAAAAGTTCCTTCTGCCTTAAACGATTCGGCAAAACCATTTACAATCGACGAATTCATTGTGAATTTTCTAAAGCTTTCATCTCCCGAAATATCAAAATTTAAAGTTCCGAGATCGACTTTATTCAAGTTAAGATGATCGATAACAATAGTCGCCGTGGGCTGATAAACATCTTTATTCTGTTTATAATTTATCTTTCCGTTTAAATTACCATTAAAGACAAACTTGGATGTCAGCGGTGTAATTTTATTTATATCTACATCTTCAAAATTGAGGACTAGATCTTTATAATCTTTACCCTTAATGACTCCGTTTAAATCAATTTTTTGATTTTCATGCGATAAAACAATGTTATCAATCGAAAAGTTTTTAAAGAACTGATCGAAAACAATCTGATTGTCTTTTGAGGCATCTTCATTCAAATACCATAGATAATCCTTAAATTTCATTTCGGATTTCTTTATACCAACGATATTGTTTTTGTTTTTATCAATAGTATGAAACAAATCGAGATTGAAATAATCCTGCCCTTTATCGCCTCCTTTAAACTCTGAACGTACAAACAAAGTATCTTTTGAAGTTACATTGATTAAGTTAAAATCGCGGATTTTATAATACGGCGTTTTAATACTGTCTAATTCGACAAAGGCATTATAAAGCGGATTTTTATTATCAACGCTGATTCGGATATTATCAAATGTATTTTTGGCTGCGCTGATTTGCTTCGATCTGAATCCGAATTTAAATTCCTGCAAGTCAGAATCTATTTTTCCGCGGACAACTGTACTCGAATCAATTTTCATTTCCGGATACAGCATTTCGACTACCTTATTATATACATGAAAATTGAAACGCAAAAACTGTCCTTTTTTAACTTTATAAGGTTTGTAATTGGTATACAAACTTCCAACAGAATTCATAACCAATTTATCTAATTGTCCAAATTGGAATTTCCCCACAATTTTCCCTTCAACAATATCAGATGAATTAATGGTTATCGTTCGAAGTTTATCCGCATCAAAATTGGAACTTATCGTAACATCGTCAAAAACATATGTTTCTTTTGGATTTTGATAAGCGGCATCTTTAATAAAAATTTCTCCCTGAAGATTTTCGATAGAATTTCCGGTAACCTGAACAACAGCGTCTCCTTTAAAATGAGAGATTGAATCGTTGATAAATTTCAGTTTTCGTAAATCTGAATTTTCAATATTGATATGAAAATCGTAACGGCTTTCTCTTTTGCTCAAATCGACCAAACCATCAAATGTCAAATTTAAATTTGGATCGTTTACAGAAATCTGTCCTTTATAATAAGGAAGCTTAAAATTACCATTCACCACAATATTGCTGTAACTGTATTTATTATAGTCCAGTTTGGCAATATCACCTTTTATAATGGTATTTAAATATTTCTCGGTAAAACCAACTCCGTCTACATCTAAATTTAAGGTGGTTTTTCCAAGGTCTTTTCGGCCGAGTAAAGCACCAATATTAAAATTATCCAACACAATATTTCCTGAATAAGAAGCCTTATCGATAAAATCCATACTATTCATATGAAGATCGACTTTTCCGTTTCCTAAATCAGTTGCTATTTTAAAATTGGTTTCTAATTCTGTAACCGAGACTTTTGCTTTTCCTATAATATTAAACTTTCCAATTCTTTTTAGTTCCTTTGGAAGTTTTTTACCTAAAACGCCTGGAAGTATAACAACCAGATTATCGTAGCTGGAAAGCAGTTTATCAAACTTTCCGTCCATAGAAAACTTTTGTTCTTTTGAACCTACAAGATTTTTAAAATTGATTGTTCCAAAAATTTTCGAACCGTTTGCATCACTTAGCCTCAGATGGTTTAAGTTCAAATTATTTAAAGTTCCTTTTATTTTCGTTCTAACTTTAAAATGCTGGTTTTTCCCCAATCCGTCATAAAAAAAGCGAATATCATTTGAAGCGATAGAAGACGAATCTAAGGCTACATTAAACTGAACTTTATCTGTAAAATCTAAGAAATCTTCTATTTTATAATTTAAAATCGCTTTTCCATAAATCCAGGATCTCTTGGTTTTTATGGCCAAATTTTCGACTTTAATCTGTTTTTTGGTATAACTGAATTTCCCGGCAAAGTTCGAAACATACAAACCACGATGATCTAAAAATGAAAATCGATGGATTATGGTATTTACATCCGGTCCGTACAATTTAAAATCGCTGATGTAAGCATTCAGCTTTTTAAAATCTAAAAATACAGGCGTATTTTTATTTTCATCTACAACCGAAAAATTTCCGTTAGAGATGTAAGCGTTTCGTGCTGTTAGAAGAAAATGTTTATCTGATTTTGGTGTTTTCTTTCCGGTTTCAAACAATTTAATAAACTTATTAATATTGTTTTCGTTTTCGTTTTTATAGGTTTTAAGATTAAAAATCAAACCCGTTAAACGAATATCGCCAAAAATTAAATCGCCGTCTATTAATCTTTTGATACTTAAAATATCGGTATTTATAATATCAGAATAGATTAAAGTCTTTTTGTGATGGTCTAAAATCAGGACTTTTTTAAGTTTTACGCCGCCAAAAATATTTATAGCCGCTTTATCAATACTAATATTGGTTTTAAAGTCCGTATTTAGCGTTTCGGTAATGTACTTTGCAATTTTTGTTTGTACTACAGGAAGAGACAAGGTGATAGCAAGTATCAGCAAAAGTAAAATTAAGCCAATCAGGGTTCTGGATACTATTTTCTTAACTCTTTTGATAACTGCTTTTATTTTTGTTTTTGTATAAATTTATTTTGAACAGACAAAGGACGGCTGTTTTGATAAAAATTCTTTAATTTTGGCTTTTACTTCAATCAAAGAAATTCATTATTTGATTTGTCAAATATAATTCAAAATTCGTGCCTTTATATGCAAAATTCAGAGGTTTTTATTCTTGCCATCGAAAGTTCATGCGATGATACTGCCGCCGCGGTTTTACATAACGACAAAGTACTCTCAAATGTTGTGGCCAACCAGTTAATTCACAATCAATACGGCGGTGTTGTTCCAGAATTAGCTTCAAGAGCCCATCAGCAAAACATCGTTCCCGTAATCGATGCAGCACTTCGTAAAGCAAATGTACAAAAAGAACAATTAACTGCCATTGCCTTTACACAAGGTCCTGGCTTAATGGGATCTCTATTGGTTGGAAGTTCTTTCAGTAAATCGTTATCCTTAGCATTAAATATTCCGTTAATAGCTGTAAACCACATGCATGCGCATATTTTAGCGCATTTTATTGATGAAGAGGGATTTGACAAACCCGAATTTCCTTTTTTGGCTTTAACCATTAGCGGCGGACATACACAAATTGTAAAAGTAAACGGTTTTTTTGATATGGAAATCATTGGTGAAACTACTGATGATGCCGTTGGAGAAGCTTTTGATAAGAGTGCAAAAATTCTTGGACTTCCTTATCCAGGCGGTCCTTTGATCGATAAATATGCAAAAGAAGGAAATCCGAAGGCTTTTACGTTTACAAAACCAAAAGTTCCGGGATTGGATTTTAGTTTCTCCGGATTAAAAACCGCAATTCTATATTTTATTCAGAAGAATAAACAAGAGAATCCAAATTTTATCGAAGAAAACCTAAACGATATTTGTGCTTCTATTCAATATACGATTATCGAAATTTTAATGGATAAACTGAAACTGGCTGTAAAAGAAACCGGAATTAAACAAATCGCTATTGGCGGAGGAGTTTCGGCAAATTCAGGAATTAGAACCCGATTGAAAGAAAGTGAAGGCAAATACGGCTGGAAAACTTTTGTTCCGAAGTTTGAATACACGACAGATAATGCTGCAATGATTGGAATTGTCGGCTATCAAAAATATTTATCAAAACGTTTCGAAACTTCGGCAGTTGTTTCAAAAGCACGAATTCAATTTTAATTATGCAGTTATTTTACAATCCTGATATAGACGAAACAACCGAAAGTTTTTCTTTTGATAAAGAAGAAAGCAAACACATTATAAAAGTTCTTCGCAAAAAAGATTCAGATATTCTGCATGTTACAAATGGTTTAGGTTTATTATTTGAAACCGAAATTACATTAGCATCTGATACTAAATGTATTGTAAGTGTTCGATCTATACAAAAATCTCCGGAGCCAAAATTTCGTCTGCATTTAGCAGTAGCGCCAACCAAAATGAATGATCGTTTTGAATGGTTTCTGGAAAAAGCAACAGAAATTGGCATTCAGGAAATTACGCCTATTATATGTGATCGTTCTGAAAGAAAAGTGATTAATTTAGACCGTTTTGAAAAAATCATTCTTTCGGCAATGAAGCAATCTAATGAAACTTATTTCCCAAAACTGAATGATGCTGTTTCGTTTAAAGATTTCATGAAACAAAAAAACGAAGGCTTGCTTTTTATAGCACATTGCGAGGAAACAGATAAAAAATCCTTGAAAGAAACTTTAAAACCAAACGAAAACGTAACTTTATTAATTGGCCCCGAAGGAGATTTCTCAGAAAAAGAAATTGCATTGGCTATCGAAAATAAATATCAGCCGGTTACGTTAGGAAATACACGTTTGCGTACAGAAACTGCAGCAGTTGTAGCTTGTCACAGCGTTGTTTTTTTTAATGAAGTTTAATATAATCTGAGCGCTTTGTCATTGCGAGGAACGAAGCAATCACAGACCAATAATTAAAAGTTACATGAAAAAAATATTTTACTTGCTTTTGCTTTTTTCAATCTCTTCATTTTCGCAAGAAATTGCTTTGCTAAAATATAGCGGCGGAGGCGATTGGTATGCAAATCCAACATCGCTGCCTAATTTAATTCGTTTTTGTAATTCGACTATCAATACCCGAATAAAAGCAAAACCATCGACAGTTGAACCAAGTAATCCAGACTTGCTTTCGTATCCTTTTGTGCACATGACGGGACACGGAAATGTGGTTTTTAGCGATTCTGATGTTGCGAATCTTAGAAATTATCTAAACGGAGGCGGTTTTCTTCATATTGATGATAATTACGGAATGGATCAATACATTCGAAAAGAAATTAAAAAAATATTCCCGAATAATAATTTAGTTGAAATTCCGGCGAGTCACCCTATTTTTCAAAAACCATTTCCTTTCCCAAACGGATTACCTAAAATTCATGAACATGACGGAACTCGTCCGCAGGCTTTTGGAATTTTCGTAGATAGCAAATTAGTTTTATTATATACTTACGAATGCGACTTAGGCGACGGCTGGGAAGATCCAGAAGTACATAATGATCCTGCAAATGTTCGTGACAAAGCTTTAAAAATGGGCGCGAATATCATCAACTATATTTTTACCAACTAAATTTTAAAAAAGTGCAGCTTACTCACGAAGAAAACCAATTTGAGAGAAAAACATTTCCGATCACTTTAGTTTGCGATCATATTTATTTTCAGCAGAATATTGGTTCACTTTTTAGAATTTCTGAGGCTTTTGGCGTAGAAAATATTATATTTTTAGGTAAAGATATTCCGCTTACGCCAAGAAAAATCAACAAAACTTCTCGCAGTACACATCTTCACGTAGCACATCAAATCATCGAGGAGACGGCTGAATTAACTGAATACCTTCAAAACAATAACTTCGAAATCATTGCATTAGAAATTGCAAGTAACAGCAAAACGCTGAAAGAAGTTGTTATTCCTTCAAATAAAAAAATAGCACTTTTGATTGGAAGTGAGATTAACGGAATCTCTGACGAACTTTTAAAAATATCCAATCAAATTGTTCACATCAATATGTTTGGCAAAAATTCAAGCATGAATGTTGTACAAGCTGCAAGTATTGCTTTGTATGAGCTTACTTCTTTCTGATTTTTTTGTTAAAATTTACCAAACAATTAACTAAAACTTGAACCGATTTCTGAGCCTTTTTTTAACAGAAACATTTAAAACTTCGATAAAAAGCAAATAATAACGTTAAAACACGTTTAAAAAACAATAAGTAAGAAAAAACATCTTAAAAATAATTTTAACATTTTTGTAAGAACTAGACTATATAAGGGATTGTAAAATTCTCACAAATAAATTCATATAAAAATTTGGCTACAAAATGATTTTGTTATAAAATTGCGACCTGGTTAACCAAAACTAATTTTTTATAACAAAAACCCCAAGATTTTATGAAAAAAGTTATTATTACCGCAATTACAGCATTAGTGCTGTTTTCATGTCAAAATGAGTCATCTGAATCTGCAAACGCAGAAGCAGCAGTGGCAAGCCGTCGTGCTTGTGCAACACAGGATGTTTTAGAAGCCCAATTAAAAGCCGATCCATCATTGGCTCTTAGAATGAATGAAATTGAGGCAATTACAAATGAAAAAATCCTGAGTGGCCGTTTAGTAAACGGTAAAATCGAGATTCCTGTTGTAGTAAACGTTCTGTATAGAACGACTGCAGAAAACATCTCGGCTGCACAAATTCAAACTCAAATTGATGTATTAAACAAAGATTTTAATGCTTTGAACAGTGACTACAACAGTGTTCCTGCATTATTTTCTGGTGTAAAAGCGAATATTGGAATTACATTCGTTTTAGACCAAATTATTAGAAAATCAACAACAAAAACCTCATGGGGTACAAACGACGCCATGAAAAAAACAGCTCAAGGAGGTATTGCACCTACTTCGCCAACAACAAAACTTAATATGTGGTCTTGTACTATTGGTGGCGGAATTTTAGGATATGCACAATTTCCTGGAGGAGCATCGTCTACAGATGGTGTTGTAATTGATCCAAAATACTTTGGTTTATCTGGAGCTGCAAATGCACCATTTAACTTAGGTAGAACTGCAACTCACGAAGTGGGTCACTGGATGAACTTACGCCACATTTGGGGAGATGCAACTTGTGGAAGCGATTTAGTTGCTGACACTCCAACTCACAACGATGCAAATTATGGAGTTCCTGCTTATCCTCACTATAGTACTTGTTCTGGTACTCCTGTAGAGATGACAATGAACTACATGGATTATGTTGATGACAATGCAATGTACATGTTCTCAACAGGTCAGAAAAATAGAATTTCGGCAATCTTTGCAAGCGGTGGAGCAAGAAATTCTTTTGCACAACCTTAATAAAAAAATCCAATTAAAGGCGAGATGAAATCATCTCGCTTTTTTTTTGCTAATTATTTTAGAACGACCCAAACATTAGAATTATAAAAGCTTTTTCCTATATTTATAATCTAAAATTTAAATATGGTAACTTCAAAAACTATTTCTAACGGAATCTTACGAGCATTAGCAACAATCTTAGTAATTGGTATCGTTTTATACTTTTTATATGAAATACAAACCGTAATTGTTTACCTGTGTATCTCTTTACTATTGTGCTTAATCTCCAACCCGTTGGTTTTATTTTTAAAACAAAAATTAAAATTCAGCAATTCGTTTGCAGCAACCACCACAATAGTAGTTTTTGTTTTAATGCTTACTGGTTTTATCTTTTTGTTTGTTCCTTTAATAATATCTCAGGCAAATAATTTATCACTGCTTGATACGAATCAGCTGCAGGCACAATTTATAGAAACAGAACGCAGTATTGAAACTTATTTTAACATTCAGCATGTTGATTTAAACAAAATGCTGAAAGATTCTAAAGTTACTTCAATGCTGGATTTCAGCTATTTTACGGGCTTTATAAATTCGATTTTGAACTTTATGGCCAATATGGGAATGGGGTTAGTTTCGGTGTTTTTTATTACTTTTTTCTTTATTAAAGATCAGGATAATTTTAAATCTACAGCCAGAAAAATTCTTCCGGATACAAACGAAGACAAAATTTTAAATTCAATCACAAAAATAAACCATTTACTGACTCGATATTTTATTGGGCTTTTACTTCAATTAACAGTTGTTTTTATTCTTTATCTTATTGTTTTAGTCATTTTCGGAAATAAAAATGCTTTTGTAATCGCCTTTTTATGTGCCGTTTTAAATATTATCCCATACATAGGGCCCATTATTGGAACTATTTTAGCGGCTCTTTTAACTATGATTAGTTTAATTGGACAAGATTTTAGATCCGAAATTCTTCCAACAACGATCTATGTTGTTATTGGTTTTTTATTAGTTCAGGCAATTGATAATAATATCAGCCAGCCTATAATTTCATCAAAAAGTGTAAATTCGCATCCGCTGGAAATATTTCTTATCACTTTAATAAGTGGTATTACTTTTGGAATTGTGGGTATGATTATCGCTGTCCCGCTTTTCACCATGATAAAAGTAATTTTAAAAGAATTTTTTCCTGATAATAAAATCATATCTGTTTTAACCGAAAGAATTTAGCATTGAACACTTCTATTTTGCGCCAGGATATTCAAGAATTTATTACGCTGAATAGCAGTGAATCAATTACTAAACTGGCACTTCAAAAAAATCCATTTCCTGATGTCGACTGGATTTTAATTTTAAATCAAATTGAAGCCAAAGCAAAGGCTAAAGACAAATTACCAACCTGGTTTTCGACCGAAAATATTATTTATCCAAGTAAAATTTCGGTTGAGCAGACTTCTTCTGAAAAAACGGCAGCTTACAAAGCTTCTTTAATAGAAGGAGAAAACTTAATTGATCTTACTGGAGGTTTTGGTGTTGATGATTATTATTTTGCTAAAAACTTCAAGTCTGTTACGCATTGCGAAATAAACGAAGCACTTTCGGCAATTGTAAAACACAACTTTAAACAATTACAAGTCGAAAACTGCAGTTTTTATGCTGCTGATTCTGCAAATGTTTTAAATGATGTAAATCTTAAATGGGATTGGATTTATATTGATCCTTCCAGAAGAAACGATGCAAAAGGAAAGGTTTTTATGCTGAAGGACTGTCTTCCTAATGTACCGGAATCGCTGGATCTTTATTTCGAAAAAACGAATTCCATTTTAATTAAAACGGCTCCTTTACTGGATATTTCGGCAGGTTTATCTGAATTGAAATACGTAAAAAACATACATATTATAGCGCTCGAAAATGAAGTTAAAGAATTGCTTTTTGAAATTCATAAAAACTATTCTGGTTCAATAACTTTAAAAACAGCCAATATCCTAAAGGATAAAATTGAGACGTTTGAATTTATTCTAGGCGATGAAACTGAATTTCCATCGTATCATCTTCCTCAAAAATATCTTTACGAACCCAATTCTGCCATCATGAAATCAGGCGGATTTGATGAAGTAAGTTCCTTTTTTAAAGTAAACAAACTGCATAAACACTCCCATTTATATACTTCAGAAGATTTAATAGATTTTCCAGGCAGAAGCTTTGAGATCGAAAAAGTAATTTCATACAACAAAAATGAGATGAAAACAGCACTTTTAAATCAGCAGGCAAATGTTACAACCCGTAATTTTCCTGAAACAGTAGAAAATATTCGAAAAAAGTGGAAAATAAAAAATGGAGGAAATAAATATTGTTTTTTTACAACTGATAAAAATGATAATAAAATAGTCTTAATTTGCAGAAAAATAAACTAAAAATGAAACAACTAATTACACTAACTCTTTTTTTATTAACCTTTACCGCATTTGCCCAAAAACCCTGCGAATACAGCGCCAACGTAACTGACTCTATTGGAACTTATAAAGTAACAAATGAGTATTTAATTAACGAGAAAAACTTTGGCGGCACCTTTAGTTATATTTTCTTTTCGCTTGCGCAGACAGATGGTTTGCCAACCTTAAACTTACAGCTGATTCAAAAAAGTAAAGATTTTATTAAGGCAAATTGTTTTGATAAAAATTCAAAAGTATTTCTTCAGCTTGAAAATGGTAAAATTGTTACTTTAATTCATATTGACAGCGAAAGATGCGGTACTTTAATTCGAGATGATAAAGGTTTTGATAATCGTGTAAACACAGGAATTTTTATGTTTATGAAAGATAATTACGAAGAGCTTAAAAAATCTCCCGTATCTATTATGCGAATTAAATACTTAACCAATATTGAAGATTATATCGTTAAAAACGAATTGGTTTCTGAATTGAACGGAAAAACTTTTCAGCCCAGCAATTATTTAATGCAGAATATTAGGTGTGTTGAATAATTTAATTACAATTCCATTTCTGATTAGAAACATTATCTTTTAAACCCGCTTTTAAGTTATAATGCCACCATTCAGAATCAAATGAATTGAAACCGTTTTGTATCATTATTTTTTTTAAGAATTTTCGGTTTGCTAAAACTTCTTTAGAAAACTTAGTATAATTGTGACCGGCTTCCGGACCAAAAAAGTCAAAAGCAGTTCCCATTTCAACTTCTTTTCCGTTAACATCAACTAACGAAATATCTACGGCTCCTCCTCTATTATGGATGGAGCCTTTTTTTGGATCTGCCACATATTTTGGATTCGATACTATCTCCCACATCTTTTGCTGAATCGACAAAGGTCTGTAACAATCATAAAGCTTGATTTTAAATCCTTTTTTTATAAAATCATGATTTGCCGCAATTAAAGCCTTAACAGTTTTGTATCGCAGAAAACATTCGGCACAATCATAAACTTTAGCTTTTAAGAAATTATCATCTGTTGCATACTTCATATCATACACAAAATCTTTGCTGTAATCTTTTAGGTTTACAAATACGGTATCTTCAATTTTATTTTCTACAGGTTCTGCATAAGATTCATTTTGGGCAAAAGCCGAAAAAATACCCGAAAAAAATCCAAGAAATACAAGTGCCTTAAAATATAGATTGCTGTTTTTTTTCATTCGGAAGAGTTTATTTGTAAACAGTAAATATAAATAAAAACAACCGAAGTAATACTTTTTAGATTTCACCAGTCACAAAAATATTCTCTTTGACACCTTTATTTTTCAACATTCTAAAATGCGAACGCACGGCATGATAAAAAGGATACGAAGTATATGGAAGATCATATTCTTCAGCATAACGCATTATAATAGGCGTAATGTAAGGATAATAGGTATGTCCAACTCCCGGAAAAAGATGATGCGCGACATGATGTGTAAAACCTCCATATAAAAAATTAGCCAGTTTGCTATTGGTGCTAAAATCTTTTGTTACAATCATTTGATGCATAGCCCAGGTAGCCGACAAATTTCCTTCTTCATCAGTTCCGGGAAAATGAGCATCTTCATCGACATGTGTCGAAACAAGGGCTATTACACCCAAAACACTTCCAAATAAATGCATAGCAAACCAAGCTCCCAAAACTAAATACCAAGGTTGTTTTAAAAGAAACATCGGAATAAAAAGTAAATAAAACAGATTGATAATTTTTGCCGCAAACAATATAAAAATCTGTTTAGTCGGAATTTTTTCTACGACTTTTTTTACGTAGTTATTTCTTGTTCCAAAAAAATCTTTAAAATCGCGGATATAAATCCAATTTAAACTGTAAAGCGGATAAATTAACCACATATAAATATGCTGGTATTTATGATACTCAAACAAAGGACTATTTGGAAAAATACGAATAATGTCGCTTTGTTTTATATCAATATCCCAATCAGGAACATTAGGATAAGCGTGATGAAGATTAATGTGGCGGCGCATCCAGAGCCAATGATTGCTGCCAAAGAGCTCTAAAACATACAAGAACCATTCGTTATGTTTTGCTTTTTTAAATAAGGCCCCATGCGCGGCGTCATGAAATGCATTTATAAAAAGTACAATCATGGTAAAACCACATAAAATATAAAAGAGAAATAATAATGGGGTGCTGTTTCCAAACAATAAGATACAGCCATAAAACAAAAAAAACAGAACCAAAAGACCTAAAGATTTTACAACATTTAAAAGGTACAATGATGAGTTTTGCAAAACAGTTTCGTTCACTTCTGTGCGTAACTTTTTAAAAAAATCATCAGTACCCGCTTTAAGATAAACCGGGCGTTTTAATTTTTCCATAAGAGATATTGCTAGAAATTCTTACAACAAATTTAATAAAAATTATTAAAACCCTAAGAAACAATTTCTTACAATTAAAAAGACATTTTAAGTTTTAATCTCCTTTAAATACAAAATCCTAATTCTAAACTTCTCTCAAAAAGATAATCCTTTAAATCATCGCTGTTTTTGCTAATATTTTAAGTTATCGTAGTTTGTTTAATTATAAAAAGCACATCAAATACACATCAGCTTCTTCTCTTTTTACAGCTAAAAAAGCTAATTCCTGCTGGTAATACAGAGTTTAAAAGCTCATCAAACATCTATTTTTCAAAGAGAAATAAAGAAACAAGAAAATTTTACTTTTTCGTAATTTGCCAGTTAGAAAAAATTATAATCAATTCAATAGAAAAATTAAACTATGCTAAAATTCTGTACACAATCAGTCTGTTTCATAATCACATTATTTCTTTCTTTTGCTTCTTATAGTAAACCCATTATTTATGTAAATCAAATTGGCTTTGATACAAAAAGTCCCAAAATTGCAGTAATTGGAGTTGAACATAATTTAGAGTCAAAAACATCTTTTAATATTGTTGAAATTGCCTCTGGTAAAATAGTATTTACAGAAGCTGTTGGAAAATCGCAAAGTGTCGACGAATGGAAACTTGGACAATTATTCTATAGAGCTGATTTTTCTTCCTTTCAAAAAAATGGAAATTTTAAAATTACTGTAAGCATCGACGGCGTAACATACAGTTCACCCAATTTTGCGATTGAAGAAAATATATTAGCCAAACGTACTATTTCTTCAATTGTTCATTATTACAACAAACAAAGAGCAAATACTCCCGAAGAACTTAATGCGGATAAAAACATGCTCTTATTTAGCAGTACAAAAAGAGTAGATGTACATGGCGGATGGTGTGATGCTTCTGGTGATGTCAGCAAGTATCTTTCGCATTTAGCCTATGCAAATTTTGTATCACCACAACAGACACCTTTAGTTACCTGGTCGCTTATTAATACATCTGAAACACTTTCAAAACAACTAAATGAATGGAAAATAAAAGATTCATTAGACAATGAGGCACTCTGGGGAGCAGATTATTTAATGCGTTGTCTTTCTGATGAAGATTATTTCTATATGATTGTTTTTAGTTATTTTGATAAAGATCCTGCTGCAAGAAGAATTGTAGGTCTTAAAGCCAACAGTGTCACTACAGACGAATATCAAGCTGCTTTTAGAGAAGGAGCCGGAATGGCAATCGCTTCTCTTGCCCGAATTTCGAAATGGAATAAAAACGGAGATTTTACATCAAAACAATATCTTGACGGAGCTAAAAGAGCTTATGCACATCTTTTACTTAATAATACAAAATATGATGATGACGGAAAAGAAAACATTATAGACGATTATTGCGCCCTAATGGCAGCAACTGAATTATGGATTGCCACTGATAGTACTTTCTATAAAGAGGAAGCCAGAAAATGGGCTCACAATCTTGAAAACCGAATAACAGACAACGGCTGGTTTAGAAGTAATGACGGAAATCGTCCTTTTTGGCACGCCGCCGATGCAGGTTTACCTGTTGTTGCCCTAACAAGATATTTGAAAAAGGAAACCGATAACAACGAAAAAAACAAAGCTGTAAGCGTGATAAAAAAAGCATTAGATTACAATATTACTATAACCAATAATGTTGAAAATCCGTTTGGTTATGCCCGACAAAGCTTTTTGTATAATAACAAAGTAAAAGACGGTTTTTTTATTCCGCATGACAACGAAACCGGCTGGTGGTGGCAGGGCGAAAATGCAAGATTGGCATCGCTGGCCACTGCAGCTATCGAAGGCGGAAAAATTATATATCCACAAAAAAATGACACTGCAAAAAAATCTCTTAATTTGTATGCAGAACAGCAACTATCCTGGATATTAGGATGTAATCCTTACTCCATATGCTTTATGTACCAATTTGGACAAAATAACGTGCCTTACATGCATTCTAATTATGGACATGGCTCCGAGAAGGGTGGTATTTCAAATGGAATTACTGGTAAAGAAGGAAATGGAGACGGATCTGGTATAGATTTTAAAATGGATATAGAGGGAAATGACGAATGGCGCTGGACAGAACAGTGGATTCCGCATTCAGCATGGTTTTTACAAGCAATTACGGCAATGGCAGCAAAATAAAAAATCAATTGATATAATGAAAAAATTACAAATACTAATCTGCTTATTAATAGCGTACAGCTTCTCTCAAGGAAGTTGTATTGCGCAAACATCAAAAAAATCAAAATTCAAAGCCTTAGTCCTATACGAAAATGGCGGACATCATTTACCTTTTACAACTGTAGCTAAGCCTTGGCTAAATAAATTAGCAATTGACAGCTGTTTTACGATTGATTATATTGAAAATACAAAAACAATAAACGAAACTCTTTTAAAGCAATACCAGGTTTTTATTCAGCTGGATTATCCTCCTTATACCTGGAGCGAAGAATCTATGAAAGCCTTCCAAAAATATATCAATGAAGGCAAAGGAAGCTGGGTAGGACTGCATCATGCAACTTTATTAGGCGAGTTCGACGGTTATCCAATGTGGCAATGGTTTTCTGATTTTATGGGAGGAATACAATTTGAAAATTATATTCCCACTTTTGCAAAAGCTCAGGTAAACGTTGAAGATAAATCTCATCCTGTAATGAAAGGAGTTCCTTCTAGCTTTTTTGTAGAAAAAGAAGAATGGTATACTTACAATAAAAGCCCACGCCAAAATGTTCGTGTATTAGCTTCTGTAGATGAGTCTACTTATACTCCCGATTCAAAAATAAAAATGGGTGATCATCCTGTTATTTGGACAAATGAACATTTTAAAGCTCGAAACATTTATATATTTATGGGACATGCACCTGAATTATTCGAAAACGAAGCTTACACAACACTTCTTAGAAATTCGATTTTTTGGGCTGCTGGTAAAAAGCAAAAAAATAAATCCTAAAAATTTAAAAAATCCCCATATTTTCAGGTTTGATTGTAAACCCCAATCGCACCATACTTTTATGCTCCTGATAATCAATTAGACTTTCCGTATACCCCACAAACCATTGAAGCGTGAGATAGTAGTTTTCATTTTTATAAGGTTTCCAATTAACCTGAGTTTGTAAAGATCCGTAATTAATAAGTCCGCTTCCTTTTCTAAAAAGGACATCAGCACTCCATCTTCCAGGCTTAATTTGATAAGTTGCGCTCGCTTCTCCATAACCCACATATTTAGTAAGTCCGGGATTATCTTCCTTATCCACAATCGGAATCCATCCTCTCAATCCAATAGTCCATCTGGGAGAAACCTGAGATTTTAACGAAAAAGCAATCATATTCCAAGTTCTGGAATAAATAGAATCCCTGCCGTTTGATTCATGTTCAAGCGAGATTGTCCCATACGTAAGCCTTCCTCCTTTTAAATAAAACGGACGAACAACAGCAATACCTGGATTAAAATTAATTTCAGAAAATGGTTTTGAACTTGCATAAATATCCCAAAAAGCCTTTTGTGTATACATTAAGTATGGAAAAAATCCACCAAGCCAAGGTTTTGATGTTAATCTGAGTTTAAAACTTATTTGGTATTTTACATCAGCAGTGTTTCGGGTAATATCTGTATTTATTGGTACGCCAGTTAAAAAATAATTATCTCGGTGAACAGAAAAACTATGTTCCTTAAGCAGTGAATCTGCGGCTCGAAAATTCTTTTTTTCCTCTACAATCTGCGAATTTGATGTAATTGAAAACAAAATGAAACAAGTCAGTAGGTATTTTATGTGCATTTATTAGGCAGTAAATTAAAGGTTATTTTTTATCAAAATAAATTTACGCCATTCTAATGAATCATATTAACTCAAAAAAAATAAGAATAACCCAATAAATACAAGAATTTTTAGTCCATAATTTTTGAAATAAAAGACTTCTGCTTTAATATTTCTGAAATCACCAGAATAATTATGGCGTTTCCCGCCGCGGCGGGCCGGGCTGTCCGCTTAATCTTTTGTTTTTTAAAGAAAAAAACAAAAGGTCCCATCCCTAACGCATCCGGATCAAAAGAACTTTTTAATCCTCTGATTGTAAGCATTAATTTCTCAAAACAGTTATAAAACAAAAAATCCTCATCAAATAAATGATGAGGATTCTTAAAAGAAAGGCGACGACATACTCTCCCACAATACTGCAGTACCATCTGCGCAGGCGGGC
>NZ_JBXAQY010000009.1:0-236994 GCF_058807735.1 Flavobacterium sp. GW821-FHT12A05 | reverse complement strand
TAAGCCCGCCTGCGCAGATGGTACTGCAGTATTGTGGGAGAGTATGTCGTCGCCTTTCTTTAAAAACCCTATCCAATTCGGATAGGGTTTTTTGTTTTATAATGTTTTTGGAAATTTAATCCCAGTCTCCTGCGGTTGAAACTGCCGACTATGGTTTTATTTTGTGAACGATTACTTCTAGTTTTATTTTGCATTGTTTTTCGGCTTTAATTTCTGTTGTTTTTTGAATTTGGAATAGGAATACATCTTTTATGAATTTGATGCTTCAAAAGCTATTATTGAAAAAGAATTTGAGCAAACTTTTGAAAGGGATAAAATTCTTCATTTTATAAAGTATTCCACAAGAGGTATTATAAAAGGATTCAAATGAAAATCTGATTAATTAAAGGACAAATCGTAAAAAGAACTCAAATTTAGTATTCACTTTTTGTAAGATTTGTTACATTTGAAGCAGGCTGGAATTACATTACCTAAAGCCGTTTTTAGATATGTTAATTTAAATAAGAGTGATATGTCGGAAAGTGTAGAGAATCCAAAAGTTGATTTCTTTTTTGAGGAAAGCAAAAAATGGAAGGATGAATTATTGCAGTTGCGAAAAATAGCACTGGAATGTTCATTAACTGAAGAACTGAAATGGGGAACTCCCTGTTATACTTATAAAGAAAATAATGTCGTTTTAATTCATTCTTTTAAAGAATATTGTGCCTTCTTATTTTTTAAAGGAGCCTTATTAAAAGATACAGACGACATTTTGATTCAGCAATCTGAAAATGTTCAGGCAGCACGTCAAATACGATTCACAAATCTTCAGGAAATAATCGATTTAAAAGCGATTTTAAAAACATATATTTATCAGGCTGTAGAAATCGAGAATGCCGGTTTGAAAGTAGAGTTGAAAAAAACTTCTGAATTTGAAGTTTCAGAAGAATTTCAGAAGAAATTAGATGAAATGCCAAATCTCCAAAAAGCATTTCAAGCTTTAACTCCCGGAAGACAAAGAGCTTATTTACTTCATTTTTCTCAGCCTAAGCAGTCAAAAACAAGAGAAGCAAGAGTAGAAAAAAATATCCCAAATATATTAGAAGGAAAAGGACTTAAAGATTAGCAGTATATTTAGGGTATTCAAATAATTTTTTAATTATTCGTGATAATATAAAATAAAGAAAGATGAGTCAAAAAAATAAACTGTCCTCAGAGCAGCAAGAATCACTATTGAATGTTTTAGAAGTACGTTTTGAAAATAATACGCATCGTCATATAAATATAAAATGGGAAAAAGTTCTGGAAAAGTTAAAAGCTAATCCTGAAAAACTTTGGTCGCTAGAGGAAATGGAAAGAACCGAAGGAGAACCAGATGTTGTAGGTTATGATGAAAAAACAAACGAATATATTTTTTATGATTGTGCTGCTGAAAGTCCAAAAGGACGCAGAAGCATTTGCTACGATCATGAAGCACTAGAAAAAAGAAAAGAAAATAAACCCAAAGACAGTGCAATAAATATGGCATCTGAAATGGGAATTCAAATTTTAAATGAAGAGGAATATCGGCAACTTCAAAAACTTGGAAAATTTGATACCAAAACATCAAGCTGGATTTTAACTCCTGCCAATATTCGAAAACTGGGTGGTGCAGTTTTTTCAGATTATCGCTATGATACTGTTTTTGTATATCACAACGGAGCCGATTCTTATTATGCCGCAAGAGGTTTTAGAGGTTCATTAAGAGTTTAAAAGATTAAAAATAAATATGATATTAGCTTTCGATACTTATTACTTCGATAATAATGCAAAAACAGTCTGCTTAGAATTTGCAGAATGGAATGAAAATAAAAACTTTAAAGTTCACACCGAAATAATCGATAATGTTGAAGAATATATTCCAGGAGAATTCTACAAAAGAGAACTTCCGTGTATCATCAGTTTGTTAAATAAAATCGATCTTAAAAATATTGAGGCTATAATTGTCGATGGATTTGTCTATTTAGATGATGATAAAAAATACGGTTTAGGCGGCTATTTATATGAAAAATTAAATAAAGAAATTCCAATTATTGGTGTTGCCAAAACTAATTTTGCGAGTATAGAAAAAAATAAAAAACCTTTATTTAGAGGTGATAGTATAAAACCATTATTTATAACTTCTATTGGAATTGATTTAGAAGAAGCTTTTCAAAAAGTAGAAAGTATGGCCGGTGAATTTAGAATGCCGACTTTACTTAAAGAACTGGATCGTTTAACAAAAGAGTAATTTTTTTAATCGTCATTTTGGCTAATCAATTGTCCAAAATGACTAAAAACACTTTCAGGCTTCGGCTGATCTTTGCATTATAATTTTAAAACAATTAAAAATGCAAAAGACAATTTTTATTACAGGAGCTTCGGCTGGTTTGGGAAAATCAACAGCAAAATTATTTCAAAGCAAAGGCTGGCAGGTAATTGCCACTATGCGAAATCCTCAAAAAGAAACAGAATTAACTTCATTAGAAAACGTAATTGTATTACCGCTAGACGTTACAAATTCGGAACAAATTACTTCGACCGTAAAAAATATTACTGATAAATATACGATTGATGTCGTGTTTAATAATGCAGGATATGGATTAATTGGCGCTTTAGAATCGTTAAGCGAAATTCAAATCGAACGCCAGATTGTTACGAACTTGTTTGGTGTTATTAGAGTTTCAAAAGCTTTTACTCCTCATTTTCGTGAGAAAAAAAGCGGTGCTTTTATAAATGTTACTTCTACTTTTGGATTAATAGGATTTCCTACTTGTTCTATTTACAGCGCAACAAAATTTGGTGTAGATGGTTTTTCTGAAAGTCTGGCATCAGAATTAACTCAATTTGGAATTCAGGTAAAAGTTGTTGCTCCAGGCGGTATGAAAACTGATTTTGCAATTCGATCTATGGAAGTTGGACAGCACAAAGCTTATGAAAAATTAACGGAAGAAGTCGGTAAAGGCTATAGTGCAGAACAATTAGAGAATTATACAGATGCAGATGATGTTGCTCAAATTATATACGAAGCTGCAACAGATAATAAAAATCAATTGCGATATATTGCAGGAAATGATGCCAACGCTTTATATGACGAAAGATTGAAAAATGGTGCAGAAGCTCAAGTTCAAAATATTAAAGCAATGTTTACTTTTTAATTTAAAACAAGATGAAAAATCAAGCGATAGAATTAACGACTTTTAAATTAAATGGATTTACCACACAGCAGTTTATTGAAGCTAACAAAGAAATCGACGATTTTTTAAAATGTCAAAAAGGGTTTCGTTCCAGAACCATTTTTGAATTAAAAAAAGGAATGGTTTACGACATGTTGGTTTGGGATAGTGCAGCAGAAGGTACAGACGCGATGCATAAATTAATGACAGAACTTAGTGATTCTGTTGTACACGATATGATTGATCAAAGTACAGTAAGTTGGAATATTGCACCAGTGGAACATTTTATAAATTTGTGAGATGAAAAATCAGCCTAAAATATTCAATAGTATTTCAGAATTACATAAAGCAATGGGACAGCCCAAGCCTCTGCATCCGCTTATTAGTATTTTAAATTACGGTGAGGCGGTATTTGATCCGAAGGATTTTGAAAACGGAATTATTTTAGATTTCTATAAAATCTCTTTTAAGACTCATTTTTCAGGAAAACTTCTTTATGGACATGGTTTTTATGATTTTGAAGAAGGCGGTATGTCATTTGTTTCTCCCGGACAAATTTTAAAAATGCAGGAAGAAGAAGCGGATTACAGCGGAATGTCATTAAATATTCATCCTGATTTTATTCGGCCGTATACTTTAAACGCAGCTATTAAAAAGTATGGGTTCTTTTCGTATACAGCATCAGAAGCTTTGTATTTATCTGAAAATGAAAAGCAGACTATTTTAGGAGTTTTCACTAATATTCAAAATGAGCTGAAAGAACGAATAGACAATTTTAGTCAGGATGTGCTTATTTCGCAGATTGAGCTTTTACTGAATTATAGCAACAGGTTTTATAACAGACAGTTTATTACCCGAAAAGCGGTTAATAATGACGTGCTTTCAAAGTTAGAAATAATACTCGCAGATTATTTTAACAGCGATAAACCACTTGAAAATGGCTTGCCAACTGTCCAGTTTATGGCAGACGAATTGGGTTTGTCTGCTCGATATCTGAGTGATTTGCTTCGTAATGTCTCCGGACAAAATACCCAGCAGTTTATTCATGATAAATTGATAGAAAAAGCAAAAGATTATATTGCCAATAGAACTTTTTCAATTTCTGAAATTGCATATAAATTAGGTTTCGAGCATCCGCAGTCTTTCAACAAATTATTTAAGAAGAAAACGAATTTCAGTCCAATCGCATTTCAGGAACAATTCAATAAAAACTAAATTATGGCATCAATAAATTTTGAACAGCTTAAAGAACGTTCTCTGGAAATTAGAAAACGTTATCACGAATTAGAGTTAGCACACCATGGAAGCGAATGGACTATAGAAGAAGATGTATTAGCATTTTTGACAGATGCCGGTTTAGTTGGACGTAACGTAATGTCGCAGCAAGGGCGATGGCCAAAAGGAAATACAGAAGAAGAACTTAAACATAAATTAGGAGAATCGATTTGGTGGCTGGCTGTTTTAGCCGAAAGAATGAATATTGATATAGAAAAAGCCACCGAAGATTTTTTAACCAGCACCGTAAATCTGCTTGGAAAATAATGTAATAATATTGAATAGTTTTTGTCAAATGACAAACCCTGCACCAATAACTTTGAGTAACTTGCTTCTATGAAAGAATTTATAGAATACGTATTGCAATTTGGGAGTTTAAATCAACAGCAGCTGGATTTAATTTCGAGTAAAGCAACTGAATTAGAACTTAAAAAAGACGAGTATTTTTCGGAAGCAGGAAAGATTGCCCAGCAGGTTGGTTTTGTTTTAGATGGTGTTATCCGTGTTTGTTATTACAATAATAAAGGCGAAGAAATTACCAAATATTTTATCGACGAAAATAATCTCGTTGTAGATATGGAAAGTTTTGATAATGATATTTGTTCCAATGCTTATGTACAGGCAATAACAGATTGTAAACTGTTGGTTTTTTCTAAAAAAGACTGGAAAGAACTTTTAGAAACAATCATTGGCTGGGACGCTATTGTGCATAGAATTATTTCGAAAGCATTGAGGCAGAAAGTAGAAAGAAGAAGTCCTTTGGTTTCAGAAGATGCTACTACGCGTTATTTGATGTTTCTGAAAATTTATCCAAATGTTATTAATCGCATTCCGTTATCTTATGTTGCTTCTTATTTAGGAATTACACAATCGTCTTTAAGCCGAATTAGAAAAAATATCCGCTAGTTTGCTTTTTGTCAAATGACAAATGATTTCATTTTTAAACAAAAGATCTTTGCTTTATAAATTTAAAATAGTAAAAAATGAAAAACGTATTAATAACAGGAGCAAATAGAAGTATAGGATTAGAAATAACAAAACAGCTTTCAAAGCAAGGATTGTTTGTGTATTTAGGAACCCGAGAACTTGAAAAAGGAAATGCAGTCGTTAAGCAATTAAATGAAGATGGATTTAAAAACATCAAAGCGATTCAAATTGATGTTACAAATCCGGATTCAATTTTAGAGGCAAAAAACATTGTAGAAAAAGAACAAGGAAAACTAGATATCTTGATTAACAATGCAGGAATAAGCGGTGAGTTTCCTCAAAATGCTTCGGATACCAATATAAAAGACATTCAGAATGTTTTTGATACGAACTTTTTTGGTGTAATAAGCGTGACCCAGGCTTTTCTGGAATTACTTAAAAAATCAGAAAGTCCAAGAATAAGCAATATTACTTCCGGACTTGGATCTTTGACTTTGCATAGTGATCCAACTTGGAAATATTACGATTTCAAGTCGGCTGCCTATGGAACTTCAAAAACAGCTTTAAATGCCTATACCATTACATTGGCTTTCGAATTAAAAGATTCGTCTTTTAAAGTAAATGCAATCGATCCGGGTTATACCGCGACAGATTTTAATCATCATAACGGACCGGGAACTGTAGAAAGTGCCGCATCCTTTATCATCAAACATACTTTAACTGATGAAAACGGACCAACGGGGCAATTCTTTAGTAATGATATTGAAGATGAAAGGGGGATTAGTCCTTGGTAAAATACTCAAATTGATACTATAAAAAAGACTCCAATATTTATTGGAGTCTTTTTTATAATCTGAATTAATATCTTTTATAAAATAGGTAAAAGAACTTTTTACTCATATTTTAAGTATTTCAAAACATCAGTTTTAGCAGCGATATAAGCTCTGGACAATACAATTAATAATGTCAGAATGAGCAAAATTGCAAACCCAAGAATGAACGGAAATAAACTGATCTCAATCCTGAATGCAAAGTTTTCAAGCCATTTTGTTAATAGATAATATATCGGGAACAAAGCAATTAGAAACCCAATTATACAATACCAAACATATTGTTTAGATAACTCTTTCAGCAAAGTATTGGTTTCAGCACCCAGCGTTTTCCTGATCGCGATTTCTTTCATTCGTCTTTGTATAGAATAGGATGCGAGTGCAAATAAACCAAATAATGCAATTAGAATTACTATTATGTTAAGCAATGAAAACAAGTTCTTCTGTTTTACGTATGATTCGTATGTTCTCGCATATTGTTTGTCTACAAAATCGTATTTAAAAGGATATTCTTTGTCAACATTTACTGTCCAGAATTTCTGAATATCTGCAATGGTATTTTCAATCTTCTGCGATTTTAATTTTACATAAACGACATTCATGTTTTCCGCCAAATGCAGCGTTTCCATATGAAAAAAGGTCATTGGAGGAACTTTGACTTCGGGACTCAATAAATTGAAATCTTTTACAACGCCAACAATTTTTAATTTTTGATTTCTAATCAGAATTTCTTCTCCAATTGGCGTTTTCATATTCATTAACTTTACCGCTGTTTCATTAATCATAACAGAGTTTAAGGTATCGGATGCAAGTTTTTTGTCTAACCCTCTGCCTTTTGCCATTTTGATTTTCATCATCTCAAGCATTCCAAAATCTATTCCAACATGTTTTGCTTTAAAAAGCACATCATGATATAAAAGCGGCGCCAGCGAATTGTCTGCACCATCAAATGAGATAAGCCCGGTTGAAACGTTTTCAACACCTTCGATTTTGCTTAGCTCTTGTTTTATTGTATTGTATTTGTTGAAAATGTTTTTGCCAGCGTTTTCTCCTTCGTAATAAGAAGACGGTAGATTTAAGTCTATAGCAATCAGCTGATCTCCTTTAAAACCAAGATCTTTATCATTTAAATATTTTACCTGCTCATGTACAATGTTTGAACCAATAATAAAGAATGCTGCAATTGCAAATTGAAAAATCAGCATTCCGTTGCGCAGCCAAATACCATTTTTGCTTCTTGTAAAGTTGCCTTTTAAGACCTTTAACATTTCAAAATTAGAAACATAAACTGCTGGAAATATTCCTGCGGCCAAAATAGTAAAGACAAAAATTAGAATGAGCTGCAAATAAAACTGGCTTCCAATAATCATTAAATTTTTGTTTAAAAAATTATTGTAATATGGCAGAGTCAATTCTACAATTACTAAAGCAAGCAAGATTGAAAATAAACTAAGTAAGGTTGTTTCAAATATAAACTGAAATATAATATCGCTTTTTGATGCTCCGGCAATTTTGCGGACTCCCACTTCCTTAGCGCGTTTTATAGCATTGGCTGTGGCTAAATTTATATAATTTACTATCGATAAAATGACAATCAAAATTGACAGCCCCATCATAATTAACAAAAACTGATAACTGCCTCGGCCTTCAGGATAGCCATCTGTGATAGAATGTAATCTGGCTTTTGAAAGAGGTTCCATAAAAATGGCAAAATGTCCCACTTTCTTTTCCATTTCAGCAGGAGTAAAGCCAGCTTGTTTGCTTTCTTTTACAATGACTTCATCATAATAGGCTTTTTCAAGCATACTTCGTGTTTGCTCTACTTTTGATGGGTCTTTTAATTTCAAAAGTATTTTTATGGCAAATAGATTTCTGCTTTTATCCGGATCAACCAGATCTTTCATTTGGTTTACAACAACATTTGGAGCAATCGAAGATTTACCGGGAATATGATATACGGCACGAACTACAAACAAATTATCAAGACAATTAATTTGCTTGCCAATTGGGTTTTCATTACCAAAAACACGTTTGGCAAGATCATCGGAAATAGCAATACTTGTTCCGTCTTTTAATGCGCTGATGCCATTTCCCTGCGTAATCTTAAAAGGAAATAGAGAAAAGAAATCACTTTCGACATTGATTATTTTATCAACGAATTCTTTCTTACCCTTATAAATTATTTTGCTTTTTTGATACCAGGCATCCGCAAAAGTTATGTTTTCTACATTAGAATCTCTTTCTAAGTATGCTTTTAATCGTACCGGATGATCAGTGCCAACAGGAGTATCAGTTAATTGAACCAAAACCTGATAAACATTATCCTTCTCAGGATTCCACTTATTATAACTCTGTTCATCGTTCCAGTAAAGCAGGGCAAAAATAAGCCCTGCAATTCCTACTGATAATCCTAAAATATTTAATGATGAAAAAAGTTTATTGTGCTTTAACTGGTAAATAAAGGTATTGATATAGTTTAGTATCATAGTTTTGGTGGTGGGTTAGTTATAGACATCAAATTTTGTATGTCTATTCATATTTTAGGTATTTCAAGACATCAACTTTTGTTGCCTGATAAGCTCTGGTAAGTACCACTAATAGGGTTAACGTTAGTAAAGCAATAAACCCAACTAAAAACGGAATGATAGAAATCGTAATTCTGTAAGCAAAATTCTCCAGCCATTTGTTTAATAAAAAATAGGCAGGAAGCAGGGCTATCAAAAATCCGATTACGCTGAAAAGAACATATTGTTTGCAGAGTTCTTTTAATAACACATTAGTTTCTGCTCCCAGAGTTTTTCGAATTGCAATTTCTTTCATGCGTCTTTCGATAGAATAAGAAGCCAAAGCAAACAACCCGAAAAGCGCAATTACAATAACCACAATATTCAATAAAGAGAAAAGATTTTTTTGTTTTACATAACTGCTGTATGATCTTTTGTATTCTTTATCAACAAAGTCATATAAAAACGGATAATCCGGATCTACCTTTTTTATCCAAAGATTTTCAATACCCGCTATGGTTTGCTGCATGGTTTTAGGATCGGCTGTAACGTAAATATTGTTCAAATTTGCTGTAAACCAAGGCACAGTTTTAAAATGAAAAAAAGACATTGGAGGTATTGGTTCTCCGGGATTTCCTAGATTAAAATCTTTTACAACTCCAACAATAATAGCATCTTGTCCGTTCCAATTTATTTTTTGACCTATCGGATTTTTTTCATTTATTAATTTTAGAGCCGTTTCATTAATTAACATTGAAGAAACGGTATCCTGCGCAAATTTCGGATTTAAATAGCGTCCTTTTACGATTTTGATTTTCATCATTTCCAGCAATCCAAAATCGATTGGCATATTACTTCCGTCCACATTTTGGTCTTTATAATGATAAGAAATTACAGATCTTGCTCCGTTTCCTAAAACAAAGCCGCCAGCCGAAACCTGTTGAACTCCTTTTATATGCTGTAATTGGTTTTTAATAATAGTGTATCGTTCAAAACGGTCTTTATGGGTTATTCCTTCGCCATAGATATTTCGGTATGAAATATTTAGGATTTGTTTGCCGCTAAAACCCAAATCTTTTGAATTCATAAGTTCTATTTGCTCATACACAATATAAGATCCAACAATAAAGAAAGCCGCCACGGCAAATTGAAAAATAAGCATGCCGTTTCTAAGCCAGACCCCGCTTTTGCTTCTTCCAAAATTTCCTTTTAATACTTTTAGCGATTCAAAATTAGAAACATAAACTGCCGGAAATATCCCTGCCAATATTACGGTTGCAACAAATATACCCGCAAGCTGCAAGTAGAACTGACTGCTTTGCAATACGAGATTTTTTTCTAAAAAAGCATTGTAGTAAGGCAGAGAAAGCTCCACAATAACAAGCGATATTAAAATAGAAAGCAATGAAATTATCGCAGTTTCAAAAATAAATTGTTTGACAATAGCAGCTTTTGAAGCCCCAATAATTTTGCGAACCCCAACTTCTTTGGCTCTCTTTACTGCATTGGCCGTAGCCGAGTTGACGTAATTTACAATGGATAAGATTAGAATTAAAATAGACAATCCAACCATGATAAGTAGAAATTGATAATTACCTTTTCCTTCTACCAAGCCGCCAGTTTTGGTATGCAGACGAATAGACGACAACGATTCCAGGCATGGTTTTACTTCGCCGTATTTCTTAATAAAATCTTCCGTTGTAATACCTTGAAGTTTCGCATAACGAGCGGTCATATTTTCAAAGTACATTTTTTGAAGATTTTGAGTCACTCGTTTTTGTCCATCCGGATTTTTTAATTTTAATAACAGAACAAATTGAAAATTCCCCCAGGCTTGGTTGTTTCCATTTACTCTTTCATCCATAAAATTAACCACGCAGGACGGGTTGTAAGCTGATTTTTTATCGAGTTTATAAACACCTCTTACGATTAGGTTTTTACCCTGCAGTACAACTTGTCTGCCCAAAGCAGTTTCGTTCCCGAAAAGCTGCATAGCCAAATCCTTAGATAAACAAATACTGTTTACATCTGGTAACGCAGTTTTTGAATTTCCTTCAATAAATGGAAAGGGAAAATACTCAAAGAAGTTTTTTTGCGCCACAATTATTTTGTTTGACTGCACTTTTTTATTGTTAAAACGGATAATATCATTGTCGTAATCACCGCTTAAATAGCAATAAGATTCTACTTCAGGACTTACCTCTTTTATGGCCGCTCCAATTGGTCCCGAACTTGAAGACCAATACGTTGTCGCGTCCATTTGGTTAGCTAGTAAAAAGATATTGTCTTTATTGGGGTTCCATTGGTCGTAACTATGTTCGTCGTTCCAATATAAAATCGCAAAAATTAAACCTGCGATTCCGATACTCAAACCTAAAACATTCAAAGCTGTAAAAAGCTTGTTGTTTTTGATGTGGTATATAAATATGTTGATCCAGTTTTTTAGCATTTTACTCGTATTTTAAATATTTTAATATATCTACTTTTGTTGCCTGATATGTTTTTGACAACACTACGATTAGGGTTAAAGAAAGCAAAACCACAAAACCAATAAGAAATGGATAAATGCGGATTTCAATTCTAAAAACAAAATCTTCCAGCCATTTGCTTAATAAATAATAAGCAGGAAACACGGCAATCAGGAATCCGATAACACAAAAAAGAATGTACTGTTTAGAGAGTTCTTTTAACAAAGTATTGGTTTCGGCTCCCAGCGTTTTTTTAATTGCAATTTCCTTCATTCTGCTTTGTATTGAATACGAAGCCAAAGCAAAAAGTCCGAAAAGGGCAATAAGAATCACGATAATGTTTAATAGCGAAAACAAGTTTTTCTGATTGATATATTCCTTATAATTTCGGGCGTAAGCATTGTCTACAAAATCATATTTAAAAGGATAATCAGACGTTATATTTTTTTTCCAGAAATTTTCTAAACTTGGAAGCGTGTTTTTTAGCTCATTCGGATTTACTTTTACAAAAATGCGATTGACATTCAGATTCATCCAGTCGATAGTTTTGAGATGAAAAAATATCATAGGCGGAATTTCAGCTTTTGGTCCCCAGAGATTAAAATCTTTTACAATTCCAATTATTTTGAGTTTATGATCGTTCCAGTTTACAATTTTGCCAATCGGATTTTTTTCGTTCATTAACTTAACCGCCGTTTCATTTATCTGGACATTAGCAATAGTATCCGATGAAATTTGCTTGTCAAAATAACGTCCCTGAGTCAGCTTGATCTTTAACATTTCGAGCATTCCAAAATCAATGGCCATATTCTGCCCCTGAATATTTTTGTCATGATAAGTAAAAGTTGACGAACTGCCGCCTCCGCCAAAAGAAAACGCTCCAGTGCTTACCTGCGAAACACCTTTAATTTTCGAAATTTCCTGTTTTAAAGTTTCATATCGTGTAAATAATCCTGCCAGAGCTTTTGGGTCATTGGCATTAATTTCTGGTTTTCGATATCGGATTTCTAATACCTGATCGCCTTTAAAACCTAAATCTCTCTCGTTTAAAAACTCCACCTGTTTATACACGATGTAAGATCCGATGATAAAAAATGAAGCAATAGAAAATTGCAAAACAAGCATTCCGTTTCGTAACCAGATTCCGTTTTTACTTCTTGCAAAATTTCCTTTCAATACTTTTAAAGTCTCAAAATTCGAAATGTAAACAGCAGGAAATATTCCGGCTGTCATTACCGTAAGAACAAAAATGATGAGTAACTCAGAATAAAAAGAAGCGCCATTAATAGTTAGTTGTTTCTCTAAAAAATTATTGTAAAAAGGCAGTGATAACTCTACAATTACTAAGGATAATAAAATAGAAAACGAAGTGATAATGAAGGTTTCAAAAATAAACTGAAATACAATGTTACTTTTCGAAGCTCCCAGAATTTTTCTTACGCCTACTTCTTTTGCTCTTTTAATAGCGTTTGCCGTTGCCAGATTGATGTAATTAAAAAGCGATAAAACTAAAATCAAAACAGATAATCCTACCATAATCATCAAAAACTGATAATTGCCTTTTCCTTCAGCAAGTCCGTCAATTCGAGAATGCAAACGGGCATCTTTTAAAGGTTCTAAAAATATTTTCATATTATCGGCACCATTTTTTTTCTCCCATTCTGCAATAGTCAATCCTTCTTGTTTGGCCCAGCGAGCCGTACGATTTTGATAAAGAAGATTTTCCATTTTGGCAATCACTTTATCTTTATCGGCAGGATTTTTTAATTTTAGAAATAATCCATTATTAAAATTTCCCCATTCATCTTTTTCTGTTGGTAATCGCTCGTCGATAAGATTGGTAACTGCTTCCGGAGCCAAAGACGATTTCCCGGGAATAACATAAACTCCCGTTACGATTAATTTTTTGTCATAATACGTAATCGTTCTGCCTAATGCATCAATGGTTCCAAATAAGTTTAGCGCCGTTTGTTTTGAAATAGCAATACAGGTTTTATCTCTTAAAGCCGTTTTTACATTTCCTTTAATAAAATGAAAAGGAAACATTTCAAAAAAGGTCTTTTGAGAATCAATAATTTTAAAAATGCCTTTTTTGTCTTTGTACTGAAGGACTTTTTCGGCATACCAGGTATCGAGATAACAGTAACTTTCTATTTCTTTAAAATCGGTTTTAAAATAAGCTTCAAAATTAGATACATTCGTTGCCCAAATATTAGTTGGACTTACCTGACTTAGAGATTGAAAAACAACTTCTTTATTGGGATTCCAGTCGTTATAAGTCTGTTCATCATTATAATATAAAATGGCAAAAATTAAACCTGCGATTCCAATACTCAAACCCAAAACATTCAAAGCAGTAAAAAACTTATTGTTTTTGATGTGGTAAATAAATATGTTAATCCAGTTTTGTAACATGATTTAATTTTTTGCAGTTACTAAAACGTCAACATTTTTATGATTTAATTTTTCCGAAAGAATCATTCCGTCTTTCATTAAAATTGTTTTCTGCGAAAATGAAGCGTCATATTCAGAATGCGTCACCATTAAAATGGTAGCACCGCTGGCATGAAGATCTGTTAATAATTCCATTACTTCATTACCATTTTTACTGTCCAGATTTCCTGTAGGTTCATCGGCAAGGATAATTTTTGGACTAGTAATTAATGCCCTTGCAACGGCAACACGCTGCTGTTGTCCGCCTGATAGCTGCTGCGGAAAATGTTTTAAACGATGAGAAATACCTAATATGCCGGCAATTTCTTCAACCTTTCTCTTTCTTTCAAAAGAATGATATTTATTGTATAGCAATGGTAACTGAATATTATCATAAACAGATAATTCGTCAATTAAATTAAAATTCTGAAAAATAAACCCAATGTTCTGCTTTCGGGCTTTCGATTTTAAGTTTTCCTTTAAGCCAACCATTTCCTGGCCTAAAAGTTCATAACTTCCATCTGAAGCACTGTCTAATAATCCGATGATATTTAGCAAAGTCGATTTTCCGCTTCCGGATGGTCCCATGATCGATACAAAATCGCCTTCATTTATGGTTAATGAAATCTCGCTCAAAGCTTTGGTTTCTACTTCTTCGGTTCTAAAAATTTTTGAAAGATTTTTGATGTTAATCATAATTGATTTTTTTAAAATTTGATTGATGTTCGTTTTTTGATCTTCAGAAGTAAAAGAAACAGAGCCGAAAATTAAGATAATTAATAATGCGGCGGATAGCTATTTATTTTGTTATTTTTACCTCAAAAAGACTTTAAGAATTAATTGATTTACAAGTAGAAATGTGATTTTCGTGCCATAAAATTAAATTTTGTAACTGCTTAATTTTTAAAATTTTATTTTTTCGAATAAAAATAGAATGTCCATAATTGGACACTTTTTGTCCAAAACTGAACAATAATGAAAAAGACGAACGCTTCAATTTTAATCATAGACGATCAGGAAGATATTCTTTTTGCATCAAAAGTATACCTGAAAAAGTATTTTGAGAACATTCATACCCTTAATAATCCAAAAAAAATAGTAGAATTACTGTCTCAAAATAGTATTGATGTCGTTTTGCTCGACATGAATTACCGTATAGGTTTTGAAGATGGGAGAGAAGGTTTATATTTATTAAAAGAAATAAAAACACTTTCACCAAAAACGGTTGTGATTTTAATGACGGCTTTTGGAAAAGTAGAAACCGCAGTTGAAGGACTAAAATCTGGCGCTTTTGATTATATCCTGAAGCCTTGGGAAAACAAAAAATTGTTAGAATCTGTAAAACAAGCAGTAGACAAATCTCGTAAAGAACAAAAAAAGGACAAAGAGATTGAAAACGAAAATGATTTTTTTGCGGGAACTTCTGAGATTATAAAAAAAGCTTATTCGCTGGCTGATAAAGTGGCAAAAACCGATGCCAATGTTTTGATTTTGGGAGAAAACGGAACCGGAAAATTTGTTTTGGCGCATCATATTTACAAACAGTCCGAAAGAAAAAACAATCCGTTTATTGCCGTTGATTTAGGTTCTTTAAATTCGAATATTTTCGAAAGCGAATTGTTTGGTTATGCAAAAGGTGCATTTACCGATGCGAAAGTAGACACACCGGGACGTTTTGAAATGGCGCAGAACGGAACTATTTTTCTTGATGAAATAGGAAATGTGCCGCTGCATTTGCAATCTAAATTATTACAGGTTATTCAAACCAAAACCGTAACAAGATTAGGCGAAACAAAAGCAAGACCTTTAAACGTGCGAATCATTACGGCAACAAACTTGAATTTAAAACTGGAAGTTGCTGATAAAAATTTCAGGGAAGATTTGTATTACCGAATCAATACAATGGAAATTGTGCTGCCACCATTGCGCGAACGAATTGAAGATAAAATTCCGCTGGCAGAATATCTTCTGGAAAAAATGATTGAAAAATACGGAAGAAGTGAAATTACTTTCGACAAAAAAGTACTGGAACAAATAGAAAAACATGCATGGAACGGAAACATCCGCGAAATGGAAAATAAAATTGAACGCGCTGTTATTCTTTGCGAAAATGATAAAATCACGGTTTCAGATCTGGATTTAGAAACCATAACACCTTATGATGAAAACCCGGATGATATTCAGCTTTCGTCTGTAGAAAAAGCAACGATCGAAAAAGCACTCCTTAAGCACAGCAATAATATCAGTAAAACAGCCGAAGAGCTGGGCTTGTCCAGAGGTTCTTTGTACAGACGTTTAGAGAAATATAATATTAACATCAATTAGTATGTTTAAAACACTGCAAACCTATAAACTGCTTTTTTTTAGATTACTTGCCATTGTTGCAGGAATTGAATTTTCGATTTATTTCTTTAAAATCGGATTGCTTTTTACTGGTGTTTTTGGCCTTTTTATTGTTTTTCTGCTCATTCGCGAAATGTTTTTTTATGTGCGGAATTTTATTTTGCTGTATGATAAAACCATCGCATCGATTTTGCAGAACGATTTTACATCAGATTTTACAAAACACAAAATCAATAAAAGTTATGCCGATTTGTTTCAGCTTTACGACACTTTAAAAAGCAGACAGAACGAACAAATCTCAAAAGATATTATTTACCGTTCTATTTTAAATAATATCGAAAGCGGGATTATCATTTTGCAAAAACAAGATCAGGATTGGGATATATTTTTAATGAACGATTATTTTTCGAATCATTTTAATGTGCCTAAAGTTTCGAAATGGAAATATCTTAAAAATCAACTGCCATCGCTTTGCGAAATTATTGAAGCCGATGACTTTCATGAAATAAAAACGGCGGTAGAAATTAGTATAAACGAACAAAATAACCAGACTTTTGTTCTTCAAGCCTCAAGAACCGAGATTTTTGAGCGCGATTATTTTATTGTTTTACTCGATTCGATTCAAAATGTGGTCGAAAAGAAAGAGAAAGATGCCTGGGTTAATTTAATGAAAGTCATTTCGCATGAGCTTTTAAATTCGATAACGCCAATTCGTTCTATCTGCCAGAACCTGCAGGATTTGGTAGAGCAGGATTCTTTGTCGTCAGAAGATTTAGATGATATTAAACACAGCGTTGAAACGATGCTGAGAAGAAGTGATCATTTGCAGAAATTTGTAGAAGGTTATAGAAAACTAGCAATGCTGCCTTCTCCTAAAAAAGAAAAAATAGAATTGCAGGTTTTAGTCGATGATTGTCTTCAAATCATGAATCCGTTATTTAAAAAAGAGGAGATTGAAGTTGTAAATTCTATTTTGTTGAAACGATTGATTTATGTCGATGCACAGCAAATAGAGCAGGTTTTAATAAATCTGTTAACGAATTCGATTAATGCTTTAAAAAATACGAGTCCGAAACAAATTTTAATTTCGGCGGAAGCCAAAGAAAATAGAACTTATATTAAAATTACCGACACCGGAAATGGAGTTGAAAAAGAAATCGAAAGCAAAATTTTCCTTCCCTTTTTCACAACCCGAAACGAAGGCGCCGGAATTGGTTTAACGCTTTCTAAAAACATAATCGAAGCGCACGGCGGTTATATTTCGTTTAAAACAGAAGATGATAAAACTACTTTTGAGATTTGTCTGGTTGAAGGATAAAGTTTTTTGATGTTGATTTTAGTAAAGATATTTCTTATATATTAGCCAAATAAATACTTTTTGTTAGGAGATAAGAAAAGTAGATTAACAGCCAAAAACAAATTAACCACCATTTAAGAGCCACACAAACAGGATGAGGAACAGACTTTTACTCGCATTTTTATTTTTTACCGTTTTTTCATTTGGACAAAAAACAACTTTTAAAATTAAATATTCTGAACAACTAGCCGTTTTTACTTTTTTACAGAATCTTTCTGAAAATTATCCCGATAATGTTTTTAAAACCGAATTTCAGAAATCAAAATACAATACGGATACATACAAAAACATAATTTCAAAATTTGATAAATTAATTCTGGACTACAGCTGCAGGTTTGAAGAGTTTCCTTATGGCTCAAAAAAAACAATGCAGACTGAAGATATTTTGAAAAAAAATCTAATTGAAACTACTGATTTAATAAGTTTCAAAAATCGTTCAGTAGGGATTATTCCAAGTAAAACTTTGATTGATTTAGCCGAAAGTATTTCAGAGTTCACGCCAATTTACAATGAACTGATTTATAATCCGAACAAAGAAAAATTTGAAAAACAATTAGAAGAAATTACAAAGTATTCCAATGAACATCATATAGAAAACTTCTTTAATACCGGATTGATATTTTATAATTCAAGCTGGGATAATGCAATTCCTTTTGAAATTGCTTTTTATCCGCTGCCTAATTCCAAAGGGTTTACAGCACAGGCATTTTGCAATAATGCCATAAGTGCCATACAAACTGATCTCAAATCATACAAGGACTTGTTTAGTGTTATGATGCACGAGATTTATCACATTATTTATGATGAACAATCGCTGGAAGTAAAAACAGCAATTGATACCTATTTTAAAGAAAGTAAATCTAATTCCAGTAATTATGCTTATCAATTAATGAATGAAGTTCTGGCCACAGATCTGGGAAATGGTTACGTATATGAACAACTAGATGGAAAACCGGATACTTACGATTGGTACAATAGAAAATATATAAACCTTATGGCTAAGCAGATTTATCCAATGGTTAAAGAATATATTGAGCAGAAGAAACCAATAGATAAAAGTTTTATTGAGAATTACATCAGGCTTTACGAAGAGAATTTTCCAAACTGGATAAATGATCTTGATAATATTATGACGTATAGATATGTACTTTCAGAAAATGAAGAAGATTTTAGGGCAATAGGCAGAATGTTTCGTTATCGTTCCAGAACACAGTACGATTCTGAAATTACAGGAAATAGCATCGAAAAAATGAAAGAAACACCATTAACAAAAGTGGTAATCATTTCTAAAAATAATGCCGAAAAACTAAAATTGCTTAAAAGTAAATTTAAGGAATTAAGTAAATGGCAGTTTAAAGCTGATAAGGAATTTGCAGACAAAATTCTTCTGGATGACAAAAGCCAATTGATTATCATAAATCAGAAAAAATCAACTCTAGAATCTCTAATCAAATCAATAATATGAAAAAAACAAAAAGTTTTTTATTAGCAGTAGTTTGTGTTTGTTTATCATCAACAGTTTTTGCTCAATTAACGTCTCCAAAAATTGATTTATTGATGGAAGATGCTTTAGCCAAATTTAAAGTGGCCGGTGCATCAATTGCCGTGGTTAAAGACGGAAAAATAATTCACTTAAAAGGATATGGGGTTAGTTCTATTGAGACTAAAAAAGCCGTAAATGAAAATACAAATTTTCAAATTGCCTCAAACACTAAAGCATTTACAACGGCTGCGCTTTCTATTTTAGAAGATGAAGGAAAAATAAAATGGACAGATAAAGTAAAAGATTATCTGCCTGAATTTAAAATGTATAACGATTATGTAACCGAAAATTTTAACATACAGGATTTATTAACGCATCGCAGCGGATTAGGTTTGGGCGTGGGCGATTTGATGTTTTTTCCTGATGGTTCTAATTTTACCATTAAAGATGTTCTGACGAGTTTTCAGCACTTTAAACCAGTGTCGGCTTTTCGAACCAAATTTGATTATGATAATTTACTTTATATCGTAGCAGGAGAATTAATTGCAAGAGTGAGCGGTATGAGTTATGAAGAATTTGTACAAAAAAGAATCGTTGATCCTTTGCAAATGAACAATACTTTTGTGGGAAGCCGTTTGATAAAGGACAAATCTAATTTTGCAGTTTCACATTCATCGGAATCCGGAACGATAAAAACAATTGATGGTTTTGGAGATCAAATGAATGCTGCTGCGGGCGGCATCTTTTCTAATGCCGAAGATATGGCGAAATGGATGATAGTTCGGTTGAATAAAGGCCAATACGGACCAGATTTAAAAACGACGCTTTTTTCTTTGAAAAACCATAATGAAATGTGGAGAATACATACTGTTCAGGAATCACATGAAGATCCTAGATATAATTTCCATTTTAATGGCTATGGTCTAGGCTGGCAAATCTCTGATGAAAAAGGGAATTTAAAAGTTTCGCATACAGGAGGTTTACCAGGAATGCTTTCAATTGTAGCAATGTATCCGGATCTCAATTTAGGAATTGTAATTTTAACGAATACTGAAAATGGAGGCGGAGGACTTTTTTCAGCGGTTAGTAATACGATTTCCGACAGTTATTTAGGTTTAGACGATTTTGGCTGGACAGATAAATTAGTGGGATGGATGAATGAGGACAGAAATGCAGGTGATGATGTGACCAAAAAAGTTTGGGAAAAAGTAAAACAGTCAAAAAACATTAAAATAAAGAATGAAGATTTTATAGGTGTTTATGCCGACAAATGGTTTGGCGAAATTGAAGTGTTCGAAAAGAACAAACAATTATGGTTTAAATCGTATCGTTCGCCTAAATTAAATGGGCCAATGGCTTTTTACAATGCTAATACATTTGCCATAAAATGGGAATATCAAGCCATGAATTGCGATGCATTGACGATGTTTTCTCTCGATGAAAACGGCAAAGCCCAATCTATTAAAATGAAAGGTATCTCGCCAAACATTGATTTTAGTTTTGATTTTCAGGATTTAGATTTAATAAGAGTAAAATAAATTTGAATAATTTGGTGAATCGATAGAAAACAAAAGCTCTAAAGTCATACGATTTTGGAGCTTTTTTTACTATTTAATGTGTTTATGCCTTCTTCTTTTTCTTGATTATTTTATCTGCTGCATAACAAAGAACGACAAATATTAGAAAATGTACTAAATAAGATTTAGGTTCGCTATTTCCGTTAACTACAGAAAAAACACGATTCCATCTTACCTTATTTATGCCTTTTCCGTCTTTATTCCAGCTAAACCAAATAAAGACAGGTTTGCCTATTACGTGATCAAAAGGAACATATCCCCAAAATCTGGCATCCAAAGAATTCTGACGATTGTCTCCCATCATCCAGTAATAATCTTGTTTAAAAGTATAAGTGTTGCTTACTTTTCCGTTTATTACAATCTCATTGTCATTAATTTTTAGCGTATTATGTTCATATTCTTCTATAATGCGTTTATAAAACGGAAGCGTTTTTAAATCCAGTTTTATAGTCTGCCCTTTTTTAGGAATATAAATTGGTCCATAATTGTCGATATTCCATCCTAAAGAAGCAACATGAGGAAAAACATCTTCATTTTGTCCTTTTGGCGCTAAATGTTTTGTAACGCTTTTTACAACAGGATTATAAGTCATTAATTTAGCTTCTTCATCGGTTAAAGTCAAAAAGTATTGTCCTTTGTCTGTCAATGCAAAATTTCCGTCGTTATATTTTAAGCCTTCTCTCGCACCATACGTATTTACAAGAGCATCTTGGCTGATCGCCTGACCTTGCGTATCGATAAGGAAATTATATTGCGCTTTTGCACTTCCAGGCAATTTAGATATTTTTCCGTTGATGTAAATATCTCCATTACGAATTTCTAGAGTATCTCCCGGCATTCCGACACATCGTTTTACCAGATTTGTTTTTTTATCAATTGGTTTGTAATAGTTTCGATCCGGATGAAAATTATCCATATCACGCAAAGTATCTGCGGGTTGATTAAAAACTACAATTTCATTTCGCTCAATTTTTTCTATGGCAGGAAATCTAAAATAAGGCAGCTGCAGTTTGTTTAACCATGAGGTTTGTTTCTTTGTAACATCATCATTAAATAAATATGATTTTACGCCGGTAAGAGGAATAGAATCATGAACCATAGGCAAAGCAACCGAAGTCATAGGAGTTCTTGCACCATAATTAAGCTTGCTTACAAATAAAAAATCTCCAATTAACAGTGTCTTTTCTAATGATGAAGAAGGAATGGTAAAAGGCTGTATAACATAAGTATGAACCAATGTCGCAATAATAACTGCAAATAAAAGAGAACTTACGGTATCTTCTGTTTTTGTTTTGGGTTGTAAATCCCTGTTCTCAATATAAATTAGGTTTTCTGATCTGTAATTTAAAAAAGTAATATAAAATCCTAATGTTAGTAAAACCAATGCAGTGTCTTGTCTGGAGTTTTTCCCAAAACTTCTTATAGTTTCGATCCAAACCACCGGAATCATTAAAAGATTAATAATAGGGATAAAAAGCAAAATTACCCACCAGCGCGGACGATTTATAATTTTCATTAAAACAACTAAGTTATAAATCGGGATAAATGATTCTAGAGGTTTTCTTCCTGCTTTTTTATAAAGTTTCCAAGTCGAAATTCCGTGAACAATCATCAGGATTAAAATAAAAAAAAGCCATTCTGTTACATTCATATTTTTGATTTTTATAGGGTTTTTTACAAATTATAGTATAATTGATGTAGTAGAATTTGTGTTTTGATATAGAATAAGTAGTGATTTACTTAATTTGTTACATGTGCATAAAAAAACTCCTTAATTGCTTAAGGAGTTTTTTGGAGATTTTTACAAAACCGATGATTACATCAAATGGTTATTTGTACTTTTTCGTTATCGGATTATTTTTAGAAATGCACTGTAAACATTGTCTTTAAGAGAAGTTCTCATATAATATAAGTCTTCGTCTTTGGTGCTTAAGTCGAATTTAATTAAACCCGCATCGCAATAATAAAATATAGTATCATCAACCGGAAATTCAATATTTGAAATAGGCTGCGTTGTTAATTTTATTTCGAATGCAATTTCGCCATTTGTTATATCCAGCTGAAAAAGTTTTCCTTTTTTGGTATATCCCCAAATATTATCACTGTCTTCTGTTATGTATTCGACATTATCACCTGGAAAATCTCTTTTCCAAATTTGAGTTCCAGTTTTTGAATCTACAGCATATATAGAAGAAACGGTTTCGCCTTGTGCAGCAAAATATAATTTTTTGTCTTTGCTAAAAATGCGTTCCTTGACATTATATTGATTTTCGTCTAATTTAAATTGCCATAAAACATCAAGTTTATCCGGAGTTAAAGCAAAAAGCATGTTTTTTTCATTTGCTATAAAAATATTTTCGCCATCAGTTACAGGTTTACTCTGCATGCCTTCTTCAAAAGTTTTTTGAGTCAGCACTTTTCCTGTATTGGCATCAAAACTATACAAGTTAGATGCACTTGGAGCAAAAACTTTATTATTGAAAAAAAGTACCGGAATATCATTAATTGGAGTATCCAGTTTGTAAGTCCATGCTAAACTGCCATCTTTGGTATCAAGAGCATAAAGATTACTGCTTCCGTTTTGGTTTTGAGCCGTTATATACAGCTTTCCGTTGCTAACAATTGGAACCTGATCTTTTAAAACAATTTGATCGGTAATATTACCTAATCTTGATTTCCAGAATATCGTACCGCTTTGATTGTCTACTGCGTAAATTTCGCCATTAATAAACGGAACATAAACAACACCATTAGAAATCGTTACTTTATTGGCACACATTTCAGTATAAGAATCGGTGGCTTTTACAGTCCAGCCAATTTGTTCCGATTCTAAATCGTATGAAAAAAGAGCACCGTCGTAATCGTAAATTAAAATTGATGCTTCGTCTAACGGCACTTTTTTAAGCGCACTTATCGCTTTATTCGTCACCATTTCGCTGGGCGGTAAAGCTTTATTATTTGTATTAGTAACTTTTAATGCGGCTGGTGCTTGTCCAAACGTATTGATAACAGCAAATACAAATAAAAGAGTTATTAGTTTTGTTTTCATTTTTAAGATTTGGGTTTGATGATTTGGTTTTCTTATCAGCAAAAAAACTGCCAAACAAATCAATATCAACGTCAAATATAGTTAAAAATTGTTAGGAGATTTAGAAGTTGCACGGCCGCACGAATATCTATTGTAATGATTTTTTACTTAGTATAGATTCTATCGAATTACTGATTTCTTCTAAATTATTTTGTTTATTATTCGTCATTAAAATAATAGTCGAGTTGAGGTTGCTTATTAATAAAGCCTGATAATTAAAAGCAGCCCCGTCGTGTATATGGCTGGTTACTTTTCCGTTTTCTATAGTTCCGCCTCCAAGACCCGTTTGATTATCTTTAGAAAATGGTTCAAAAAGTTCTCGTGTCGATTCGGGATTAATAATTTTAAAAGAGTTAATGGCTTGCGACCATTTATAAAAATCCTTTAAGTTTAGAGCCGTCCAGCCAGAAATATTATATTTAAGAATATCCTGTTTTCCTTTACTGTTAAACGATTTAGCAAAAAGAGGTTCTTTTTCGTCTGGATCTACAACAGCATTTTTTATGCCTATAGGTTTTAGTATTTTATTGATAACAAACGAATTGAAACTCATATTTGTGATTTTTTCAATAATACGTCTTTGTAAAAACACATTGTTGTTATTGTAATCGTACTTCGTTCCCGGTTCGAAGTCAAGTGCCGAAGTTTTTTGCAGATGTGCCATATTATCTGAATCCTGATTGACTTCATTCCACTTTATTTGAGGAAGTCCGCTTGTATATTGAAGCAGATTGATAATTTTAATTTTATTAGCCCAAGACGGAAGTTCAGGAAGAAATTTAGAAACAGGATCATTAAGTTTAAGTTTTCCCTGTTCTTTCAGTATCATAATTCCCACCGCATTAAATTCTTTAGCAATAGAACCAATATGAAAACGATAATCTGTATTTAATTGAATGGTGTTGCTGGTATCCGCTTTTCCAAAAGCTTTTTCGTAGATTATTTTACCTTTTTCAGCAATTAAAATATTTCCGTTAAAGGTTTTTGATTGAAGTGCTTTTTGAAATAAAGAGTCCAGTTTTGTTGCTGCTTTATTTGCCTGCCCGTAAAAATTACAACAGGTTGTGAATGCAATAGCAAAAGCTGCAATTTTAATTTTTTTAATGATGTTATTCATTTTGTGAATTTTGATAAATATATAAAAAAAACTATGATAGCGTGGATTTGCAATCCGTGTGTGTAACAGTGATATATTTTTATTGATTCTCAAAAGCGAAAAAAAATCTTTGCGGGCACGGATTGCAAATCCGCGCTATCGGACGGATCGGAGTGACACTGAAAAATGAAGACATAAAAAAACTCCTTAATTTCTTAAGGAGTTTCTTGGTGGGCGATGAGGGGTTCGAACCCCCGACCCCCTCGGTGTAAACGAGGTGCTCTGAACCAGCTGAGCTAATCGCCCTATTTTACTAGGTTGCTATCGTTTGTGATTGCGAGTGCAAATATACGCTTGTTTTTGAGTTCTGCAAAGAAAATCGAAGAAAAAATAAAACTTTTTTTAAAATAAATCATATCTCGCTGTTTATGAATTTGTTAAAAAATGGTTTTTTTTAAACTTTTTTCTGAGTTGAGCATTGTCATTAGTCCAAAGGCAATTCGGCAACAACAAAAGTGCTTCCGCCAACATAGATAAAATCATTTTTTGAGGCATTTTGTTTGGCTTTCGCGAAAGCGCTCTCAACCGAATCGTACTTTTCTCCAATTAAATCGAAGCTTTTTGCTGCGTTTTGCAATGTTTCAGTCGGTAAACCGCGTGAAGAATTTGGACTGCAGAAATAATATTGGGCTTCTTTTGGGAAAAGCGGCAGAATAGAATCTAAATCTTTATCGTTTACAACTCCTAAAACAATATGCAGTTTTTCGAATTTTTCATTTTGAAGCTGATTCATCACAACCGATAATCCGTGTTTGTTATGTGCCGTATCGCAGACAATTTTTGGGTTTTCGCCCAGTTGCTGCCATCTTCCTTGTAACCCCGTATTTTTAACTGTATTCAATAATCCTGATTTTAGGCTTTCTTCAGAAATTTTGAAATCAGTTGTTTCGTTTATGATTTTAATAGTCTGCTGAACGGTCTTTTTATTGTGAAACTGATAATCGCCAATTAAGTCTGACGGAAAAACTTCTGAAATTAAATCAGAGGCAAAATAAATCGGCGCTTGGTTTGCCTCGGCTTTAGCCAAAAATACAGGCTGTGTTTCTGGAGTATATTCGCCAATTACAACCGGAACATTGGGTTTGATAATTCCTGCTTTTTCGCCCGCAATGGCTTCTAGCGTATTTCCTAAAAACTGAGTGTGGTCTAAACCAATATTAGTAATTACCGAAACCAAAGGCGTAATAATATTCGTTGCATCTAAGCGTCCGCCCAAACCAACTTCAATAATTGCGATATCTGTTTTTTCTGCTGCAAAATAATCAAAAGCCAATCCAACCGACATTTCGAAGAAACTCATATCATTGGCTTCAAAGAAATCTTTATGTTTTGCGACGAACTCACAAACAAAATCTTCTGAGATTTCCTGACCGTTTATTTTGATTCTTTCCCTAAAATCTTTTAAGTGCGGCGACGTGTACAAACCCACTTTATAACCCGCTTCCTGCAAAACCGAAGCCAGCATGTGCGATGTTGATCCTTTTCCGTTCGTTCCGGCAACGTGAATAGTTCGTAAACCTTTCTCCGGATTGCCAAGATGTTCTGCCAGTAACTTGATGTTTGTCAGGTCTTCTTTGTATGCCGAAGCACCCTGAAGCTGATACATTGGTAATTGATTAAACATCCAGTTTGTTGTTTCCTGATAGTTCATTTTATTTGGATAAAATAGTTGCTAATTGAAATAATTTCCAGTTTTTTTAGTTTAATATTACAATGAAAATTATCTTTATTGCAAAATTGAAATATTTTTTAGAATTAATTATTAAAAACCAGAATTAAAATATGTTTAGCTACATTCAATTACAAGCTGATACTATCGCAAACGCATCAAACGTAGTGATCGAAAAAATTGCACCAGAAACCGAAATCTCTGTTTTAGGCTTTATCTTAAAAGGAGGTTTTTTCCTTATACCAATCGCACTTTTATTGTTTTATACGATTTATGTAATTTTTGAGCGTTACTTATATATTAAAAAAGCCTCAAGAATCGATTCCAGATTAATACAAGATGTAGGAGATAAACTAAACGCAGGAAATATCGAATTAGCCAGAACTATTGTAGAAAGAAACGATACGGCTGTTGGGAATATTTTAAAAGAAGGTGTTTTGATTATTGGAAGACCAATTGCTGAAATCGAATCGAACATGGACCGTGCTGCCGATATTGAAATTGGTGAAATGGAAAGACGTTTAGGCCATTTAGGACTTATCGCTGGTATTGCGCCAACTCTTGGTTTTATTGGGACAATTTCTGGGGTAATTAAAATTTTCTACAGTATTTCGGTTACAGAAAATATTAGTATTGGGAACATCTCTGGAGGTTTATACGAAAAAATGATCAGTTCTGGTTCAGGACTTATCGTGGGAATTATTGCTTATAGCGCTTACCACTTACTGAACGGAAAAATTGATGATTTTGCTTTAAAAATTCAGAAACAGATATTAGAATTTGTAAACATAATTCAAAGATCATAAGGTATGTCAATTAAGAGAAAAAGAAGATTTCACGCTGAGGTTGCGACTTCATCTTTAAGTGACATTATGTTTTTCCTGTTGTTGTTTTTCCTTATTATCTCAACACTTGCAAATCCTAATGTAATTAAGATGACGCTTCCAAAAGCCAAATCAAATGAAAAAACGAACAAACAATTAATCAGTTTATCAGTTACAGAAGACAAGCAGTTCTATATCGACAAACAGCCTGTTGCTTTTGAAGAATTAGAAACCACTTTAATGAACAAAATAGGCGCCGATAAAACGCAGACAGTAGTAGTTAGAATTCCGTTTAATTTGCAGGTACAAGATTTAGTCGATGTATTACAAATAGGGGTAAAGAACAATTTGAAGTTTGTTATTGCTACGAGTCCGAAATAAATAAGACAATCTTAGTCATTGCGAGGAACGAAGCAACCTCACTTCTACAAGTAAGCATGAAGATATACACATCGTGATTGCTTCGTTCCTCGCAATGACATAAAAAAGGCTTTCTGAATCATCAGAAAGCCTTTTTTTATGAGAACAGATTCGTGTAAATCCCTGTAATTTATATTTTAATTCAAGCTGAAATTGTAAATAATCTTTCCAACTTGTTTGGCAGGCGCATCGCTGTCAGCGTCCCATTTTGTATTCATAGCGGCAATTTTTGCCTGGTCTAATAAACATCTTGCTGTGTTGGTTGTTCCTTTAATTCCCGGAGTTGCACTTATAGTTTTTCCGTTTTGATCTACTGTAATTTCAACCACAACTTTTCCTTCTTCGTTACACGTATATTTTGGTGCAGGTTTAGAAAGTGCTTTTCTGGTTCCTAAATTATAACCTGTCCCTCCGCCAGAACCGCCACCGCTTCCGGCACCGTATCCGCTTCCTGTGCCAATACCATTTCCGGTTCCGTTACCGCCTCCGGTTCCTCCACCTGATCCGCCAGATCCGTAATAACCGCTGGAGCCTAAACTACCGTTTGCTTTTCCTTTGTTTCCTGCGGCTTTATCATCGCCGTCTCCGCCTTTGTTAGATCCTTTCATGATACTTGCCAATGCGTCGTTTGTAGAGTTGGAAACTTTTGGTTTTTCAGGAACTACTTTAGTTTCGGGTTTTACAACAGGAGTGTTTTTTTTAGGTTTTTCTTTTGTTGGAATAACGACATCAGTTTCATCTGTCTCGGTATTTTCCTGAGAAAGAATAGATTCATCCGGAGTTGCTTTTGCCGGAGCTTGTTTGGCATTATTTTTTACATCCAGAACTTCACTTTTATAATTGGCTCCAGAACCTACGTCGCTGTCACCAAAATTTACGGTTACACCACCGCCGCCACCGCCTTCTGCAAGTGCCGAGTTGTTCTCTGGATTATAAGGAGGCCAAAAACGGATGAAAAACAGCAATAAAATAATTACCGCATATATCGCAGTAGTGAGTAGTAATGATTTCTTTTTATCTGAAGAAATGGTGAAACTCATTGTAATTCTGAATTTTGAAATTGTATTATTAAAAACGTTTAAAAGTAGTAAAAATTGTTTAGAAACTAAGAGAGAATTTAACCGCAGAGAACGCAAGGGGTTTCGCAAAGCCCGCTAGTTTACTTCTCGCAAAGACGCAGAGTCGCAAAGTTTTTCTTTTTAAGTTATTTTTGCGACTCTGCGTCTTTGCGAGATTAGAAAACAAATAGCTTAGCGAACTTTGTGTATATCTTTGCGTTCTCTGCGGTTAAATAAAAAAAACGAGCCAAATAGAAATTCGGCTCGTTTATATATAAAGTATAAAAACTAAGATTATACTAATTGTTTCAATGCAATTTCAAATGCTGTTGCGCTGATATTTGTTTTAGAAGAACTTAAAGCGTGAGCTTTAACGATCGCATTTTTTATAATTTCAGAAGTGTCATTAAAGATAGCCTCATCTGTCATTTGAACTTTTTTCTCCATGAAATAAGCAAAAACTCTTGCCATTCCACAGTTTGAAATAAAATCCGGAATCAAACTCACTTTACGATCTACTTCTTCCATAATAGAACCAAAGAAAATTTCTTTATCGGCAAAAGGAACATTCGCCCCGCAAGAGATTACTTCCAATCCGTTTGCGATTAAACTGTCGATTTGGTTTTGAGTAACCAATCTTGAAGCAGCGCATGGTGTGAAAATTTCGGCACCAATGGTCCAGATTTTAGAATTGATTTCCTCAAACGGAATCATATTGTCGGCCACTAATTTATTTCCATCTTTGTTTAAAAACAACGTTCTGATTTCTTCGAAAGAAAAACCATCTTCTTTAATCAATCCGCCGTCGCGATCGATAATCCCGATTACTTTTGCTCCCATTTCGGCTAAATAAAAAGCAGCTGCAGAACCTACGTTTCCAAAACCTTGTACAATGGCTTTTTTACCTTTAATATCGCCTCCATAAGTGGCGTAGAAATGACGAACAGCTTCAGCAACACCGTAACCGGTAATCATATCAGCAACCGTATATTTTCTGGTTACGTCTGGTGAGAATTTAGGGTTTTCAATTACCTTGATAACACCTTGGCGCAATTGCCCAATTCTATTAATTTTATCTGCTTCGGTTGGTTTAAAATGTCCGTTGAAAACACCTTCCTGCGGATGCCAAACACCACACTCCTCTGTCATTGGAATTACTTCGTGGATTTCATCAACATTTAAATCTCCTCCGGTTCCATAATAACTTTTTAATAAAGGAGAAACGGCTTTATACCAACGTTGTAAAACACCTTTTTTACGCGGATCGTTTGGGTCAAAATTAATTCCAGATTTAGCGCCGCCAATTGCAGGACCAGAAACGGAGAATTTTACTTCCATTGTTTTTGCCAGCGATAAAACTTCGTTCATATCAAGGCCTTTTCTCATTCTGGTTCCACCTCCGGCTGCTCCGCCGCGAAGTGAATTGATTACCGTCCATCCTTCGGCTTCTGTCTCAGAATCTTTCCAGTTAAAAACAATTTCAGGTGCTTTATTTTCAAATTGCTGTAATAAATCTTTCATTTTGTTGTGATATGTTTATTTTGCGTAAATGTATAAAATAGAATAATGCTAATAATGTATTTTGCATCAAATTTAATAAACAAAAAAGAAAAGCCGAAAACTATTAGGTTTTCGGCTTTTAGAATATTTAAAAAATTAAGAATTATATCCCTAATAAGTGTTTTTTCAAAGTCTCGTCAACTGGTTTATCTGAAAGCCAGATTCCGAATAATGCTTTTTTGAAATCAAATCCCTGAATTTTTCCTTTCAAAACTTCATTCTTATATACATTGATGGTTTGGTCAAGCGGATTATAAGCTAAAACGAATACATCTTTTTCTGTTATGGCGTCGCTTAAGTAACTTTTAAATTGTTCAATTCTTGGGCGAAGCTGCTCCAGATTGCTTCCTGCAGATTTCTCGAAACCGGCATTCATGGCTTTCGTTAATTTGTTTGATGAAACCATAGACGATGTAATTTCAATGCGAATTGCCATTTCGGTATCGCTGTCAATAATGAACTGCGGATCCTGGCTTAATTGTGATAAATACAAAGCTTGAACATAAACTTCTAACCACATTTTTGATCTTCCGCCTGCACCGTTTAATTGTAAAGTTTTGTTTTGAAAATCTATTTTTCTGGGAACAGTAACGCCGTTAACTTCTAAATGAGTTTGAGCAGAAACTGCAGAAAATTGTAAAGTTAAAAGGAGTGTAAGTACTAGTAAAATCTTTTTCATGTTCTATCAATTATTTATTTTTTGAGCAAAAATAATGTTAATTTATCAATATAATGACCTTTTTTTAGAAGTTTTTTTTCTGCCTTTTTTTATTTTTTTTAATCTATTCTTTTAATAATCAAATTAGTAAGACTAGTTTTACGTGCCATTATTCGTTTTGTGAATTGTTTAATCTTTTTGTGAGAAGAAATGGCTGTAAAATGGCTTTTTTTAGATGGTTTTCGGCCTGCGTTTTTAATCCGTAATTTTAGAAAAAACGCTGCAGGATTATCGTTTGAATAAAGCAAAATCTAAATTATTACGAAAACGTTATCGTTATTGTTGCTGATCTATTAAATTTATATGCATGCATTGTAAAATCCGCATTTAAAAATTATCTTTGAAAGCCTTTTAAATTAAATTGGCATTTCGAAAAAACAAAAAATAAAAAACCACATTAAACTGGATTCTAAATTCGGTTTAGAAAAAAACAATAAAATAAAACTATGGATTTTAATCTTACCGAAGAACATTTAATGATTCAGCAAGCTGCAAGAGATTTTGCTCAAAATGAATTATTACCAGGAGTTATTGAACGCGACGAAAAACAAATTTTTCCGACCGAACAAATAAAAAAAATGGGTGAACTAGGATTCATGGGAATGATGGTTGATCCAAAATACGGAGGAAGCGGACTTGACGCGATCTCGTATGTTATTGCCATGGAAGAAATTTCTAAAGTAGATGCTTCGGCTTCTGTAGTAATGTCTGTAAACAACTCTTTAGTTTGCTGGGGATTACAGGAATTTGGAACTGAAGAACAAAAACAAAAATATTTACCGGGTTTAGCTTCTGGTCAAATTCACGGAGCATTTTGTTTAAGTGAGCCGGAGGCAGGTAGTGATGCAACTTCGCAAAAAACAACTGCGATCGACATGGGCGATCATTACTTGGTAAACGGAACTAAAAACTGGATTACAAACGGAAACACAGCATCTGTATATTTAGTAATTGCACAAACGCATCCGGAGAAAAAACATAAAGGAATCAATGCATTAATCATGACTAAAGATATGCCTGGTTTTTCTATTGGTCCAAAAGAGCAAAAAATGGGAATCCGTGGTTCTGATACACACTCTTTAATGTTTAGTGATGTAAAAGTTCCTAAAGAAAACAGAATTGGAGAAGATGGTTTTGGATTTAAATTTGCGATGAAAACACTTGCCGGAGGTAGAATTGGTATTGCTTCTCAAGCGTTAGGAATTGCTTCCGGAGCTTATGAACTGGCTTTAAAATATTCTAAAGAGCGTAAAGCATTTGGAACAGAAATCTGCAATCATCAGGCAATTGCTTTTAAATTGGCAGATATGGCAGTTAATATCGAAGCGGCGCGTCATTTATGTATGAAAGCAGCTTGGGATAAAGACCAGCATAAAAATTACGATGTAAGCGGTGCAATGGCAAAATTATTTGCTTCGCAGGTTGCCATGGATACAGCAGTTGAAGCCGTTCAAATTCACGGTGGAAATGGTTATGTAAAAGAATACCACGTAGAGCGTTTTATGCGCGATGCAAAAATTACTCAAATTTATGAGGGAACTTCAGAAATTCAAAAAATTGTAATTTCAAGAGCCGTTATTGCTGGATAATCTTCTATAAAATAATTCATAAAAACCTTTTGAAGTTTAGGCTTTAAAAGGTTTTTTTTTGTCAGGCTGCACTATAATTTGAACACTGATGACGCGAATCTGTATAATCCGCTTGCTTAAAACTTATCAGAAAGATAATTACACGCAACGGCTAAATTAATTACATTTACACCAACAGATTTAATTTTTATGTACGAAGAGTTAAAATATTGGTACTTGCGGGATCATAAATTGTTTCGAACGCTTACTTATTCGCAAATCAAACAATTGTGCATTATTACCGGTTTTAAAAAAGCATCGAAGGGAGAAATTATTTATTTTTCGTCTTCAGATGTACCTCGAATTTTTTTACTTAAAAAAGGAAACATCAAAATTGTTGCTATTGATGATGATGGCAACGAAACCATAAAAGACATTATTCAAAAAGGAGATTTGTTTGGCGAATTAACTTTAGAAGCCGATAATAAAGTCGAAGAATATGCAAAAGTCCTTTCTGACGATGTTGCGATTTGCAGTTTTTTAATGTCGGATTTTGAAGATTTATTACTGAGAAATCCAACTTTAGCGCTTTCTTATACCAAATTTGTAGGTTTGAAAATGAAGCGTATCAAAAATAGTTATGCCAATTTAATTTCTAAAGATGCCAAAACCAGATTGTATCAGTTCCTTAAAGACTGGGCAGAACAGGAAGGAGTTAAAAACGGAAATACTGTGGTAATTGAAAACTATTTAACCCAAAATGATATTGCCCAGATTATTTGTACTTCCCGACAAACGGCCACACAATTGCTGAATGAAATGGAAACAAACAATCTTTTAAACTATAACAGAAAAGAAATTATCATTCCGGATATCAGCAAATTATAATTATTTTAGGCTAAGTGTAAATTAGCCGACATTTTGCTTTTTCATAGTACAATAATTTTGCATCATCAAAAAAGATGTAAATATTAAAACTATGAAAAAATTACTTTTTATGTTTTTAGTAACCCTCACTTCGGTTGCTAATGCGCAGAATATTATTGCCAAATCTGCGACTGATATTGCTCCTTTGTTAATAGGAGAAAAAATTCCAAGCATTACTTTAAAAACATCTGATAATGCAGATGTAAACATTTCAGACCTTCTTAAAAAGAAAAAAACAGTTTTGGTTTTTTATCGTGGAGGCTGGTGTCCGTATTGCAATACACATTTGCAGGCATTGGCTGAAGCCGAAAATCAAATTCTCGACTTAGGGTATCAGATTGTTGCCGTAAGTCCTGATGCTCCTCAAAATTTAAAAATTACCGAAGGGAAAGATAAAGTGAAATATACCTTGCTTTCTGACTCAAAAGGAGAATTAATAAAAGCAGCCGGAATTGCTTATGAAGCTCCTGCAAACTACAAAAGCGTAATTAACGTACATTCTAATGGAATCAATACGAGTTTTTTACCAGTTCCTTCTGTATTTGTTGTAAATCCGGAGAGCGATATACTTTTTGAATATGTTTCTCCTGATTTTAAACAGCGCATTACAACCGAATTACTTGTTTCAGTATTAAAAAACTTAAAATAAAATAAGATGAAAAAGCTAGTATTACTTTTATTGATTTTGGTTTCGGCAAGTTCATTTGCTCAAAATGATGCTAAACGAATCAGCCAGTATAATTTAGAAAATAAAACAGCCATTAAGGGCTACGATCCTGTTGGATACTTTAATCAGGGAAAAGCAGTTAAAGGGAAAAAAGAATTTTCGGTTTCTTATCAGGACGTTATATATCAATTTTCGTCAATTGAAAACAAGAATGCCTTTTTGAAAAATCCATCAAAATACGAACCTCAATATGGCGGATGGTGTGCTTATGCAATGGGAAGCGCCGGCGAAAAAGTCGAAATAAACCCTGAAACATTTAAGATTATCGACGGCAAATTGTTTCTCTTTTACAACGCGTATTTTAATAATACACTGAAAAGCTGGAACAAAGACGAGAACAATTTAAAATCTCAGGCGGATAACAATTGGAAAAAAATATATAAATAACGAGGCCATGAAAAAAGAAATTTTAATATGGATTCTCAGAATAACGGCTTCGGTAATTTTATTGCAAACCTTGTTTTTCAAATTTAGCGGAGCAGAAGAAAGTATTTATATTTTCTCGACTTTAGGAATCGAACCTTACGGAAGAATTGGTTCTGGAATAGTCGAATTGGCTGCAGCTATCTTGATCTTAATCCCCAAAACCACCTGGATTGGGGCTTTGGGCGCAAGCGGCGTTATGATGGGCGCTATTTTATCCCACTTATTTGTGCTGGGAATTGAAGTTGAAAATGATGGCGGATTGCTTTTTGTTTTGGCCGTTATTACGCTGTTGTGTTCTTTAGGATTGCTTTATTTCAACAAAAACAAATTGTCTAATCTTCTAAATTAAAAGTTATGTTACTAAAATCAATACACCAGAGTTTAGATGAGTTAACAAATCTATTAAGTCAATTATCAGATACTGATTATTCAAAATCTCACGAATCTTTAAGCGGTGCGACTATTGGCGAACATACAAGACATATTCTTGAAATGTTTCAATGTCTTGAAAAAAGCTATGATTCGGGCGTATTAAATTACGATGACCGCGAAAGAAACATTCAAATTCAAACCGAGACAAAATTTGCGAGACAATGCATCGAGAATATTAAAGACGGATTGAAAACAGAAAACAAATTAATTTACCTGGAATTGGTAATGAACCATTTGGGAATGAGGATTCAAAGTAATTATTATAGAGAACTGCTTTATAATCTGGAACATTGTGTTCATCATCAAGCGCTTATAAAAGTTGCGGTTTTGCAATGCGAAAATGTTTTAGTCGATGAAAACTTTGGCGTAGCGCGTTCCACAATAGAATATAGAAAACAATGTGCACAGTAAGTTTTATAAACAATAACGGAGTAGTGATAATGACTTCAAATCGGGATGAAAAAACAATTCGTCCAGAAGCTGCTGCGCCAAGAAATTATGTTCATAACGGAAAAAATATCATGTATCCAAAAGATGCTAAAGCTGGAGGAACATGGTTTGCCGTTGATGAAAACGGAATTGTTTTAGTATTACTAAATGGCGGTATTATAAAACATAACCCCGTTTTTTCTTATCGAAAAAGCCGCGGTTTAATTGCTTTGGATATTATAGCCCATGATTCGCCAAAGGATTTTTGGGAAACAATTCAGCTGGAAAATATCGAACCGTTTACTTTGGTTTTGTATCAGGAAAAGAAATTGTATGAACTGATTTGGGATGGTTTCCAAAAACGGATAACAAAATTAGATGGATCTCAAAATTACATTTGGTCATCGGTTACTTTATATCCGGATGAGGTTAGAAAAGAACGATCAGAATGGTTTTTTGATTTTCTGAAAGACAAAAATGAAATTACGGCAGCAGATATGCTGGAGTTTCATCGAAATACACATAGTGATGATCCTGAAAATGGATTAATCATTAATAGAGAAAATACGATGAAAACGCTGAGTGTAACGCAAACTGTTATCGAACAGAATAAAGGTGTGATGAAGTATTATGATTTAGTGAAAACAGAAGATTTTTCGACGGCATTTATTCGCATTTAAAAAACATCAAATGAAACTATTTATCCATAAAATAACCAATTGGGAGTATTGGCCGTTTCAGGTTTTGTATGTTCCTATTTATTTTCTTTGGGCTTATTATGCAATAAAAGCGAGATCTATTTTTTTCTTTAATGCGTCTAACCCCAAAATTAAAAACGGTGGCTTTATTATGGAAAGCAAAAAACAGATTTACAATCTGCTTCCTAAAGAGCATTATCCCAAAACCATTTTAATTAAGGAGAATACAGATTTAAAAGTAATACTGGATACGGTTGTAGAGAAACAGATTTATTTTCCGTTAATCGCAAAACCGGATATTGGTTTACGAGGTTCCGGGGTAAGAAAAATAAAAACGGTTTCGGAATTAAAAGACTATGCCGAAAAAGCAAATTTTGACTTTTTAATACAAAACCTGATTCCGTTTAAAAATGAAGTCGGCATTTTTTATGTTCGGCGTCCACATCAAAAAAACGGCAAAATTACCGGAATTGTTTCTAAAGAGTTTATGATTGTGGCGGGAGATGGAGAATCAACAATTGAAGATTTAATCAAAAAAACGCCAAGATTCCAGCTGCAATTTGAGGTTTTAAAAGAAGAATACGGCGATCAGTTATATCAAATCTTGCAGAAAGGGGAGACGCTAAATTTGGTTCCGTTTGGCAATCATGCCCGAGGTGCCAAGTTTCTGGATGGAAGCGATTGGATTACGCCAAAATTAACCAAGATGATTAATGAAATTGCGTCTCAAATTCCGGAATTTTATTTTGGGCGTTTTGATATCATGTACAATACTTTTGAAGAATTAGAGCGGGGAGAAAATTTTCAGATTGTCGAACTGAATGGTGCTGCGAGCGAACCTACACATATTTACGATCCTAAACATTCGGTTTGGTTTGCGTGGAAAGAACTGGCCAGACACATTACGTATATGTATGAAATTAGTGCCGAAAACCATAAAATGGGAGTTCCGTACTTAGATTACAAAGTGGGAATGCACGAATACAAATTGCATTTGGCACAAAACAGTAAAATCATCAATTTTTAAAAATGAAAAGAATAAAAAATATCTCGGTTGGATTTCTGGTGAGTTTTCTAGGGTCAATTCCGCTGGGATATTTAAACTTAGCAGGATTGGAAATTTACACAAAATCAGGACTTCATAATTTGGTTTTCTTTTTGTTCGGCGTTGTTTTTGTCGAAAGCTTTGTCATTTATTTCACCTTGATTTTTGCCAGACAACTTATAAAGAATAAAAAGTTAATGAAGATAATCGATTTGTTTTCAGTCCTATTTATGTTTGTGCTGGCGTATGTTTTTTATCTAAATTTCAATCAAACCACAAAATCACAGCATCATTTACAAGAATATTTCATGTATTCGCCTTTTGTAATAGGAGTGATTTTAAATGGGTTTAATTTTTTACAGCTGCCTTTCTGGACGAGTTGGAATCTATATTTACTTAACGGAAAGTATATCACCATCGAAAGAAAGTTAAAATATTATTATCTTGCAGGAACTTTGACAGGAGTTTTTTTGGGAATGTTTAGTCTGATTATGGTATTGCAGACTATTTTTCAAAAAACAAACCAATTTTCAAAGTTTATATTACCTGTTTTTATTCCGTTGTTTTTTATTGTTTTAGGAAGCATTCAGGTATTTAAAGTGTATAAAAAATATTTTAAATCGTCAGCTTTAGAAATATAGTTTTCAAAGAGTTGACTAAACCTCTCTTTATGAAAAAGCTTTACTTTCTTCTTCCATTTGTTTTAATTGCCTGCAAATCGAATACAACTGCTGTGGCCGAAAAGACCTCAAAGCCTGTTGAAATTAGTTATAAAGTACAAGAATCTGAAGTATCCGATTTTTTAAAATATCTTTCTTCAGATGAATTAGAAGGACGTGATACGGGAACAAAAGGAATTGAAAAAGCAGCTGTTTTTTTAGAAGATTTTTTTAAGAAGAATAACGTCAAACCTTATTTTGCAACTTATCGCGATACGCTGACAAATTTTAAACCTGCGGCTTATAATATCGTTGGTGTTTTAGAAGGAACAGATCCAGTACTTAAAAATGAATATGTGGTTTTAAGTGCACACTACGATCATATTGGAATTGAAACGAAACAACAGCCGGATGTAATTTATAACGGAGCTAATGACGATGCTTCGGGCGTTACCGCTGTTGCACAAATGGCAGAATATTTCAGTAAAACCAAATCGAATAAACGAAGCATTCTTTTTGTGTTTTTTGCCGGAGAAGAAAAAGGTCTTTTGGGTTCTAAAAGCATGGTGCAGAAACTTAAAGCAAAAAACTTTAATTTATATACCCAGCTGAATATCGAAATGATTGGCGTTCCTATGAAACGCGATTATTTGGCTTATATTACAGGTTTTGATAAATCGAACATGGCCGAAAAAATAAATGAATACACAGGAAAAAAGACCATTGGATTTTTGCCTAAAGAGGCAGAATATCAATTGTTCTACAGATCTGATAACCATTCTTTTTACGAAGTTTTCAAAAAGCCCTGCCAGTCTATAAGTACTTTCGATTTTGAAAATTTTGATTTTTATCACCATGTTTCAGATGAGTTTAAAGTAATGGATATTCCGCATATAACTGCATTTATACAAGAACTGCTTCCTGCCGTAACGCGAATGAGTACTTCGCCTACAGAAGAAATTGTAATGAATAAATAAGAGTTCTTTATTTTGCTTTTTCTTATTTTTGCCCTATGAAAAATATTATTGTTACCGGAACAAGTAGAGGTATAGGTTATGAGCTGGCTTTGCAGTTTGCAAATGCCGGAAATCAGGTTTTAGCGATTTCAAGAAAAATTCCAAAATCACTTTTAGAACATAAAAATGTAACGTGCTTGTCTGTTGATTTAGCCAATGAAACTGCTTTACATGAAGTTGAAAGTTTTCTTTCTTCATCTTGGAAAAAAGTAGATGCATTAGTTCACAATGCAGGCGCTTTATTATTGAAGCCTTTTGCTGAAACAACGCAAGCCGACTTTGAAAGTATTTATAAAGTCAATGTTTTTGCAGTTGCAAATCTTACCAGAATCTGTCTGCCTTATTTACAAAAAGGAAGCCATGTTGTAACCATTAGTTCGATTGGCGGTGTTCGCGGCAGTTTAAAATTTGCCGGCCTTGCTGCCTATAGCTCAAGTAAAGGCGCTGTAATTACTTTAACCGAATTATTAGCTGAAGAATATAAAGAACGCGGTATTTCATTCAATGTTCTGGCTTTAGGTTCCGTTCAGACCGAAATGCTGAATGAAGCTTTTCCGGGTTATCAGGCTCCAATTTCTGCTGAAGGAATGGCGACGTATATTTATGATTTTACCCTTAACGGAAATAAATATTTTAACGGAAAAGTACTTGAAGTTTCGTCAACTAATCCATAGTTTTTAAATTTCAATTTAAAAATTCCAAATTCCAAAAGATTGAAAAAAACTTCTAACTTTTTACAAATAACATCTAACTTAAATTGAGCGAAACATTAGCAAAATATATTCCGGAACATGCTGTAAAGCCTGTTTTTGATTTGATTGTGGCCAATCAGGTTCATTTGAAAATCGTAAATGAGCGTCAGACACGTCATGGTGATTATAGAAGGGGACCAAGCGGCAAGCATGAAATTACGGTTAATGCGAGTTTGAATAAATACAGGTTTATGATTACCCTGATTCATGAAATTGCACATTTAGTTGCTTTTGAAAAGTTTGGACGAAATATAAAACCGCATGGAAATGAATGGAAATATACTTTTCAGCGTTTGATGGTTCCGTTTATTCGGCCGGAAATATTTCCGAGCCAGATTTTGCCTTTATTGGCAAGGCATTTTAAGAATCCTTCGGCCAGCAGTGATACGGATACGACTTTATCTTTGGCCTTAAAACAATTCGATACAAATAACGATAAGAGTTATGTTTTTGAAATCCCTTTTGGAAGCATTTTTAAGATCAAAAACGGAAAAGTATTTAAGAAGTTAGCCGTTAGAACCAAACGTTTTGAATGCATCGAAATAAGCTCAGGAAAAACATATCTTTTTAATCCAAATGCAGAAGTGGAGCTAATGGATTAAAAGTTCCAATAAAAAAATCCCAAATTCCAATTTGAAAACAGTTTGGAATTTGGGATTTTTTATTTAGTCTTCCGGTAAAATTGGAATTTAAAACTTTTATCCTTTCAAATAAGCTTCTCTTACTTTTTTAAACAAGTTTGATGAGTATACGAATTTGACAATATCTTTATTATCGGTTCTAAAAATCTCCTCTTTTGTTCCCTGCCAGGCTTTTACACCTTTCTTTAGGAAAACAATATTTTCTCCAATTTCCATTACCGAGTTCATATCGTGCGTATTGATCACGGTTGTAATATTGTATTCTTCGGTAATTTCTTTAATCAAGTTATCGATCAAAGTTGAGGTGTTTGGATCTAAACCAGAGTTTGGTTCATCACAAAACAAATATTTCGGGTTGTTTACAATTGCGCGGGCAATCGCCACACGTTTTTGCATACCTCCGGAAATTTCAGAAGGTAATTTTTTATGTGCATCAACTAAATTCACACGCTCTAAAACAAAATCAACGCGTTCCTGAATTTTAGCTTTGTTATCGTTAGTGAACATTTTTAGAGGAAAAGCCACATTTTCTTCAACAGTCATCGAATCAAATAAAGCACTTCCCTGAAAAACCATTCCAATTTCAGTTCTTAGTTCCCTTTTTTCATCTGGATTTAATTCAGAATAAACTCTTCCGTCGAATTCAATAGTTCCTGAATCCGGAGCGTGAATTCCTAGTAAAGTTTTTAATAAAACAGTTTTTCCAGATCCACTCTGCCCAATAATTAGGTTGGTTTTTCCAGTTTCAAAAACGGTGGAAACACCTTTTAAAACCTTACTATCGCCAAATGATTTTTCTATGTTTTTTACTTCTATCATTATCCTAATAATAATTGAGTTAATATGTAATTAAAAAGAATGATACAAACAGATGTCCATACAAATGATACTGTACTTGCTTTACCAACTTCTAATGCTCCGCCTTTCATGTAATATCCGTGAAAAGATGGAATTGTTGCCAATAACATTGCAAAAATTAAAGTTTTAATAAAAGCATAGGTAATGTGAAACGGAATAAACTCCATCTGGGCACCTTGAATAAAGTCCTGACTGGTCGAAAATCCTCCGTATGCACAAGCAAGCCATCCTCCAAAAATACCAAGGAACATACTAATTCCAATTACAAAAGGATACATTAATAAAGCTATTATTTTTGGAAAAACAAGATAGTTTAATGAATTAACCCCCATAACTTCTAAAGCATCAATTTGCTCCGTAACACGCATTGTTCCGATACTCGATGTAATATAAGATCCCATTTTTCCGGCCATAATTACCGAAATAAAAGTAGGGGCAAACTCCAAAATTACAGATTGACGTGTAGCAAAACCAATTAAATATTTTGGAATTAAAGGATTAGTCAGGTTTAATGCCGTTTGAATGGCTACAACTCCTCCAATGAAAAAAGATATAAAACAAACAATTCCAAGAGAGTCAATTATTAAATCATCGATTTCTTTGAAAATTAAATTTTTCATAACAGGCCATTTGGTCTGTTTATTAAAAATTTCTTTAAGCATTAAAAAATATCTTCCTATTTGGGATAAATAACGAATTAGCATCATAAGTTTTACAAATATTGGCTAAATTAAGGATTAGTTTACAGTTTACCGTTTGAGTTTGCAGTTTTTTAAGTTTTTAAAAACTAGAAAAGCTTTTGTTTCATTTTTTGAAAACGGTAATTTCTAATAAATTTAGCTTGTTCCGGGGTAACTAATAAAGGGGTTTTGGCTCTTTTTGCTTTCCAAAAACCTCTAATATAATCAAAAAATAAGAAAGGCTTTTTCTTCATCATGGCCAGTTTAGCCGATGCAATTGCTGTAATCCAGAAACCGTATCCCAGCGTGAAGAAAGCTTCTCCTTGTTTATAACGTGCAGTTTTATTGTAATTTGCACCAGTTGGTTTTAAATGTTTTACATGCAGCGACTCGTCTGTAACGATTTTCCAACCGTAATATTTACAAAGCAATTCGTCTACAGTATCCCAGCCCATGGCAGGTCTTAAACCGCCAATTTGCTGATATGTTTCTTTTCTATACGCTTTCAATGCGCCGCGAATATGATCTTTATCCGTTAGGTTTTCTAAAACCCATTCGCCGTTTTTATCGATATGGCAAAATCCTCCGGCCATTCCAATCTTTGAGTCAGATTCGAAATGTTTAATGATAGTTTCAAAATAGTTAGGAGGAAAAATTAAATCACCGTCGATTTTTACAATAATGTCGTAATTAGAATCGAGTGTTTCAAAACCTTTCTGAAAAGCCTGAATTACTTTGCTCCCCGGTAAATGAATCGCATCAGAAGTTTTGTTTACAACAGAAATAAACGGATTTTCTTTTGCAAAACCCAACACGACTTCTTCTGTTTTATCAGTCGAATTATCATTTACAACTACAACTTTAGCTGGCAAAACAGTCTGAGAAACCAAAGATTGTAAAGTCAGGCCAATTAAATCTTGCTCGTTGTGTGCGGGAATGACGATGTAATATTTCATTTTAAGAATTTTAGATTTTAGATTTTAGATTTTAGATTGTGTGGAAATCATCTAAAAATCAAAAACCAAAAATCGTTAATCTGCAATCTTAGTTCTTAACTTTTTCAGCAACGACAATATAATATCTCGGAGTGAAATATCTTAATAAGGGTCTGAATCCAAACTTTTTTACCGGATGTGTAAATTGCAGACGATCTGTTATTTTCCATCCCGTTTTTTCTAAAAGCCAGTCTAACTGCCAATCTTCAAATTCATGGTAATGTCTGTCCCACATATCTGTTTTAGAACGATATGCCGGAGAAAACCATAAACGTAACGGAATTGAAATTAGCAATTTGTCACATTTTACGTTTTGTAAAATAGTGTATGGATTTAGCAAATGTTCGAAAATTTCAAATGCTGTAAAAACAGTATATTCTTCTGTTTGTAAAGCGGTTTGATCGTTGTCTAAATCTTCGCCTTTTGTGTTTTTTACGGTATATCCATTTTCTTCCATTATTTTGGAAAACGGATTTGGTACGCCAAAATCAAAAATGGTTTCTGATGTGCTAACGTGCTTTTGTAAAAACTCTAAGGTAAGTTTGAATCTTTTATTCGGAAACGTTTTTTCGTACATAGTTATTGCGAGGAACGAAACAAGCTCTCGTTCTTGATTTTAATTAGGTCGCAAATATACTAAAAAGTCCGCATTTTAAAATGCGGACTTTTTTTAAGTTTTCAGTATTCAGTCGCAGTTTTCAGTTGTCAAACTAATTACCGTGACTGTAAACTGCGACTGAATACTGCGACTGTAAACTGTGACTGAATACTAGTATCTGTAAACAAAAGCATTAATGTTCATTCCAGCTCCAACCGAAGCAAAAATAACTACATCGCCTTTGTTGATTTCGTGGTTTTCAATTTTTCCCTGAAGGATTAAATCAAATAAAGTGGGTACAGTTGCAACACTACTGTTTCCTAAATCGTGAATACTCATAGGCATAATAGCTGCAGGGGCCGTTTTATCGTATAATTTATAGAAACGTTCGATAATCGCTTCGTCCATTTTTTCGTTAGCCTGGTGAATTAAGATTTTTTTTACCTCGTCGATACCAATACCGCTTTGATCTAAACAGCTTTTCATAGCGCACGGAACATTGCTTAAAGCAAACTCGTAAATTTTACGTCCGTACATTTTGATGTATTTAATATCCGGATCTAAATCTGGATTGTATGATTTTCCGAAGAAAAGATAATTCGCTTCATCATTAGCATAAGTAGCACTTTCGTAAGATAAAAGACCCGATTCGTCAGTTGAAGCTTCTAAGATTGAAACTCCGGCTCCATCAGAATAAATCATCGAATCGCGATCGTGATCGTCAACCACTCTCGATAAAGTTTCGGCGCCAATTACCATTACTCTTTTTGCCATTCCTGACTTAATGAAGGCATTGGCCTGCAAAACTCCTTCAATCCAGCCCGGACATCCAAAAAGAATATCATAAGCAACACATTTAGGGTTTTTAATGCCTAATTTGTTTTTAACACGAGTTGCTAAACTTGGCAGGATATCCGTTTGATGTGTTCCTGTTTTTACATCACCAAAATTATGGGCGAAAATAATGTAGTCTAAAGTTTCAGCGTCGATTGCTGCGTTTGCGATTGCTTTTTCGGCTGCAAAAAAAGCTAAGTCTGATGCTGTGTATTGAGGTTCGGCATAACGACGATTTTCAATTCCTGTAATGCCCTTGAATTTTTTTATTACAACTTCATTCGGATAAGCAAATGGAGTACCATCTTCGTTTAAAAAAATATGCTTGTCAAAGTCTGTGTTTTTTACTTCTAAATTAGGAATGTAACTCCCAATACCAATAATTTTTATTTTCATTTTTCCCGTAAATTATCCGATAAATTTCATGCTAAAGTATAAATAAAAATATGATAACTATCATAAAAAATACTATGCATGCATATAATTATGAAATAACGATTTTTTGAATGATATATTGTTTATCTTCTAATGATTTTTTAATTTTTCCGAGATTTCAAACGTTTGAGATTGCATTTGCAGGATATTTTTATTTCACTAAAATATTTAACAATGTTACATAAAATCAATTTTTTTTTAAGAATGTTATAAAAAAACAAAACCCGATAACACAATCGTCATCGGGTCTGTTTTTATAGAGTAATCTAAGATTAATTTTCCATGTAAGCTTCTATAGGAGCACAGCTGCAAACTAAGTTTCTGTCACCATAAGCATCATCTACACGACGAACAGATGGCCAGAATTTATTGTCAGCAATATACTCTAATGGGTAAGCCGCTTTTTCTCTAGAATAAGGGAAATCCCAATTATCTGTAGTTAACATTGCCAATGTGTGCGGTGCATTTTTCAATACATTGTTTTTATCATCAGCAGTTGCAGCTTCAATTTCTTTTCTAATTGAAATAAGAGCATCACAAAAACGATCTAATTCAGCTAAATCTTCAGATTCTGTAGGTTCAATCATTAAAGTTCCTGCTACTGGGAAAGAAACCGTTGGAGCGTGGAAACCGTAATCCATTAAACGTTTTGCGATATCACCCACTTCAATTCCGTTTTCTTTAAATGCACGACAATCTAAAATCATTTCGTGAGCTGCTCTTCCGCATTCTCCAGTGTAAAGAATTGGGTAGTGTCCTTCGAAACGAGATTTCATATAGTTAGCATTCAAAATAGCGTGTTCTGTAGCACTTTTTAATCCGTCAGCTCCCATCATTGTAATGTAACCGTAAGAGATTAAACATACTAAAGCAGATCCGTAAGGCGCAGATGAAATAGCTGTAATTGCTTGCTCACCGCCTACTTTTAAGATTGGGTTTGTTGGTAAGAAAGGAACTAATTTTTCGTTTACACAAATTGGTCCAACACCAGGTCCGCCGCCGCCGTGAGGAATAGCGAATGTTTTGTGTAAGTTTAAGTGACAAACGTCAGCACCAATTGTAGCCGGATTTGTTAATCCAACTTGTGCGTTCATGTTTGCACCATCCATATATACTAATCCGCCATTGTCGTGGATTAATTTTGTGATTTCAATAATAGAAGATTCGAAAACTCCGTGAGTAGAAGGATACGTTACCATCAAGCAAGATAAATCATCTTTATGTTCGATCGCTTTTTCTCTTAAATCTTCTACATCAATATTTCCTTCTGGAGTTGTTTTAGTAACAATGATTTTCATTCCGGCCATAGCAGCAGAAGCAGGGTTGGTTCCGTGAGCCGATGAAGGAATTAAACATACATTACGGTGACCTTCGTTTCTTGATAAATGATAAGCACGAATCGCCATTAAACCTGCATATTCTCCCTGAGCTCCAGAATTTGGCTGTAATGTTGTTCCGGCAAATCCTGTAATTACATTTAATTGCTGCTCTAATTTTTTAAGCATCGTGATATAACCTTCAGCTTGCTCAACTGGTGCAAATGGGTGAATGCTGTTCCAGTTTGGCATTGATAAAGGAAGCATTTCTGAAGCAGCGTTTAATTTCATCGTACAAGAACCTAAAGAAATCATCGAATGATTCAAAGATAAATCTTTACGCTCTAATTTTTTGATGTAACGCATTAACTGACTTTCTGAATGATGATTGTTGAATACATCATGCGTTAAGAAAGAAGACGTTCTTTCTAATGAAGCAGGTAATTGACTTGCAGTTGCTAATTCAGCAACAGTGAAAGTTTCTTTTCCTAAAGCTTCAGCAAAAATCGTAATAATTTGGTTGATGTCGTTGATCGAAGTTGTTTCGTTGAACGAAATAGAAATCGTATCGGCATCAGGATAGAAGAAGTTTACTTCGTTTTTCTCTGCAATCGCTTTTACTTTTTGAGCATCAGCTTTAACCAAAATAGTATCAAAGTAAGCAGTGTTAGTTTGGAAAACTCCTAGTTTATTTAAAGCTTCAGCAGCAGTAACCGCCGATGCGTGAACTTTATTTGCAATATATTGTAAACCTTTTGGTCCGTGGTAAACCGCATACATTCCGGCCATAACCGCTAATAAAACCTGAGCAGTACAAATGTTAGAAGTTGCTTTTTCACGTTTAATGTGCTGCTCACGAGTTCCTAAAGCCATACGTAAAGCGCGGTTTCCGTTAACATCAATAGAAACTCCAATAATACGACCCGGCATAGATCGTTTATATTCTTCTTTAGTTGCAAAATATGCAGCGTGAGGACCACCATAACCCATTGGTACACCAAAACGTTGTGTAGTTCCAACTACTACTGCAGCGCCCATTTCTCCCGGAGAAGTTAAAGCAGCAAGAGATAAAATATCAGCAGCAAAGGCAACTTTAATTTCGTTTTCTTTTGCTTTAGCAACAAAAGCACTGTAGTCGTTTACCTGACCGTATTTACCTGGGTATTGTAAAATAGCTCCGAAAAATTCATTAGAAAAATCAAAGTTTTCGTGGTTACCAACAACTAATTCAATCCCGATAGGAGTTGAACGTGTTTGTAGGATCGATAAAGTTTGAGGTAAAATTTCTTCAGAAACGAAGAATTTGTTTGTATTGTTTTTCTTTTGGTCACGTGTACGAACGTCAAATAACAAAGCCATAGCTTCGGCAGCAGCAGTTCCTTCATCAAGTAAAGAAGCGTTTGCAATTTCCATTCCTGTTAATTCGATTACTGTAGTCTGGAAATTTAAAATGGCTTCAAGACGACCTTGAGCAATTTCTGCCTGATAAGGCGTATAAGCTGTATACCATCCTGGATTTTCGAAGATGTTTCTTTGAATTGGCGCCGGAACGATAGTAGGGTGATAACCCAAACCAATATACGATTTGAATACTTTGTTTCTCTTTCCTAATTCCTGAATATGATTTGCGAATTCGTATTCTGTCATGGCAGGATCCAAATTCAGAGGTGCTTTTAAACGAATATCATCCGGAAGGGTTTCGTAAACAAGTTGTTCGATCGATTCAACCCCAATGGTTTGTAACATGTGTTGAAGATCTGTTTCTCTTGGGCCAATGTGTCTTAAAGCAAAAGCATCTGTTTTCATTTGTAGCAGTCTATTTTTTAAAGATCAAAAGTAATATGCCGAGTGTTTTTATTCGATTTCACAAGGTTTATTACAATTTATAGTAAATGTGTTGTTTTTTTGTGGCGCAAAATTAAGTATTATTAATAATTTAATGGGTATTTTTAACTTCAATTTTTATCAAATTTCTAACTAAAGAGTTGATTTGTTACCAATTGATTAGATTTGAGGCATGAAACTTCTAAAACAAATTTTCGATTTTTATTTAAACAGCAGCATTCACGTGGCTTTATCGTGTTATGCTTTGGTCCGAATTACGTTTTACTTCTTTCATATTCAATATGATGAACCCATGACCTTGTTTGTTTTTTTTGGAACAATTGTAGGATATAATTTCGTAAAGTACGATGCCTTGGTTCGCGTCAAGAAAAAACCAATAGGAAATCAGCTCAAAATTATAGCAGTTTTTAGTTTCATTTCGCTGCTTTTGGTAGGGTATTATTTTTTCCATTTAAAACGAATTACACAAATTGTTTCTGTAGTAATATTTGCCATAACGGCGCTTTATACTTTACCGTTTTTTCCAAACAGAAAAAATGCCCGAAACTGGGCAGGAGTAAAAATTTATATTGTCGCACTTTGCTGGGTTGGCGCAACTTTGGTTTTACCTTATATAAATGCCGAAATTCCTTTTACAGGCAACTTTTTTATAAAATGCATGCAGCGTTTTGTCTTAGTTTTTGTGCTGATTTTGGTTTTCGAAATTCTGGATTTGGCCAACGACGATCCGCATTTGCAAACCGTTCCGCAGACTATTGGTGTAAAACGAACTAAGATTTTAGGATTTTCGCTTTTAGTTCCGTTTTGGGTTTTAGGAATTTTAACCTTTACACTTCATGATCTTATCATTAACCTCATTATGGTAGTAACCTTAATGTTGTTTATTTTCTTTGCCAACACCAAACGTTCCAGATATTATACTTCTTTCTGGGTCGAAGCCGTACCTATTTTTTGGTGGTTAATGATTGTATTTTCTAAATAATATTATTTGGGCGTGTTTCGCCGCGGCGAACCGGGCTTTCGGCTAAATCTTTTATTCCGCTCCGCCACATAAAAGGATACCGCCTCAATTCCTCACGCAAACCGTAAAATGAGAAAATTCATTTTCAAAGAAGATTTATTAATCTTTATGAATTGCCTCCAGCTTTAGCTGGAGGTAAAAAGAAGTATTGAATAAGGCTTTAGCCGAAAGATAAAGTTTGGCTAAAGCCTCCAACATTTGAACACATTTCACCTCCGGCTAAAGCTGGAGGCAATTGAAACTACTATTTTAAAATTTGCACAATCTGCTCCCGATAGCTATCGGGACTGCGAGAAACATTTTTTTTTTTTAATCTATTTTATTTTTTGTTCTGCCAAAGCTTTGTTTAAATCAGCTTTTGCTTCATTTAGTTTTTTTCTTTTTTTATCGATTTTTTCTTTGCTTTCATTATCTTTAATAGCTTCATTCAAATCGGCTGTTCTTTCATTTACTTTTTGCTGTTTCTCCCTAACCTTTTTGTCAAGATCTTTATTGACAGTTTTGGTAGTGCAATTTCTCTTAGTCTGTGCAATAGCATCTTCAACTCCCTTTATCTGGTTTTGATTTCCGGCTTTTTTCGCTGCCGCTAACTTGATGTTTAATTCACATAATTTTCTTTCGCATCCTTTTAATCCTGTGCAATTGCTTTGAGCAAATCCAATAAAAGAGATAACAAAAAGAGCAGTGGTTAATATCGTTTTTAATTTCATAAGACTATTTTTTTGATTTGTAATTTAATCTACCATAAAGACTAGTATTTTATAAAAGTAAGAAATTTATATTAATTGACTTTTTCTGAAACTTCTTTTAAGACTTTATTTCTCTAAAATGCATACAACTTTGTCAAAGTTCTTAACGCAGTAAATCTCGAAAAGCTTTGTCAACATTCCTAAACTTAAATTCAAATCCGTTTTCTAGAAGTCTTTTCGGAATTACGTTTCTGCTTTTTAAAACCAATTCCGGTTCTGTTCGAATAAAGAAAGATCCTATTTCCAGTAAGAATTTGCTCATCGGAATTCCGAAAGGAAAACCAACTGCTTTTCTAAGTTTTTGCGTAAAATCAGCATTTGGGATTGGTTCCGGAGAAACTATATTGATAACGCCCGTAATTTCTTTTTGAATAATAAAATCAACCGCATTCGCAAAATCTTCCTCGTGAATCCAGCTTACAAACTGATTGCCGCTTCCTTGTTTTCCTCCAAAGCCACATTTTGCCAAAGTCTTTAACGGAATAAAAGCGCCTCCATTTTTTCCTAAAACTATAGAAGTGCGCAAAGCTGTTTTTATTGTCTTTGGAGTTTCGGTTTTAAAGAATGCTTTTTCCCAAGAAAGCGCCACATTTATCGAAAAGTCATTGCCAATTTCGCCATCAACTTCGCCCATTTGTTTGTCTAATGAAAAGCGATAAATAGTTGCCGTAGATGAATTCAGCCAATGTTTCGGCGGATTTGTACAATTCAAAACTGCTTTGTTTAGAATCTTGGTGCTTTCAATTCGTGACCATAAAATTTCTTTTTTATTTTTTTTAGTATAACGGCAATCAACAGATTTTCCGGCAAGATTAATTAAAACCGACGCGTTTTCTAATTCATTTTCCCAACCCGAAAAAGTTCTGACATTCCAGTTTACGTATTTAATTCCGTTAATGGTTTGAGATTTTCCTCGGGTTAAAACCACTATTTCGTCAAATTTACTTTTGAAATGATGGATTAAAACTTGTCCTAAAAAACCGGTTCCGGCTGCGATTATAAGTTTCTTCATTGGTGTGATTTTTTTAGCCGCGAATTCACGAATTTTTAAATATTATAATTCGTGAATTCGCGGCAAATCTTTTACAGTAAATAATTAAGCTTTAAAAACCAATCTTTCTTCACGTTGAGCTTCTTTAGCTTTTCTTTTTCCTCTAAAAAAGAAATACAAATTAAAGAATAACATAATACCAAGGTAAATAGAAAATCCGCCAATTTTATAACTTAAATTTTCAATTAATTCCTGATAACTGTCTCGGCTTAATTGCAGTTCTAAAATCATTAAGGCAAAACCAATGTTTAAAAGGTAAAATCCGGTTTCAAAAAGTTTGTTGGTTGCCTGAGCAATATCTTCACGACCTTTAAATATATCGAGCATAAAGATTTTTCCGTTTCTAAAAAGCGTTTTAGAAACATAATAAGTAAGAAATAAAGCGACAGGTAAATAGATTCCGTAACCAATTAAGATTTTTGTAGTTTCCATGATATTTGAATTTTAGTTGTTATTTGATTAATTTATGAATGTACTTGGTTAAAATTATAATGTTGAAATAATGCAAACCTGATATGATAAAGATTATAATGGCCGTTTTTGTACCAATAGTTTCGATTAATTGAGTCGTAGAAACGATTTTCTGCCAGGAAATTAAAGTCATGGCGCAATACCCAATATTTAAAAGGTAATATCCTAAAAGGAGAACCTGATTGATTTTTTGGCAAATGTCGGCATGATTCGGAATCAGTTCTGCGACATAAATATTTCCGTTCTTATAGCAGATTTTACCCACTTTTAAAATGATCAAAGCCGTGATGCCGAGGTAAATAAAATATCCAATAATATTTAGATTCATAACTCTTGTTTTTAAATTTTTAAACTTTCAGAAAAAAATGAAACTTATGATTAAATTTTTTTATTTGAGTAATTTGATGACCATACGACCCAGCCAGTTTTCATTCATTTCTGTTACTTTATCCAGCATATTATCTACTTTTAAAACGAAATCGTATAGTTTTTCAGTTTGATCAACGAAGTGTTTTTCTTCTACAGAATCTTTAGTTTCAATTGTCGAAACTTCTTTTAAGATTTTAAGTGCAGGTTTGATTTCACGCTTGCTTCTTTCTCTGGAGATTTTTACAGCCAGCTCGTCTAAATCTTTTTCGGCAGTAAAAAACTCTTTTCTTTCTCCGGCTTTATACTCTTTGTATACAATTCCCCAATCCATTAAAGCTCTTAGGTTCATACTGGCGTTTCCACGGGAAATCTGTAATTCTTCCATAATGTCTTCCATAGAAACAGCTTCGTTCGAAACCATTAATAAAGCGTGGATCTGTGCCATCGTTTTATTGATTCCCCATTGAGAACCTAATGCTCCCCAGGTTTGTACAAACTTATTTTTTGCTTCTTTGAATTCCATAGATCAAATGTAGGTAAAAGTTTTTAAACTTTCAAAAATAATTGAAAGTTTATTTTATGACTGTTTTTTATTTACACCGCAGGTGTTTTTACGCAGGATATTTTCTCATGTCATTCTTTATTCGATTCGTGCCAAAGAATAAGCACTTCATGTCATTTTTTTACTTATGTCTACTTATCTGATATAGTTTTGAATAGAAATAAACCAAGAACGTTATTTAACAGGTTTGTCGAGAACTATTAAGTAATAAACACAACAATCAAATAAGTGGAGCAGAACCCACGAGAAAAAACGAGGCGGTACCGAAAAGCCATACGAGTAGGAAAACCTAAATCGAAAAGTTATGTCAGATTTATTAGCAGGTGCTTATTTAGCAAAAGGCACAATCGGAAATGTTGGAACACCAGGTGCTCCAATTGCAACATTTAGTTTAGTTGTTGTACCATCACAACATTCTGTTTCTGGTACAGTAGTAATTACTCAGGCTGTAAATGGTCCTGATGGTCATATTGTTGTTCCTGTAACAGGTAAAATTTACTCAACAGGATTTGGACAATTTACACAAGTTGTAAGCTTACAAGGGCAATACGTTCACTCTTTCCCTCCTCCGGCAATTGGTGCTTTTTTAGCCAATTTTGATGCTCACTTAGCTATCGATGGTGCATGGAATGGTACTGGAGGTTTTTCATATTATCAACATAATATCGAAAACGTACCAGTTAAAGCTGTAAAAAATTTACAAGAAGAGTTGGCATAAAAAAAGACCCCCAATTTTTACAACTCGGATCAAGAGAAAATTAGGATTTAATAAGTTCCTGATTTGGTTACTGTTTTGATCAAAGGGCCGTCTAAACTAGACGGCCTTTTTTATTACCAAAAAAAAAATAAATCACAAAAACAAAATGAAAAGAAAACCTATTATCATTACCCTGCTGGTTATTTTTATAATAGCAGCGATCTCATTATTTTTTCTGAATAAAGAAAAAATGATGGAAAAATTTGGAGTTTCTTCCGGTTATGCAGCATCTGCATCTCAACCTTGTGACTGTGAAACCAGCTGGTTTCCGCACGAACAAACTCCTGCCCCAAAAGAAGGCGACGGAAGCCCATTTGACAATGAAAGCACTACAAATTGTGATTTCCATCAATGGTCCTGGCAAAAGTTTTTATGGGTTACAAAACCCCTGCCAAGCGGTAATCCGTTTTTTTTAGACTCTCTGGATTTGGTAAGCCCGGAAATGGAAAGTGTTGTACCGCAGTTAGGCATAAAACTAACATTGAGCTCTATTAATCAGGCAGGTTTTAAAGGGGTTTTACAATCTAATCCTAAATTTAATAATAAAGCAGATACGGTATATTATTCTATACACGTAAATCGTTTATTGAGAGATAAAGCGATTTCGATGGCTTCCTTAATTAATAGCGGAAAATTGCCGGTTTCTAATTTAGAAACATTCCCTGTTGGAGCATTAGAATTAAAAGTATCCTGGATTAGTATAGATGCAATTCCAAAAGCGCAGCAGGCCAATTATTTTACGACTAAAGCCGCTGTTCAAAACAGTAATAAAGTTTATGTTGAAAAAACGATGGCATTACTGGGAATGCACGTAGTAGGTGTTGTAAAAAATCATCCTGAATTTATCTGGGCTACTTTTGAGCATAAAGACATGGCGCCTGTTTACGATAAGAAAACAAATTCAGTTACAGCTGTGAACGAAATGTTATTGTATGAAAAAGGAACGACTTCCGGCTTAAATGGTATTAAATGGGTTAAAAATGCAACGGCACCTGTTTTGCCTAACAAAGCCTTCATTCTTTATGAGTATGGAGTGCCAAGAGATTTAGGGACAGGAAACTTTATGAAAACAAGTCAGGCAGAACCGGCTAATTTTAATAATATAGAGAATATTAATAAATGTGTAGCGTCTAATTTGAAAGATGTTTTCAAAAACTACTTTTATAATGGTTCGGTTTGGTTAGATTTTGATGGAGTTTCTCCAGAAAATCAGGCAAAAGCAATTGTAAAAAGAGATATTTCGAGCGTATTGCCGGATTCATTAGCAAGAGGATCTTCTAATTTAGCCAATATTACGATGGAAACCTACACGCAGACTTTTGTCGATGATATTCATAAGATCAACAATACAAACTTGGTAAACTGTTTTGACTGTCATCAAGCAGAAAATTTTGATAAACAGCGTCCAGGTAAATCTCCTTTGTTCTTAAGCCATTTATTTGGAGATTATTTATTGCTTACAAAAACGGCCTCTACTGCTAAAAACGCTAATAGTTCTAAAGCTAAACGTATTGAAGATATAGAAGCTCAAAAATTCGAACAATTTGAAAGATTCACTAAAAAGAATCAATAAACGTAAGATCCTGATTTAAAAAGTTTCTTCCAGAATTTATAAAGATGTTTTTTAAAGTAAAACATCAAACCATATTCCAATCCTGATAAACGGAGTTTCTTACTTGTAACAATTGGTTACAGTAGAAGCTCCGTTTTGTTTTTTATTTAATAGATATTCTATTTTATCTTTTTTCGATCTTCTTTATAAACCTTCAAACTAGAAATCTATATCTCAGGTTTTTAGAAAAATATTCCTTTCAGTCTCATTAATAAAATGTAAATAAAACCTTATCTAAAGTATTTGTGTTTTTTAAGAATAATCTTATGACTTGTTTTTTCTGTTTTATGACAAAGAATATTCTTTTCGTAACATTTTTGGTGTAAATGTCTGTATATCAGAATTAATTTTAATCCATAAAATAAAAGCAGCCGGCAGATTTTATTTTATGAATTATTTCTATTTGATTTTTTAAGAACAGCTCTTTTTATACCATAAACAAGAATCGCTTCTTCAATATTCATTTTGAAATTATACTAGCAGTGGAGCAGAACTCACTTTAAAAAACGAACTGTTTCGCACAGGAAAAAGCGAAGGCGGAGCTGAAAAGCCTTATGAGTAAGACCCAAAATTTTATTATTATGCAACCTATACCTAGAAAAGTTAAAAATGTAAATGTGTATCCGTATATAGACTGGAAAGGCGGAGGCGTTGGCCCTGTTATTCTTCCTGTTATAGAAGGAGCCAGCGGAACCTATGCTGTTGGTACACTTATTACATCTGTATTTTACAATCTTGATCTTAAATCGGCTACTCAAAAATCTAAATTGGGAGTACATCAAAGATATGTAGCAATAGGAGAAACAGAAGACGGAAGTTCTTTTACAACTCCATGGATGTACTGCACAAATGCAGGAACTGATCCGGAATTTGGAAGAACTATTCATCTTCTTAAACCAGAGTTAGACGCTATTAATACAGATGTTTTACCAGAATATATAACACTGGGACCACTTACTGATATTACTGTAACGCAATCATTTCCTCCTCCGGCAATTGGAGAAATTCTATTAATCGAAAACGGAAAAGGAAACATTATCGCCACTAGAACGGGTACTCCTCATGAAATGGGAATTGAAGTAATTGGCGGCAATCGCGTCGGACAATTAAGAACAGGATTGAAAAACATCATGATTACCGGAAAAAACAAAGATGGTAAAACGGTTACGACGGGTAATTTAACTTGTTTAAATCCAAATGATCCTGCCATTTTTCTACATCAGTTTGGAGGTTAATAATTCTTAAAATAAACAGCTATGGGAATAATGATGCCTTACGGTGTTGCAGTCAGAGAAGCGATAGCTTCTAATGATTTAGCAAAAATGGAGTCTATTGCAGAACAAGCAAAACAAGTAGTAAAAGAACAAGGAGACTTGAGTGTCGCTTTGTTAGAATTACAGGAAGCAATAGAGGCTCTAAAAAACAAAAAATAAAAACAGAAATAAGCTGACTTGTTCAGTATAACAAGGGTGAATCCGAAAAACCTCAAGAGTAGGAATAACTAAAAAACAAAAATGTTATGGGAGTAGTAATGCTTTACGCAGCAGGAATCAGAGAAGCGATAGCTTCTAATGATTTAGAAAAAATGAAAGCAGTAGCTGAACAAGCTAAGCAAACCGTTAGAGAACAGGGAGACCTGAGCGCTGCTTTGGTAGAATTGCTGGAGGCTATTGAAAGCTTAAGAAAGTAATCTAAAAAAGAACGGTTTAATAAGCCTTGCTTTTTAAACCGTTCTTTAAAATAAATCAACAAATCCCTAAATCTATTAAGATGGACAAGACTTCTATACGATACAGAGTACGAGATGATTATAAAACAGCAACCCCAGTTCATGTTGTTTGGGAAATTACTCTCGCCTGTAATTTGAAATGCTCGCACTGCGGCTCCAGAGCCGGAAAGGTGAGACCTGGTGAACTAACTACCGAACAATGTTTTGAGGTTATTGATAGTCTTAAACGTCTTGGTACAAGAGAAATCACAATTATTGGCGGTGAAGCTTTTTTAAGAAAAGACTGGCTTGATATAATTGAAAAAATTCACCAAAGCGGCATTGAATGTTCTATGCAGTCTGGCGCTTATAATTTAAACGAAGAGCGAATTAGTAACGCAAAAAAAGCAGGAATACGAAATATTGGTGTTTCTATTGATGGGTTACCGGAGACTCACAATAAAATAAGAGGAAGAAGAGATTCTTTTGATCATGTAATTCATTGTCTGCAATTACTAAAAGAGTACGATATACCTTCTAGCGTAAATACTGTAATTACAAAATTAAATCAAAATGAGCTGAGCGAACTTCTGGATGTTTTGATCGAAAACGGCGTAAGAAACTGGCAGATACAATTGGCAGTTGCTATGGGAAATGCCGTTGACCACTCCGAAGAATTAATTCTGCAACCTTATGAGTTAATCGACTTTTATGAAAAACTTATTGTTATCTATAGAAAAGCACTGGCACATAATGTTTTAATCCAGGCCGGAAACAACATTGGTTACTTTGGACCTTATGAACATATCTGGCGACAAGGCAATGAAAAATATTATACAGGATGTTCTGCAGGACATACCGGAATTGGTATTGAAGCTGATGGAAAAATAAAAGGTTGTCCGTCGTTACCCACGACCGAATATACAGGAGGTAATGTAAAAGACATGAAGCTGGAAGATATTTGGAGATACAGCGAAGAAATGGTTTTTTCCAGATATAGAAATAAAGAAGAATTATGGGGAGGATGCAAAGGCTGTTATTACGAATCTTCTTGTCTGGCTGGTTGTACCTGGACTAGTCATGTTTTATTTGGAAAAAGAGGCAATAACCCTTTTTGTCATTACCGTGCCTTAGAATTAAAAAAGAAAGGACTTCACGAACGAATAAGAAAAATAAAAGAAGCACCCGGATTATCTTTCGATATTGGTTTGTTTGAGATCATCGTAGAAAATGAAAAAGGAGAAGTAGTCGAAGTACAATCACCTCATAATTCACCTCTGGTTCCAGTATCGAATACAGAAAGAGTTCCAAGAATTCCAAAAGCACTTAAACTATGCAATGGCTGTGATAATTATGTTTATGAAGAAGAAACGACCTGTACTTTTTGCAGTGCCGATATTCAGAAAGTAAACGATGAATATGCCGTTAAAATGGAAAAAGCCAAACGTTCACTGGAAAAATTAGAACTATTAATGATGAAATAATATGGAACTGCTAAAAAAGATTCAATCAGAAATTGACCAATATTCAAACACTATTGAGGAAAACTTAAGTCTTTCTGAAATTACAATTAAATATGGTCTCAACTCGTATCGATATGGTTCTTCCAGTTTTTTATCTGATCTTTTTGATCCTATCGAAATAACAACCGAAACCGTATTTTATGATTTAGGTTCCGGTTATGGAAACATAATTTTATATGGAGCCGTAAAATATCCAAATGCAAAATTTATAGGAATTGAAATTCTGAAAGAACGACATCAAGTCTGCGCAGATTTAATCAAAAAAGAACAAATAAAAAACGCCGTTGCCATTTGCGATGATATTTTAAAAACCGATGTTTCTGATGGAACTATTTTTTATTTGTACAATCCTCTTTACGATTTTCAATATGCCGAATTATTAAAGAAACTGCATCAGATTTCATTACATAAACCCATTATCGTAATTGCCGAATCACGTTGTAATTTTTTTGACGAAGCCGGCTGGCTGGAACAATATCACCTTAAAGATATTGATGTGGTTAGAAAAATTAAATACTATCGCTCTAAATCTGCCAAAACTTCTTAGTCTAAAAAATGCGCAGTTAAGATTTTTAAGACTATCCTAACCAATAGACATTATTACTTTTTGTTGCAGAGATTAACCGCCTCATACCCGATATTAATGTGTTTATGACATTTTTTAAAACCTGTGAATATTTAAGAAATAAGTTTATAGTAAATAATACGCACCAAAAACAAATCTAGAATTAATCAAAAATAAACCCTTTAACCCCAGAAACCATGACAAATCTAAGTTCAATTATTCTTCCGGTTCTTAATGATATGGAAGAATCGTATTTAAAAGATCAATTATTAAAGTTCCTTCCTAATCAAGAGGAATCATTTTCAAAAATCGAAAAAAGCTTCAAACAATTAACCTCAAAAGTTCAGGATAAGGAACGTTTACAGCTTTTTTTCCACAGTTGGAGCCAAACCAATAACAGCGCCATGACAGTTGCAGGAATCAGCAACCGTATGACAATGCTGGTTCATAAAAATCAGCCTATTGCAGACAGAGAAGCACTTTTGCAGTCTATTACAAGTTTAAACAGAATTGTAGACGAAGACCTGGCAGTTGTGGGCAGAGTTTTACACTCTCAATTGTTTTATACCATGGCGACTAATATTTGTACAGACGATGATTGGCTTTCGCGTAAATATTTAAACCAAAGTGCTTACGAGTTTAAATCTTGGAAAGATCAAAATTCACTACGAAATAAAGACATCATGATCGCATTATTGACAACTTTAATTCATGAAATTTATACGCATGGTGAAGTAGAATATATTCTTCCAAAATTTGAATCATGGCTTACAAACGATTACGGTTTTTCAGATGAAGAACGTGACAAAACATTAGCCTGGATAAGTGTTCACTGCGGTCCAACCGAAAAAAATCATTTCTTTTTTGCTGTAAGTTCAATTTTCCATTATGCTAAAGCTATGAATGTTGATCTTGAAACCTACGACCTGGAAACCATCATTAAAGATTATTTGGCTAAAAAATCGGCTGTAATGGAAGACGTTATGGAAATTGAAGAACTTAGTTTATAATTCCTTTTTCATACATGATTACAAAGAAAGAACCAAAAGCGCAGCTCATTGCCCCTAAAATAAGTCTGCAGCAAAATCAGCCTGAAAAACAAAAAAAATGGGAGGAATTATTTTCTGAATATTTTGAAAAAGAGACAGGTTTGGGTAGTCATTTTTTTGCAAATTCTTCGGTAAAATTACCTTTAGGATATGATAAAGAAATGAATCGTTTGTGTTCTATTTTAAATGATGCCTGTAAAGCAATTGTCCAGAATTATTTTGAAGACGAGAGGATTCGAAATTATTATCAGCTGGACAAAGACCTTGAAGCTTTATTAAAAAAAAGCAGCAGCAGAATATATAATCAGGGCTTTTATCGCCCTGATTTTTTATATGATAGAAACAATCAGGCAAAAATTTGTGAGATAGGCGCTCGTTATCCGTTAAACGGCTGGATGATTAGTTATTATTTAAGATTGATGAACGATGAATTGAAGGAAACTGAAGATTGGCTGCGTTTTAAAGATGTTGATTTAAAAAATCTGATCGACGATTTATATTATCAGTTTGTTCCAAATAAAAAAGCGGCACTTGTTCACGACGACGAAAAAGGAACCGAGATTTTTTATGTTCAAAAAGAACTGGCAAAATTGGGAGTAGAATTAATCTCGGTAAAACCTCAGGATTTAATCGTTTCAAACGATTCTATTTATGTAAATGGAGAACCAGTTTCTCAGTTTATATTAGAAATGGATCGGGAAGAACTGAAAAAGATAAAACCAGATGTGCTTGATAAACTGATTGAGCAAAACTGTTATTTTAATGATATCAGGACCTTAATCTTAATTCATGACAAAAGAGTTTTAGCCGTAATGTACGATGCCGACATAATGTATGATTATTTAAGCGAAGAAGATTATGATTTTTTAAAACAATATCTAATTCCAAGTTATGTAATTGTCGATCCCTCCGAATGTAATGCTTTTATAGCGAGCGATCAGAACCTTATTTTAAAATTAAATAGCGGCGGAAGAGGAATTGGAGCTTACGTAAAAAGCGATTGTACGGCTCAGGAATGGGATACGATTATTAGAGAAAACTGGAGTAAATATCTCATTCAGCATTTTGTAGAACAGAAAGAATTTAAAGATATTGAAAACAATCGTGAGATTCATTTGGTAGGAATGCTGTTGTGCAAAGACAACAAAAACTATGGTCCGGGTTTGTTTCGCGGTTCAGATGAATCAGTTGTAAATGTACATCAGGGCAGAGCTTTAATTTATCCAATAGAAGAGTAAAAATCATGAAACATACAGTTGTAATTCCTCTTTATAATAAAGAAGCGTTCATATACGATACGATTCGATCGCTGGCTTTTCAGGAAAAAAAAGCATCGCAAATTATTATTGTTGATGACTTTAGTACAGATCAAAGTATGTTTTTGCTAAAAGATGCCTTGTCATTTTTTGCACCGCAATTTTTACGAACTGAAGTTGAGGTTATTGAATTAAAAGAAAATAAAGGTCCGGGTCATGCCAGAAATATCGGAATGGAACTCGCAACAGGAGATCTTATCAGTTTTTTGGATGCCGATGATTGTTATACTTCTTCTTGCTTAAAAGAAGTTGACCAAATTATGGAACAAGAAAATATAGATGTTTTGGTACTCGGTATTTTATTAATTCCGTCAGACTATTATCTGCCCAATATTCAATCCTTTAAAAAAGAAATGATTTCGCTTTCAAATGAATTGTTTTTGATTCCTAATCTCTTGCATACCATTAGTTCTCCAGATTTTATTATGGGCGTTGGCAGTAATGTTGTAATCAGAAAAAAGCATTTAGAAACTATTCGATACGAAACCAATGTATCCTTAAACGAAGGAATTGATTTTTGGTATCGTGTTCTAAAGAGTTTAAAAGATAAACCTAAAACAGCATTACTAAACAAAGTCTGTATAGAAGTAAGAGAAGTTGAGGGAAGTTTGTCGAGAATTAAGTATTCTAATTGGAAAGAATTAAAAACTCCCATCAGCATAGAGCGATATCGCAAAAGTACTGACCAATACGATCAGCAGCTTATGGGAATGTTATCGCAGCGATGGCTGGAACATGCCATGGAACGATTGCCGTACGTTAATCAAAAAATATTATTTCTGGTAAACCATTCCAGAAGCTTGATTAGGAATTGGTATTATTTCAAAAAAAGACCAAATTAAAATAAAAACTATGTCCCCAGATATTCCAAAAACAGAAAAAACAGAATTGCAGGATTATTTTGAATTGGCAAAAAAAAATCCTTTGTACATTGAGTTTTATAAAGAACATGATTGTGCAGAAAAAGCTCCGATGCTTAGTAAGAAAGAATTGATGCCTATTTTAAAAAGCAATTTTAAGTTACAAGAAGAAAAAACAGGAGTATACTTGGTACGCTCCGGCGGCAGTACTCAAAATCCTTTGGTTTTTCCGGTAGACATACAAGAAAATCAAAAGCAGCGTTTTGCAATGGCAAAGGAATTAACAGAGAATGATTTTTTTACCTCTAAAACAATTGCTTTAAATATTTTTGGGTATTCTGACATGTACCGCACTGCAGCGATAATGGATGATATTTTAGAAAAATGTCAGGCAACAACATTAGCGCTGAGTGCCCACGCCAGTTATCAAGATATGGAAGATGTCGCAGCTTATTTTAAACCAGATTTTATAATGGGAACGCCTTCAAAACTATTATGCTTTGCACAGTTTTTACAAGAGAGAAACCAAAAACTACAAATCAAAAATTTATTATATGCTGGTGAGTTCTTAAGACCCGAAGTTCAAAAGCTTTTAGAAAAAGTATTTAATCTTCAGCAAGTTTATTCCATGTACGGCTCAGCCGAAACCGGAATTTGGGCTTGGTCAGATTTTACTAGAAATCCCTCTTTGTTTTCGGTTATTGAAGGCATTATAATCGAAATCATTAATCCGGATAATGACGGATATGGTACAATTGCCGTTACCAATACTTTCCGAAAAAGATTTCCCGTTTTTAGATACGCTATTGGCGATTTAGGACGATGGGTTAAGGTAGATGGAAAAGCTTTTCTGGAGTTAAAATCAAGAGAAACGAAATCTTTTATACTCTCGGAGCAGCATTATGATTTAGATGAATTTAATTTTCTTACCAATTCTGCTGCTGCTTTTCAGATTCAATTATCCAGTAAAGATTTTAGAGAAGTCGTAAAAATGCTGTTGGTACAAAATGTTCCTCAAAACCAAAAAGCGGCGTTTATTTCAGAAAAAACTAAAGCCTTAAAAAAGCGTTTAGATTATAACGAACGTTTTATGGAAGTTGAGGTTTTACTGGTTTCACCTGCTGATTTATACACAGATCCCAATACAACCAAAACGCCTCAATTATTAGATTTGAGATAAGAAAACTTAAAATATTTTAAACAAACAAAAGGAGTTGTCTGCATTTAATACAGCTCCTTTTATGGTTTTTAGAATTATAAAGTTATGTTAATTCAAGTCCCGAAATTTTTGATTAAATAATGAGAAAGATATTTTTGTAAAAATCACTTTTATGGAATTATACTACACTTTTTCAATACTAATCGTATTGGCCTCTTTCTTCGCCTATTTAAATTTAAGATTTTTAAAACTTCCGGGAACTATCGGAATCATGATTATTGCCATGCTGGTTTCAGTAGGAATTCGTCTTTTAGGAGATTCTTATTTTCCCGCAACTACAAGACATTTTTTTGATTTGATAAAAGAATTCGATTTCAACGAAATCTTAATGGGCGCAATGCTAAACTTTCTTTTGTTCGCAGGTGCACTGCACGTAAACATGTCAGATTTAAAAGAACAAAAAGTTCCCATTATGATCTATTCTACAGTAAGCGTTGTGCTTTCGGCATTAATCATTTCTATGCTGTTATACTATATAGCACCGTTTTTGGGCATAAAAATACCGTATATATTTTGCTTGGTTTTTGGAACATTAATCTCTCCAACCGATCCAATTGTGGTTTTGGGAGTTTTAAAGGAAGCTAAAGTTCCTAAAAGAATCGAAACTAAAATTGTGGGTGAATCCTTGTTTAATGATGGAGTAGCGGTAGTAATGTTTGCTGTTGTTCTTAAAATGGCAACCGACCCAACATTTGATGTAAGTTTTGGTTCTATTGCCTGGTTATTTGCCAAAGAAGGAATTGGTGGACTTCTGTTAGGAGTTGTTTTTGGATTTACCGCATCAAAGGTTATGAAGAAAATTGACGATTATAAAGTTTCTGTTTTAATAACACTTTCTATTGTAATGGGAGGATTTCTAATTGCGCAAAGTTTACACGTTTCGAGTCCGTTAGCGATGGTAGTTGCCGGATTAATTATTGGTAATTACGGTAAAAAAGTTGCTATGAGCGAAGTTACCAAAGATTATCTAGGAAAGTTCTGGGAACTTATCGACGAAATTTTAAATGCAATATTGTTCTTATTCATTGGTTTTGAATTATTGTTATTACCAGATCTAAACAAACAATTGGTAACTGGTTTTGTCGCTATTTTTATAGTGCTGTTCTCCCGAATTGCATCTATGGTTCTGCCATGGAAATTCTTCGATTTATTCAAGTTTTTTGGTATTAAATCAGCTTACAACAAAGGTTCCTTGATGGTAATGGTTTGGGGAGGAATTCGCGGCGGTGTTTCTATCGCATTAGTGCTTTCTATGCCTGAAGGAGAATATAAGAACCTGCTATTGGAAGTAACTTATATTGTAGTGTTGTTTTCAATTGTAGTTCAAGGATTGACGGTAGGGAAATTGGCTAAACGAGTTTTAGAGAAAGAGTAGAGAAAGAATAGAGAACAAAGAGTAAAGATTTTATTTTTAGACTATTTGATGAAAAGATCTGCAAGAATATTTGCAGGTCTTTTTTTTATGATGTGTTTTTACTTAGATATTTTAACTTTTAGGGTATGTTTAAATTGAGAGATTTTTCTTATTTTTTATTCCTAGCTTAATCTGTAACTACAATTTAGTTGCAAATTAAAGATTTAATGATAAATTTGTATGAGTAAGATTGATAAACTTATCGAAAGGTTAAAATAAAAACCAAAAGATTTTTCTTGGGATGAAATGCTGAAAGTTCTAAACCATTTCGGTTATAAACAGATTTCGCAAGGAAAAACTGGTGGTTCAAGAAGGAAATTTGTGAATGAAAATAAACAGATTATAAGCCTGCATGAGCCACATCCGCAAAAAGTTTTGAAAGGATATCAACTTGATATTATTATTGAATACTTGGAATTGTAATATGAAAAACTATTTAGAATATAACGGATACATTGGTACATTAGAATTTTCTGCAGGCGATAAAATATTCTTTGGAAAAATTCAGGGTATAAACGATTTAATAACTTTTGAAGGTTCTTCGGTTACAGAATTGGAAGAATCTTTTAAAGAAGCTGTTGACGATTATTTAGAGACATGTAAATTATTGAATAAAGCTCCGGATAAAACTTATAAAGGTTCTTTTAATGTGAGAGTTTCACAGGAATTGCATCAAAAAATAGCTCTTTTAGCCTCAAGAAAAGGATTAAACTTAAATGAGATTGTAAAAGAAGCCTTGTCGTATATTGTCAAACATGAAGAAATTTTAAATTAAAAAATCCGAAACATTTCTGTTTCGGGTTTTTCTTTATCGTTTGTCTTCTTTAGAATAATTAGATTCTCCGTTAATATTAATTTCAGTTCCTAAAAAACGAGGTTCACGATTTCTCAAAACATCAAAAAAGGATTTAAAAATAGAACCATATTCTCTAAACGTTACATATTTGTAGCCAAGATATTCTCCTTGATTTGCAGAATAACCAACGGATTTTACACCTAACTCATTGCCAATATAAATAGCACGGTTTAAGTGGTATTCCTGAGAAATTAGAGTGGCTCTTTTAATCTTGAAAATATGCTTGGCGCGATACATGGTCGAATATGTATCAAAACCAGCATAATCAATAAATATTTTGGTTGTATCAACACCGTGATTAAAACAGTAGTTTTTCATTACTGTTAATTCGTCGTATTCGTCACGGCCGTTATCTCCAGAAAGTAAAATTTTATTGATTCGTTTTGCTTTCCAAAGCATAATTCCGGCATCTAAACGATCTTTTAAATATTTGCTTGGTTGATCGCCGTTAATTCCTGCACCAAAAATAATTCCCACATCGTTTTTAGGAAATCTTTTAATCGAATAATAAATGTTCTTTTTGGTTGAAGATTTTACGTAGTAATTTACAGAAACAATAGCAATTAATCCGATAATTACTAGGTAAAGGAATATTTTTAGATATTTTTTCAATTTTGAATTAGGTAATTAATCTTTAATATCCACAGCGTTTATGGTCTGAATTTTTCCATCAGCATAAACGACAATTTTTCCATTGATTTTCTTTTTGTTTTCAATCATTTTTTTTGACGAAACTTTAAGTCCTTCAACTATTTTATTTTGTAATTCTTTGATTTTATCTTTTGTCATTAACTAAAAATGATTTGCTACTTGAATAATCTTATCTCGAAATATTTTCAAAATATATTTTGTAAGATTAATATTTAAAAGACGAAGATAACAAAATTTATATTCAGAAAAAACCAAATAAAAAAACCGAAGTATTTCTACTTCGGTTTAATATAAAATTTATTACTGATTGAAATTGAAAATCTAAAATCTACAATCAGAAATCTACAATTATAGAAGCCCCGCTCTTTTCAACAAAGCTTCAGGTTTAGGTTCTTGTCCTCTAAAACGTTTGTACAAAGTCATTGGGTGTTCTGTTCCTCCTTTAGAAAGAACATTGTCTTTGAATTTCTTTGCAATTTCTTCGTTAAAGATTCCATTTTCATGGAAATATTCAAAAGCATCTGCATCCAGAACTTCTGCCCATTTGTAGCTGTAATATCCAGAAGAATAGCCGCCTTGAAAAATATGAGAGAATGCTGTACTCATTGCATTTTCTTTTACATCTGGATACAATTGCGTGTTAGCAAATTGTTCCGTTTCAAAAGCTTTTAGATCTGTAATAGAAGTTGGATCTTGTCCGTGCCAAGCCATGTCTAATAATCCAAAACTCAACTGACGCAAAGTTGCTAAACCTTCCTGGAAACTGGCACTTTCTTTAATTTTTTGTACATATTCAATCGGAATGATTTCTCCCGTTTCGTAGTGATTGGCAAACAAAGCCAAAGCTTCTGGTTCGTAACACCAGTTTTCCATAATCTGACTTGGTAATTCTACGAAATCCCAGTAAACAGAAGTTCCGGATAAACTTGGGTAAACTGTATCAGCCAGCATTCCGTGTAAACCGTGACCGAATTCGTGGAATAAAGTCGTTACTTCATTAAAAGTTAATAATGAAGGTTTTGTTTCTGTTGGTTTTGTAAAGTTACAAACGTTCGAAATATGTGGTCTTTCGTTTACGCCGTCTTTTACATATTGAGATTTAAATGAAGTCATCCAGGCACCGTTTCTTTTTCCTTTTCTTGGGAAGAAATCAGCGTAGAAAATCGAAACCAAATTGTTATTAGCGTCTTTTACTTCATAAGTGGTAACTTCTTCGTGATATTTATCGATATCAAAAACTTCAGTAAAAGTTAAACCGTATAATTTTTTGGCAACCGTAAAGGCACCATTCAAAACTTTTTCTAACTGAAAATAAGGTTTCAGCTTTTCATCATCTAAATTAAAAAGCTGCTGCTTTAATTTTTCAGAATAATAAGCACCGTCCCATTTTTCTAACTGCTCGATTCCGTCCAGTTCTTTTGCGAAAGCAGTTAATTCTGCAAATTCTTTTTGAGCAGCCGGTTTTGCTTTTGCCAATAAATCATTCAAGAAAGAGAAAACTTTCTCCGGGCTTTCAGCCATTCTTTCTTCCAGCACAAAATGTGCGTGTGTTTTATAACCTAATAAATTGGCTCTTTCAAAACGAAGTTTGGCAATTTTTAAAACATTTTCCTGATTGTCGAATTCGTTATTTTGAAATGCTTTTGCTCCAAAAGCAATTGCCATTTTTTTACGTAGTTCGCGATTGTTAGCATAAGTTAAAAACGGAATATAACTTGGATGGTCTAAAGTGAAAATCCATCCCTCTTTTTCCTGATTTTTTGCTAGTAATCTTGCTGCTTCGATCGTTCCTTCCGGCAAACCAGATAAGTCCTTTTCATCGGTTAAATGCAATTCGAAGTTGTTGGTTTCTGCCAAAACGTTTTCGCCAAACTGTAAACTCAATTTCGATAATTCTTTGTCGATTTCTCTTAATTGATCTTTTTTGTCTTCGGGTAAATTGGCTCCGTTTCTTGAAAAGCTTTTGTATTTTTTATCTAATAAAGTCGTTTGTTCCGGGTTGAGGTTCAAGCTTTCTTTTTGATCGTAAACGGCTTTTATTTTAGCAAATAAAGCTGCATTCAGCGTAATATCATTTCCAAATTCTGAAAGTAAAGGTGAAACTTCCTGAGCAATTTTCTGCATTTCGTCATTCGTTTCAGCAGAATTTAAATTGAAGAAAATACTAGAAAGACGATCCAAAACATCACCTGAAAAATCCATCGCTACAACCGTATTTTCAAAAGTAGGCGCATCCGGATTATTTACAATCGCATCAATTTCGGCTTTAGCCAAAGCAATTCCTTCGTTGAAAGCAGGAACATAATCTTCGATTTTAATTTGCGAAAAAGGCGCGGTGTTATGTTTGGTGTTGAAATATTGTGTTAAAACGCTCATATTTTTTAGTTTTCAGTCTCAGTCTCAGTTTTTCAGTGTCAACCGGGACTTAAGAGTTATTTTTTTAGTTTTCAGCGGCAGTCTCAGTTTTCAGTGTATACTGCGACTGAAAACTAGACTGGGACTTGAAAACTATTTAAGACTTTCAGCTGCTTTATTAACCGCTGCTTTCAATTCTTCTTTATAAGAAATAATAGTATCTAAAACTTTTTTGTCGTGGCTTCCGATGATTTGTGCTGCTAAAATTCCGGCATTTTTTGCTCCGTTTAATGCGACAGTTGCCACAGGAACACCGCCTGGCATTTGCAGAATCGATAAAACCGAATCCCATCCATCGATAGAATTGCTTGATTTTACAGGAACTCCAATTACAGGAAGCGGAGACATTGAAGCCACCATTCCAGGTAAATGCGCCGCACCGCCCGCACCGGCAATAATTACCGAAATACCGCGAGTATGTGCATTTTTACTGAAATCGAATAATTTCTCCGGTGTTCTGTGTGCCGAAACGATATCTACTTCAACTTCTACATTAAATTGTTTTAATATGTCGATTGCATCCTGCATAACTGGCATGTCGGAGATGCTTCCCATTATAATGGCTACTTTGCTCATGAGTTTTTTGTTTGTTTTGTTTCAGGTTTAAAGTTGTTGGAAACTGAAAACACTGTTTATTTATTTTTAACTGAATACTGCGACAGAATACTGCGACTAAAAACTGATCACTTTAATAGTATTCTTCACGTCCTCGGCAATTCGTCTAGCTTCTGCCATGTTTTCGTTTACGATTGTTACGTGGCCCATTTTTCTAAAAGGGCGAGTTTGCTTTTTACCGTAAATGTGTGGTGTCACGCCATCCCATCCTAAAATAGTTTCAATGTTTTCATACACTACATCTCCAGAGAAACCTTCGGCACCCACTAAATTTACCATAATTCCGGCAACCTTGCTGTCAGTGTTTCCTAACGGAAGATCTAAAATAGCGCGTAAATGATTTTCAAATTGTGATGTATAACTGGCTTCAATTGAATAATGTCCTGAATTATGCGGACGCGGCGCTACTTCATTCACTAAAATCTCATCTTCATTGGTTTGAAACATTTCAACTGCCAAAAGTCCAACATGATTGAATTTTTCTGAAACATTCAAGGCAATTGCTCTGGCTTTTTCGGCTACTTTTTCGTCGATTCTGGCAGGGCAGATTACGTATTCAACCTGATTAGCTTCTGGATGAAATTCCATTTCTACAACCGGATAAGTTTTAATTTCTCCCGATGGATTTCTAACCACAATTACGGCCAATTCATTTTTGAACGGAACCATTGTTTCGGCAATACATTCTACATTTGGAAGATTATCTAAATCAGAAATCTGGCGAATTACTTTTACGCCATTTCCGTCGTAACCAAACTCGGTGCATTTCCACACAAAAGGCAATTTTAGATCGTTGATTTTAGATTTTAGATTGTCTAAATTTTCAAATCTTTCGAATGGTGCAGTTGGGATATTATTTTTAGCGTAAAATTCTTTTTGAACGCCTTTATTCTGAATTCCTTTTAAGGTTTTTGGAGATGGATATATTTTTAGTCCTTCGTTTTCTAGTTGTGTTAAAGCTTCAAGATTTACCAATTCGATTTCGAAAGTCAAAACATCGACTTGTTTCCCAAAGTTGTAAACCGTTTCATAATCCATTAAATCGCCTTGAAAGAATTTGTTGCAGGCAATTTTACTCGGCGCTTCATCACTAGGATCCAGAACGTAAGTTTGTATATCAAATTTTCTAGTGTCAGACAAAAGCATTTTACCTAATTGTCCGCCGCCTAATATTCCTAATTTAAAATCAGAAGAAAAATAATTCATTTTGTGTTGTGTTTTTGCAAAGATACCTTTTAATCTTTTTTCAGCCAAAATTTAGTTTTTCAGCCACTAATTACACCAATTTACACGAATTTTATTTTTATAGTTTAGCCACAGATTAAAAGGATTAAAATGATTTTCTTTTGTTGAATTTCAAATAAAATAATTCGTGAAAATTCGCGTAATTCGTGGCAAACAAAAAAATCTAAATAATTCTTTTAATCTTTTAATCTGTGGCAAAAAACTACTCAATTTTCTTCAATACTTCTCGTGCAACGGCTTTATAGGCGGCTGAATGATCTCCGTAATCTTTATTCAGGATAATTTGAAGTTCGGGGTGAATCCAGTCGTAATGATTTCCCAGAACATGCAAAGTTCTTATAGAATACGCTTTTGTCGCCACTTTTACATCGTTTATAAGCCAGTCGAAACTCGCTTCGATGCAATCCTGAAGATTTGCTTCGGATAAAGAAATGCTGTTTTCGTTTTTCTTATAATGTGATTTTACCAAAAGCTGAACCACTTTTGCAATTGGTCTAATCGAACTTTCGTCTTTTAAAACCTTTAGATTCGAACAGAAAAAATCAAGATGAGGCTGGAGCCAGATTAATTCTTCATACGATACAAATTCTAGAATCCAACAGGCTTTATGATTGTTTTTATCTTTGGGAGAAAAACAAATAGAAACTAATTCTTCAAATAAATGAGGATTTTCGAGAACATCTTGTGCACACTTTAAACGATTTTCCCGATAAGCACTTACATAACTCAGTTTTTCCTGTAATTCAGAAGACATTTTTTTGGGTTTTGATTTGATTTGAGGCATCTAAAATAAATAATTTAATGAAATAGTTCCGTAATAATTTATTGGAAGTCCGGGATAATAATAGCGTGGTGATGCATTGCCGGCTGCAACGGCATTTGGCAGAATTAAAGAAGCGTATTTTTCGTTTGTCAGATTGTTTATTCCTGCAGCAAAATTGGTGCTTAAACCTTGCAGAATTTCAAATCGATAACCCGCTTTTAGATTGACAATATTATAAGAATCTGAAAAAGCAGTATTGGCATCATTCATAGGGATTTCATCTACAAATTGATAATCGGCATTGAGATACATTCCAAGATTGGTGTTTAGAATAATTCCGGCATTGATTTTATTGGCGGCAACTCCGGTTAATTTGCTGCCTGAATAATCATTTCCATTATCGACAAATTCTTTAAACTCGTATTTTCCTAAAGATCCAGCTAAATAAGAATTCAGAGAAAAGAAACGATTGATCTGCCAATTATGATTTAAAGTAATCTCTATTCCTTCATGAAATGTTTTTCCGGCATTTAAACCGACATATTGATCGTCGCCAACTCTTTTGGCAACCAGCAAATCTTTAATTTCCATTCGATAAACTGCAATTTCGGTATACAGATTTTTATTGAAGAAATAGAACTTGCCGCCCACTTCAAAATTATAACCGTTTTCAGGTTTTATATTGGTATTAATTGTGCCTTCGCTCGTTAGCGTTTCTTCTGTTGCGGGTAAGGAAAATCCCCGACTTATAGAAAAATATAAAGTCTGCTGTTTGGATGGCTTGAATAATAAAGAAAGTTGTGGAGAAAAAATTCCGTCATAACTATATTTCTGATTCGTATTTTCGGAATAATTATCAAGACTGAATTTGGTTTTGTTATAATTTAAACCTGCCTGAATTTCAAATTGACTAGAAAGTAAAGTTCTAAGCTGCGAGAAGATATTATAGAAATGTCTTTTCTGGCCTGTTTCGGTAAGTTGATCGCCCTGCAGACTTCCCAAGCCATTATTCTGCTGATAGAGATTTTGGAAAGTGTTTCCTTTGTAAGTATCTGTAAAATATTCAATTCCGGTGATAAAATTATTCTCGATTTTTCCAATTTTAAACTTTCCGGAAAATTGTGTTCTTGCGCCTGTTGCAAAAGTATATTGGCGTAAAATATCAAAAGGCCGTGGTTCGTTGCTGTCTTTGTAATTGATAAAAATCGAAGTCGAATTGTTTAAGTTTTCATTAATTTTAAAATCATAAGACAACCCGCCCAAAGTCGATTTGTATTCTTTATACCCTTTTGAAGCCACCCAGGTTGGAGCGCCAGATTTCGGATTGTTTTCAAAAGCCGTTTTATTTATCGAACTTGGAATAAAAGCGTTTAAATAAGTATAGTTTGAAAAGTAAGTCAGTTTGCTGTTTTTCTTTCTAAATAATTCTCCGGCAAGCGTAATTCCTTCACGTTTATAGGCACTGTTTTCGCGCCAGCCGTCGGTTTTTAAGTTGTGATAATTTAGGTTTAAGCTTCCTTCTTTTTCATCTAAACTATAATTTATGCTGTTTTTTAATAAGCCAAAAGAACCGAAAACTGAACTAATTCCGGCACTTTGCCCGTTGTTTTTAGAAAGCTGAGGCGAAATCAAAATCGCGCCGCCCAAACCCGCGCCGTATACACTCGAAAGTGGTCCTTTTATAATTTCGATTTGATTAATATTTTCGAGGTCAATATCGTCAATAACCGTTTCGCTGTTTCCGGAAGTCAGCGGAATACTTCCATAAAAAGCCCTAATTTTATTGGTTCCGTAAGTAGTTCTCGCGCCAATACCACGAATCGAAATTCGGGTTGTAGTAAAATTAGACGATTGCATAAAAACACCCGGAATAGTATTAATTACGGTTGTAATATCGGTAGTGTTATTTTGCAGTAAATCTTTTTTTGAAAGAATACCAATCGAAGCCGGAGTATTTAATAAATTGTTATTAATATGAAGCGGACTTATAACAACTTCTTTCAGTTTTTCGGTTTTTAGAGAATCAATATTGCTGCCTTCTTTTTTCTGCGCTTTAGTGTTTTGAAAAACAAAAAGCACAAAAAGAAAAAGACAATATTTTTTTGAGATCATAAATGATTCGAATTAATGGCGTAGTTTTTTAAAACATAGAAACATAGAATTCATTGAGGCAAAAAAGGCGTTTCGTTTATTTAACAACTTCTTTTTAAACAAAATTCTATGTTTCTATAGATTTAAATTATCTTTAAATGTGTCCCGTTAATTGTAGGGATTGGAATTTGGAATTTTTTATTTTGGAATTTAAAGGTTTTACTTCGCTGTAACTTTCCAAATTGTATTCCCGCTGTCATCATTTACTAAAAGCGATCCGTCGTTCATAACCGTAACAGCAACCGGACGTCCGTAGACTTCGGCTTTATTTTCATCAGAAATAAATCCGGTTAAAAAATCTTCTGGTTTTCCTGAAGGTTTTCCATCTTTAAAAGGAACGAAAATAACTTTATAACCTGATATTTTAGCGCGGTTCCAAGAACCATGCTGCCCAACAAAAGCACCATTTTTGTATTTCGCCGGAAAAGCATCTTTGGTATAAAATGCTAAACCTAACGAAGCCGTGTGAGCGCCAACGGGAACATCAGGAACAATTGCTTTTTCGACTAAATCTTTGTGTTCGCCTTTCAATCTTGGATCAGGAATGCTTCCAAAATAAGAATACGGCCATCCGTAGAAACCATCTTTTTTAACACTCGTAATATAATCCGGAACTAAATCGTCGCCCAATTCGTCGCGTTCATTTACTGCCGTCCAAAGTTCTTTATTTACAGGATTCCAGTCCATTCCAACTGGATTTCGAATTCCTGATGCAAATATCTTTTCTCCTGTTCCATCAGGGTTAATTTCCAAAATAGCGGCGCGGCGAACCTCTTTGTCCATTCCGTTTTCGCCAACATTGCTTCCGGAACCTACCGAAACATAAATTTTGGAACCATCCGGACTTGCCAATAAATTTCTTGTCCAGTGATTGTTATAACCGCCGGCAGGAAGCTCTAGGATTTTTTCGCCTTTTGTTTCTAATTTCAGTGGATTGTTTTTATAAGGATAACGATATAATCCGTCTGTATTTGCAATGTAGAAAAAGTCTTTTAAAACGAGCATTCCAAAAGGTTTGTTTAGGTTTTTAATAAAAACTTCGCGGGTTTCAAATTTTCCGTCTTTGTCTTTATCACGTAGAACCGTAATTTGGTTTTTACTGGTGCGAGTACCGCTTTCGACAACAAAAATATCTTGGTTTGGTGCCATATAAGTCCAGCGCGGATTTTCGAAACCATCTGCAAATTTCGTAACGATAAAGCCTTCCTGCGCTTTTGGTGTTTTGTCTTTTGGCCAGCCAATTACTTTACTATTGTTCGTTTTCGATTCGGTAGCATAAGGAGGAGGCAGTGTAATATCGCCAATAGCGGTTTTTACAACATTTCCGGGTTGTTTTGCCAAGGCTTCTTTTTCTTCTTTTTTAACTTGCCCATGGCAGGCTGTCATCAAAATTAATAAAGAGATAGAAAAAAGTGGTATGGATTTTTTCATTGGTATTTTTGGGTTAAATGATTATTCAACAACAATTTAGTGATTTTAAAAGTTCCTGATAGAAACAATTTGTAATTATTAACTGATATTTAACATTCACAAAAAAGTAGACTTTCGATTCTATTTTGATGTGGACAGATTGGTTGTAATTCTGTATCTTTGTCCATTATTTTAAAATTAAAAATAATGATACAACTTCACGATAAACAATTTGTTCCGTTTATTTCGGCTAAGGAAATTGATTTTGCTTTAACCAAATTAGCTGCGCAAGTGCAAGATGATTTTGGAGATGATACTCCAATTTTTATTGGAGTTTTGAATGGCGCATTTATGGTTGTTGCCGATTTTCTGAAAAAATACAAAAGCCAATGCGAGGTTTCATTTATCAAAATGGCATCTTATGAAGGTACTGAAACAACAAATTCTGTTAAAGAATTAATTGGAATTAATCAGGATTTAACCGGAAGAACCGTTGTAATAATCGAAGATATTATCGATACCGGAAATACGCTGGAAGAATTAAAACATTTATTTAAAGCACAAAATGTAAAACACTTTAAAGTGGCAACTTTGTTCTTTAAACCAGAAGCTTACAAAAAAGACATTAAAATAGATTATATCGGAATCAGAATTCCGAATAAATTTATTGTCGGCTACGGATTAGACTATGATGGTCTGGGAAGAAACCTGACAGAAGTATATAAATTAGCAGAATAACATTAAACAAAACACAACTATATATTCATTTTAAACTTCTTTAAAAAATAAGAAGTCACACAACTCAAACGTATTATGATTAACATTGTTTTATTTGGAAAGCCAGGAGCAGGAAAAGGAACTCAGGCAGAATTTTTAAAAGAAAAATACAATTTAACGCACCTTTCAACAGGAGATATTTTCCGTTTTAATTTAAAAAATGATACTGAACTAGGTAAAAAAGCCAGAGTTTTTATGGACAACGGCGAGTTAGTTCCTTGCGAGGTTACCACTGCAATGTTAATTGATGAAGTAAAAAAACACCCTGATACTGCAGGATTTTTGTTCGACGGATATCCAAGAACTTTAGATCAGGCGGAGGCTTTAGATAAATTTTTGCCAACAATTGGTTCTAGCGTAACGGCTACAATCGCATTAGAGGCTGATGATGAAATTTTAGTAGCGCGTTTACTTGAAAGAGGAAAAACAAGCGGAAGAGCTGATGATCAGGACGAAGAGAAAATTCGTGTAAGATATCAGGAATATAATGAAAAAACAGCTCCGTTAATTGGATATTATAAAGAGCAGGGTAAGTTTCATGCCGTAAACGGTATAGGAACTATCGAAGAAATTACAGAGCGCTTAACGTCAGTTATAGATAATTTGTAGAAGCTTTCCAGCTGTACGTTACATCCCGATAGTTTTCGGGACGCTAAAAGAACTATTTTTCTGTCCATAAAATGAACATCTTCCGAGGTTTTGGGAGTGAACTGTTTTTTGGTAAGAAAAATTAGTTTTTTTAGGTGCGTGCTTTCTCTCATCCTATATTGGGAGTCAATTAAAAGAACAAAAAAGAAGTAATACACAATAACGAACCAAACAAATAACGAATCTACTAAACATTGGAAATACTAATAATATTTTTTCTAATACTATTAAACGGAGTTTTCTCAATGTCAGAAATTGCATTGATTTCGGCACGAAAAAATAGACTGGAAACAGCAGCAAAAAAAGGAAACAAAAGCGCCAAAACAGCGCTCGATCTGGCTAATTCTCCAAACAAATTTTTATCAACCGTACAAATCGGAATTACCTTAATTGGAATTTTGACAGGTATTTATTCTGGTGATAAAATTACAATGGACGTAGAATTGTTTGTTGCCGGATTTGCCGCTTTAAAACCCTACGCACATTCTGTTGCGGTTGGAATTGTGGTAGTTGTTTTAACTTTTTTCTCTTTGGTTTTAGGAGAATTACTCCCAAAACGTATTGGATTAAATTACCCTGAATCGATCGCAAAAATGGTGGCAATGCCAATGAAAATAATTTCGATTATTACGGCGCCTTTCATTTGGCTGTTAACAACTTCGACAGATTTTTTATTGAATGTTCTGCAGATAAAACCAACGGCTGACGGAAAAGTTACCGAGGAAGAAATTAAAGCGATAATAAAAGAAGGAACAGAAGTAGGGGAAGTTCAGGAAATTGAACAAGATATTGTGGAGCGTGTTTTTCATATTGGAGACAGAAAAGTAAGCTCGCTTATGACGCACCGAAAATCAGTAGATATGCTGCCGCTAACTGCTGACCGAATTAAAATAAAAGAATTAGTTGTTCAGGATTTGCACGCTGTATATCCGGTTTACAATGAAAATTACGATGATATTGTAGGTGTTGTAACACTTAAAAATATATTTGCCAGTATAGAAAACGACAATTTCGATTTGTCGTCTATCATGACAGATGCTCCTTATTTGATGGAACAAACTACGGCTTATAAAGCTTTAGAAAATTTCAAAAAAACTGGCGTACATTATGCATTAGTTTCAGATGAATACGGAGTTTTTCAGGGAATGATCACTTTAAATGATATTCTGGAAGCTTTAGTTGGAGATGCGTCTGAATTTTATAAAGATGAATTTCAGCTTATAGAAAGAGAAGACGGATCATGGCTGGTTGACGGACATTACTCACTGCACGATTTCTTAACGTATTTTGAGCTGGATGAATTAACAAACGATTACGAAGTAAATACCGTAAGTGGTATGATTATGACGGAGCTTTCGCATATTCCAAAAGAAGGTGAAAAGCTGGTTTGGCAAAAATTCGTTTTAGAAGTCATCGACATGGATGGAGTAAAGATTGATAAAGTGCTTGTGAAAGCGCTTAAAGAATAAATAAAATAGTTTTCGGTCTCAGTTTTCAGTCTCAGTGTACTGAAAACTGAGACTGTGACTGAATACTAAAAAAAATGACAGAAGGAAATTTTGTAGATTACGTTAAGATATATGTTTCGTCCGGAAAAGGAGGAAAAGGATCTACGCATTTACATAGAGAGAAATTTATTGAAAAAGGCGGGCCTGACGGAGGAGATGGAGGCCGTGGCGGACATGTGTATTTAGTTGGAAATAAAGGACTCTGGACATTATTTCATTTAAAATTTGCGCGTCACATTAAAGCCGGACACGGCGGCGATGGTGGAGGAGACCGCAGTACAGGTGCAGATGGAGATGATAAATTTATTGAAGTGCCTCTGGGAACTGTTGTAAAAGACAAAGAAACTGGAGAAACACTTTTTGAAATTACAGAAGACGGCGAAAAAAGAATTCTTGCAAAAGGAGGAAAAGGAGGTTTGGGAAACTGGCATTTTAGAAGCTCAACAAATCAAACGCCGCGTTATGCGCAGCCAGGTTTACCAGGTTTAGAAATGGATGTTATTCTGGAACTTAAAGTTCTGGCCGATGTAGGATTGGTTGGTTTTCCTAATGCTGGGAAATCTACATTATTGTCTGTATTGACTTCTGCAAAACCAAAAATTGCCGATTATCCTTTTACAACTTTAAAACCCAATTTAGGAATTGTAGCTTACAGAGATTTCCAGTCTTTTGTAATTGCTGATATTCCCGGAATTATTGAAGGTGCAGCCGAAGGAAAAGGTTTAGGACATTATTTCCTGCGTCATATTGAGCGTAACTCGACTTTATTGTTTTTAGTTCCGGTTGATACACCGGATATTAAAGCAGAATATGATATTTTGGTTAATGAATTAACCAAATATAATCCTGAAATGCTGGATAAAGAACGTCTTTTGGTGATATCAAAATGTGATATGCTGGATGATGAACTTAAAGCTGAATTGAAAGCAGAACTAGATGTTTCTTTTAAAGATGTTCCTTATATGTTTATTTCGTCTGTTGCACAGCAAGGTCTGACAGATTTAAAAGATAAGCTTTGGAAAATGCTTAACGAATAAAATAGTCTATCTATATAATTTAAAAACCCGACAATAGCATTGTCGGGTTTTTTGCTTTTTGGCGAAAAAACAAAAAGCATAAAGCGGATTACTTTTTAACTTCAATCCTTTGTTTTTTGATGATGGACAAATTTAAAGCTATTTATTAATGTAAGAAATGGTTTATAGTGTTTATTTTGTACTGCACGTTTATTATTATAAATAACCTACCTTTTTAATTTTATCTATCTTTTAATTTTAATGTTTTAATTCTTTTTTGGCTTTTTATCTCATTAATTAACGCTAACGATTGCCTTATTCAAATTGTGAATTTCGCAAAATCATCTTTAGATTTGTTTGATATGTTTTGTTTTTGCCTCGAAAGTTTATTTTTTTTGCGAAAATGAGTTATATTCGCAGGACTTAAACAAAATAACATGAAAAAAATAGTTTTATTCTTGACCATGTGTCTTATGGCTTTTCCTGTAAGAGCAGATGAAGGTATGTGGTTTTTGATGTTTATCGAAAGATTGAACCATAGAGATATGGAGAAAATGGGCTTGCAATTAACAGCCGAAGAAATTTACAGTATCAACCACCATAGTTTGAAAGATGCCATTGTACAATTTAACGGAGGATGTACAGCCGAAATCGTTTCTAAAGAAGGATTGGTTTTAACCAATCACCACTGCGGATATAATGCAATTGCTGAACTTTCTACAGCTGAGCAAAACTATTTAAAAGATGGTTTTTGGGCTAAACAAAGAAGTGCCGAAATGAAACCAAAATCTTTATACGTTCGTTTCTTTGTTCGTATGGATGATGTTTCTAAAAGAATCTTGTCTAAAGTAAATGATACTATGACAGAAACCGAAAGAAACAAAGTTATTCAACAAGAAATTGCTTTGATTGAAAAAGAAAATAACGAAGGCGGAAAATATACGGTTTCTGTTCGTCCTTTCTTTCAAGGAAATGAATATTACTATTTCGTTTATCAAGATTATACAGACGTTCGTTTAGTGGGTACACCACCGGAAAGCGTTGGTAAATTTGGAGGTGATACTGATAACTGGGAGTGGCCTCGTCAAACAGGAGATTTCTCAATGTTTAGAGTTTATGCTGATAAAGACGGAAATCCTGCAGCTTACTCTAAAGACAATGTGCCTTTAAAACCAAAACACTATTTACCTGTTAGTATTAAAGGTGTAAAAGAAAATGATTTTGCTATGATTCTTGGTTACCCAGGAAGAACAAACCGTTGGATGCCAGCTGGTGGAATTGAGCAAAACATTAAGTTTGCTTACCCTGCTTGGGTTGAAGGTGCTAAAACCGGAATGGACGTAATGAAAAAGTATATGGATAAGGATGCAACAGTTCGTTTGCAATACGCTTCTAAATACGCTTCGACAGCTAACTACTGGAAAAACCGTCAAGGTATGATCGATGCTTTAACAAAAGCAGGAACAGTAGATACTAAAACAGCTCAGGAAGATAAATTCTACGAGTGGGCAACTAAACCGGCTAATAGAGAGAAATACGAAAATGTAATTCCAACTATTAACGACTATTACAGAGAAACAAACTTAAAAGCACGTCACGATAATTACTTAACACAGCTTTTACGTACTTCTAGTTATGCAACTGGACCTTCAAATTTAGGTAATGCGTTAATTGCTTACTTTAATGAAAATGACGCTAAGAAAGCAGAAATGCTTCCTAAAATTAATGCCATGATCGAAAACATTTATGGTGAATTTTATGCTCCATTAGAAAAAGATGTTTTAACTGCGCAATTAAATTTATACGCTTCTAAAGCTGCTGAATATGGTTTAGCTCCACAAGTTGCTAAAATGAAATCAGAAAATAATGGTGATTTTACTGCAGATGTAGCAAAAGCGACAGAAGTAAGTTATTTTACTACTAAAGAAAAAGTATTGGCATTTATGGCTGATCCAAAACCATTAGCAATTGTACACGATCCGTTGTATATTATCTCTAATGATTTATTGACTAAATACCGTTCTAAAACAGATGATCAGGCTAAAGCCGATGATGGTTTTGCAACTGCTTACCGCGAATTGGTTGAAGGTTTAAGAGAGTCAAAATTGAATACAATTCAGTATCCAGATGCTAACTCTACATTGAGATTGACTTACGGAAAAGTTCGTGCTTTACCTGCAGATCCTCGTAACGATGCTAAAATCAACAATTATACTACTATGGAAAGCATGGTGAAAAAGTATAAAGCAGGAGATCAGGAATTTGATTTGCCAAAACGTTTGTTAGAATTAAACAAAGCAAAAGATTTTGGGCAATATGCTGATAAAGCTGGTTATATGCCTGTAAACTTCTTAACTGATAATGATATTACAGGAGGAAACTCTGGTTCACCGGTTCTTAACGGAAAAGGAGAATTAATTGGTATTGCTTTTGACGGAAACATCGAAGCAATGGCTGGAGACGTTATTTTTGATTCTAAATTACAAAGAACTATCAATGTTGATATTCGTTATGTACTTTGGATTATCGACAAATACGCTGGAGCTAAAAACATTATTGACGAATTGACGATTGCTAAATAATCTTAAGTCATTTTATTATAAAAGTAAACCCGACAGATTTAAAATCTGTCGGGTTTTTTATTGTCTTTAATTTTGAAAGAGATGTCAGGCTGAGCGAAGTCGAAGCCCTTCGATGCGTGGCTTCGACTTCGCTCAGCCTGACAAAACATAGATTACATTTTTTTTTGGAATTTACTATTGAACTTTCACTCGAATTCCTTTAGTATGACTTGCAAACTCCGGTGCATACATACTTTGAATTGTGGTAATTCCGTTTGAGAATTCTCCGCTGTTGTTTACTCTTATATCATATTCAATAACATAAGTTCCTTTATTGATTTGGTCAAAGAAGAAATGTGTCGCAGCATCTTTCGTACTCATATAATAACCCAAACGCCCTTTGTACTGATATTCCGAAAGTACATTTACAGGTTCAAAACAAGAAGCGCGCATATCTTTTAAATGAATGTATTCTGTGTCTTCTTTTGCAGTAATGATTAATCGAACGGTAACTAAATCTCCGGTTTTTAAAGCATTTTTAGAAGTGATCTTTTCTAATTGATCTCCTTTTAAGGTGTTTTTCTTTAGATATAATTCTTTTGAAACCGATAGAACAGATCCCGAATTGTTTTTGATTTTATCCAAGTCTTCAAAATACTGCCAGTAAGCGCCGCCAAAACCAGGAACGTTAGATTTATTTTGAATGCTTATCGAAGCCATTTCTTTTTTAATTTCATCCGCTTTCCAGTTTAGTTTGATGTAACCCGTTTCGGCTTCTTTTTCATTTTCTGCCAGCTTTTTAGTTATGATTTTTTCATCTCCTAATTTTATAACGGTATTATCTTTTACAGAAAGCCAGCTTGTGCCTTGCATAAGTAAAGCATAAACGGCTTCGGTAGTAGATTTTGTAGTTGGCCAATTTTTGGTTTGCTTGTTTTTTAACAGCCAGACTTTCATCGCATCAACAGATTTGGTATCGCTGCTCACTTCGGCGAAAGCCTCAATTAATAAAGTCTGAGTTTCTATTGGCGCCTGATACCAATACCAGCCTGCTTTATTGGCGATCCAGTACATTCCTAAATCTTCATTGTTTGATGCTGTTTCTTTAAGGCTTTCTATGATTTTTTTAGCCGTTTCTTTTTCTCCAAAACGATTTAAAGTTAAAGCAGCTAATCCTTTTTCGTAAATAGAATAGTTTAACCAATCTTTTTTAGCTGTTTCCAGATACAGTTTTGTTGCTTTTTTCAAAGTATCTGAAAGGGGATATTTCTCCACATAAAAACTTCTGGTATACAAATAATGAAGTTCAGAATACGGATTGATCCAGATTAATTTCTCCGCAGGTTTTAGACCTTTGTTTTTGCTTTTATAGTATTCTAAAAATTTAGTATCTAAAAACGGAATTCCTGTTTTTGCGATTTGGTCTATTTTGTTGATATCGTTAGTTTTAGTCAGTTTTGATAAATGACCCAAACCTGCCAGAATATGTCTGGTAATATATTCGCTTTCATAACCGCCTTCAAACCACGAGAATCCTCCTGAAGCATTTTGTTTTTGTTTTAACTTTTCGAAAGCAGCGTCCTGCGAAGTTTTCATTTTATCCAAATCAAATAACAGCGCCAGATTCTTTTTCTTTTGGTCTTCGGATTGAGCATCATTCAACCAAGGCGTTTCGGCTAGAATGATGGATTTTAATTCTTCGTTTTCTTCTAATTTAGAAATTGGTTTTCCGTTCTTTCTCCAATTTTCAAAAACGGCTTCAATCTTCGGATTATTTGAAATGATTTCCGAAGCCAAGGCATTAGCATAAAAACGTGCAAAAGTCTGCTCGGCACATTCGTGTTCGTATTTCATTAAATAGGGTAAAGACTCAATGGCAAGCCAGGTTGGGTTTGAAGTGTATTCAAACGTAAATTGATGATTTTTTAAGGTTGATGAAGTATTGTTTTTTAAATTTTCAAACGTGTATTCTTTTTTAGAATTCTCACGAACCCAAATTGGGATACTTTCTGTTACAAGCATGTTGTTGGTCAGAACGGGAAGAATGTTTTCTTCTCCGTCAGAAAAACTGCCTGATTTGGCCACAATTTTATATTGAACACCTTGCAGACCTTCAGGAATAGAAATTGTCCAGTTTACAGAAGTATTGCCACGAGACGGAATGGTGAAATTTCGAATATTTTTAGTGTTTAACATTTTAGCATCAATTGGCTCCATAGTTACTGCATCAAAAAACTGTAAAGAAGCAATTCCTGTTTTGGCCTGATCCGTCATATTCGAAATTTTTGCATTGATCACAATTTCATCCTTTTCTCTAAAGAAGCGAGGGAAATTAGGCGTCACCATTAATTCCTTTTGAGTAATAATGTTTTTCTCTAAATAACCGGAAACAGCATCTTTATTATGTGCCAATAAACGAAGTTTCCAAGACGTTAATGCTTCTGGAGAAGTAAAGTTAAAACTTACTTTTCCTTTCGAATCGGTTTTTAGATTAGGGAAAAAGAAAGCAGTTTCAGATAAATTTTTTCTGGCTTTTACCTGAGATAATTCTGCCAGTGCTTTTTTGGTTGTAACGATAATTACTCCGTTTGCAGCTTTGCTTCCGTAAAGAGCTGTTGCTTTTTCAGGATCTAATGTTTCCATTGAAAGAATATCTTTTGGGTCGATATCTTTAATGTTGGTTGTAATTTCGCCATCAACAATATACATAGGTTCTTTTCCTGCGATATTACCATTTCCTCTTATTCGAGTGACAGGAACAGTTTTATTTGCTTTAAGAGTTCCTCCTGCAAAATTACTTTCTTCGTTCATAACAGCAGGTGCAGCAAGAGCACTTACCATGCGAAGAGAATCAGTTGATTCTGCAAGTACTTCAACTCCAACTTTTTTATCTTTAAGGTCAGAAACGATAATACCTGCAGTACCATATCGACTGTTGTAAAAATCAAAGCCAAACCAGTTTAGTTTTATTTCATCAAAATGAAAATTAACTTGAGGGAATTTCTCGTTTAAGTTTTCTAATGATAAATAGGTGATATCAAAACCTAATACAGATCTTGTATTAACCGGGTTATAATAGTATGGATCAAGTTTTAAAAGATTCCAGTCTTTTTTAGTAAATTGATCTAATGAGCTGTCGTACATGGAAGCTAAAACCTCGGCTTCAATTTTTGCATTTACACCATTTAATTTAAATGACCAGTTTTCGGCACTTCCGGGTTGTATTTTATTTCTAAAAGTTTCAACTATCCATTCTAGTTTTTGTTCTTGGGTTTTAAGGTCTATTGTTATGGCGTCATTAAAATTTGCATTGTCGAAAATACTTTCAAATCCTATTTTTATCTGTTTTTCAAATTCGTTTTTAAGCGGAATTTTAATTGTAGTTTCATGATTTTGTAAATGAAAAGTATCTTCAAAATAGACTTTATTTTGATAATTTCCATTTGCAGTAATATAAAGCTCAGGAATTACCGAAGACAATTTTACAAGTACAAAACCATCTTTTTTGGGATCAGTATTTATTTGCTCTGCTGAGAACAAACGATCTGAGTGAAATTTATCTTTGCTTTGTTTGATTTTGAAGTTTGTTGTGGTTTCAATTGCATTTTCGAAACTGTCTTTGGCAGTAAATACAATTTTATAATTTCCGGATTTATAATTTGAAATGAAATCAAGAATAATTTTTTTGTCTTTTCGGGTATCTACTTTCTTCGAAAACAATAGAACTTCCGGAGCTTTCTCTGCAAATGGATTTTCGTTAATTTCATACGGAAATAAAGCCTCAAATTCTTTAGCCGAAATAGTTTCAATTTCTGGTCTGTTAAAGATTCTTGGTTTGAATTTATCCGAAAACGGACTCACAAAATACAATTTGATTTCGCCTTTGGCAGCCAGAAATTCTCCATTTAAGTTGGTACTGTTTAAAATGATTTCGTTTTTTTCTTTTGTTTCGATAGTATTTGGAACAAAAGCGTCAATAATTAAATCATGGTAACCCACTTTTATGGTTGTCACTGCCGAATGGGTTTCGCCGTTTATATCTGTAATTGAAGCATTAATTTCATAATTGAAAACAGGTCTTTGTTCCTTCGAATTATTATTTGAAGGTAAGGCTGTAAAGTCGATTATGAATTTTCCTGAAGCATCGGTTTTTGTTTCGCCAACAGCTAAAGTTTCATTTTCTTCGCGTCCGTAATAATTTCTGAAGTAGGTTGTATATCGGTTTACGCTGTATTTAACAACCGCGTCAGAAATACTGCTTCCTGCAAAAGCAGTTGCTGTTCCTTTTACTTTAACCGATTCGTTAAGTTTAAAGCTTTCTTTTTTGGCATCGAAAGTAACTTCAAATTTTGGACGTTTGTATTCTTCGACACTAAAATAAATCGCCGAATTATTAAAATTAACATTATTCCAAAATGTAACTGCTGTTTCCTTTTTTGTATAATCATCGGGTCTTTGTACACCGATATGAAAATTACCTGTCAAACCATTTTTAGGCAGAATAAATTCACCCGAAAATGAACCAAACTCATTGGTTGTTAATTCAAACTCCTTTATTTTTTGATAATTAACATCGTTTACCACAATCTTAAAAGGTGTATTAGGTACAACAGCTGTTTTGTTTTTGCTTTTTTGAAAAGCAATACCTTTAAAATATACAGTTTGTCCTGGTCTGTAAATGGCTCTGTCTAAATAAAATTCGACTTTGGCATTTGGTTTTTCATTTTCAGACAAGGTATAATCAGAAACATATCTGAGATAGTTTTTGTGAATTAAAATACTGTCATTTCCTATCGAAAATTCAACGGGTTCGTAATTGTAACTTTGGTCTTTCAGCTTTAATATTGCGATTCCTTTTGAGTCCGTTTTGGCAGTTGAAGCTGAAGATTTTACGGTTACATTTTCTAGAGGTTTTCCTGTTTTTCTGTCTAAAACCTGATAATTTTCAATTTTATCTTGTCTCGTTGCCAGAACAGAAATATTCGAAACTGTAATAACTTCATACGCATACGCTTTCTGGTTTTTAACATCAGAATCACTTTCAAAATAAACCAAATAATTTCCGATAGTTAATTTCGGAAGCAGCACTTCGGTATTGTATTCAAAATAATCGTTCTTGTTTTTTAGATCATAATTCTCTGAAATTACAGGGCTTTGGTTTTTTATTGTTGAATTATACAAGCTGTCTCTTACAATCTCAGATTGGTTCTGCAATTTTTTTACTTGAGATAAATTGATTTTGTAATAAGAAACCTTTAAACCATTCAGGTTTTTATAGCTTATAAGAGCTCTCGTGTTTTCATTGTCGTAAATATATTTTTCAAGTTGAATGGAAACTGATTTTGCAGTAAGCTCTCTTTTTCTGTATAAAGCTAAATTGGCAGTATTGGTTTTTTTATTGATTTGAATAATCTCATCCAGTATTTTGAGCGCTTCGATATTATTGTTTGGGTACAATTCTTTCGAGGCTTTATTTGCTAAAAGTTCTACTTTTTCGAGTTTTATTTTTTGCAGAAGATCTTCATTTTTAGCTGTTTTTTCGGTTTGGTCTAAATATTGACTAAAGGCTTCATCAGAATGAATTAATAAGTTATTGCAGAATTTTACACGCTCAAATTGATTTTCTAATGATGGATTGTCTTTTTCTTTTTTCTGGTATAACTCCAGCGTTTTCTTTAAATACTCGTCTTTTATAAAATCAAGATTTAGGGCTGAAAAAGCGTCAGAGCTGCCTAATAATTTATCTTGATGAACTAAAAAGTCTGAATAGGTAATTTTCCAGCTTTCGATTTTTTCTTGATAAAAACGTATATTTTCATCTAATAAATAATCATACAGGCTTGAAGTTTTGAATTTATCTGTACTGAACTCAAAAATTGCAGCATAATTATTTAAAGGTGTGTTTTTTAGAATGGTTTCGTTTTCTAAAGTTTTATTATAAAGGGCTATAATATTTTTTTCGGATGTTAAATATATGGAAGAATCATCATGGGCTATTCCATCCACCGCCGATGTATCAATTGTTGATGCGGCTTGGTCAATTAAAGATGCTTCGTCATCAACAACGGCTGCAGCGCTGTCTACTACAACTGCATATTGATCATAATTTGAATAATGATTTAAACATTTTGCGTAAATCAATGTCAGTATGGCTTTTGACGGAATCGAAACACGATTGATATCGGTTTTAAGATTGTCCAGAATTTTGGTTTTTGCATTTTCATCTACAACCTGTAAATATTTGGCTTGATAAAAAAAGCATTTTATCATTTGAACTTCATCCTTTTTTGCTGTTGCTTTTTTGTAAATCTTTGCAACTAATTCATTTGCCGATTTAATTTTTCCCTCATTTTCAAATGCAATAACTTTTCCCCATTTTTTGTCATTTTGCTGGGCAAATAGTGCAGAAGAAATCAAGGTAAACAGAAATATCATATTTTTCATAAAGTAGTTTTTTAGTATATAGAGACCTTTTTATATAAAATGGTTGGGATGAACGAAAAATAATTTTTGTACAAATTACTAATTTATCTCCAAAAGCAAATTAAGCATTCTATATTTCCTTATTTTTGAAACATGAAAAAACAGCTTTTCTTTTTTTTATTAATGCCCATTTTAGGATGGACACAATTGAATTTTGAAAAAGGAGAAAAGTTATTTCAGGCAAAAAAATATGACGAAGCGCAAATTGTTTTTGAAGGAATTCTGAAAACAAAACCTTTAGATATAAAGACACTCGATTATTTGGGGGAGATAGAAGCGCATCAAAAATCATGGGTAAAAGGGGCTGCATATTTCAAAAAGCTTAAGGAATTGAAACCTACCGAAGCCGATTATTTTTTTAAATATGGAGGCTGTTTGGCGATGAGAGCTATGGAAGTGAATAAAATAAAAGCTTTTACGATGGTTGATGACATGAAAGAAGCTTTTGAAAAAGCAATTGTCCTGAATCCAAAACATGTTCAAGCGAGATGGGCATTGATCGAAATATATTTGCAATTACCCGGAATTTTAGGTGGGAGTGAGTCAAAAGCCATTTCATATTCAAACGAACTGGCACAATTTTCTCCTGTTGACGGCTATTTGTCAAGAGGAAGAATTGACGATTATTTCAAAAGATACACATCGGCAGAAAAAAATTATATAAAGGCAAATGAAATTGGTAAATCAAAAGTTACATTTCAAAAATTATATAATTTATATTTGAATAAATTAAAAGACCCTAAAAAGGCACAGGATTTAAAAAGAAAATTTGACGCACAATAATCAAATCTCATAACCAAATTTTAATTTTAAGATTGGAATTTGGAATTTAAAAAATTGGAATTTATAATGAAAACACATTTCATCGCCATTGGCGGGAGCGCGATGCACAATCTTGCATTAGCATTACATAATAAAGGATATCAGGTTACAGGAAGTGATGATGCTATTTTTGAGCCTTCAAAATCCAGATTAGAAAAAAAAGGAATTCTTCCTGCTGAAATGGGTTGGTTTCCGGAGAAAATAACGTCTGATATTGATGCTATCATTTTAGGAATGCATGCTAAAGCAGATAATCCGGAATTATTAAAAGCTCAGGAATTAGGGCTTAAAATTTATTCGTATCCAGAGTTTTTATACGAACAATCCAAGAATAAAACTCGTGTTGTTATTGGTGGTTCTCACGGAAAAACAACCATTACTTCGATGATTTTGCACGTAATGCATTATCATAACATTGAAGTAGATTATATGGTAGGTGCACAATTAGAAGGTTTTGACACGATGGTGCATTTAACAGAAGAAAACGACTTTATGGTTTTAGAAGGTGATGAATATTTATCATCACCAATAGACCGCCGTCCGAAATTTCATTTGTATCAGCCTAATATTGCTTTGATTTCCGGAATTGCCTGGGATCATATTAATGTTTTTCCAACGTATGAAAACTATGTAGAGCAGTTTGAGATTTTTATTTCGAAAATTACAAATGGAGGTATTTTAGTTTACAATGAAAACGATCCAGAGGTAAAACGCGTTTCTGAAGCAGCAACGAATCCAATTCGTAAATTGCCTTATCATACTCCTGAATATTCTGTTGCTGATGGTGTAACACTTTTGAAAACGCCGGAAGGCGATATGCCAATTGAAGTTTTTGGAGCGCATAACTTAAATAATTTGGCCGGAGCAAAATGGATCTGCCAAAATATGGGTGTTGATGAAGCTGATTTCTACGAAGCGATTGCAAGTTTTAAAGGAGCTTCTAAACGTTTGGAGAAAATCGCCGAAGGAAAAGGAAAAGTTGCTTATAAAGATTTTGCCCATTCGCCAAGTAAAGTGGCTGCAACTACAAAAGCGGTAAAAGAACAATATCCAAACAGAACTTTGGTTGCTTGTCTAGAATTGCATACGTACAGCAGTTTAAATGCTGCATTTTTGAAAGAATATGAAGGTGCATTAGAATATGCTGATGTTGCTGTTGTTTTCTATTCTCCTGATGCTGTAAAAATTAAACAGCTTGAAGAGGTTACTTATGAGCAAATTGCGACTGCATTTAATAGAAAAGATTTAATTATTTATACCAATCCTGCTGAATTTAAAGAATATTTATTCAACTTAAATCTTGATAATTCTGCACTTTTATTAATGAGTTCAGGAAATTATGGAGGTTTAAATTTTGATGAAGTAAAAGGTTTGATTAATTAGGAAATTAGTCAATTTGAAAATTAGATAATTAGCCGGCTTTTTTACAGCTGGCTTTTTTTTGGAATCATTTTAAAAAATCAATATTTATTATTTGAAAGATTTTTCTTCTTTTTTTAATATCTTCGCCTTTCGAAAAATAGCTGATTTAATTTTTTCGGATAAATGAAAAGATACTGCTTTATATGAATTCAAATAATTTACCAATTTCAGACTGGTCAGAAGACGATCGTCCTCGAGAAAAATTAATGCTAAAAGGGATTGATGCTTTAAGCGATGCCGAATTAATTGCCATTTTAATTGGTTCGGGTAATCGAAATGAATCTGCTGTTGATTTAAGTAAGCGTATTTTAGCCAGCGTAGGTAATCTAAATTCTTTAGGGAAAATATCTATTTCAAAGCTAATGAGTTTTAAAGGAATAGGGGAAGCTAAAGCAATTTCAATTGTTTCTGCTATAGAATTAGGTCGGAGACAAAGAAGCTTGGATGCATTGCAGTTCAAAAACAAGGTAACATCTAGTAAAGTAGTTTTTGAAATCATGCAGCCCATTATCGGTGAACTGGCGCACGAGGAATTTTGGGTGCTTTTTCTTAATAATTCTAATAAGATAATTTCTAAAGTACAATTAAGTAAAGGAGGAATAACAGCAACTGTTGTTGATACGCGTTTGGTTTTTCATTATGCATTTGAAACTAAAGCTACAAGCTTGATTTTGTGTCACAATCACCCTTCGGGTTCGTTAATTCCAAGTGAGGCCGACAAGCAAATTACAAAAAAAATAAAATTGGCAGGAGACAGCTTAGATGTTAAAGTTTTAGATCATATAATCATTACTGAGACAAAATATTATAGTTTTGTAGATGAAGGAATTTTTTAATTTATGAATACCAACATTACAGACATTTTTTTTGATTTAGATCATACATTGTGGGACTTTGATAAAAACTCGCAAATGGCTTTTGATCGTATTTTTAAGAATAATTTTGGAGAAATTAAAATCGAGGATTTTATCGAAAAATACATTCCAATAAATCAGGAATGCTGGAGATTATATCAAAATGATCAAATTACGCATCAGGAATTACGTTACAATAGGTTAAAGCTTTCTTTTGATGCTTTAAATTATTCTATGTCTGATGAAAATATCAATCAGATTGCCAGCGATTACATTGAATTTTTAACAGACAATAATTACCTTTTTGATGGTGCAATTGAAGTTCTGGAATATTTAAAACCAAAGTATAAACTTCATATCATTACCAATGGTTTTGCCAATGTTCAGGACAAGAAAATTAACAATGCGGCGCTTGGAAATTATTTTACAACCATTACAAATTCTGAATTAGCTGGTGTCAAAAAGCCAAATAGTATTATCTTTGATTATGCTGTTAATCTGGCTCAGGCATCAAAAGAGAATAGTATCATGATTGGAGATGATCTTGATGCCGATGTAAACGGAGCATTAAATGCGGGGTTAGATGCTATTTTTTTTAATGTAAGAAACATCGAAGCTCCTAAAAACTATAAACAAATTAATCATTTATTAGAACTTAAAAAATATTTATAATTATGAAACTAAAAGTTTTATTTGCTTTACTACTTTGTTCAGTCCTTGGATTTTCGCAATCTATTAATGACTATAAAGCTGTAATTATACCATTAAAGTACGAGTTTATGAAAACGGATAACCAGTACAGAATGGCTACCGTTACTAAATCTAATTTACTTAAAGCTGGTTTTAAAGCTTATTATGCTAATGAAGAAATACCATCAGGTTTAGGTGACAGATGTGAGTTACTTTATATTGATGTTAAAAGAGACAATGCTTTTTTAGTTACTAAGCTTTTTGTTGAATTTAAAGATTGCTACGGAAAAGTAATTTATACTTCTGAAACAGGAAAAAGCAGAGAAAAAGATTATGAAGTAGCGTATAAAGAAAGTCTTGATAATGCTTTTGTATCTGTTATTGCTCAGCATTATGCTTATAACGGAAAAACGATATCTTCTAAACAAGTTCCAACTACGGCAGCAGCTGCAGCAGTTGTCTCTACAAATTTAGTTTCTGCAGTGCCTGCGGCAGATGTATCAGATCCTAATTTATTGTATGCACAGCCAACAGAAAACGGTTATCAATTAATTGATAAAACACCAAAAGTTGTGATGAAGTTACTTAAAACATCACGCCCGGATTCTTTTATCGCTATTAAAGATGGAGTACAAGGTTCTTTAAATGCAAAAGATAATGGCTGGTATTATGAATATTACCAAAACGACAAATTAGTTTCAGAAAAGATTTCTGTAAAATTCTAAAATAAAGTATGGATTAATATCCATATTTATCTTTCCAACGGTTCTTTAAAAATTCACGGTTGCTGTTCTCTCTAGAATTGCTTCCTGGATTGTAAAGAACCGTTTCTTTTATAGCGTCGGGTAAAAACTCTTGTTCGGCAAAATTATTGGCATAGTCATGCGAATATTTGTAATCTTCGCCATAACCTAATTCTTTCATTAGTTTTGTTGGAGCATTTCTTAAATGAATTGGCACGGGCAAATCGCCGGTTTGTTTTACCAATTGCTGTGCGTTTCCAATTGCCATATATGATGCATTGCTTTTTGGAGATGTTGCCAAATAAATAGCGCATTGACTTAGTATAATACGGCTTTCCGGATATCCAATTGTAGAAACGGCCTGAAAAGTATTGTTGGCCATGATAAATGCAGTAGGATTTGCGTTTCCAATATCTTCACTCGATAAAATGAGCATTCTTCTGGCAATAAATTTTACATCTTCGCCTCCTTCAATCATTCTTGCCAGCCAGTAAACGGCTCCATTTGGATCACTTCCTCTTATCGATTTTATAAAAGCGGAAACAATGTCATAGTGCTGTTCTCCGGTTTTATCATATAAAACAGTATTTTGCTGTACTAATTCAAAAACACGATCGTTTGTTATGACAATTTCGTTGCTTGGAGAAGCATTTACAACAAGTTCGAATATGTTGAGCAGCTTTCTTCCGTCACCGCCAGAAAGTCGTAATAATGCTTCGGTTTCTTTTAGAATTATGTTTTTTGAAGAAAGGTCTGTGTCGATTTTCATCGCACGATATAATAGAGCCTCTAAATCATCTTTTGTAAACGCATTTAGTATATAGACCTGACTTCGCGATAATAATGCGGGAATTACTTCAAAACTCGGGTTTTCGGTTGTGGCGCCAATAAGTGTTATCCAGCCTTTTTCTACCGCTGCCAAAAGTGAATCTTGCTGCGACTTGCTAAAGCGATGAATCTCATCAATAAACAAAATAGGATTTTTGGCTGTAAAAAGGCCGCCGCTTTGTTTCGCTTTTTCTATTACATCCCTAATATCTTTAACTCCAGAATTTATGGCACTCAAAACATAAAACGGACGTTTCGATTCCTGAGCAATAATTTGTGCCAAAGTGGTTTTTCCAGTTCCCGGAGGTCCCCAAAAAATTAAGGAAGGAATTATTCCTTTTGAAATTTGCTGTGTCAAAGAACCATTTGGGCCAACCAAATGACTTTGACTTATGTAATCTTCTAGTTTCTGTGGGCGAATTCGCTCGGCTAACGGTGCTTCCATTTTGTAAAATTACTATTTTCAGAATTAAATTTATTGGTTAGAAAAAGATATACCTGTTCAATTGTAAACATTTAACATAAATGTGTGCAGCTGACAAATTATCAGTAAATTTCGTTTGGATAGTTTTTTGATGTCTTAAGTCTGAAAATTAGAACTAAAATTTATGAATGATAACCACTTTAGATTCACAAATTCCGTTGTCGGACTTCCGTTACTTTCTGTCCTTTTATTATGGATTATTTATTGGGTTCAAATTCGCTTCGATTTTGATTTTTATCAAAACGGAATTTATCCTAGAGATTTTTCTGGTCTGCAGGGTGTTCTTTTTAGTCCTTTTATTCATGAAAATTTAGAGCATTTATATAATAATTCTATTCCGCTTTTAGTATTATTGGCCGCTTTGCAATATTTCTATCCAAAACAATGTGTCGCTGTTATTGGTTATGGAATTTTGTTTTCGGGATTAATAACCTGGATTATTGGTCGTGAAAATTTTCATATTGGAGCCAGTGGGTTAATCTATGTTTTGGTAAGTTTCATTTTCTTTAAAGGAATTCAAACTAAATATTATCGTTTAGTTGCTCTTTCCTTGTCTGTAATATTGCTTTATGGCGGTATGATCTGGTATGTTTTTCCGGACGTTGATAATGCCATTTCATGGGAAGGCCACTTGGCCGGATTCATAACAGGATTTGGACTTTCGTTATATTACAAAACTCCCGAATATGCAAAACCGATAGTTTACGATTGGCAGAAACCGGATTTTGATCCCGCAGAAGATCCATTTATGAAGCATTTTGATGAAGATGGAAATTTTGTTAATACAGAAGTGGTTGAGGAAGAAGGCGAGGAGCCAGCTTCTTTTTTTAATTCAAATATTGTGGTGAATTATATTGTAACTAAATCTGAATCAATTGATAAAGAATAAAAAGCAAATGCTTCTTGATTAAATTGTTTAATTTTGTTAAGGAATCATTTTAATTTCATTTGCTGATATTATGAGAAAACTTCTTTTTACGGTTGTGATTTTATTGATTTTAGGTCATGCCAAAACTTACGCGCAATGTGATATAAAAAATAAGATGCTTGCAGATGGATCGATGATTTATTATTTTGATCCTGCGGTTTTCTATACCACAAAAACAAAATCTTTGAAGATTAATATTGTAACCGATAAAGAGAATTATTATGTAGCCTTACAGCCAACGCCATTTCCTGAAAAAAAAGAAGGTAAAAAAATTACTGATGACTTAATTATTCGCCTGGCCGATAATAATGATTATAAACTGGTTCATTATGATACGCAGTATATAAAAAATGATTCGGTTATGCAGGTTTTGTATTTAATAGATAAAAAAGACATTAAAGCTTTTTCGAAATTTGAAGCCTTGGTTGCTGCTATTAATATGAAAGGAACGGAGTTTGTTCGTGATTACAATTTTAAGCTGCATAAAAGCGCTATTATAAAACAACTGGCTTGCTTTTTAAAAGAAGAGGAGCAGTAATTTACTCATCATGTGTTTCTTCTGTTTTGTGAAGTAATTTTTTATTCAGAGTTTTAAAAAGGTTGTTAAATGTGAGTGTCAGCGATGCCGCATTTACAATTTGATTTTTGTCGTCTCTAGGCAGATACTCATTGGCGTAAGTAACCTCGACTTGTATGTCGTCTGTAAATAAGTATCCAGCTCCAACATTTAATCGGTTTCTGTCAAAAAAACTAAGACCCGTAACTTTCGTTTCTGATTTGAGGAAAATTTCATCGGAGGCAATGGCGTAAACGACACCTCCGCGCAGAAATTTACTATTGATAGGTTTTAAATATTTTATTTGCTGCCGATAACGTATTACGTTTTCATACGTGTCATCGTCATTTTTCATATGACGAAGTTCCGTTCGCATTCTGGTACTTAATGTATAACCCGTTTTATTGAAGTAATAAATTCCCTGTAAAGCGAATCTCCATTCGGGAGATTCGTATTGCCCAATTTCCGGAACATCTTTATTGCTAAAATAACCTATGAATGAAGATAATTTCCATCGTGGAGACAAATAATAATGTCCCCATGCTCTAAATGATTTTTGCGTGTTATTTTCGAATATGTTTGAAGATGATGCTGTACTGCTGTAACTGCTGGCTAAATCAAGTTCTGCAGACCATTTTTCGTTTATGGTTCTGTTAAACTGCATTTCACCCCAATATTGGTTGTACCTTGTTGTCTGCCCATAACAGATGGTTGTAATTAGAAAAATTACAAGGAGATACAGCTTTTTTTTTCGGACTATGTTATACGCAAATTTTGAAGACATTTAATAATTATTAAGTTGTCATTCTATTTTGTATGCTTTAACTTCTTTGACGAACTGCTTCGTATAAAAATGCGCCGCAAGCGACAGAAACGTTAAGTGATCCTATTGAACCAAACATTGGTAATTTTGCTTTTTCATCTACAATTTTAAGAACAGACGGATTTATTCCTCTATCTTCTGATCCCATTATAATGGCCAAAGGCTCATTTAGTGATAGATCGTAAATATTTTGATCTGTTTTTTCAGTAGCAGCTACAGTTTTGATTCCTGATCCCTGCAAATAAAATATGGCATCTTTAATGTGTTCTACTTTACAAATTGGAACATTAAAAACTGCTCCTGCTGATGTTTTTACTGTATCGCCATTTACCGGTGCCGAGCCTGCTTTTTGAACAATGATTCCGTTAACTCCGGTACATTCTGCTGTTCTAATAATGGCGCCAAAATTTCTGGCATCAGAGATTTGATCTAGAATTAAAAATAATGGTTTTGAACCCGAAGCAATAGTTGATTCTACAAGATGTTCGATATCAATAAAACCAATTGGCGAAATTGTAGCAACTGCACCCTGATGATTGTTAGGTGTTAATCTGTTCAGTTTTTCAACGGGAACATAAGAGAAATTAATGTTGGCACGTTTCATTACCTTCATTAAATCTTTCATTAATTCACCAGAAATTTCTTTTTGTATAAAAACTTTGTCAACTTCCTGGCCTGCTTGTATTGCTTCTATAATGGCTCTAATGCCAAATATTTGATGTTCTTTTTCCATGGAGCAAATATAGGTATTATGTTTATATAAAAAAACCGCTCTGAATTAACAGAGCGGTTTAAAATATTCGAAAAGAATTTTATTTCTAGTATTCGTCTTCTTTGAAACCAGTTCTTTTGTGTCCTACGTAAAGGATGTCGTAACCAGCAGCATCATAACTAAAGTGAGCTCTAAAAGATATTTTGTCAACTGTGTGGCCACCTTTAGAAGTAGCAGCTCCTTTTTCTATTTTACCATCAGTAATTGTAACTGTACCTGAATCAATGATATTAGGTGCATTTACTGCAGAAAAAGTTCCAGTTTTAGTATCAACAGTTACTTTACATTTGATAGCATAACCATGCTTAGCATCGTCAATCCACATAGTATTGTCGTTTGCAGCTGTGTTATAAGTAAAGTGTAACGCATTAGAAACTACAGTATGTCCGTCAGTATCAGTAAGTGTTATGTACCAATCTCCAGCCATTGACTCAACAGATGTTCCTCCTGGATCAGTATTTCCAACTTCATCACAAGATACAAATGAAGTTGCAACAAGTACTGCCACAAGTATACGTGTTATATTTTGTTTTAATTTTTTCATTTTAATAATTTTAAAGTTGTACTTGATTTAATGTTGATACAAAAGTATAAGTAGTCGCTGGATCAGCAACCCAAACAGTTGTAAGTACAAGTGTTTTAGTAGCAGGATCAACAGTTAAACCTGTGATATTAGCAGATCCTCCAAATTGTTTGTTTGATAATGGGTTACCTGGAAAAGTAAACGTGTTAGTTGGAATACTTCCAGCAATTGTTCCTCCAAGAGTAGCTGAATTAATTCCTATACTTCTACCAAGATCATACCATCCTCCAAATGCATCAGAAACACCATAAGTACCGTCAGCATTTTTCCAGATATAAACATATTTCATGTTTTGAGAACTTCCTTGAGATGCACTCATAAAAACTCCGTTTCTTTTTACCGTAGAAATGTAAACACCTTCAATACTGTTTACTAAATCTCCAGTTTTGTAAACAATGATTTTTCTTGCTTTAGTAGCTTTAAAACCATCTTGATTTACTGCGCTATAGTTTTGAGTATACTCATCTATTTTGTTAACATCTAGAGTTGTACCTCCTCTGTATTTTCCTCCAGTAAGAGCTGATGCGGTTGGGATTACAGCACCACCTTCTGTAGAAACAGCACCTGGATCTGTATAAGCTTGACCAAGTGGTAAAAAGTATGGGTTATCACCTTTAACAGTAATAAGAGCATAATTCGTTACTTTTGAAACGTGGTCAGTATCTGTTGAGCATGATGTAAGTAGCAAACCGCTAAACACCATTAATTGTATAAATATTTTTTTCATCAGTTAGTTTTTTAGTTAACATCCCACCATACTGGAATAGTTATTGCTTTTAAGGCTGGAGCATTTGGATTTCTTGATTTTACTTGATTTGGTAATACAATTCTTTTTGGGAAGTTTTTACCAATTACACTTCTTACAGATACAGCAAAATGTCCAGGTACGTACAATTCACTTGTTTGAGGAATAGTAGTAGATGCTACTGGGTAACCAGTTCTGTTTTGCTCAATGAATGATTCGTAACCATTTCCAGGGAAACTTGCGATCCATTTTTGAGTAATGATAGCTTCGATTTGAGCAGCAGTAGTTCCTGTAGAAGGGAATTCATATGCACCTCCAGCCGCTAATAAAGAAGTAGAACTAAGGTTGTATTTTTTGAAATTCGCTGCAACCCCTAGATCATAAGCGGCTTTAGCACCAGTACCACCATAATATCTTGTAAGAGCTTCTGCTTGTAAGAAATAGCTTTCTTCTGCGCTGATGAAATATACAGGAGTAATTGGAGCTAAGATTACTGTAGAAAGACCAGTAGCATTGTTTAAGAAATCACCTTGATTATTAGCTTTTCCTGCTGGAGTTCCACCATCTTCATAATATTTAGCGATACGAGGGTCAGCTTTTTGGCTTAAGTAAGAGTACATTGTTGTACTAGCTTTAAGGTTTAAAGTAGTATTTAATTGTCTTCTGTCTGATTCAAACAAAGGATTACTTTTACTATCTGCATCTTCGAAGTTGTGCATTGAAGCATCAACATCCAAAAATTGAGCACCAGAATTGATCAAAGCTCTAACTCCAGATTCAGCAAGAGTTGGGTTTACTTCAGTTAATCTTAAGTGTAATTTTAATAATAAAGTATTAGCATATTTTGTCCATTTTGTCATGTCTCCATTAAAAATGAAATCATCTTTAGCCGGAACGTCTCCTTTTGATGCATTTAAGTTTTGTGATAAGGCAAATTTTAAATCAGCGATCATTAAGTCATAAGCTTCTTTTCCTGTATTGAATTTTGGCTGTAATATTAATGGATTGTTTGATTCAGCGTAAGGAATATCATCATATAAATCTGTAAGTACTTGTGAAGCTTGTACTTCAAGTACTGTAGTAATTAAGAAATATTTTGTATTACCTTCAGCTAATGCTCTTGCTTTGATATTTTTAATATCGTTTAAAGCATCGTACATAGCGCTCCATCCAGTTTGATAATCATTTGTTCCAATGCTGTATTGGTCTACGTCTTTGTATTGGTTTGAAGTCGTATTTTGTGTCCAAAATTGTGACCAAAACCCTCCTATGATCGCATAGTAAGATCCTTGGGCTCCTGCAACCCCTGCGATACCAGCAGGAAGTATAGTTGCGTAAGCTTGTCCCGGAGGTAAAAAGTCCGGGTCTCTATTAATGTCAAATGTTTCGTCACATGACACTAATAAGAAAAGAGCGGTTATTAATGTTGCTATTTTTTTCATTTTTCTATATTTTATTTTAGAATGATAATTTTAAAACTCCACCAATTGATCTTTGTGAAGGGTTAGATCCGAATTCTCCAAAATCTGAAATCGAACGTGATGCTCCGTAAGTAGATACCTCTGGGTCAACATAAGGGTTTGCTCCAGGTGTCCACATGAAAAGGTTTCTTGCGTAAACTCCAAGTGTGATTTTGTTTAATCCCATGTTTTTGCTTAATGCAGAAGGGAAATCATAGTTAAAGTTAACCTCTCTTAGTCTAACAAAAGTTTTGTCGATTACGTGGTTGTTTTCGTAAGCAGGGTTATCCTGAGTGTTATAGAAAGATGATACGTTTTCAAAAGTAACAGGAGTTGTATTTTCTACATAAGTTGTTACACCATTTACTACAACTGCATTAACTGAGTTTGGTACGATGAATGTATTTCTGTTGTTATATGTAGTTTCAATACCATTTCCTACGAAATGTGCAAGTCTTTTAGTATAAGAATACATTTCTCCACCTTCTTTCCAGTCTAATGAAAATCCTAAGTTAAAGTTTTTGTATTTAAATGTATTTTGTAAACCCATTACGAAATCACGTTGTGAATTTCCAACACGTTGAATGTTGTCGCTAAGTTCGTACATTCCAGAGTTTGGATTTACAATAATTTGTCCAGCATCATTTGTTTTTGGAACATAAGCATAATATGTACCAATTGGTTGTCCTTTAGTTGCTCTATATGTTACAGCATAACCATTTGTTAAATCGATATTTTCAAAACCGTCAGCCGTTTTTGTAACTTCGTTTAAGTTCTTAGTGAAAGTGTAAGTAATGTTCCAAGTAAAATCTTTGTTCTTAATAGGGCTTCCAGTAAGAGACAACTCGATACCTTTGTTTACAATTTCAGCAGCGTTGATGTATTTACTTGTAAATCCTGTTGATGGATCTAAAGGTAAGTTTACAATTAAGTCAGAAGTTGTTTTGTGATATAAAGCAATATCATAGCTAATTCTATTTTTCAAGAATGAACCTTCAGCTCCAACTTCATATTCAACTGTAGTTTCTGGTTTTAATTGAGAGTTTCCAAGTCTAGCAGATGCTTCGTAGTAACTGATACCTCCAATTGGAGAAGTGATAACACCAAAGTTTGCTGCAGCAGATCCAGGTACGTATGCATTTTCTGTAGCATATGGTTCTGTATCGTTTGCAATTTTAGAAGCAGCTCCTCTTAATTTTAAGAATGTACTACCGTTGTCAATAACAATTGCACCAAGAGATAATGCAGGGTAAAAATATGAATTATTACCAATTGGTAAAGTAGAAGTCATATCTTGTCTTCCTGTAAGTGTAGCAAAGTATCTGTTTTTGAAAGCAAATTCAGCAGAAGCATAAACTGCGCCAGTTTTTCTTACTAAATTGTTTTGTGTAATTACCGGTCTTGCAGCTGAGTTAGAAAGCTCATAGTAATTTTTAATTCCTAAACCAGTAACTGTGTTAAACAATTCGTCAGTCTCTCTTTTGTTGTAGTTAACACCACCTAAAAGGTTTAATGTCCAATCTTCACTTAAGTTTGTATTGTAGTTTAAGTTAAAGAATGTATCAAATTCGCTGTATTCTGATCTTCCTTCTGTAACTCCACCAACTACTTTATTCTTTTTACCATCTTGTGGGCTTCCTGGCTCATAATCTACAATAGCTCCGTAACTTTTGTATCTTTCAGATCTTACGTTACCACCAACTTGCCATGAAGCAGTAATTTTATCAGTAATTTTATAGCTTAAGTTTACGTTTCCAAAAAGGTTGTTTCCGTAAATTTTTGTACTGTTTTCGTTTATAGCAAAATATGGGTTTCCAGCATAAGGAGTAAAGTAGTAGCTATTATTATTAAACGGATTGTTTTTGTAATCAGCTAAATCAACGATACTAATATCTCTAGGAATTTGTAATAATTCTTGTTGTAATGTTGAACCTTGACCAGCATCATCACCTTGTCCTGTGTTAACAACATTTTGATCTTTGTAGATGTAGTTTAAAGATGTTCTAAGTGTGAATTTGTTTGATTTTAAACCACCATTGAATCCTAAAGATTGTTTTTTGTATAAATCAGCATCTGTAGGTACAACTCCATCACTATTTACGTTAGAGAATACTAAAGAGAAATCTGAAGTGTCTCCACCACCGCTTAAAGTTACAGATTGTGTAGCTAATGTTCCAGTCGTGTAAAAATCTCTTACGTTATTTTTTAATCCTACATAAGGTTTGATTTGTTGACTGTTATTGTATATAGTTCCCCAAGGTCTAACTTCACCGTTGAAAGCAGGTCCCCAAGAACCATTTTCGTTACTGTAAGAATTAGCTCCTGAAAATCCAAGACCATTCCATCCTTGTCCAAATTCATTTTGTAAGTGAGGAACTCTTGCAACTTCACTAAACTCAGTTGATGCTAACATATCAACTTTGATTCCTGAATTTGCTTTTCCTTTTTTAGTTGTGATGATAATTACACCACCCCCAGCTCTTGAACCATATAATGCAGATGCAGCAGCTCCTTTAAGTACTGTCATGCTCTCAATATTGTTAGGGTCAAGGTCACTAATACCGTTACCAGCATCATAAGATCTTGTAGAAGTACCAACACCATCATTACCAGTACCTGATGCAGTATTGTTGATTGGAGATCCATCAACTACGTAAAGAGGTCCTGTGTTTCCTGTAATAGTGTTTAAACCACGAATAATTACTTTAGTAGAAGCTCCTGGTTGAGAAGGTGCAGTAATATCAACCCCAGCGATTTTTCCTGATAATGTTTCAAAAGGGTTAGTGTTTACTACAGCTGTAAGTGCATCTGCTTTTAAAGTAGTCGTCGCGTAACCAAGAGATTTTTTCTCTCTTTTAATACCAAAAGCAGTTACAACTACGCCTTCAAGTTCTTGTGCTCCTGCATCTGATAATTTTACATTTACAGTAGAAGAACTTGCCGCTACTTCTTGAGTTTTCATCCCGATGTAGCTAAATACCAAAACTTGGCTTGAAGATGCTTTGATAGAGAATTTACCATCAAAGTCAGTTTGTGTTCCTGTTTTTGTTCCTTTAACTAATACACTCACACCCGGTAAAGGCATTCCTGCATTATCAGAAACTGTTCCAGAAACAGCTCTTTCTTGCGCAAAAGATAATTGCGCAACTAGTACTAATAAAAGCACTAAGAATCCATTGAACTTTAGTTTCATTTTTAAATATTTTGAATTAGTTCGACAAAAATCTTAATAATTTGTTAATCTACCTAATATAAAATGCTTTTTTTTTCGTTAAATTATGATTTTACTATAAGATATTGTTTTTTTAGCGTTAAAAAACAGTTATAGTTTTGATATTCGCAATAAGAAAGGCGGAATTTGATAATAATTAAAAATATTGTTATTAAGGGAAATGTTAAATTTAAGAAAAAGCATTGAATAATTGTTTTTTCTGTAACTTTTAAACAGAAAAACCACCTCTTTTTGAGGTGGTTTTTGTTAATATTGAGATAAGACAATAATTATTTATCCCAAAATATTTTTGTGTTTAGTTTATCTCCTCCTATTGAGGCAGCTGCGGCATTATAATTTGTCGCATTTAATGTTTGCTCTCTAATTGGGTATGCCATTCTGGAAGGAACTTCTCCGCCAGCAGCAGCATCTCCGTTTGCTGGAGGGGTTAAAACTGGGAAATTTAATCTTCTTGTAGATGTCCATCCTTCGAAACCTCTATTGAATAAGGCATACCATGCTTGTTCTCCAACTTTTTGCTGCCAAGTACCAGTTGCTGTGGCGTATGCAACGGCAGGTTGTGCTAAGTAAGCATCAGCGTCTGCTGTTGAAACTCCCCAGTCTTCCATAGATGCGCGGATTGCTGCTTCATAATGTGAAGCAATAGTTCCTCCAACAGCTACTCCTCTTCCTGTTGCTTCTGCAAGTAAAAATTCTACTTCGGCATAATCTAATAAAGTACCGCTAAAATCAGGAGCTTTAATTTTGTCGCTTGCGTGAGTATATCTAGATTGTGAGTTTTTAGATCCCACGATTCCTCCTCTATAACCTGTAATTGTTATTAGATCTCCAGTAACTGGGTCAGTATCCTTATAAGTAGGTCTGAAATATGGAGTTTTTCTCGGATCATTTAATGTAACTAATGCGTCTACAAAAGGTTTTGCGACAACAAAGTCATTTCTTCCTGAGAACACCATATCTACATAAAGTGGATTTGTGTTAGGAAGATTTAGCATATAAGGCAGTTTTGCATTATCTGCATTAGACGTAAACCCGCCAGCAGCTCCTGAAATAATCGCTGCATCTGCAATTGTACTTTCTAAGCCAGATGCTTTTAGGTTAACACCTAATTTTAATTTAATGCTGTTTGCAAATTTAATCCAAGCATCTAAATCGTCTTTATAGATAACTTCTGCATCTCCAAATCCTGGTTTTGAAGTGTCTAGATTAGCAATGTCTTTGTCTAAACGTACGATTAAGTCTTTATAAATGTCTATCGCTTTATCATATTTAGGAAGATAGTCAGCAGATCCTTTTAAAGATTCTGTATAAGGAACATCTCCAAAAGTATCAACTAATATTTGATAACAGAAAACCATTAAAATATCAATTTGAATTAATTGATTCTTTTTGGTAATAGTTTTTTGGGCAAATTCTGGATCTGAAGCTAAAATTTCTTCTCTCTCTAAAAAAGTTTTTGCTTGGGATAAATCAGCTAGTGCTCCGGCATAAAATCTGTCCCAGTGATTGTCAGATATTTTTCGAGTAACCCAGTTATAAATAGATTCGTCTAGATATGTAGTCTCTGTCCATTGTTGGTTTACCAGTCTAAATATGTTTCTGTTTACGTTGGTGTTAACAAGTTGTTCTGTTAGTCCTTTTTCTGCATTTGTAAATAAAGTATTTGCAGGAACTACAGAAGGGTTTTTAACATCTACATTTAAGTCTGTTAGGCTACTATCGTCACATGATACTGTTAAGATCATGATTCCTAAAGCATATATTAATTTTTTCATTTTCTGTTGTATTAAAATTTGAATGTTAAGTTAAATCCAATATCTCTGGTTGTTGGAAGCGATCCAACAGAGTAACCTCTTGAGCTATTTCCAGAAGACAACCCACTTTCTGGATCGGCATAAGGTAGATTTTTACTGATGATCCATAGATTTGAACCTAAAAGACTTACCGAAGCAGCATTGATAAATGTGTTTTCGAACATTTTTTTAGGGAAATTGTAAGTAATAGATACTTCTCTTAATTTTACAAAAGAGGCATCATATATAAAAGCTTTATTAGGAGCGGCTTGGTAACCCATACTTGTAGCAATTGTTCCGCCTTTTGTTCTTACTGTATTAGGAGATCCATTTGGCGCTACACCTTCATGTAAAACCCCATTTTCTCTAATATCACCAACAGCAGTTTCTTTGTATAATCCAGAAGCAAGTCCATAATACATATCTAATGAATAGATGTCGCCCCCTTTTTGTGTATCAATTAAAAAGCCGAAGCTTAAATTTTTGTAGTTAAATTTGTTTCTAACACCACCAATCCAGTCTGGAGTAATATTTCCGATTGTGTTGCTTGAAGATGTAGTTATCATATATTTTCCAGTAGCTTGATCAATAGTTGGCTGCCCGTTTGTGTAAACGTAGTCTGTTCCTTTAAGTGCACCATAAGCTTCACCCGGAGCGGCGTTTACTGTAACTCCTCCTTGGAAAGCTCCTAGTTGAAGATTGTCTAACCCATTTGGTAACGAAATAACTTTACTTTTATTGTTTGACCAGTTTACGATAATTTCCCAGCTAAAGTCTTTTGTTCTTATCGGAGTTCCATATAATTGAATTTCCAGACCTCTATTTTCAATATTTCCACCGTTAACAAGTCCGTTAGTAAAACTAGAAGCTGAAGAAACAGCAGCAGATACGATTTGATCTACAGAGTTTGTTTTGTAATAAGTAATATCAAAACCTAATCTTCTGTCAAACATATTTGTTTCTAAACCAACCTCAAAAGATTTTGTTCTTTCTGGTTTAAGTTCTGGGTTTTTGTTGATACTGCGGAATGGAAGTAATAATGCATTCGTATAAAGAGGTTGTCCTTGGAAGTTTGAAACCCTAGTGTAGGTGTTATTTAATTGTAATGCATCAGCATCATTTCCTACTTCAGCATAGTTGATTCTGAATTTACCCAGGTTTAACCAAGTTGCTTTAACTACATTTGAAAACAGGAAAGTTCCCGAAACGGCTGGATAAACGTATGAATTGTTGTCGTCTGGTAATGTAGATGAAACGTCTCTTCTGATAGAGGCATCTAAGAAGTAAGTATCCAGATACCCAACAGAACCTTGTGCGTAAATACCATTAACGCCTGATGATATTTTTGCTTCTTTAGGGAATGGCAGGTCTAAACGAGAATTAGATAATGCATAGATTCCTGGTACAACTAAACCTCCAACAGTTGAAGATAACACGTTGTCTCTTTTGTTTCTTCTAATATTGGTTCCTATAACTCCATTGATGCTAATGTCGTCTCCGAATTTTTTGTTGAAGTTTAACATGAAATCGTAATTGATTTCTTGAAAATTGATGTCATTTCTTTGGTATCCTGATGATTCATCGACAGGAGAAAGTCCAAATCCTGAAGCGATAGATCCTACTGCTCTTCTTTCTTCTTGAAGTTGTTTGTAAGTGTCTAACGAAACTCGACCAAGGGCACTTAACCATGGAGCGATTTCATAATTAAGAGATGCATAGCTGAATAAACGTGTTCTATCGTCTGAAGAATAATTTTGATAGCGAGTAAAGTATGGGTTGTCCCAGTATGCAGGGACTAAACCTGATGGATCTGTAGGGTCGGCCCAGTTCCAGGTTATGTTTTGTCCGCCAGATGCAAAATAAACATCTTTTTGAGCTTGAACGTCAGTATTAGTTTGCCACCATTGTCTGAAGTTACCTAAAATATTATCGTTATACCCGGTAGAGTTTCTACCTATTGTGCTTTGTAATGTAACCGAAGCATAAGCATTAGCAGTAAGTTTATCTGTTACTTTTTGGCTAAATCTTGCACTTATCTGGTTTTTTTTCAATTCACTGTTTGGTAAAATACCAGTTTGGTTTGTGTTAACATAAGTCATAGATAAACTTGATCTGTCTGTTGACTTTTCAAGAGAGACACTATTTACAAATGTTTGTGCATCTCTAAAAAATGTTATTGGTCCATTTTTGGCAGCTGCCCATGGTGTTGCTTTACCAAAATTTGGAGAAAAAGGAGTAAAGGCATCCCATTGATATACCAATTGATTATTGAATGCATCTCCATCGGATGCATCGTTTGAAGTATCAACAGTATCTGGTGTTCCGGTTCCTAAAAATGAAGTTCCAAAACCATATCCTGATCCGTATCTGTTTTGGTATTCAGGGAAAGTTGATTTGTCTACACTTCCGTTAGTAAAACCACTTGAGAAAGTAAAGCCGATTTTATTATCTGATTTTCCTTTTTTTGTTGTTACCATAACAACACCGTTTGCAGCTCTTGATCCGTATAATGCTGTTGCAGCGGCTCCTTTAAGGATGTTGATGCTTTCAATATCTTCTTGGTTAATGTCGGATGCGTTGTTACCGTAATCGTAACCGCCGCCACCAACTTGTTGAGAAGATGCATTTGAATTTGAGTTATCAATAGGCACTCCGTCAATTACCCAAAGAGCCTGATTGTTACCTGTAAGAGATTTGTTTCCTCTAATTACTACGTTTGTCGATCCTCCAAAGTTAGTGTTTCTTTGAACTTCGACCCCTGCGGCTTTACCGGCTAAAAGATTGGAGACGTTTGTGCTTCCCGCTCCACCATTAATATCTTTGCCTGAAATTTGTTGAGAAGCGTATCCTAAAGACTTCTTTTCTCTTTTAATACCCATTGCAGTTGTTACTACTACTCCTTCTAATTGTTGGGCTGTCCCTGTTAACTTCACGTTAACATTTGTAGAAGCTGCTTGTACTTGTTGTGATGTCATGCCGATGTAGCTAAATATTAGCACTTGACTTGGGGATGCTTTGATGGAATATTTACCATCGAAATCGGTTTGTGTTCCAGTGCTTGTTCCTTTTAACAAGACACTTACACCAGGTAGGGGCAGGCCTGACTCATCCGTTACAGTACCTGAAACAATTCTTTCTTGCGCGAAGGTTAGCTGCGCAATTAGTACTACTATTAGTACTAAAAACTTGTTGCATTTTAGTTTCATATTTAACAATTATTTTGAATTAGTTTAACTAAAGTCATAATAATTTGTTAATAAACCAAATCTTTTGGTAATGATTTATTTACAAATGTCAAAATTTAACATTATAACATATATTTACTATAGTGTTATATAATTTTAATTCTGCAGTTTTTTCTGCACCATTTGTTAGATTTATGTTTATGATTCCGTTGGGTGTTTGTATTGCTGTGCCTACTCCCAAGCCGATTAATTTTCTTATTTTTTGAGGATTAACTAGGCTGGTTAAATCTTGATAAAGGCCATAATCTAAGATCGAATTTATGTAAAGATTGGATGAAACTACATATCTGTATTCTGTAAGAATTGATGTGGTAAAATTTGCCTGAAGACTATTTTCTAAAAATCCTCGAATTGACTTTGTCCCTCCAAAACGAAATAATTCATTTGAGATGTAGTTTTTGCTTTTGAGATAAAAAGTTTGTGAATTTAAATTGATGTAATTTTTACTATTGATTTCGAAATTGTATAAGGCGTTTAAGTTTATTTGAAACTGTTTACTGGTGCCAGCTGTCTCAGGATCGTTGTTTGTATTTCTTTTTCCATAACCAATTAAAGAGTAAAGGAAAGCTTTTTTAGGCATTAGATTATTTTCGTAATCTACTCTTCTGTATTCATAAGAGCTTGTAAGGTATGAATTTTTGAAATCACTTATAAGTGAGTTGTTTGTGTTTTGAATATCGCTAGATTCTGTAGATTGATAGCCAAGATAAATTTTAGAATTATAGTTTAAATAATACCCTAAATCAATAGCAGTTTTAGTGTTTTGAAATGTGCTGTCTTGTTTAAAGATGTTCAATTGTGCTTTGATTCCTAATGACGAATTGAAAATATATGGAATTTCAAGCTTAGTGTTAAAGGTTTTTTGTTGATTTCCGTCGCTTTTCCAATACAATGAAAATTGCTCTCCGGCATGAAGAGTGTTAACTAATGAAACATCAAGATAACCGTTTAGTGTTACTTTCTTATTTTCATCATTAGAAAAACCAATAAAACCGTCAAAGGTATTTGCTTTTCTTTTTTCTATATAAGTATAGATTTTTGTAGAGTCGTTTGTAAAAAGTATTTCAGGATACTTTGTTTGGGTGACAAATTCAAAACTGTTGATGTCTTCGTAAAGCTGTTTTGTAATTTCTTGATTAAAAGTCTTGTTTAAATATTTTTTATTGAGTTGTTTTAAATGTCCTTTTGGAAAAAAGCTGCTTGAAGAGCTATTGGTATAATTTAGAATAATAGAATTTACACTGCGTTTTTTTTCGGATTTAAAGTTTAAGTCGGCATAAATTATTAAATTCTTTCTTTGAATATTTTCAAGTTTAATTTTACTTAGTGCAAAACCAGCTTTTTCTGCGTTGACTATTTTTTCATTTAGATAGTTTTCAATCTCGTCGTACGGAATAATTATGGTGTCATTTTGTCTTTTTTTGGGATTTAAAAAAAGATTATTTGTACCTATATATATATGTATGTTTTTTATTCTGTTTTTTAGGTCAAAAAGTGAAATGTATGTGCTGTCATTTATCTGTTTAGTTTCTAGTATTTTGTTATCTAGAAAGCCTTTTTTTGAGAGCTTTTCAGAAGTGATTTTAATCTCATTAAAGAGTGATTTTATATTTGGATGTTTTGTGGAATAATTTACAGAATCAATGATTTTGTTTTCCGTAATGTTTGATCCGCTTATTTTTAAATAAAAATTTTGGCTGTAAGCCGAAAAGCTTATAAGAAAAAACAATGCTTGGAAAAACTGTTTCAAGTGTGAGAATTTTGTTTAGTTAAATGTATTGCAAATATCTATTGTTTGTTTGTAAAAACATACATTAAATAATGTTGTTGAAAATTAATAGATTAACGTTTGTATAGTGAAAATTATTTTATACATTTGCAACCCCGTAAAAAGCGGGAATTTAATAAACATAATAATTTTTAGTATTAATTATGCCAACAATTCAACAATTAGTAAGAACAGGAAGAACTCAGATAACTAAGAAGAGTAAATCGGTTGCTTTAGATTCTTGTCCTCAAAGAAGAGGGGTTTGTACGCGTGTTTACACTACTACACCAAAAAAACCAAACTCTGCAATGCGTAAAGTTGCGCGTGTACGTTTGACAAATGGTAATGAGGTGAATGCTTACATTCCTGGAGAAGGACACAATCTACAAGAGCACTCGATAGTATTAGTTAGAGGCGGAAGGGTAAAAGATTTACCAGGTGTTAGATATCATATCGTTCGTGGAGCGCTTGACACGTCAGGAGTTGCAGGAAGAACGCAAAGAAGATCTAAGTACGGTGCTAAACGCCCAAAAGAAGCAAAAAAGTAATTTAAAAACTTTTAAGAAAAAGACATGAGAAAAAGAGCGGCAAAGAAAAGACCACTTTTACCAGATCCAAGGTTTAACGACCAATTAGTAACGCGTTTTGTGAACAACTTAATGTGGGATGGTAAGAAATCTACAGCTTTTAAAGTATTTTATGATGCCATTGATATCATTGAAACTAAAAAGCAAAATGATGAGAAAACTTCATTAGAGATCTGGAAAGATGCTTTAACAAACGTTATGCCTCACGTAGAAGTACGTAGTCGTAGAGTTGGTGGAGCTACATTCCAAATTCCAATGCAGATTCGTCCAGACAGAAAAATCTCTATGGCAATGAAGTGGTTAATACTTTATTCTAGAAGAAGAAATGAAAAATCTATGGCACAACGTTTAGCGTCAGAATGTTTAGCTGCTGCTAAAGAAGAAGGTGCTGCGGTTAAGAAAAGAATGGATACTCACAAAATGGCAGAAGCTAACAAAGCATTCTCTCACTTTAGATTTTAATTCGTAAGAAATGGCTAGAGATTTAAAATATACAAGAAATATCGGAATTGCTGCTCACATTGATGCTGGTAAAACAACAACTACTGAGCGTATTCTTTTTTATACTGGAAAGTCACACAAAATTGGTGAGGTGCACGATGGTGCTGCAACAATGGACTGGATGGCGCAAGAGCAGGAAAGAGGTATTACAATTACTTCTGCTGCTACAACTTGTACTTGGAATTTTCCAACGGAGCAAGGTAAAGTTATTCCACAATCATTACCTTACCACTTTAATATTATTGATACTCCTGGACACGTTGACTTTACTGTAGAGGTAAACCGTTCTTTACGTGTACTTGATGGTTTAGTTTTCTTGTTTAGTGCTGTTGATGGTGTTGAGCCTCAATCAGAAACTAACTGGAGACTTGCTGATCAATATAGAGTTCCTCGTATGGGATTCGTAAATAAAATGGACCGTCAAGGTGCTAACTTTTTAGCTGTATGCGGACAGGTTAAAGATATGTTGAAATCGAATGCGGTTGCAATTACTTTGCCTATTGGAGACGAAGCTGATTTTAAAGGTATTGTTGACTTAGTGAAAAATCAAGCTATTGTATGGCATGATGAAACACAAGGAGCTACTTTTGATATCGTTGATATTCCAGCTGATATGGTTGATGAAGTAAAACAATATCGTTCTATTCTTATCGAAGAGATTGCAACTTATGATGAAAATCTTTTGGATAAATACATGGAAGATGAAAACTCTATTACAGAGGAAGAAATCAACAATGCATTAAGAGCGGCTACTATTGATATGGCAATCATTCCAATGCTTGCAGGTTCTTCTTTCAAAAACAAAGGTGTTCAATTTATGTTGGATGCAGTTTGTAAGTATTTACCATCTCCTTTAGATAAAGAAGGTATTGAGGGAATTCACCCTGATGATGCTGATTTATTAGAAGAAGATCAAACGAAAATTTTACGTAAGCCAGATGTTAAAGAGCCATTCGCTGCTTTAGCATTTAAAATCGCTACTGACCCATTCGTAGGTCGTTTGGCTTTCTTCCGTGCATATTCTGGACGTTTAGATGCTGGTTCTTATGTTTTAAATACTCGTTCTGGTAATAAAGAAAGAATTTCTCGTATTTACCAAATGCACGCTAATAAACAAAATCCAATCGAATTTATTGAGGCTGGAGATATTGGTGCTGCTGTTGGATTTAAAGATATTAAAACAGGAGATACTCTTTGTGATGAAAAGAATCCAATTGTATTGGAGTCTATGAAATTCCCTGATCCGGTAATTGGTATTGCTATTGAGCCAAAAACAAAAGCTGACGTTGATAAAATGGGTATGGCTTTAGCTAAATTAGCTGAAGAAGATCCAACATTTACAGTTAGAACTGATGAGGCTTCTGGTCAAACTATTATTTCAGGTATGGGTGAGCTTCACTTAGATATCTTAGTAGATCGTATGAAACGTGAATTTAAAGTTGAAGTGAACCAAGGTGAGCCTCAAGTTGAGTACAAAGAAGCGTTTACAAGATCTGCAACACATAGAGAGACTTACAAGAAACAATCTGGAGGTCGTGGTAAATTTGGTGATATCGTATTTACAATCGAGCCTGCTGATGAAGTTGATGGTAAGGTTCCAGTTGGATTACAATTTATCAATGCTGTAAAAGGTGGTAACGTTCCTAAAGAATATATCCCTGCTGTTGAAAAAGGATTTAGAGAGGCTATGAAAACTGGTCCATTGGCAGGATATGCTGTGGATAGTTTAAAAGTAACTTTAACTGATGGATCTTTCCACCCTGTGGATTCTGATGCATTGTCTTTTGAATTAGCTGCAAGAATGGGTTATAAAGAATCAGGACGTGCTGCTGGAGCTGTTATTCTTGAGCCAATCATGAAAATCGAAGTTATTACTCCAGAAGAAAACATGGGTGATATCGTAGGTGACTTGAACCGTCGTAGAGGTCAGGTTAATGATATGGGTGATAGAAATGGTGCTAAAACTATTAAGGCTGATGTGCCTTTATCAGAAATGTTTGGATATGTAACTACATTAAGAACATTATCTTCTGGTAGAGCTACTTCAACAATGGAGTTTTCTCACTATGCAGAAACACCTTCTAATATTTCAGAAGAGGTAATCAAAAAAGCAAAAGGTAACGCTTAATTTTAAGAAAATGAGTCAAAAAATCAGAATAAAACTAAAATCTTACGATCACATGTTGGTAGATAAATCTGCTGAAAAGATCGTAAAAACAGTAAAAACTACTGGAGCAGTTGTAACAGGTCCAATTCCGTTGCCAACTCACAAAAAACTTTTCACTGTGTTGCGTTCTCCGCACGTTAACAAAAAAGCGAGAGAGCAATTTGAAGTAATGTCATACAAGAGATTGATTGATATTTATTCATCTTCATCAAAAACTATTGATGCTTTAATGAAACTTGAATTGCCAAGTGGGGTTGAAGTAGAGATAAAAGTATAATTTTTATTATATTTATATATAAAAGCGAGACAGAAATGTCTCGCTTTTTTTTGTTGTTTCTATTTTGATTTTGTTGTTAAGTTTTTATAGTTTTTGTTTTAATTGAATGTTAGGTTTTTTTATTGAAATGCCTTTTATTTAGGTACTTGCCGATGGTTTTGCTTTGATTTTTAGATGTCTTTTTGTTGATAACTTTATTTTGTTTTTGTGTTGTGGGATTTATTTTTTGAATCAAATTATGGTCTATTGTTGTTGAGTTGAATCCTTGAATTTTGATAATGAGCGATTTAATTTTTCTAACTGTTTGGTATATTCGATTTTAATGTATACTTTTGCACTCCCTGTTTGGAAATTTCTGTTATTTTCAAATTGAAGGGAATTTTAGTAATTAATAATTAATATTTATGTCTGGGTTAATTGGTAAAAAAATCGGCATGACTAGTATTTTCGACGAAAACGGGAAAAACATTCCTTGTACAGTAATCGAGGCTGGGCCGTGTGTTGTTACCCAAGTCAGAACCAAAGGTGTTGACGGGTACGAAGCGTTGCAACTTGGTTTCGATGACAAAAACGAGAAACATTCTACTAAAGCGGCTTTAGGTCACTTTAAAAAAGCTGGAACTGTTGCTAAGAAAAAAGTCGTTGAATTCCAAGATTTCGCAACTGAGCAAAAATTAGGAGATCTTATTGATGTTTCTATTTTTGAAGAAGGAGAATTTGTAGATGTACAAGGTGTATCTAAAGGTAAAGGTTTCCAAGGTGTTGTTAAACGTCACGGTTTTGGTGGTGTTGGACAAGCTACTCATGGTCAGCATAACCGTTTAAGAGCGCCAGGTTCTGTGGGAGCTTCTTCTTATCCATCTAGAGTATTCAAAGGAATGCGTATGGCTGGAAGAATGGGAGGAGATAATGTAAAAGTACAAAACCTTAGAGTTTTAAAAGTAGTTGCTGAAAAGAACTTACTTGTTATTAAAGGATGTGTTCCTGGACATAAAAACTCTTACGTAATCATTCAGAAGTAATGGAAGTAAAAGTATTAGATTTCAACGGAAAAGATACTGGTAGAAAAGTTCAACTTTCTGATTCAGTATTCGCAATTGAACCAAACAATCACGCTGTATATCTTGATGTTAAGCAATATCTTGCTAATCAAAGACAAGGTACTCACAAAGCTAAGGAAAGAGCTGAAGTAACTGGAAGTACACGTAAGATTAAAAAACAAAAAGGAACAGGTACGGCTCGTGCGGGTAGTATCAAAAATCCATTGTTTAAAGGTGGTGGAACAATTTTCGGACCAAGACCAAGAAGTTATTCATTTAAATTGAATAAAGGCTTAAAAAGATTGGCAAGAAAATCAGCTTTCTCAATCAAAGCAAAAGAGTCGAACATTATCGTTCTTGAAGACTTTAATTTTGAGGCGCCAAACACTAAAAATTTCATTAACGTTTTGAAAGCTTTAGGGTTAGAAAATAAAAAATCTCTATTTGTGTTGGGAGAGTCAAATAAAAATGTATATTTGTCGTCACGCAATTTAAAGGCTTCTAATGTCGTAACTAGCTCAGAGTTAAGCACTTACGCTATTTTAAACACTAATAATTTAGTGCTTTTAGAAGGTTCTTTGGAGTTAATCGAAGAAAATTTAAGCAAATAATAGGAGTATGAGTATCATAATTAGACCTATAGTAACAGAAAAAGTAACCAAAGAAAGTGAAGTTCTAAACCGCTTCGGATTCGTTGTTGACAAAAAAGCAAACAAAGTTCAAATTAAGAAAGCTGTTGAGGCTGCTTATGGAGTAACTATCGTTTCAGTTAACACAATGAATGTGAGACCAGATAGATCTACTAAATACACTAAAAGTGGTTTAATCAGTGGAAAGACAAATGCAATCAAAAAAGCAATTGTTCAAGTACAAGAAGGAGAAACAATTGATTTTTACAACAATATCTAAGATAGAAAAATGTCAGTAAGAAAATTAAAACCTATTACCCCAGGTCAGCGATTTAGAGTTGTGAATGGTTATGACGCCATTACAACTGATAAGCCGGAACGCTCTTTGATAGCGCCGATAAAAAACTCTGGAGGTAGAAATAGTCAAGGAAAGATGACCATGCGTTATACGGGTGGTGGTCACAAGCAGAGATATCGTATTATTGATTTCAAAAGAACTAAAGATGGAATTCCAGCTACAGTGAAATCAATCGAATACGATCCAAATCGTACTGCATTTATCGCTTTATTAGCTTATGCTGATGGAGAGAAAACTTATGTAATTGCTCAAAACGGATTGAAAGTTGGTCAGAAATTAGTTTCTGGTCCAGAATCTCAACCTGAAATTGGTAATACATTGCCTTTAAGCAGAATTCCTCTTGGAACTGTTATATCTTGTATTGAGTTACGTCCAGGACAAGGAGCGGTTATTGCTCGTTCAGCTGGAACTTTTGCTCAGTTAATGGCAAGAGACGGGAAATATGCAACAATTAAAATGCCATCTGGTGAAACAAGATTAATCTTGTTAACTTGCTCGGCTACAATTGGAGCTGTTTCTAATTCTGACCACCAATTAGTTGTATCTGGAAAAGCAGGTAGAACAAGATGGTTAGGAAGAAGACCTAGAACTAGACCAGTAGCGATGAACCCAGTTGATCACCCTATGGGAGGTGGTGAAGGACGTTCTTCTGGAGGGCACCCACGTTCAAGAAACGGATTGCCAGCTAAAGGTTACAGAACTCGTTCTAAGAAAAACCCGAGTAACAAGTATATCGTAGAACGTAGAAAGAAATAATAAGATATGGCACGTTCATTAAAAAAAGGACCTTTCGTTCATTATAAATTAGACAAGAAAGTTCAGGAAAACGTAGAAAGTGGTAAAAATGCAGTTGTAAAGACTTGGTCTAGAGCTTCAATGATTACTCCGGATTTCGTTGGACAAACTATCGCAGTTCATAACGGTCGTCAATTTGTACCAGTTTACGTAACAGAAAACATGGTAGGTCACAAATTAGGAGAGTTTTCACCAACTAGATCTTTTAGAGGTCATGCTGGAGCAAAAAATAAAGGTAAAAAATAAGAAGCAATGGGAGTTCGTAAAAGAGAAACAGCAGATGCGAGAAAAGAGGCTAATAAGTCTATTGCTTTCGCAAAATTGAATAACTGCCCTACTTCACCTAGAAAAATGCGCTTAGTAGCGGACTTGGTAAGAGGTCAGAAGGTAGAAAGAGCACTTAACATTTTAAGATTCAGTTCTAAAGAAGCTTCAAGAAAATTAGAAAAACTATTATTATCTGCAATCAACAACTGGGAGCAAAAAAATAGTGAAGGTAATTTAGAAGAGGCTGGATTATTTGTTAAAGAGATCAGAGTAGATGGTGGAATGATGTTAAAAAGACTTCGTCCAGCTCCACAAGGTCGTGCACACAGAATAAGAAAACGTTCTAACCACGTTACAATCGTGCTTGGAGCTATCAATAACACACAAAGCAATTCTTAAGCAGCATGGGACAAAAGACAAATCCAATTGGAAATAGACTTGGTATCATCAGAGGGTGGGACTCAAACTGGTATGGTGGAAATGATTACGGTGATAAACTTGCCGAAGATCACAAAATCAGAAAGTACATCCACGCTCGTTTATCAAAAGCTAGTGTATCAAAAGTAATCATCGAGAGAACTTTGAAACTTGTAACCGTTACTATCACTACTGCTAGACCTGGTATCATTATCGGAAAAGGTGGACAAGAGGTAGACAAGTTAAAAGAAGAACTTAAGAAAGTTACTGACAAAGAGGTTCAAATTAACATCTTTGAAATTAAAAGACCTGAGTTAGATGCTTATCTTGTGGCGACTAGCATCGCTCGTCAAATCGAAAGCCGTATCTCTTACAGACGTGCAATTAAGATGGCTATTGCAGCTTCTATGCGTATGAATGCAGAAGGTATTAAAGTTTTGATTTCTGGTCGTTTGAATGGAGCTGAAATGGCACGTTCAGAAGGTTTCAAAGAAGGTAGAATTCCTCTATCAACTTTCAGAGCTGATATTGATTATGCTTTGGCTGAAGCTCACACTACTTACGGTAGAATGGGTATCAAAGTATGGATCATGAAAGGTGAAGTTTATGGAAAGAGAGATCTTTCTCCACTTGCTGGAATGGATAAAAAACAATCTGGTACTGGCGGTGGTAAAGGTGGAGATGCCCCTAGAGGTAAATCTAACTTTAATAAAGGTGGAAAACCAGACGCTCGTAAAAGAAAGTAAATTTTTAAACTAAAGAAAAATGTTACAGCCTAAAAGAACAAAATACCGTAAGGTACAAAAAGGTAAAATGAAAGGTAACTCTCAAAGAGGGCATGAACTTTCTAATGGAATGTTTGGTATTAAATCTGTACATGAAGATGGAATGTTCTTAACTTCTCGTCAAATCGAAGCTGCACGTATTGCTGCAACTCGTTACATGAAGAGAGAGGGACAATTATGGATTAAAATATTTCCAGATAAACCTATTACTAAGAAACCTCTTGAAGTACGTATGGGTAAAGGTAAAGGAGCAGTTGAGTATTGGGCTGCTGTTGTTAAACCAGGAAGAATTATGTTTGAAGTTGGAGGAGTTCCATTGTCAGTTGCAAAAGAGGCTTTACGTCTTGCAGCTCAAAAACTTCCAGTAAAAACTAAGTTCGTCGTTGCTAGAGATTTCGAAGCATAATTAATATTTATTATGAAACAATCAGAAATAAAAGATCTTTCTGCAGCGGAGTTGCAAGAAAAACTTAGTCAAACTAAGAAAGTATATGCTGACCTAAAAATGGCTCACGCTATTTCTCCAATTGCTAACCCACTTCAAATTAGAAGCGTTAGAAGAACAGTTGCAAGATTGGCTACAGAGTTAACTAAAAGAGAGTTACAATAATTGTATTCTGCTGAAAGATGGAAGAAAAAAGAAATTTAAGAAAAGAAAGAATAGGTGTTGTTACTTCAAATAAAATGGATAAATCTATTGTTATTGCTGAAGTAAGAAAAGTAAAACACCCATTATACGGTAAGTTCGTGTTGAAAACTAAGAAATATGTTGCACACGACGAAACAAACGACTGTAACATTGGAGATACTGTAAGAATTAGCGAAACGCGTCCTTTAAGTAAAACAAAATGTTGGAGATTAGTTGAAATCTTAGAAAGAGCTAAATAATTATGGTACAACAGGAATCAAGACTAAAAGTAGCAGATAACACGGGAGCAAAAGAAGTTTTAACTATCCGTGTTTTAGGAGGTACCAAAAGAAGGTATGCCTCTGTTGGTGACAAGATTGTAGTATCTATTAAAGATGCAACTCCAAACGGTAACGTGAAAAAAGGAGCTGTTTCAACTGCAGTTGTTGTGCGTACCAAAAAAGAAGTGAGAAGAGCTGATGGTTCTTATATCCGTTTCGATGACAATGCATGTGTTCTTTTGAACGCTGCAGGGGAAATGAGAGGAACTCGTGTTTTTGGTCCGGTAGCAAGAGAACTTCGTGAAAAACAATTCATGAAAATTGTATCATTAGCACCAGAAGTGCTTTAATTCGTTTTAAGATGATAAAGCTAAAAATAAAATCAGGAGATATCGTAAGAGTTATTGCTGGAGACCATAAAGGTGCTGAAGGTAAAGTTTTACGTGTTTACCGTGAGAAAAATAAAGCGATAGTTGAAGGTGTAAACCTGGTTTCAAAACATACAAAACCAAGTGCTAAAAACCCTCAAGGTGGTATCGTTAAGAAAGAGGCTTCTATTCAAATTTCTAACATTTCACTAATTGATCCTAAAACTAAGGAAACAACTAGAGTAGGTATTAGAGTAGAAGGAGATAAGAAAGTAAGATTTTCAAAAAAATCTAATCAAGTACTATAGTAATGGCATATACACCTAGACTAAAAGAAGAATATAAGAGTAGAGTAATCTCTGCTCTTAAAGAAGAGTTCGGATATACAAACGTTATGCAAGTTCCAAAACTTGAAAAAATCGTTTTGAGCCGTGGAGTTGGTGCAGCTGTATCTGATAAAAAACTTATTGACTATGCAGTTGATGAGTTAACAAAGATCACTGGACAAAAAGCAGTATCTACAATTTCAAAGAAAGACGTTGCGTCATTCAAATTGAGAAAAGGGATGCCTATTGGAGCAAAAGTTACTTTACGTGGAGAAAGAATGTATGAGTTTTTAGATAGACTTATTACTTCATCTTTGCCGCGTGTTAGAGATTTTAGTGGTATTAAAGCTACTGGTTTCGACGGAAGAGGTAACTACAATCTTGGAGTTTTAGAGCAAATCATTTTCCCAGAAATTGATATTGACAAAGTAAACAAAATTTCAGGAATGGATATTACATTTGTTACTACTGCAAAAACAGACAAGGAAGCAAAGTCATTATTGGCTGAATTAGGATTACCTTTTAAAAAGAATTAAGATATGGCTAAAGAATCAATGAAAGCCCGTGAGGTTAAAAGAGAGAAAACGGTAGCTAAGTACGCTGAAAAAAGAAAAGCTTTATTAGAAGCTGGAGATTATGAAGGCCTACAAAAATTACCTAAAAATGCTTCACCAGTTCGTTTACACAATCGTTGTAAATTAACAGGTAGACCTAGAGGTTATATCCGTCAATTCGGTATTTCACGTGTAACTTTCCGTGAAATGGCTAACAATGGATTAATTCCAGGTGTAAAAAAAGCCAGCTGGTAATTTAAAAAAGTTTATAAATTGATTAAAGGTTCAGGAGGCAAAGTGCTTCCTGAAAACCATAATCGCAATCAAATACATATGTATACAGATCCTATTGCAGATTATTTGACTAGAGTTCGTAACGCTGTGGCTGCAAACCACAAAGTTGTTGAAATTCCAGCTTCTAATCTTAAAAAAGAAATAACTAAGATCTTATTTGATCAAGGTTATATCTTAAGTTACAAATTTGAAACGAACACTGTTCAAGGTTCTATCAAAATTGCTTTAAAGTATGATAAAGATACTAAAGAGCCTGTAATTAAAGATATCCAAAGAATTAGTAAACCTGGTTTACGTAAGTACGCAGGTGCTGCCAAATTACCAAGAATCCTTAACGGATTAGGAATTGCTATTGTTTCTACTTCAAAAGGTCTTATGACCGGAAAACAAGCGAAACAATTAAATGTTGGTGGTGAAGTAATTTGTTACGTATACTAATTTTAAACACTAGATAAGATGTCAAGAATAGGTAAAAGCCCAATTGTAATCCCTGCTGGTGTAACTGTTGAAGTTAAAGAAGGTAATATTACAGTAAAAGGAAAAAAAGGTCAATTAGTTCAGGAGTTTTCGGACGTAAATGTAACTGTTGAAGGCGATCAAGTTTTAGTAGAAAGATCGTCTGATCATAAAGACCATAGAGCAAAACACGGATTATACAGATCATTAATCAATAACATGATTGTTGGTGTGAATGAAGGTTTTACAAAAGAACTAGAATTAGTTGGAGTTGGATATAGAGCTTCAAACCAAGGTCAAAAACTAGATTTAGCTCTTGGATATTCTCACAATATTGTTTTAGAAATTGCTCCAGAAGTATCTTTAGAAACAATATCTGAAAAAGGTAAGAACCCAATCGTAAAATTAACATCATTTGATAAACAACTTTTAGGTCAAGTTGCTGCGAAAATCAGAGGTTTCCGTAAGCCAGAGCCATACAAAGGTAAAGGTGTTAAATTTGTGGGTGAAGTATTAAGAAGAAAAGCAGGTAAATCAGCTTAAAAAATAAGATTATGTCATTAACAAAATCTGAAAGAAGACAGAGAATTAAATTCAGAATTAGAAAAACGATTAGTGGTTCTGCTGCTAAACCAAGACTATCTGTATTTAGAAGTAACAAAGAAATTTATGCTCAACTTATTGATGATGTAAATGGAGTTACTATATTAGCTGCATCTTCGAGAGAAAAAGAAATAGGAAAAGGTACTAACGTTGAAATCGCTGCTGCTGTTGGAAAATTAGTTGCAGAGAAAGCGTTAAAAGCTGGGATTGATACCATTACTTTTGATAGAGGTGGATATTTATATCACGGTCGTATTAAATCATTAGCAGAAGGCGCAAGAGCGGCTGGACTTAAATTCTAATATATTATGTCTAAATACAAAAATGTAGAATTGGTAAAACCAAGTGGTCTTGAACTTAAAGATCGTCTGGTAAGTGTTAATCGTGTTACTAAAGTTACAAAAGGTGGTAGAGCTTTCGGTTTTTCTGCTATTGTAGTTGTAGGTGATGAAAATGGAGTAGTTGGTCACGGATTAGGAAAATCTAAAGACGTTTCTGAAGCAATTGCGAAAGCAGTAGAAGATGCTAAGAAAAATTTAGTAAAAATTCCTTTGAATGGTCAATCAGTTCCTCACGAACAAAAAGGTAAATTTGGTGGTGCGCGTGTATTCTTAATTCCTGCTTCTCATGGTACAGGAGTTATTGCTGGTGGAGCTGTTCGTTCAGTTCTTGAATCAGTAGGTATTCACGATGTATTATCTAAATCTCAAGGATCATCAAATCCTCATAACGTAGTTAAAGCAACTTTTGATGCTTTATTACAAATGAGAAGCGCTCATACTGTTGCAAAACAAAGAGGTGTTTCTTTAGAAAAAGTTTTTAAAGGTTAATCAAGGAAATTATGGCTAAATTATTAGTAAAACAAGTAAGAAGCAAGATCAACTGCCCTCTTTCTCAAAAGAGAGGTTTAGAAGCTTTAGGTCTACGTAAAATGGGACAAGTTGTGGAGCATGAGTCAAATCCTGCTATCCTTGGGATGATAAACAAAGTTAAACACTTAGTTTCTGTTGAAGAAGCTAAATAACAAATACTGTTATGAATTTAAGTAACTTACAACCTGCTGAGGGATCAACGCACAATCAAAATAAAAGATTAGGTAGAGGAGAAGGTTCTGGAAAAGGTGGTACTTCTGCAAGAGGTCACAAAGGGGCAAAATCTCGTTCTGGTTATTCTAAAAAGATTGGTTTTGAGGGTGGACAAATGCCACTTCAAAGACGTGTTCCTAAGTTTGGTTTCAAAAACATCAATCGTAAAGAATACGAAGGTGTTAATTTAGATACGCTTCAATTATTAGTAGACAATGGTGTGATTACTGATTCTGTTTCAATGACAGATTTCGTAGCAAATCGTCTAGCTACCAAAAATGAAATCGTTAAGATTTTAGGTAGAGGAGAATTGAAAGCAAAATTAAAAGTAACTGCCCACAAATTTACTGCTACTGCAAAAGCTGCTATTGAAGCTGCTGGTGGAGAGGCTGTAACTATATAACTTATCTATTAAGATGAAGAAATTTATTGAATCAATAAGTAATGTTTGGAAAATCGAAGAACTGAAAAACAGAATCTTAATTACATTAGGATTGCTTTTAGTATATCGTTTTGGTGCACACGTTACGCTTCCTGGAATTGACGCAACTCAATTAACAGGTTTAGCGGGACAAACTAAAAATGGTTTAGGATCTATCCTAGACATGTTTACTGGGGGTGCTTTCTCTAAAGCTTCAGTTTTTGCTTTAGGTATTATGCCTTATATTTCTGCATCTATTGTTGTTCAGTTAATGGGAATTGCGATTCCTTATTTACAAAAACTTCAAAATGATGGAGAAAGTGGTAGAAAAAAGATTAATCAAATCACTCGTTGGTTGACTATAGCTATTACACTGGTTCAAGGTCCAACTTATATCTATAATTTATACAGAACATTGCCTGGTAGTGCATTTCTACTAGGCTTTAATTCTCCTGAATTTTTGTTCTCGTCAGTTATCATCTTAGTTACAGGTACAATTTTTGCTATGTGGCTTGGTGAGAAAATTACAGATAAAGGTATTGGAAATGGAATTTCATTATTAATTATGGTTGGTATCTTAGCTCGTTTACCGCAAGCTTTTATTCAAGAGTTTACTACGAGAGTTACCAATAACAATGGAGGTCCAATGTTGTTAGTTATTGAAATTATTGTGTGGTTATTAGTAATCATTTCTTGTGTATTGCTTACAATGGCAGTACGTAGAATCCCGGTTCAATACGCTCGTCGTACAACAACTGGTGATTATGAGCAAGATTTGGCAGGTGGTAATAGACAATGGATTCCTCTAAAGCTTAATGCTTCTGGAGTTATGCCAATCATTTTTGCTCAGGCAATTATGTTTATCCCTGCAGCTGTAGCTGGACTGTCTAAGTCAGATACATCACAATCTATTGTTGGTGCATTTAGTAATATGTTTGGTTTTTGGTATAACTTTGTTTTTGCAACTTTAATTATTGTATTTACATTCTTTTATACTGCAATCACTGTACCTACTAACAAAATGGCTGATGATTTAAAAAGAAGTGGTGGTTTTATTCCTGGAGTTCGTCCGGGAGCTGAAACTTCAGATTTCTTAGATAAAGTGATGTCTTTAATAACTTTCCCAGGATCTTTATTCCTTGCTTTGATTGCTGTGTTCCCAGCTATTGTTGTAAGTATTATGGATGTACAACAATCTTGGGCAATGTTTTTTGGAGGTACCTCATTAATAATTATGGTTGGAGTTGCGATAGATACTATTCAACAAATCAATTCATACTTGTTAAACAAACATTATGATGGTTTAATGAAGACTGGTAAAAATAGAAAAGCAGTAGCTTAATATATTTATGGCAAAACAATCAGCAATAGAACAAGACGGATCAATCATCGAAGCATTATCTAATGCGATGTTCCGTGTGGAGTTAGAAAATGGACATATTGTAATTGCTCATATTTCTGGAAAGATGCGTATGCATTATATCAAATTATTACCTGGTGATAAAGTGAAACTAGAAATGAGTCCTTACGATTTGTCAAAAGCAAGAATTACTTATCGATATTAAAGGATATTCACTATGAAAGTTAGAGCATCAGTAAAAAAGAGAAGTGCCGAGTGCATTATCGTGCGTAGAAAAGGAAGATTGTACGTGATAAACAAAAAGAATCCTAGATTTAAACAAAGACAAGGATAATTATGGCAAGAATAGCAGGGGTAGATATCCCAAAAAACAAGAGAGGTGTTATAGCACTTACCTACATCTTCGGATTAGGAAAAAGTAGAGCGATTGAGATTTTAGAGAAAGCTCAAGTTAGCCAAGATAAAAAAGTTCAAGATTGGAATGATGATGAGATCGGAGCGATTCGTGATGCTGTTTCATTTTACAAAATTGAAGGAGAGTTACGTTCTGAAGTTTCTTTAAACATCAAACGTTTAATGGATATTGGTTGTTATAGAGGTATTCGTCATAGATCTGGTCTTCCATTAAGAGGTCAAAGAACTAAAAACAACTCTAGAACTAGAAAAGGAAAAAGAAAAACTGTTGCTAACAAGAAAAAAGCAACTAAATAATAAGTAATATGGCTAAAGCAACTGCAAAAAAACGTAAAGTTATCGTTGAATCAACGGGTGAAGCTCATATTTCTTCGACTTTCAACAATATTATCATTTCTTTGACAAATAAGAAAGGTGAAGTTATTGCTTGGTCTTCAGCTGGTAAAATGGGTTTCAGAGGTTCTAAAAAGAACACTCCGTACGCAGCTCAAATGGCAGCAGAAGATTGTAGTAAAGTAGCTCTTGAGGCAGGACTTAAAAAAGTAAAAGTTTATGTAAAAGGACCAGGAAACGGACGTGAGTCTGCTATCCGTTCTATTCATAACGGTGGAATTGAAGTTACTGAGATTATCGATGTTACTCCAATGCCTCACAACGGATGTCGTCCTCCAAAAAGACGTAGAGTTTAATACTCAAAAATTATAGTATAACCTAGATTGAAAATAGATTATCGAAGGATAAGACCTGAATTCATAATCTCAATCTTAAACAATTCAAAATGGCAAGATATACTGGTCCTAGTACAAGAATCGCTCGTAAATTTGGCGAAGCAATCTTCGGAGATGATAAATCTTTCGAAAAAAGAAATTACCCACCTGGACAACACGGGATGGCTAAAAAAAGAGGAAAAAAATCTGAGTACGCTGTTCAGTTAATGGAAAAGCAAAAAGCTAAATATTCTTACGGAATTTTAGAAAAACAATTCAGAAATTTATTCGAAAAAGCATCAGCTACTAAAGGAGTTACTGGTGAAGTTTTATTACAATTATGTGAAGCAAGATTAGATAATGTTGTTTTTAGAATGGGGATCGCTCCATCTAGAAGAGGTGCTCGTCAAATAGTATCTCACAGACACATTACTGTTAATGGTGAAGTTGTTAATATTCCTTCTTACCACCTTAAACCTGGTGATAAAGTTGCAGTTCGTGAAAAATCTAAATCTTTAGAAGCTATCGAACGTTCTTTATCAAATTCAAGTCATGTTTATGAATGGATTACTTGGAACAATGATCTTAAAGAAGGAACTTTCGTTTCTGTACCTGCAAGACTTCAAATTCCAGAAAACATTAAAGAGCAATTAATCGTAGAGTTGTACAACAAATAATAATTGACTTAGTCGAAATTTATGGCAATATTTAATTTTCAAAAGCCCGATAAAGTTATCATGATCGATTCAACCGATTTTGAAGGTAAATTCGAATTTAGACCTTTAGAACCTGGTTATGGATTGACAGTTGGTAATGCACTTAGAAGAGTTTTGCTTTCAGCATTAGAAGGTTATGCAATTACATCTGTTCGTATCGAAGGTGTAGATCATGAGTTTTCTACTATTTCAGGTGTTGTTGAAGATGTTACCGAAATTATCCTTAATCTAAAACAAGTACGTTTCAAACGTCAAATCGAAGATATCGATAATGAATCAGTTACTATTTCTGTTTCTGGTAAAGATCAATTAACAGCAGGTGATTTTCAAAAATTTATCTCAGGTTTTCAAGTTTTGAATCCAGACCTTGTTATCTGTAATTTAGATTCTAAAATCAAATTGAACTTCGATTTAACAATCGAAAAAGGTAGAGGATACGTTCCTGCTGAAGAGAACAAAAAACAGAATGCTGCAATTGGAACAATTTTTACAGATTCTATTTTTACTCCGGTAAAAAATGTAAAATATGCAATCGAAAATTTCCGTGTAGAGCAAAAAACAGATTACGAAAAATTAGTTTTTGAAATTAAAACTGATGGATCTATTAATCCAAAAGATGCTCTTACTGAAGCTGCTAAAGTTTTAATTCACCATTTCATGTTGTTTTCTGATGAAAGAATTACACTTGAGGCTGACGAAATTGCACAAACAGAATCGTATGATGAAGAGTCATTGCATATGAGACAATTGCTTAAAACTAAGCTTGTTGATATGGATTTATCTGTGAGAGCATTAAATTGCTTGAAAGCGGCTGAAGTTGATACACTTGGTGATTTAGTATCGTTCAATAAAAATGACCTAATGAAATTCCGTAACTTCGGTAAAAAATCTTTAACTGAACTTGATGAACTTGTTGCAGTTAAAAATTTAACTTTCGGAATGGATTTAGCTAAATACAAATTAGATAAAGAATAATTTACTTCATATTTTGCTCTCCATAGTGGATTGTAGCAAGATGAAGATAAAAAAAACACGTCATGAGACACGGAAAAAAATTCAACCACTTAAGCAGACAGACTGGACATAGAAAAGCTATGTTAGCTAATATGGCTTGTTCTCTTATTGAGCACAAACGTATTAACACAACTGTTGCTAAAGCTAAAGCGCTTAAACAATTCGTTGAGCCTTTAATCACTAAATCAAAAGAAGATACGACTCACAATCGTCGTATTGTTTTTGCATACCTACGTAGCAAATATGCTGTAACTGACTTGTTCAGAGATGTGGCTGCTAAAGTTGGAGACCGTCCAGGTGGATACACTCGTATCATTAAAGTTGGAAATCGTTTGGGAGATAACGCTGATATGGCGATGATCGAACTTGTAGATTTCAATGAACTTTACAATGGAGGTAAAAAAGAAGTTAAAAAAGCAAAAAGCCGTCGTGGTGGTAAAGCTAAAAAAGCTGAAGGTACTCCTGAAGCTCCTGCTGCTGAATCAGAAACGACTACTGAAGCTTCTGAATAATTATGAAAGTAATGATTCTATAGAAATCAAGGATAAGCTAATTTTTAGTTTATCCTTTTTTTTTGATTTTTTTTAAAGAGTAAAATTTAACTTATTTAGACGCCTTGGTTTTATTTTTATGAATGAAATTTTTAAAAAATCTTGGCAGCACTCTTTTAAAGAAGTAAATTTGCAAAATATCTAATTACAAATGAAACATCAAAAGTTTCATAAGACGATTAAAAACAATACAAATTAAAGAATGAAATACACAACACGACAAAGCGCCATTTTATTACTTAGCGATGGAACTATTTTTCATGGTAAATCTATCGGGATCAGCGGTAAAACTTTTGGTGAAGTTTGTTTTAATACTGGAATGACCGGATATCAGGAGATTTTTACAGATCCTTCTTATTTTGGTCAAATTATGGTTGCGACTAATCCGCATATTGGTAATTATGGTGTTAATGATTTAGAAGTTGAATCAGACAGCATTAAAATTGCAGGTTTGGTTTGTAAAAACTTTAGCTTTAATTATTCAAGAGAAGGTGCTTCTGGGAGTTTAGAAGATTACTTTACTAAGCAAAATTTAATTTGTATTTCGGATGTTGATACAAGAGCTCTTGTAAGTTACATACGTGACAATGGGGCAATGAATGCTGTAATTTGCACAGACGGTACTTCGATTGAAGATTTGAAAAAGGAATTGGCAGATGTTCCAAATATGGAAGGTCTAGAACTTGCTTCTAAAGTATCTACAACTGAACCGTATTTTGTTGGAGATGAAAATGCAACGTATAAAATTTCGGCACTTGACCTTGGAATTAAAAAGAATATTTTAAGAAATCTTGCTAAGAGAGATTGCTACATTAAAGTTTTTCCATACAATTCAACTTATGAAGATTTAAATTCGTTCAATCCAGATGGGTTTTTCTTGTCAAATGGACCTGGAGATCCAGATCCTTTATTTGGTGCGATAGAAGTAGCAAAGAAAATTCTTGCTGAGGATAGACCTTTATTCGGAATCTGTTTAGGACATCAAGTAATTGGCCTTGCGAATGGTATTGAAACTTATAAGATGTTTAATGGACACCGAGGGATTAATCACCCTGTTAAAAACATTCTTACTGGTAAAGGTGAGATCACTTCTCAAAATCATGGATTTGCAGTTAAGAAAGAGCAATTAGAAAATCACCCAGAGTTGGAGATTACACATGTTCATTTAAATGATGGTACTGTTGCCGGAATGAGAATGAAAAATAAGAATTGTTTTTCAGTGCAATATCACCCAGAAGCAAGTCCGGGACCACACGATTCGTCTTATTTATTTGATCAATTTGTTGAGAATATAAAACTAGCTACCTCTAAAACGATGTAGTTAATAAATAAAGGTGTTTAATAAGGAAAATACGTTTTTAATATTGAATATTTTTATAATTTCGGAAAAAAATATCTTATCTATTAATAAAAAACAAAAATAATGAGTATTATAATTAAAGTTCACGCAAGACAAATTCTGGATTCCAGAGGAAATCCAACTATTGAGGTTGATGTAGTAACTGAGAACGGAGTTTTAGGTAGAGCTGCGGTTCCATCTGGAGCATCAACTGGAGAACACGAAGCTGTTGAATTACGTGACGGAGGTAAGGCTTATCTTGGAAAAGGAGTTTTAAATGCAGTGAACAATGTAAATACTGTTATTGCTGAAGAATTAGTTGGAACTTCTGTTTTTGAACAAAACACTATCGACCAATTAATGATTGATTTAGATGGAACTCCAAATAAATCTAAATTAGGAGCTAATGCTATTTTAGGAGTTTCTTTAGCTGCTGCAAAAGCTGCTGCTAACGAACTAGGATTACCTTTATACAGATATGTTGGTGGAGTTTCTGCTAATACATTACCTGTTCCAATGATGAACATCATTAATGGAGGTTCTCACTCTGATGCGCCTATCGCATTCCAAGAGTTTATGATTTTCCCTGTAAAAGCAACTTCGTTTACTCACGCAATGCAAATGGGAACTGAAATTTTCCACAGCTTGAAAAAAGTTTTACACGATAGAGGTTTAAGTACAGCTGTTGGTGATGAAGGTGGTTTTGCTCCAAACTTAGCTGGTGGTACTGAAGATGCTTTAGATACTATCAAATTAGCGGTTGAAAAAGCTGGTTATACTTTTGGTGACGAAATTATGATTGCTCTTGACTGTGCTGCTTCTGAATTTTATGTAAATGGTAAATACGATTATACTAAATTTGAAGGTGAAACTGGAAAAATCAGAACATCTGAGGAACAAGCTGATTATTTAGCTGAACTTGCTGCTAAATATCCAATTATCTCTATCGAAGATGGTATGTACGAAGATGACTGGGATGGATGGAAGTACTTAACTGAAAAAATTGGAAACAAAGTACAATTAGTTGGTGATGATTTATTTGTTACTAATGTTGCACGTTTATCTACAGGTATTGAAAAAGGAATCGCTAATTCAATTCTTGTAAAAGTAAACCAAATTGGTACTTTAACAGAAACTATTGCTGCAGTAAATATGGCTAAAAATGCTGGTTATACTTCAGTAATGTCTCACCGTTCTGGAGAAACAGAAGATAACACAATTGCTGACTTAGCAGTTGCTTTAAACTGTGGACAAATTAAAACAGGTTCTGCTTCTCGTTCTGATCGTATGGCAAAATACAATCAATTATTAAGAATTGAAGAGGAATTAGGAAGTACAGCTTATTTTCCTGGTTTAAATGCTTTTAAGATTAAATAATCATAAGAGTTATATTAAGATAAACCATTCGTTTTCTAACGAATGGTTTTTTTTTGGACTTTTAACAAATTCATAGCAGTATTCTTTTTTTAATTAGTCTTAAATTCATTAGATTTGGTAAATTATTATTTAAAGAATTATTTCCAATATATTATGTCAAAAATAGCTACATTAGAAATAGATGGTAAAAAGATTGAACTTCCGGTAATCACAGGGAGCGAAAACGAATCAGCTATCGATATTAACAAATTACGTGATTTAACTGGTTTTATTACAATTGATCCAGGTTATAAAAATTCAGGGTCTTGTACAAGTGAAATCACTTTCCTAGATGGAGAAGAAGGAATTTTACGTTACAGAGGATATTCAATCGAAGATTTAGCAGAAAAAGCTAGTTTCTTGGAAGTTTCATATCTTTTGATTTTTGGAGAATTGCCAACTGCAGCGCAATTAGAAGATTTTGAAAATAATATTAGAAAACATTCTTTGGTAAACGAAGAGATGAAAAATATTATTGACGGTTTTCCAAAAACAGCTCACCCAATGGGCGTATTGTCAGCTTTGACAAGTGCTTTGACAGCATTTAATCCAAAAGCGGTTAATGTTGATAATGAAAAAGAAATGTATGAAGCTATTTGTAAAACAATGGCAAAGTTTCTTGTGATTGCGACTTGGACTTATAGAAAATCTATGGGTTATCCGTTAAACTACTACGATAACACAAAAGGATATGTTGAGAGCTTTATGCAGTTAATGTTTAAATTGCCAACAGGTCCTTACGCAGCAAATCCGGTTATTGTTAATGCTTTAGATAAATTATTTATTCTTCATGCTGATCACGAACAAAACTGTTCTACTTCGACAGTAAGAATGGTAGGTTCTTCTCATGCTGGTTTATTTGCTTCAGTTTCTGCAGGAGTTTCTGCTCTTTGGGGACCGCTTCATGGTGGTGCAAACCAGGCAGTACTTGAAATGTTAGAAGAAATTAATAAAGACGGTGGAGATACTGAAAAGTTCTTAGCAAAAGCGAAAGATAAAAATGATCCTTTCCGTTTAATGGGATTCGGACACAGAGTTTACAAAAACTTCGATCCAAGAGCCAAAATCATCAAAAAAGCTGCAACTGAAGTATTAGAGACTTTAGGTGTAGAAGATCCGATTTTAGATATTGCAAGAAAATTAGAAAAGGCAGCTCTTGAAGATGAGTACTTCAAATCAAGAAACTTATATCCAAACGTTGATTTCTACTCTGGAATTATTTACAGAGCATTAGGGATTCCAACAGATATGTTTACTGTAATGTTCGCAATTGGAAGACTTCCGGGTTGGATCGCACAATGGAAAGAAATGCGCGAAAACAAAGAACCAATTGGAAGACCAAGACAAATTTATACTGGACATCCTTTAAGAGAGTTCAAGTCTAACAAATAAAAAAACTAAAGCTTTACTTAACTGTAAAGCTTTTTTTATCTTTGCTCAAAATATAATAAAGTTATGTTGCAATTAAATATAAAGAACGAAACGTCAAGATTGCGTGCTGTAGTTTTGGGTTCAGCCGTTCATAATGGGCCAACTCCTTCATTAGATGAAGCCTATGATCCTAAGTCATTGGAACATATTAAGGCAGGAACATATCCTATCGAAAAAGATATGGTTGCAGAAATGGATGCTTTTAATGCTGTTTTTCAAAAGTATGATGTAACGGTTTATCGTCCGGAATTGATTGAGAGCTATAATCAAATCTTTGCCCGAGATATCGGATTCGTAATTGATGATGTTTTTGTAAAATCGAATATTTTACCTGATCGCGAACGCGAGTTAGATGCAATTCAGTACATAATTGATCAAATAGATCCTCTAAAAGTAGTTCGTCCGCCAGAAGAAGTTCATATTGAAGGCGGCGATGTTATGCTTTGGAATGACCATATTTTTATTGGAACCTATAAAGGAAGTGATTATAAAGATTATATAACAGCCAGAACAAATATGCATGGTGTTAATTTTATTAAAGAACTATTCCCAAATAAAATTGTAAAAGAGTTTGATTTGGTTAAATCCAAATTAGAAGCTCGCGATAATGCATTGCATTTAGATTGTTGTTTTCAACCTGTTGGAAAAGACAAAGGAATCATCTATAAAAGAGGTTTCCGCGAAGAAGCAGATTATTTGTATTTGGTAAATCTTTTTGGGAAAGAAAATCTGTTTCATATTGAAAGAGAGGAAATGTACAATATGTTTTCTAATGTATTTTCGATAGATAAAGATGTTGTTGTTTCTGAGAAAAACTTCACGAGATTAAACAACTGGCTTCGTGCAAAAGGTTTTACTGTAGAAGAAATTCCGTATGCCGAAATTGCAAAACAAGAAGGTTTGTTGAGATGTTCAACATTGCCTTTAATTAGAGATTAAAAAAGATTCTGTAGAGACGCATTGCAGTGCGTCTTTTATGATAAAAAATATATAAAATGAAACAAACAACAAACGCAATTGTAATGATCCGGCCTGTTGCTTTCAGAATGAATGAACAGACTGCTGTAAATAATTATTACCAAAAAGTATTAGACGGCTTATTGCCAAGTACAGTTAATGCTAAGGCACAACAAGAATTTGATGCTTTTGTTGAAAAACTTAGAGCTGTTGGCGTTGATGTAACTGTAATCGAAGATATTTTAGAAACAGATACTCCAGACAGTATTTTTCCAAACAATTGGGTTTCTTTTCACGAAAATGGAGATGTAGCTCTTTATCCAATGTTTGCCGAAAATCGTCGTCAAGAACGTCGCGAAGATATTTTGGATACTTTGGAGGAAAAAGGTTTTGAGATTTCTAATATAATGGATTATACATCTGCAGAAGATGATGGTTATTTTTTAGAAGGAACAGGAAGTTTGCTTTTAGATCGTGCTAATTCAAAAGCATATTGCGCTTTGTCACCACGTGCTGATGAAGAACTTTTTATTGAATTTTGTGAAGATTTCGATTATGCTCCAGTAATTTTTGAAGCATTTCAAACTGTTAACGGAGAGCGTAAGCTAATATATCATACGAATGTTATGATGTGTCTGGGAGAAACTTTTGCAGTTATTTGCGCAGATTGTATCGATGATAAAAAAGAACGTAAAATGGTTCTCGATAATTTAAAAGATGATAAAAAAGAAATTATCTTAATTACTGAGGACCAAGTAAATAATTTTGCAGGTAATATGTTAGAAGTTAGAGGAACAAACGATAAAAAATATATCGTTATGAGTGCATCGGCTCATCAAAGTTTAACTCCAAAACAAATCGAGCAATTAGAAAAACATGCCGAAATTTTAAGTTCAAGCTTAGATACTATTGAAGCTTGTGGAGGCGGAAGCGCTAGATGCATGATGGCTGAAGTATTTTTGCCAAGAAATTAAAACTTATTTTAATATAAAAAAAGGGGATAGAATTCAAGTTCTGTCCCCTTTTTGTTTTTTGTAAAAATGAATTAAAAATTCCCTTTGATGATATTTACAATAGAACTTACTATATATTGAATTCCAATAGAGATTACAATGAAACCTACAATTCTGGAAATTGCAACAATTCCTGACGCTCCTAAAATTCGTGCTAAATAATGTGCGCTTTTTAGAATGACATAAATGGCAACAGCAATTGCTAAAATAGCGAGACAGGAAAAAAGAATTTCTTCCATTTCATGATGTTCCTGATAAAAAGCAATTAATAAAGAAATAGAACCAGGGCCTGCAAGCATTGGTATAGCTAATGGGGTTAAGGCTATATCGTTTCTTTGCTGCACTTCGCTTTCTATTTTTTTATTAATTCCTCGTTTTTTATTGAATTTACCAGAAAGCAATGAAAAGCCAGAATTTACGATTACAATTCCGCCGGCAATTCTTAACGCATCAATACTTATTCCAAAAAAAGTCAAAACATATTGGCCAATGAAATAGGAAACCAATAAAATAATACCAACATTTATGGCTGTCCATAAAGAAATTCTTGAACGTTCTTTTTGAGAGTCATGCTGTGTTAATCCAACAAATATTGGAACAGTTCCAATTGGATTTAGTACTGAAAAAAGTGCTGCAAATAGATAAATAAAAAGATCCATACAATATTGGTTTATGTAGTAAAAATAGTTATTTTTTAATATCTGCAAGTATATTAATACTAGGATATTGTTTTTTTACAGTCAATATTCTAAATCAATAAGATAAGCTAAGCTCATCCTTTTTGACTACTTTTGTGGAATAATTTAAAAATGATGAAAAATAAAAAGACTTTACTTCTTGGTGCTACCACAAAACCAGATCGTTACGCTTATAGAGCAATAAATGCATTAACTGAAAAAGGGCATACTGTTCTTGCTATTGGACAAAATACTGGAGAAGTAGCCGGGGTAAAAATTCACACAAAAGCTGTTCCGGTTAAAAATATCGATACTGTAACTTTATATTTAAATCCTTCTCGTCAAAGAGATTATTACAATTACATTGTTGAGGCACAGCCAAAAAGAGTGATTTTTAATCCAGGAACAGAAAATCCAGAATTATATCAACTATTAGAACTAAATAATATAGAGGTAGAAGTTGCTTGTACTTTGGTTTTATTGGCTACAAATCAGTATTAATTCTAAAGTTTCATGTAATGAGTTTTTATGATTTCCCAGATCGAGTAAAAATTATAAAACGATTTCGTTTGTATCTGGTTTAGAAAGAATTAAAAAAATAACGATTTGTTACTGTAAAGTGTTGATTTTAGATGTGTCAACGCTAGTGATACCATTAAAAATATTACTTTTGCCGTCATGGAATTTTCATCAAAATTAATAGAAAAAGCAGTCAACGAAATGTCGCAATTGCCTGGTATTGGTAAGCGTACAGCATTGCGTTTGGTTCTTCATTTGTTAAAACAGCCAAAAGAACAAACGGGTTTTTTATCGCAGGCGCTGTTGAAGATGCGTGAAGATATTAAGTTTTGTGAAAATTGCCATAACATTTCAGATACCAAAGTTTGTGAAATCTGTGCAAATCCAGTTAGGAACCATCAAACTATTTGTGTTGTCGAAGATATTCGCGATGTGATGGCTATTGAAAATACAGGACAATATAAAGGGATTTATCATGTTTTAGGAGGAAAGATTTCTCCAATAGAAGGGGTTGGTCCAAGTCAGTTAAATATTTTTAGTTTAGTTGAAAAAGTGAAGTCAGGAAAAGTTGTCGAGATTATTTTTGCTTTGAGCTCAACAATGGAAGGAGATACAACCAATTTTTATATTTATAAACAAATTGCCGAATCAGAAATAATAATTTCGACCATTGCAAGAGGAATATCAGTTGGAGATGAATTAGAATACGCTGACGAAATTACACTCGGAAGAAGTATTCTGCATAGGGTTCCATTCGAAAAAACTTTCAAAAATAATTAACTAAAATCAAATAAAAACATAGATTTTCTGGATACTAAAGGAAAAGCTATATTTGCGCTAAAATTTTCATAAATGACAAAAAACAGCTTTTTTATATTATTGCTGATCAGCATATTTTTTACATCTTGTATTCCTGTAAAAGATCTTACTTATCTGCAGGATAAAAATTCTTCAAGTGAACAGACTAACATTGCGGTGGTAGAATCTAAACCATATAGACTTCAGGTAAATGATGTGATAAGTATTAATATAAAAGCAATCGACCCCAAACTGGTTTCTATCTTTAATACAACGGAAAGCAATACAACTACAGGAAGAACAGAATCAACTTTATATTTTGACGGATTTACAGTTGACGATCATGGAAATATAAGAATGCCAATTTTAGGAGAAATTAATGTTATTGGCTATACTCTTGAAGAAGTTAGAGTTAATATTGAAAAAAAATTACTTGAAGAACATTTTAAAAGTGAAGCTAATATTTTTGTTACGGTGAAATTAGCTGGTTTTAGATATACGATAAATGGGGAAGTTGGAAATACCGGCACAAAAACATTATTTCAAGAACGTGTTAATATAATGGAGGCGATTGCGAATTCTGGTGACATTACAACAGTTGGTAATAGAAAAGCAGTTACAGTTATTCGTCAGACACCTACCGGAGTTCAAATGCACGATCTTGATCTTACTGATGTTAATGTTATGAAGTCTCCTTATTATAATCTTCAGCCAAATGATTATATATATGTTAAGCCATTAAAGCAAAAAACTTGGGGAACCGGACAGACAGGTTTACAATCTATAGGGACTATTATAACTTTGTTGTCATTGGCAACAACAGTTTATTTGATAATCAAAAATTAAAACTCTAATCAAAAGATGTTAGATATAAAAGATTTTTCCATTTTCGAAAATCATTCAAATTTTGATTTTAAAGGTTTTTTGCTGAAGATTTTAAGTTATTGGAAATGGTTTTTGGCCAGTTTAATAATTGCCTTTACAATTGCATATCAGGTAAATATTCGAAAAGAAAAAATTTACGGAATGCAAACCATGATTTCTATTAAAGAAGAAAGCAATCCTTTTTTTACATCTAATACAAGTTTGGTGTTTAATTGGGGAGGAATTTCAGATCAGGTTAACGGAATTTCAACAATCTTGCAGTCAAGATCTCACAATGAATTAGTTGTTAATAAATTACAATATTATATTGACTATTTAGAACAAGGAAAATATAATTTAATCGACTCGTATGGAGCTGTTCCTTTTTATGTTGATATTGATAGAACAAAAGGGCAGCTTGCAAATACTTTAATCAAGATTAAGTTTTTGAGTGAAAATGAATATCAAATTGAAATTCCTTTTGAAAGTAATTCTGTTTCAATAATAACTTATTCAACTAATGCATATAGTAACACTTCTGTACAGCCTGTAACTTTTGCAAAAAAGTATAAAGTAGGTGAGCAGGTTTCTCTACCGTTTCTTAATTGGAAATTGCAAATTAATGACAACCCTGGTTTTTATAAAGGGAAAGAGTATTTTGTGAAATTTAACGATTTTGATGGAACTGTTGCCCGCTATCGAGGAATAAGTGTTGATGGAGATAAAAATGCAGGTTCGCTGTTAACCTTGAGTATGCAGGGAACTAACAAAGCCCGAATGGTTGAATACTTGAACTCAACTGTAAAAATGTTGATTAAAATTCAGTTGGATGGTAAAAATCAGTTTGCGACTAATACCATAAGATTTATTGATAGCACTCTTGTTGCAATGGAGTCTCAATTAAAACAAACGGGTAATGAATTAAAAACTTTTAGAAAAGATAAAAATATATTTGAGATAGAAGATGGCGGAGCAAAATTCTCAGATAAAATCATGGACTTCGATGTTGAAAAAGATTTAGTTACAAGAAAAATTGCCTACTATAATTCTTTAAAAACATATTTAAATAACAGTGTAGATTATTCAAGACTTCCTGCGCCTTCTGTTGCTGGTATAGAAGATCCTAATATTGTAACAAATGTTTCAAAACTTATTGCTTTATCTACACAAAGGTCAGAAATGGCTTATGCAGTAAAAAGTGATAAGATTTTCAAGGATTTTGATAATCAGATGCAAGCTGTAAAAAGTGTTTTGTTGGAAAATATTGCATCCGCGAAAGCTTCTTTGTTATATGATTTATCATTAGTGAATTCTAAAATTGGTCAGGCCGAAAGCACGGTAAAAAGACTTCCTGAAGAACAGCAGGAGTTGTTGAAGATTAAAAGAAAATATGATTTAAGTGATAATATTTATACTGAATTTCTTCAAAAAAGAAATGAAGCCGAGATTGTAAAAGCTTCTAATTTATCAGATATTCATTTTATTGATTCTGCAAAAGATATTGGCGGAGGATTAATTGGACCCAAAACTTCGGCAAATTATGTGTTGGCTTTGTTTTTAGGAATTTTAATTCCGCTGATGTTTGTTTTTGCGATTTTCTTTATAAATAATTCAATTCAAAATACGGACGATATTAATAAACTGACCGATATACCAATAATTGGTGTTGTGGGAGTTAATAAAGATTCGGTAAGTCTGGCAGTGTTTGATAAACCAAAATCAGCACTTTCAGAAGCCTTTAGAGGTATTCGTTCATCGTTGCAGTTTTTATACAAAAGACAGCAATTAAACGGTTCGAAAACCTTAATGATAACATCTTCTATAAGTGGTGAAGGAAAAACTTTTTGTTCTATAAATATTGCAACAGTTTTTGCTTTAAGCGAGAAAAAAACAGTAATCGTTGGTTTAGATTTAAGAAAACCTCGTTTAGCAGATGAATTTTGTTTGACTAATAGTCAATTGGGTGTTGTGAATTATTTGATTAGGCAAAATACCTTGGCTGAAATTACAAATTCAACCCAAATAGCAAATCTGGATGTTATACTTTCGGGGCCTATTCCTCCAAATCCATCTGAACTTATTTTGAGTGATGCCATGACGGAATTGATAGAGGAACTAAAACAAAAGTATGATTATATTATTTTGGATACACCTCCGGTTGGTTTAGTTTCAGATGCTTTAGAATTAGTTCAATATGCTGATGTTACACTTTATATCGTGAGACAGAATTATACTAAAAAAGATATGATCACGTTGCTGAATAATAGAATCAAAAGAGGAGAATTAAGTAATGCAAGCATTGTTTTTAATGGTTTCGAAAATAAAGCAAAATACGGTTCTACTTATGGATATGGTTACGGATATGGTGCGTATTCAAATGGGTATCATGAAGAAGAAGAAAAGAAGGGGATTATGAAAATGATTTCTAATTTATTTAGAAAAAAATAATTTACAGAAAATGGAAACTTCAATTCAAAATACAATATTAATTACTGGAGGAGCAGGATTTATTGGTTCGAATTTATCGGAATATTTTTTAGGATTAGGACATAAAGTGATTTGTTTAGATAACTTTTCTACAGGACATCGTCATAATTTGAAAGATTTTATTGAAAATCCTAATTTCAGATTAATTGAAGGAGATATTCGAAGCATTCAAGATTGTAATAATGCTGTTCAAGGAGTAGATTATGTTTTGCATCAAGCAGCCTTGGGATCAGTTCCAAGATCTATAAATGATCCAATAACGACAAACGAAGTAAATGTTTCAGGATTTTTAAATATGCTGGTTGCTTCTCGAGATGCAAAAGTAAAACGCTTTATTTATGCTGCGAGTTCATCTACCTATGGAGATTCTGAGGGATTGCCAAAAGTAGAAGAGGTGATTGGTAAACCTTTGTCGCCTTATGCAATTACAAAGTATGTAAATGAATTGTATGCTGAGATTTTTAGCAGAACCTACGGATTAGAAACTATTGGATTACGATATTTTAATGTTTTTGGAAGAAAACAAGATCCAGATGGCGCTTATGCAGCTGTTATTCCGAAATTTGTTAGACAATTAATGAATCTCGAAAGTCCTATAATTAATGGCGATGGAAATTATTCACGTGATTTTACATATATCGATAATGTAATTCAGATGAATGATTTGGCAATGACAACTGATAGTAAAGAGGCTGTTAATACGGTTTATAACACTGCTTTTGGAGATAGAAATACATTAAATGATTTAGTAAAGTATTTAAAAGAATACTTATCCGAGTTTAATCCGGAAATTGCAAAGGTAGAAGTTGTCTATGGCGAAAACAGAGCGGGGGATATTCCTCATTCATTAGCAAGTATAGAAAAAGCGAAAAAACTGTTGGAATATAATCCGAAATATTCGTTACAAGAAGGACTAAAAGAAGCGGTAAGCTGGTATTGGAATAATTTGAAATAAAAATAAGATAATAAGATAGTAAATGGAAATTACAAAAATTTGCTGCATTGGTGCTGGTTACGTTGGAGGTCCAACAATGGCAGTAATTGCTCAAAAATGTCCACATATTCAAGTTACGGTTGTAGACTTGAACGAACAAAGAATTAAAGATTGGAACGATCCAAATACTGATAATATTCCTATTTATGAGCCTGGACTTTCAGAAATTGTAGCAGAGGCAAGAGGAAGAAATTTATTTTTTTCAACAGAAGTTGAAAAAGCAATTGACGAAGCCCAAGTTATTTTTATATCGGTAAATACTCCAACCAAAACTTATGGTAAAGGAAAAGGGATGGCTGCTGATTTAAAATACATCGAATTATGTGCCAGACAAATTGCAAAAGTTGCAAAACAAAATAAAATTGTTGTGGAAAAATCTACTTTACCAGTTAGAACTGCCGAGGCAATTAAAAGTATATTAGACAATACAGGAAATGGAGTTCAGTTCCAAATTTTATCGAATCCTGAATTTTTGGCAGAAGGAACTGCAGTTACAGATTTATTAAATCCAGACCGAATCTTAATAGGGGGGGATTCCACTCCAGAAGGTGAAGCTGCAATTAATGCTTTGGTTGATGTTTATGCAAACTGGGTAAACAAAGATAAAATTCTAACAACAAATGTTTGGTCATCAGAGTTGTCGAAGTTAACTGCTAATGCATTTTTGGCGCAGCGTATTTCTTCAATTAATGCGATGTCTGAACTTTGCGAAAAAACTGGTGCTGACGTAAATGAAGTGGCAAGAGCAATTGGAATGGATAGCAGAATTGGACCAAAATTCTTAAAAGCTTCTGTTGGTTTTGGAGGTTCATGTTTTCAAAAAGACATTCTAAATTTAGTTTACATTGCAAAATCGTATGGATTAAATGAAGTTGCAGATTATTGGGAACAAGTTATTATTATGAATGATCATCAAAAAAGAAGATTTTCTAATAAAATTGTTCAGACATTATATAATACAGTAGCTGATAAAAAAATTACTTTCTTAGGCTGGGCATTCAAAAAAGATACCAACGACACCAGAGAGTCTGCAGCAATTTACGTGGCCGATGATTTAATTAACGAACAAGCAAAAATTTCTGTCTATGATCCGAAAGTTTCAAGAAATAAAATGCTGAGCGATTTAGATTATTTAGAAACAAGATCTGCGGAAGAAAATGCTAAAGCACTTACGATATTCGATAATGCGTATGAAGCTTGTAAAGGATCTCATGCAGTAGCAGTTTTAACAGAATGGGATGAGTTTACTACTTATGATTGGCAAAAGATTTATCAGTCAATGCATAAACCTGCTTTTATTTTCGATGGTAGAAATATTTTGAATGCAAAAGAATTGCAGTCAATTGGATTTGTTTACAACGGAATAGGTTCGTAATTCGGGCAGTTGAAAGAAGATAAAATTTAAATATGAAAATGAATAGATTGCAAAGGGCGATTAAAAAGTTTTATTTTCAAGATAAGCAAAAATTATGAATTGGTATGTAGTTTATACAAAACCGAAATGGGAAAAAAAAGTAGCTGAAAAACTCACTCAAATAGGAATTGAGTGCTATTGTCCATTAATTACTCAAATTAAAGAATGGTCTGATAGAAAGAAAAAAGTTGAAGTGCCACTTTTTAACTCCTATGTTTTTGTGCAGTTACCAGATTCAGATCGAAATTCGGTGTTTGAGATTGCAGGTGTTGTGCGATATTTGTTTTGGTTAGGGAAACCTGCAATTGTGAGAGATGAAGAAATAGCTAATATAAAGAACAGTCTAAGCGCTTCAAATATAGTAGACGTTTCGGTAACTCAAATTCAAGTAGGTGATAGAATAAAACTAGAAACAGGAGCATTTAGTAATCAAAATGCAATAGTGCAGGAGGTATCAAATACGCATTATATTTTAGTACTTGAATCATTAGGCTGTGTATTGAAAATAAAATATAAATAAATGCGTTTCTAAAAAGGAAACATATTAAATAGAAAGAGAGTTTAATCATTGTTTAATGCTTTATACTCTCTTTTTATTTGTAAATAAAATCTTTATTCGCTGATTAAGAGTTGTTTGTTTTTTTAAGGAAAATTTAATACGATTTCTTTTTTAGTAATACGGGAAACCGTATTGATTAAGTAATGTGAATATGTTATATTTGCCGAAAATGATTTTAAGGCATCTGAGGCAAAGGTTTGTGACTCAGAAGGGCGAAGCCGTGAGTTGTAATGAGTGAAATTATAAAAAAGTAATGAAATTGGAACAAAACATAAAAATAGCTGTTATTGGTTTAGGTTATGTTGGTTTGCCTTTAGCAAGATTATTCGCTACAAAATATCAAGTTGTTGGATTTGACATAAATGAAACAAGAGTTAAAAGCTTAAATTCGGGAATTGATTCAACTTTAGAAATTGATTCTGAGACTTTAAAAGCAGTGTTGGTTAATAATCAGAGTACTGAAATTGGCTTGTACTGCACAAATAAACTTGAAGAAATTGCAGACTGTAATTATTTCATAATAACAGTTCCAACTCCAGTTGATAAAAATAATCGCCCTGATTTAACGCCTTTATATAAATCCAGCGAATCAGTTGGTAAAATACTTAAAAAAGGTGATATCGTAATTTATGAATCAACGGTTTATCCTGGTGTTACGGAAGAACAATGTGTTCCGGTTCTGGAAAAAGTTTCGGGTTTAAAATTTAATGAAGATTTTTTTGCAGGATATTCACCCGAAAGAATAAATCCTGGAGATAAGGAACATACTGTAGAAAAAATTCTAAAAGTTACTTCTGGTTCCACCCCTGAAATAGGTTTAAAAGTAGATGCATTATACAAATCAGTTATAATTGCCGGCACACATTTAGCTCCATCAATAAAAGTAGCCGAGGCTGCAAAAGTAATTGAGAATTCTCAGCGAGACATCAATATTGCTTTTGTAAATGAATTAGCTAAGATTTTCAATTTAATGAATATCGATACGCAGGAGGTTTTAACTGCTGCTGCTACAAAATGGAATTTCCTCCCATTTAAGCCAGGTCTTGTAGGCGGACACTGCATAGGTGTAGATCCATATTATTTAGCACAAAGAGCACAGGAATTCGGATACCATCCCGAAATAATTCTGGCAGGAAGACGTCTGAATGACAGTATGGGAGAATATGTAGCTTCGCAAATCGTGAAGTTAATGATTAAAAAAGGGGTTTCAGTTAATGGAGCCACTTTATTAATGCTTGGAATTACATTTAAAGAGAACTGTCCGGACGTAAGAAACACTAAGATTGTTGATGTAATAAAAGCATTAAAAGAATACGGAATAGTAGTTACAATTTATGATCCTTTAGCCAATGTTGAAGAGGTTAAAAAAGAGTACAAACTAGAAACTATAAATTCTTTGCCAATAGAAAAATTTGATGCTATAGTTTTAGGAGTAGCACATAACGAATTTTTAAAATTAAATTTTTCAGAATTGCAAAAAGAAAATAGTTTGTTATATGATGTAAAAGGAGTTTTAGGTGCTGTGGCTGATAATAGGCTGTAGGATTTAAAAATCCTTTTTTTTATTTTAAATAAAATGGAAAATAATAATTCAATTATACATGTAATTTTAACAGGAGGTGTAGGAAGCAGGTTATGGCCTCTTTCTCGTAAAAGTCAGCCAAAACAATATTTAGAGATATTTGAAAATAAATCATTATTTGAAATGACCGTTGAACGTAATAGTCATTTAGCAGATAAAGTAATGGTGGTAGGGAACGTAGATAATCATCACTTGAGCGGAAAAGTGATGGATAAAACTAAAACTGCTTATTTAAATATTGTAGAAGCTACACCTAGAAATACCGCGGCAGCAATTGCATTTGCTGCCTTTGCATCTAATCCTGATGATATTTTAATTATAACTCCTTCAGATCATATTATTGATAAAATGGATGATTATAATAATGCTATCCAAGAAGCGGTTTTAAAAGCTAAAGAAGGTTATATCGTAACATTTGGAATTATCCCAACCAAACCTGAAACAGGATATGGCTATATTGAGTCAAAAGGTGATAAAGTAATATCATTTCGTGAAAAACCGAATGAAACTACTGCAAAAGAATTTATTGCGAGAGGTAACTTTTTATGGAACAGCGGTATGTTTTGTTTTAAAGCAGGCGTTCTTTTAGAAGAGTTAAAGCAGTTTCAGCCAGATGTTTATGAAAAATCTAAAGAAGTTTGGGAAGCATCGAAAGAGGGATTCTTAGATTTGGATTTATCAATGCAAATTCCTTCGATCAGTATTGATTATGCAGTAATGGAGCGAAGTAAAAAAATTAAAGTAGTTCCTGCTTCGTTTTCTTGGTCGGATTTAGGCTCTTTTGAATCTGTTTACGAGTATTTAGTTTCAAAAGGACATCCAATTGATGCAAATGGAAATATGGTAATAGGGTGTGATAGTCATACTACTTTTTTGGGACTAAAAAATACTATATTCGTACATACTGATACAGCCAATTTAATCTTACAAAAAGAAAATTCACAAGATGTAAAGGATATATATAATGAATTGGAAAAACAAAATTCGGATCTATTAAATTAATTGGAATTTAAATGAAAAAAATTTTAATAACTGGTGGTGCTGGTTTTATTGGTTCTCACGTAGTAAGACGTTTTGTTAATAAATATCCGGAATACCAAATCTATAATTTGGATGCTTTAACATATGCTGGAAATCTAGAAAATATAAAAGATATTGAAAATAAATCAAATTATACTTTTGTAAAAGGAGATATTGTAAATGAAGAATTTATAAACGAATTGTTTGTTAAGCATAATTTTGACAGCGTCCTTCATTTAGCTGCAGAATCACATGTGGATCGTTCTATTGAAGATCCTTTAGCATTTGTTAAAACAAATGTTATAGGAACAATGAACTTGTTAAATGCTGCAAAAAATCAATGGAAAGGAAATTTTGAAGCAAAGCGATTTTATCATATCAGTACAGATGAAGTTTATGGCTCATTAGGTGCAGAGGGGTTATTTACAGAGACAACGCCATACGATCCAAATTCTCCTTATTCTGCATCGAAAGCGAGTTCAGATCATTTTGTTAGAGCTTATGGAGAAACATACGGATTACCTTATGTTTTGACAAACTGTTCAAACAATTACGGATCCTATCATTTTCCTGAAAAATTAATTCCTCTGTTTATAAATAACATTATAAATAACAAACCTCTGCCTGTTTATGGCGATGGAAATTATACACGAGATTGGTTATTTGTAGAAGATCATGCGATCGCCATTGATTTAGTTTTTCATGAAGGTAAAAATCATGAAACTTATAATATTGGAGGTTTTAACGAATGGAAAAATATTGATTTAGTAAAGTTACTTTGTCAAATAATGGATCAGAAATTAGGAAGAGAAAATGGAGCTTCTCAAAATTTGATAACTTATGTTAAAGATAGACCTGGTCACGATTTACGATATGCAATTGATGCTTCAAAAATAAATAAAGAACTAGGATGGAAACCGTCTGTTACTTTTGAAGAAGGTTTAGAAAAAACAATAAATTGGTATCTTAATAATGAAGATTGGCTGCAAAATGTGACATCAGGATCTTATAAAGAATACTATCAAAAACAATATTTATAAAAACAATTTTAAATTAAACTTAATTTTTAAGATTAAATTAAATACACATGAAAAAAATAATATACGTTCTTATTCTGTTTTTTACTTTCTTAGTCTCTTTCAATGCACATGCGCAAGATATTCTTAAATCTAAAGATTTAAGTACAATAAAAGTAGATTATTTATCTGATGATGATTTAGCTAAAATAAGTGCTCAATTGAAAAGTAATAATGCTACTATTGAGCAAGTTGAGCCTATGGCTCTTTCGAAAGGAATGACCCAAACGGAATATAATAAGCTTAGAATTAAAATTAATGAATTTGAAAAGAAAAATTCTAAAGGAGATTCAAAAGACAATAAATCAAAATTAGTAACTAAGGATTCTGGAAGAAAACAAGAAGTAATCAAAAATGAAAAGGTTAAAGATTCTGTAAATGCCTTAATTTTCGGCTCAGAATTATTTGACAATCCTACACTAAATTTTGAACCAGATTTAAAGTTAGCAACACCAATGAACTATGTTTTAGGGCCTGGTGACGAATTACAGGTAAGTGTATATGGCGTTCAGGAATACAATGCCAGTATACCAGTTAGTGTTGAAGGTAAAATTACAATTGATTACGTTGGTCAAATTGCTGTATCAGGAATGTCAATTGAAGCAGCAACTCAAAAAATAAAAGCTGCTATTGCAAGAGTTTATAGTACTGTTCGCTCTGGACAGTCGCAAGTTAGTATTAGCTTAAGTCAAATTCGTACAATAAAAGTAACGATCGTTGGAGGTAAGCAACCTGGGAACTATTCTATTTCTTCTTTGGCAACAGTATATAATGCTCTGCATTTAGCAGGCGGGCCGGGTAAAAACGGAAGTTATAGAAATATTGAATTAATCCGTAATAATAAAGTTTATAGAAACATTGATATCTATAAATTTCTAGTTAAAGGAGATCAATCTGATAACGTTAGTTTAAAAGAAAATGATGTAATTAGAATTCCAGCTTATAGCCAAAGAGTAACAGTTGAAGGAGAAGTAAAACGCCCTGGAATTTTTGAAATGAAAAAAGGAGAAAAATTCTCTGATTTATTAAACTTTGCTTCAGGATTTAATGAATTTGCTTATACAGCTTCAGTAAATGTACTGCAAAAGACAGGAAAAGAATTTAAAGTACATGATATAAACGAAAGTGAATACAATACTTATCAACCACAATCAGGGGATGTTTTTAGAATCACAAAAATTTTAAATCGATTCGAAAATAGAATTAAAATTGAAGGTGCTGTTTTTAGACCTGATTACTATTCTTATAGTGAAGGAATGCGTATTTCGGATCTTGTTACAAGAGCAGAGGGATTAAAAGAAGATGCTTATACAAAAAGAGCAAGAATAATTCGATTAAAAACAAATTTAACTACAGAAATTGTAAATGTAGATTTAAGTGCAGCATTATCAGGAGACTTAAGCGCTGATATAGAATTAAAAAGAGAAGATATTGTAACAGTTTATTCTATTTTAGATTTTAGAGAAGAATATAAAGTGACAATTGATGGAGAAGTTAAAAATCCTGGCGAGTATGAGTATTTTGAAAATTTAACTTTGAATGATTTAGTTGTACAAGTTGGTGGTTTAACTGGCTCAGCTTCTAAAAGAGTTGAGATTGCCAGAATGGTCAAGTCAGATGAAATTGATGATGCTAACCCAAAACGAATAGAATTAGTTGAACTTGAAATTACGGCGGACAATAATGAACAAATTAAAAATTTTGTTCTAAAACCATTCGATGTTGTTAATATTCGCAGAATGGCAGTTTATGAAAAACCTGAGATGGTTAAAGTAAGTGGGGCAGTTACCTATCCAGGTAAATATGTTTTAGCAAATAAAAAAGAAACTGTTTATAATGTCGTAATGAGAGCTGGTGGACTTACATCTATTGCTAATTTAGATGGTATGAAGATAAAGAGGCCAATTAAAGAAGAACAGATTGAACAATTAGAAAGTATTAATCTAAATCTTGAGAAAAAGCAAATTAGTGAAGACGGGAAAGAATTAGATGTAAAAAATAAGGATACCCTAAGTTCTAAATTATCTAAAAAGTTAAGAGATGAATTAAAATTTGCTACAATTCCAGTTAATTGGGAGAAAATTGTAAAAGACAAAAATCATTATTCAAATGTTACATTATTTCCGGGAGATGAGATTGAAGTGGCAGTATACAATGAAGGAGTAAAAGTTACAGGTAATGTTTTGTTAACTTCTGAGATTCCATATAGAAGCGGGAAAGGATTTAAATATTATATAAATTCTGTGGGAGGTGTTGATAATAAAGGGTGGAAAAGAAAAGCTTATATAATTTATCCAAATGGTAAGGCTGCTGTAACAGGATCTTTTTTGTTTTTTAGATCTTATCCAAAAGTAGAGCCTGATTCTCAAATTGTTGTTCCAGAAAAACCAGATAGGAAAAAGATGAGCACGGGAGAATGGGTTGGTATTGGTAGTGTAATTTCTAGTTTAGCATTGTTAATTGTTACAGCGTTTAAATAAATATTTTTGATGAAAGATAAAGCTATTGATAACGATGAAATCTCGTTAAAAGAATTAGTGCAAAAAGCAATAGAATGGTATTACTATTTGCTTTCTCAATGGAAAATTATAGTATTAGTTGGGATAGTTGGAGCTATTTTAGGTTTAACATATTCATTTGTTAAAAAACCTATTTATACCGCTACATTGACGTTTGCTTTAGAAGATGAAAAAGGTGGTGGAGGTATTGGCGGAGCATTAGGCTTAGCTAGTTCATTTGGGTTAGATTTAGGAGGAAATGGCGGTGGAATATTCACTGGCTCAAATTTGACTGAATTGTTTAAATCGAGATCAATGGTGGAGAAAACATTATTATCTCCAGTAAGTGTAAATGGAAAAGTGATTTCTTTGGCAGAAATGTATATTCAGAACAATAACTGGCGTAATAATCCAAAATTTCCTTCTGTCAAATTTCTGCCAAATGATAATAGAAAAACATTTACCAGAGAACAAGATAGTATAATGGGGATGATGTATCAGAATTTATATCAAGGTGCGTTATCTGTTGCCCAGAAAGACAAAAAGATTTCAATAATAAATATTGATGTTCATTCTACAAATGAATTGTTCGCAAAATATTTTTGTGAAGCTTTAGCTAAGCAAGTCTCAGATTTCTATATAGATACTAAAAGTAAAAAAGCTAGAATGAATATGGCTGTTTTAGAACATCAGGTGGACTCAATTAGAGGAGAACTTAACGGTGCAATTACGGGAGTTGCTATTGCTAATGATAACACATTTAATTTAAATCCAGCTTTAAACGTTCGAAGAACACCATCCGCTAGAAGACAAGTAGATGTACAAGCAAACACTGCCATATTAACAGAGTTAGTAAAACAATCAGAACTGGCAAAAGTTACTTTGAGAAAAGAAACTCCATTGATTCAAGTTATTGATAAACCTATTTTACCACTTTTTAAAGAACGTTTTGGTAAAGCAAAAGGACTAATTTTAGGTGGTTTTTTAGGTGGCTTTTTAATTGTTTTTTTTTTAATAGCTAGACGATTGTTCAAATCTATGATGCAATAAAATCAATATTATAATTAATTAAATAAATGAACATTCTAAAACTAATAGGAAGAGAAGAAGAGATATTTGAAAAAGATATTTCAACTTACGAAAATGAATTGTGTTCTATTGTCAATAGTTCTTCTTTTTTGGTGATAGGTGGTGCGGGATCAATAGGCCAGGCAGTAACTAAAGAAATTTTTAAGCGTAATCCAGCAAAATTGCATATTGTTGATATTAGTGAAAACAATATGGTAGAATTGGTCCGTGATTTAAGAAGTTCGTATGGATATATTGATGGAGATTTTCAGACTTTTGCTTTGGATATTGGGTCAATAGAATATGATGCTTTCATAAAATCCGACGGAAAATATGATTTTGTATTAAATCTATCTGCATTAAAACATGTAAGAAGTGAAAAAGATCCTTTTACGTTAATGAGAATGATAGATGTAAATGTTTTTAATACTGATAAAACATTACAACAATCAATCGAGAATGGTGTTAAAAAATATTTTTGTGTTTCAACAGATAAGGCTGCAAATCCAGTGAACATGATGGGGGCATCCAAGAGAATTATGGAGATGTATTTGATGCGGAGAAGCCAGCAGATTAAAATTTCAACTGCTCGTTTTGCTAATGTTGCTTTTTCAGATGGATCACTATTGCACGGATTTAATCAACGGATTCAAAAAAGGCAGCCAATTGTTGCTCCAAATGATGTTAAGCGATATTTTGTGACACCAAAAGAGTCTGGTGAGCTTTGTTTAATGTCGTGTATTTTTGGAGAAAATAGAGATGTATTTTTTCCCAAGTTAAACGAAAGTCTGCATTTAATTTCTTTTGCTGATATTGCTGTTAAGTTCTTAGAGGAAATAGGTTATGAACCTTTTTTGTGTAAAACAGAAGCTGAAGCAAGGAATAATGTTGACGATTTAATCAAGCAAAAAAAATGGCCTTGTTTATTTACTGAAAGTGATACTACAGGGGAAAAAGATTTTGAAGAGTTTTTTACAGCTAATGAGATTTTAGATATGGAGCATTTTGAAAATTTAGGAGTTATCAAAAACGAGGCTAATTTTGACAATTCTAAATTGGATATTTTTACAGCTCGAATCAATAAAATGAAAGCTGATAAAAAATGGGAGAAAGAGGAAATTGTTGAGATGTTTCATGCGATGATTCCTAACTTTGGACATAAAGAGACAGGCAAATATTTAGATTCAAAAATGTAATTATGAGTGCTATAAATTCAGCCATATCTTTTATAAAAGAACAATATAAAACTGAAAGTTTAATACCTCTTCACGTACCATATTTTGGTGGTAATGAAAAAAAATATTTATTAGAAACAATAGATTCTACTTTTGTATCTTCTGTTGGAGCGTATGTCGACCAATTTGAAGTACAAATGCAAAATATAACTCAAACGCAAAAAGCTGTTGCAGTTGTAAATGGCACTTCTGCAATTCAAGTAGCTTTACGCTTGATTGGTGTGGAAGCGGGAGATGAAGTTTTAACCCAAGCTTTAACTTTTGTAGCTACAGCAAATGCTGTCTCATATCAAAATGCAATTCCAGTATTCTTAGATGTTGATTTAGATACAATGGGATTATCTCCTAAAGCTGTTGCTGTTTTTTTGGAAGAATTCGGAGACTTACGTGAGGATGGATGTTATAATAAAAAAACTAAAAGGAAGATAAGTGCTTGTTTGCCAATGCATACTTTTGGATTTCCTGTTCATCTAGACGAATTAATTGCTGTTTGTAGTGCATGGAAAATACCTGTGTTAGAAGATGCAGCTGAATCCTTAGGAAGTCAATATAAAGGAAAACCAACGGGTAGTTTTGGTAAGTTAGGAGCTTTTTCATTTAATGGGAATAAAATTGTTACATGTGGAGGTGGTGGAGCAATTGTTACAAATGATTTGAATTTAGGAGAAAAAGGGAAGTATCTTACAACAACCGCAAAAATCCCACATCCTTATGAATATGTTCATGATGAGATAGGGTATAACTTCAGAATGCCTAATTTGAATGCTGCTTTAGCTTGTGCACAATTAGAACAACTAGATGTTTTTTTAGATGAAAAAAGAAGTTTGGCTCTTGAATATAAAACTTTTTTCTTAACCAATGGAATCAACTTTAGAACTGAAACTCCTAATACAAAAAGTAATTATTGGTTAATGTGTGTGGAATTATCGGATAAAAATGAACGTGATTTGTTCTTAAAAGAAACAAATAGTAGAAATGTGATGACGAGGCCTATATGGCAATTAATGTTTCGTTTACCAATGTATTCCCATTGTCAAAAAGATGAACAAAGGAATGCTGTTTTTTTAGAGGAAAGAATAGTTAATATACCAAGTAGTATTAGATCGATTAAATGAGAATATTGATAATAAGTGATGTTCATGGAAATTTACCATCCTTAGAATATGTACTTAAACAAGAGAAAACAGTAGATTTAATCGTATCATTAGGTGACGTAGTTAATTATGGGCCTTGGAGTAACGAATGTGTGGATTTATTAGATACAGTAGAGAAAAAAATTCTAATAATTGGAAACCATGAGGAAGCTTTCATTTCAGGGATTTATCCTGGAGAAAACCTAATTGCTAAAACTTTTTTTGAACAATGTTATCCTTTATTTAAAAGAAAAGAAAAAATAAGTACTTACATTGAAAATTTTTCTTTTGGTGATTCTCAATTCACACATACCTTAAATAAAAGTTATATATTCCCAGATACTGATATAGAAATAAACAGTAATTTTTTTATAGGACATTCCCATCGGATGTTCAGTAAAATGATTGAAAATTATCGTTTGGTTAACGTTGGAAGTGTTGGCCAAAACAGAGTAAACATTGACGAGATAAATTATGTTGTTTGGGATACTGAAAAGGATTTAGTAGATTTAATTAGAAAAACATTCTCTGCTGATAAATTAATTAAAGAAATGCAAGTCAAAAACTATCCTCAGATTTGTATTGAATACATATTATCAAAAAGAAACTTTTCATTATGAAAAATAAAATAAACATTGCAGTTACCGGAATTGGAAGCTTAATCGGACAAGCTGTCATTAAGTCAATACAGCGATCGGATTTAAATGATAAAATAAATATTATTGGATTTGATTATTTTAAAGATACTGTTGGGAGTTTTTGGATAAATGAGGAATATATTTTGCCTGATATATTAAAACCTGAGGTAACACATCAAGAATGGCTAGATATTATTATTAAAGTAATTATTGATAGAGATATCAAAATTCTATTTGTAGGTGTTGATTTTGAATTACCGATTTTTGCAAAGTATAAAGAAGATATTGAGAAACAAACAGGAGCTGTTATTATGGTTAGTTCAGCAGAAGTTGTTGAAATAGCTGACGATAAATACTTAACATATGAATTCTTAAAGAAGAATGGTCTTCTACATCCTGAATCTTATTTGCCTGAGGAGGTAGATTATGATAATTTAAACTATCCAGTAATAATTAAACCTAGGAAGGGAGCAAGAAGCGTTGGTGTCCATAAGATTAAAGATAAAAATCAGTTATTAAAAATAATAGATGAAGTAACTAGTCCAGTTATTCAAGAATGTGTTGGAAACGATGTTGATGAATTTACATGCGGGACTATTTATTTAAATAATGAATTAAAGAAAATTATTGTTTTACGACGAAGCCTAAAAGAGGGAAATACATTTATATCCCACTATATGAATGATTTTCCCGATATAATAACTACATATTTAAAAGAGGTTACTGAGTGTCTTAAACCTTTTGGAGCATGTAATTTTCAATTAAGATTAGATAAAAATGGATTGCCTAAGATATTTGAGATTAATTCTCGTCATTCAGGTACTACATATATACGTTCTTTATTTGGATACAAAGAAATCGAATATATTATTAACTTACTTTTATTTAATAAAGAAATCGAATTTGATTTGAGTGAGGGAACAGCAGTAAGATATTATGATGAGTTTTTTATACCAAAAAAATAAAATTACTAATCAATATTAATAAATTATTCAAATGTTTAAGCATCTTAAATTTATCCTATTTTATCCTAAGATTGGTCCTGACATGTATTTAACACATTGGTTGTTGTTTTTTAAAACTTCCAGATTATGGTTTCAAAAACGTAAAATCGGACAAATAGGTAAAAATTCTGAAATTAGGCCCTATTGTACAATTATAGGGACAAAAAATGTGGTAATTGGGAAAAATGTTATTATACCGAACGGAACAACCTTAGGCAGTTTGCCAGGTGATAAAAATTCAATTATTTATATTGATGATGATGTATTATTAGGGCCAAATGTTGCAATTTATAGTAGTACTCATAATTTTCAGGATATAAGTAAACCAATAAAAGAGCAAGGATATAACGTGGCCATTACAAGGCTAAAAAGTGGTTGTTGGATAGGTATAAATTCAGTTATTTTACCTGGCGTTACCATAGGAAAAAACAGTGTAGTTGCAGCTAATTCAGTTGTGAATAAGGATGTTCCTGATTTTACAGTTGTTGGAGGATGTCCTGCTAAAATAATAAAAAAAATAGATGGTAGTAAATAAAGAAAAGGTTTTTATAATTGCTGAAGCAGGTGTTAATCATAACGGAAGTATGAAACTTGCTAAAGAGTTAATTGATGTTGCTGTAGCTGCTAAAGTAGATGCAGTTAAATTTCAAACTTTTATTGCGGAAAATGTAATTTCTAAACATGCTGAAAAAGCTGATTATCAGAAAACAACAACAGGACAGAATGAGAGCCAATTAGAGATGGTTAAGAAATTACAATTAAGTTTTGATCAATTTGACGAATTAAAACTTTATTGCGAAGAGAAAGATATTATGTTTCTTTCTACACCATTTGATATGCAAAGTATTGATTTTCTTAAAACCATGCAAATGGGATTGTGGAAAGTTCCTTCAGGTGAAATAACAAACGTTCCCTATCTTCAAAAAATTGGTTCATTTAATGAAGAAATTATTTTTTCAACAGGGATGTCAACTTTGGGGGATATAGAAAATGCTTTGGCAATTTTAATTGATGCCGGTACACAAAAAGAAAATATCACTGTGCTTCATTGCAATACCGAATATCCTACGCCAATGCATGATGTGAATCTTAAAGCTATGTTGACAATAAAACATGCATTTGGAGTAAATGTCGGTTATTCAGATCATACATTAGGAATAGAAGTTTCTGTTGCGGCAGTAGCAATGGGAGCAAGAGTTATAGAAAAACATTTTACAACAAGTAATTTGTTAGAAGGTCCAGATCATAAAGCTTCATTAGAACCAGATGAATTGAAAAGTTTAGTAAGTTCTATTCGTAATATTGAGAAAGCAATAGGAACGGGAATAAAATTACCTACTCAGTCAGAAAAAAAGAATATCAACATCGCAAGAAAGAGTATTCATTTAGGAAAAGATATTAAAAAAGGTAAAGTGTTAGAGTTCGATGATTTAGTAGTTAAGAGACCAGGTAATGGGATAGATCCAAAATTTATTAGTGAAATTGTTGGGTGTATTGCAAAAGAAGATTTGAGAGAAGATACTCTTTTGCATTTTAATAATATAGAATGGAAATAGCGGTATTAACTAGTTCTAGAGCTGATTTTGGATTTTATAAACCTCTTTTGAATATTCTTGCAGATAAAAAAGAAGTTCACGCTAACTTAATAGTCTTTGGAACTCATCTTTCCCAAGCACATGGTTATACAATAACTGATATAATAGATTCAGGATACAGCGTATTTAAAGAAATAGATGTAATACCGAAAGGAGATACTCCGGAAGATATTGCTAAAACAATAGGTAATGCTCACATAAAGTTTGCAGATTTTTGGGCTATGAACCATTTTGATTTGATTCTTTGCTTAGGTGATAGGTATGAAATGTTTGCAGCTATATCTGCTTCGATCCCTTTCAATATACCTATTGCTCATATTAGTGGAGGTGAAGAAACATTAGGAGCGATTGATAATGTATATAGACATTCCTTATCATTAATGGCTAAATTTCACTTTACTAATACTCAGAATAATGCAGAAAGAGTAAAACAAATTACAGGTTCAACAACAAATATCTACCATACAGGATCGTTAGCAATTGATAATGTCAATGATACAAAGCTTTATAATTCAATTGAATTTAAAGAAATTTTTAACTTTGATTTAGATCAACCTTTTATCCTGTTTACTTTTCATCCTGAAACAGTAGAGTATGAAAAGAATAAAGAATATGCTCAAATTATTGAAAATCTACTAATAGATATAGAATATAGTGTTTTAGTAACAATGCCTAATGCAGATACAATGGGAGGTGTTATTAGAGAGGCCTTACATAAAGCTGCAGATAAGAATAAGAATATTTGTCTTATTGAATCATTGGGGTCGAAAGGTTATTACACTGCTTTAAAAAATAGTATTTTAGTTCTTGGAAATTCATCGAGTGGTATCGTTGAGGCTGCCTCTTTTTCAAAATATGTTATAAATCTTGGCAATAGACAGTTAGGAAGAGAAACTGGAGATAATGTAATAAATAGTAAAATAGATAAAGATGAAATTTCTAAAGCAATTAAAAGAGTTCAAAAATTACCGAAGTTAGATAATAAAAATATATATGGGGACGGTAATGCAAGTATAAAAATTTATGAGGTGTTAAAAAGGATTAGTAATGATCTTCAAAAAAATAACATAAAAATTATTTCATAAAATTTAAAAAAAATAATCATTATGAGGATTTATAAAGATCATTTAATTCTTTCTGGGAGTAGAGTTAGAGAAGCATTGATTTTGTTAGATGTGTTGTCTCAAGATGCTATTCTTTTTGTAGTTGATACTGAGGATAAATTAATTGGTGCACTTACTGATGGTGATGTGAGACGTGGATTAATAAAAGGTTTTACTGTTGACAGTGTTATCGATGAAATTATACAAGGTAATCCGCGATACATTACTAAAGGAGAGAATAATCTGGAAAAAATTATTGAATATCGCGATAGTTTTTTTAGAATTGTTCCAGTACTTGATGAAAATCATAAGGTTGTTAATGTTATTAATTTCCGGAAAATCAGATCTTATTTACCTATTGATGCCATTATTATGGCGGGTGGGCGTGGACAAAGATTACGACCTTTAACAGATGTAGTTCCTAAACCACTGTTAAAAGTTGGTAATAAAGCAATAATGGAGCACAACTTGGACAGATTAGCATTATATGGAATTGATGATTTTTGGGTCTCTGTAAAATATTTAGGAGAACAGATTGAAAGTCATTTTGGGGATGGAAATGAAAAAAATGTTAAGATTAAGTATGTTTGGGAAAACGAACCATTAGGAACAATAGGTGCCGTATCTCAAATTGATAATTTTAAGCATGACTATATTCTTGTTACTAATTCGGATTTATTAACAAATATTGATTATGAACAGTTTTTTCTTGAGTTTTTAAGGCAAGATGCTGATTTGGCAGTGTTGACCATTCCGTATCAAGTAAATATTCCATACGCCGTTTTGGAAACCAATGATGGAAAAGTGAAAAGTTTTAAAGAAAAACCAACTTATACCTATTATTCAAATGGCGGAATTTATCTAATAAAGAAGGAAATGTTAAGTTTTATTCCTAAAGATACTTTTTTTAATGCGACAGATTTAATGGAAAAATTAATTCAAAATAATTTAAAGGTAATTTCTTTTCCATTTTCGGGTTATTGGTTAGATGTTGGAAAACATGAAGATTTTGAGAAGGCTCATGTCGATATTCAAAATATAAAATTTTAAAATGAAAGTATTAGTAACTATATGCGCTAGAGGTGGTTCTAAAGGGATACCTGGAAAAAACATCAAGGTTATCAATGGTAAACCACTTATTGCCTATACTATTGAGTTGACAAATAAAATAAAGTCAAAATTTAAAGCCAAAGTTGCTTTATCTACAGATGATCTACAAATAAAGACGGTGGTAGAGTCTTATGATTTGTTTACTAGTTACATAAGACCAGATTACTTAGCTACTGATGCAGCAGGTAAAATTGATACTATTAAAGATTTACTTCTTTATGAAGAATCTTTGATTAATGAGAAATATGATTTTATTCTCGACCTTGATGTAACATCTCCATTAAGGACTTTAGAGGATGTTGAAAAAGCATTAGCGTTGATTATTGCAAAACCAGAGGCAGAAAATTTATTTTCAGTAAATCCTGCTGCCAGAAACCCATATTTTAATATGGTTGAAGAGAACGGGAGCGGTTTTTATTCGTTAGTAAAAACTAATCCTGATGGAACACTTATGACTCGACAATCTGCACCAAAGGTATATGACTTGAATGCTTCATTTTATTGGTATAGGAGATCTTTCTTTGACTCTGGTGCAAAAAGTGCAATCACTGATAAATCTTTAATTTATGAGATGGATCATGTATGTTTTGATTTAGATCATCCCATTGACTTTTTGTTTATGGAATTTTTATTGGAAAACAATAAGCTTGATTTTGAATTATGAATATCTTAATAGTTGGTCTGGGATCTATTGCAAGAAAACATATTGCAGCATTACAATTTCTAAAAATTGATGCTAAAATTTTTGCATTACGTTCTAATTCAAACGCTGAAATTGAAGAAGGAATTGAAAATGTTTATAATTTAAGTGATCTTCTTATTTCAATTGATTTTGCAATCATCTCTAATCCATCAAATTTACATTATCGATTTATTGAAATTTTGGCTAAAAGAAATATTCCGTTATTTATAGAAAAACCAGCTGTGCATTCTCTTGAAAATGTAGAAAGATTAATCGATTTAATTGAGCAAAAACAGTTAGTAACTTATGTAGCCTGCAATTTGAGATTTCATCCTTGTATTACTTTTCTAAAAAAGAAGCTGAGTAGCGAAAGTTTAAGAATAAATGAGCTTAACGTATATTGTGGTTCGTATTTGCCAGACTGGAGACCCGGAAAAGATTTTAGATCAATATACAGTGCCAATGAATCGATGGGTGGGGGTGTACATTTAGATTTATTTCATGAACTAGATTATACTACCTGGCTGTTTGGTTGGCCTAATAAAAGCAAGTCTGTTTTAAAAAATACTTCAACTTTAGAAATTGATGCTGTCGATTACGCTAATTTTTTATTAGAGTATGATTCTTTTACAGCTAATATAATTTTGAATTATTACAGAAGAAAACCTAAACGTGAGATAGAAATTGTTTTTGAAAATGAAACTTGGACTATTGATATAATTAAAGCTGAGATTAAAAATGATGCTGATGAATATTTACTAAAGGCATCAGATTTTAATATTAAAGATACATACGTTTTGCAATTGGATTATTTCATAAACTGTTTAAAACAGAAAGCAACACCGATGAATTCTTTTAAAGACTCTATACAAAATCTAAAAATATGCTTAAACGATGAATAGTCTAAAAGATAAAATAATAATAGTAACAGGTGGCTCAGGGTTACTAGGCAAAGAAATTATAAATCATCTTATTACAAAAGAGGCAATTGCTATTAATGCAGATATCGATGTTGAAACAGATTTTGATAAAAATACTGTGAAAGTTGATATAACCTCGGAAGAATCAATTATAAAAGCCATAAAGGAAGTTGTTGATTTTTATGGAAAAATAAATGGGCTGGTTAATAATGCCTATCCAAGAACTAAGGATTGGGGTAGTAAATTTGAAGACATTAGTTATGATTCATGGAAGACAAATGTAGACATACAAATGAATACTACTTTTTTGTTTATTCAGAAAATAATGCCAGAGTTATTAAAGACTAAAGGAGCTATTGTCAATATGGCTTCAATATATGGTGTAGTTGGAAATGATTTTACCATTTATGAAAATACAAGTATTGGCACAGCAGCACAATACTCAGCTATAAAAGGTGGAGTTATAAATTTTACAAGATATCTTGCATCCTATTTTGGAAGAAAAGGAGTTAGGGTAAATTGCGTATCTCCAGGAGGAATTTTTGATAACCAACACAAGACTTTTGTGACTAATTATGAGAAAAAAGTCCCAATGGGTAGAATGGGTAATCCAGACGATATAGCACCATCAGTATCATTTTTATTATCAGATGATGCAAAATATATTACAGGTCAAAATTTAATTGTAGACGGAGGCTGGACTGCAATATGAAAACAAGTTTAATAATCGGTGCTGGTCAATTAGGCAGTCGACATCTTCAGGGCTTAGTAAAATTAGAAGAACAAATTGAAATCTATGTATTAGATTTGTCAATTGATTCTTTAAAAATCGCTCAAGAAAGAGAGAAAGAAATTAATCATAATCATAAAATAGTTTATACAAAATCTTGGGATATATTACCTGTCTTTTTTGATATTGTAATTATTGCAACAAATGCAAACATTAGAGAATCAATTATTAACCAGTTGCTTTCAAAACATAAAGTGCATTTCTTAATTTTAGAAAAAGTACTTTTTCAAGAATTAGAAGCTTACCAGCGAGTTCACGAATTATTGCTTAAACATGATGTAATCACTTATGTTAATCATCCGCGAAGAATGTTTAAATCATATGCTGATCTTAAGTTAAAGATGGAGACCAACGTACAAAGTATTTATAGTATTGTTGGAGGTAACTGGGGATTAGGTTGTAATGCATTACACCTCTTAGACTTAATTGTTTATTTATCAGGACATAAAATTATAGATATCGATATAAATTCTGTTGATGATGAATTATTGGAAAGTTCTCGAGTTGGATTTGTTGAATTTACAGGAACATTAACTGGACATTTATCAGATAACTCATTTTTTAGTATTAGTTCATTAAAAGGTAATCTAAGTTCTCTATCTATAGCAATCTTTAATAGTGAACAACGTTTTGTTATTCAGGAAGGTGGTACACCGAAAATTTATGAACTTGCACAGAATAATTCATTTAAAATTGAAAATCAAGAATTTAATATTCAATATCAAAGCCAGCTGACAACAAATATTGCGTTAGAGTTGTTTGAAAATAATTTTTGTTTATTGCCAACATTTGATGATGCCAGAAATACGCATGAATTATTTATTAGAGAAATGTTAGTGAAATATAATAAAATTACAGGATTGAATTCCTGTATCCTGCCTGTTACATAATGGAAAAAACAATATTAATAGTAGGAACTGGTCCTATGGCTCTAGATTATGCAAAGATATTATTAGCTCAAAGTATTCCTTTTCAAATAGTTGGAAGAGGAGTAGAATCAGCCTTGAAATTCGAATCTGTAACTGGAATAAAACCATTTGTTGGAGGACTTGAAAAATATCTAGAGAGTAATACTTTACCTCTTAACACTTATGCAGTAATTACTACAGGAACAGAGGCCTTAATGTCTTCACTTCTTTTAGTTTTGAAAGGCGGTGCACACAAAGTCCTCATAGAAAAACCAGCAGCAATTAGTATCGAAGAATTAATTGAAAACGAGGATAAGTTAAAAGCATTTTCAGAAAATATTTTTGTTGCTTATAATAGACGGTTTTATGCATCAGTTGAAGAAGCTCATAAATTAATTGAGGAAGATGGTGGCTTACAAACAATGCATTTTGAGTTTACGGAATGGTCGCACATAATAGAACCGTTAACAAAGGCACCAGGTGTTAAAGAAAATTGGTTTTTTGCAAATTCTACACATGTTGTAGATCTTGCATTTTATCTAGCTGGTAAACCAGTACTGTGGCAGGCTTATTCTAAAGCAGGAACTTTAAAGTGGCATTCTAAAACTAATTTTACTGGGGCAGGAATTACAGAAAATGGCGTTTTATTTAGTTACTTATCCAATTGGGAAAGTGCAGGAAGGTGGGCAGTAGAACTACTGACAGAAAAACGCCGAATTTATTTAAAACCTATGGAAGGTATCAGTATTCAGGAAAAAGGTACAGTTGCAGTTGTAGAACATAAATTTGATAACACTGCAGATTTAGAATTTAAGCCAGGTTTGAAAAAACAATTGGAGGCATATTTAAATGACGACGAAACGAAATTGTTAAAGATAAAAGATCACTTATCTGTTTCCAGAGAAGTGTATTTAAAAATAATTTCATAGCTTTTTTTTAATTTTAAAATCAATTTTTACTAAGTATCAGATTATTAGTAAATGAAAAAATATAGTTTAAAAGTTTATAGTATAAGGAAAGAAACAAGCGATACAATTACGCTTTGTTTCAAACAGCCTGGACTTAAGAAAATAAAATATGAAGCAGGCCAATACCTGACTTTGTCTGCCAGAATTAATGGCAGGAAATATTCAAGACCATATTCTTTTTCTTCAGCGCCTTCTTGTGATTCTCTTTTAGAAATAACCATTAAACGTGTTCCCGGAGGAATTTTCTCAAATTATATTCATGATGTTGTACAAATTGATGATATAATTGAAGTAATGGAGCCTATGGGCGATTTTGTTTATCAACAAGATGAAAACTTTGATACAATTTACTTTTGGGGAACGGGTAGTGGAATTACACCATTAATTTCTATCATGAAGGAAATTTTAGCTTCGGATTCAAAATTAAAAGTGAATCTTATCTATGGAAACAAAAACTTTGAATCGACAATATTTTCTGAATTAATTGAAGAAATGATTGATAAACATCCAGACAATTTACAGGTTTGGTATCTGCATTCTCAACACTGTGAAGATCAAAATCATCATTTAGTAAAGAGTGGACGTATTAGTAAAGACTTTATTTACGAGATATTCAAAAATATTGATTTACAAACAACGAAGCATTACATTTGTGGCCCTAATGATTTAAAGAGCACAATTAAAGAAACTTTGAATGTTTTGAAATGTCCTGAAGATAATATTTTTTCAGAAGATTTCGAATTGGTTAAAAATCCAACAGATTTTGAAGATATAGAAACTCATAATGTGGATATTAATTTTCAGGGCACCACTACCATTGTTGAAGTTGAAAAAGGTAAAAGCATTTTAGAAGCTGCTCTTGATCTTGGAATGGAATTACCATATTCATGTCAGACGGGAAGTTGTAACACTTGCAAGGGCAAATTAAAAATCGGAGAATTGAGAATGATTGGACTTTCAAAAGAAAGACATGATTTGGATAAAGATGATTATTTATTATGTTGCAGCTATCCTTTAACAGATAATGTTTCAGTTGAAATTTAAAGATAAATAATAATATAAAACATGAAAGTAGTAATTTTTGCAGGTGGTTTTGGTACTCGCCTTATGGAAGAAACAGAAGCAAGGCCAAAACCAATGGTTGAAATTGGAGGAAAACCTATTTTATGGCATATTTTAAAAATGTTTGAGCAGCATGGTTATAATGAATTTATAATTTGTCTGGGCTATAAGGCTACTTATATCAAAGAATATTTCTATAATTACTATTTGCATAATTCTGATGTAACGATTGAATTGGCCAACAATAATATTAATGTCCATTATTCAGAAACAGAATCTTTCAAAGTTACTTTGATAGATACGGGTTTGTATACAAATACAGCAGGAAGGTTAAAGCGTATTCAAAAATATGTTAAAGATGAAACTTTTATGCTTACTTATGGAGATGGAGTAGCGGATGTTAATTTATCTGAATTACTTAAATTTCATAAAACACATGGTAGATTGGCAACCTTAACAAGTGTACAAGTTCCGGGACGTTTTGGTAATTTAGAAATTGGCAGTAACGGTGAAGTTGATAGTTTTATTGAAAAGCCAGCTGGTGATGGAATGTGGATAAATGGTGGTTTTTTCGTTTTGGAACCTGGAATCTTTAAATATCTTGAAGGAGATGTAGAAGATACACAATGGGAAAAAGAACCATTGGGTTCTATCGCAAAAGATCAGCAGCTAGCGGCCTATAAACATACAGGTTTTTGGAAATGCATGGATGCACTAAGAGATAGAATTGAATTAGAAGCTATGTGGAGTTCTGGTAACGCAAAATGGAAGACATGGTAGCATCATTATTTGATCAGCTGAAAAAAACCTACGAAGGAAAAAAAGTTTTTTTAACTGGCCATACGGGATTTAAAGGTTCATGGATGTTAAGAACTCTAGCTCTTCTGGGAGCTGAAGTAAAAGGATATGCTCTGGCTCCGCAAACCAAAGACGATTTATTTTATTTAATTAACGGAGAAACAATCTGTAATTCTGTTATAGCAGATTTGAGAACCAAAGAGCGATTGAAAGAAGAGTTAGTCTCTTTTCAGCCTGATTTTGTCTTTCATTTGGCAGCACAGCCTTTAGTACGCTTATCTTATGAAATTCCTGCAGAGACTTTTGAAGTAAATGTAATTGGTACTGCTAATGTTTTGGATGCAGTTAATCTACTTGAAAAACCTTGCAGTGTTGTTTTAATTACTACCGATAAGGTATATCATAACTATGAATGGATTTACCCTTATAGGGAAAATGACAGATTGGGAGGTTATGATCCTTACAGTGCCAGTAAAGCCTGTGCTGAATTAGTAATTGATTCTTATCGAAATTCATTTTTTAATATAAAAAATTATAATAAGCATAAAAAAGCTCTTGCAGTAGCCAGAGCAGGTAATGTAATTGGTGGAGGTGACTGGTCTAAAAACCGATTAATTCCAGATATCGCAAAGGCATTTGCTGTAAGAAAACCGGTAACAATTAGAAATCCTCAATCTGTTAGGCCATGGCAGCATGTTTTGGAGCCGGTGATAGGATATTTGATATTGGGAGGAAAATTATATTCAGATCCTGTAAAATATAGTGCGGCGTATAATTTCGGACCGCAATTATCAGATGCTTTACCAGTTGAAGAAATGTTGCAATTGGCAATAGATAATTGGGGTAAAGGTGAATATGTAGTAGAACAGACAGAAGATCAACTTCATGAAGCGGGATTATTAAAACTTGATATCAGTAAAGCCGTTGTAGAACTAAAATGGAACCCTAAAATGAATGCTAAACAGGCCGTCAGTATTACTATGGATTGGTATAGAGAATTTTTTAAAGGAAATAACATTAGCCTGTTTACAGATTTACAGATAAAATCTTTTTTACAATAAATATAATTTTATGAATATTGAATCTACTGTTTTTAATGATTTGTTTATAATGAACTACAATTCGTTTAAAGATGAAAGAGGTGAATTTGTTAAGACAATCCATAAAGATACTTTTATAGAGAACAATTTAGAATGGAATTTTGCTGAAAGTTTTTATTCGGTCTCACATAAGAATGTTTTTAGAGGAATGCATTTTCAATATAGTCCAAATGATCATGAAAAATTGGTTTACGTTGTTAAAGGATCAATTTTGGATGTAGTTCTTGATTTAAGATCTACTTCAGGCACATATGGTAAATATTTTATAATTGAGCTTTCTGATGCAAATAGAAAAGGATTATATATCGGCAGAGGGTTTGCACATGGCTTCCTGTCTTTAGAAAATAATACAATTGTTGAATATCATACAACAACGATACAAAATAAAGAAAATGAAGGAGGCGTAAAATGGAATTCTTTTGGATTTAATTTGCCTGTTCTGGATCCTATAATTTCTTCACGTGATATCTCTTTTGAAGATTTTGATGTCAATAAAAAGTATTTCTAATGAATATAATTATAACCGGAGCTACCGGATATGTCGGAAAAAAATTAATTTCTGCATTTTTAAGACAGACAAATTATAAATTATTTGCTATTACCCGAAATACTTCAAATTTACCAAAAGAAGTAGTTGTTATAAAAGATGATTCGAATTTAGAGAAAAATATTGTTTCGGTAAAGCCAGATTTAGTAATTCATTTAGCATCATACCTTACTTCAAGAGCAGAAATTGAAGACATAGAGAAACTAATATGTTCAAATATTACTTTTGGAACAAGATTATTGAACGCGTTAAAGAGTGTACAATTAAAGTGTTTTATAAATGTTGGCAGTTTCTCAGAATTTCATTTTAATGACGGAGTAATCAATCCCACCTACTTATATTCTGCGACTAAATCAGCATTTAGACCTATACTTAAATATTATTCTGAGATTAGTAAATTTAAGGTGGTAAATGTAACGCCTTTTTCTATTTATGGCGGAATTGATAGTCAAAAAAAAATAATGGATATTTTATTTGATGCAGTAGATGCTAAAGAGCCAGTAAAAATGTCTGATGGTTTTCAGTTTTTAGACTTTATTCATATTGATGATGTTGTTGACTTTTTTGTTCATCTGAGCAATAATTTTGCACTTCTTGATGAAGAAGAATTATATTTAGGTACCGGAAAAGCTTATAATTTAAGAGAAATTGCTGCTAAGATTGAGCAGATTACAGAAAGAAAAATTAATGCAGATTGGGGAGCCTATCCTCCCAGAGCGAGAGATACCAATCATGCATGTGCTCCTATTGGTAGATTAAAAGAAAAATTGAATTGGCAGCCTAAAATTACTATTGAAGCTGGTTTAGTATTAAAATATAAAGGCAAAGAGGTATGATATTAATTTTAGGTGCTGGCTTAGCTGGTATAAGTTGTTCTTACCACTTGAAACATGATTGTCTGGTGGTTGAAAAGAACAGTTATGCAGGAGGCCATATTTATTCACACAAGATAAATGACTTTACATGGGATGAGGGCCCACATGTTTCTTTTACAAAACATCAATATGTAAAAGACTTATTCAGTTTAAGTGTAGAAGGAGAATTTTTAGAATATCCGGTTTTTCCAACTAATTATTATAAAGGGCATTGGATAGCACATCCGGCTCAGTCTAATTTATATGCAGTTCCAGAACCTACAAGATCAAAATGTCTCACTGACTTTTTGAAAACTAGAAAAAACATAGATAATCATGTTCAGCCAGCTAATTATGATGAGTGGATTAAATTAGCTTTTGGTGATGAATTTTCGAATGAATTTGTGAAAAAATACACAAAAAAATATTGGACATTAAATCCTGAACAATTGTCTACAGATTGGGTTGGGGATCGAGTCTTTTTTCCAGATGTGGAAACAGTTAAAAAAGGTTTTGAGGGTCCGCTTGATGAATCTACACATTACATAACAAGTGTTCGATATCCAAAAACAGGAGGATATTATAGTTATTCGAACCTTTTGAGAAAGAACATGAATGTTCAATTAAACAAATGCGTTAATAAAATAGATTTAAATTATAAAACCGTTTATTTTACTGATGGCACCGAACAAAAGTATTCTAAACTTATTAATACACTCCCTTTACCTGAATTTGTAAAATTTCTTGATACCCCTGACGAGATACAAGATGCTGCCAAAGATTTAGCATGTTCAGAACTTCTGCTGTTAAATTTTGTGGTTAATCATCCGGCAGTAATTAATTCTCATTGGTTGTATGTCTATGATGATGATAAATATGCGACTCGAATAAATTTTACGGAATTATTATCTCCTGATAATGGAATTCAAGGGAAATGTGGAGTTCAGGTAGAAGTTTATTTTTCAAGATATAAAGAACAAGAAGAAACAATTGAACAAATTTGTAAAAAAGTTGCAGAGGAGCTTGTAGAGATGGGGCTTGTTGAAAATGAAAGTTGTATAGAAGAGGCTAATACAAACTATATTAAATATGCTAATGTTATTTTTGACCATAAAAGACAAAAATCATTAAATACAATTCTCGATTATTTAACAGATTTTGGATTATTACGAGAAAATGATGATTTAACTCCTGCTACAGATTGGAGTAAAAAAGATGTAGTAAAAAACAAATTTGGCGATATTATTTTGGCAGGTAGATTTGGACAATGGAAATACTATTGGACAGATGATTGTATACTTAGAGGAAAATATATTGCAGAAAACATAAATTAAAATTTATAAAATAAAAAAAGAATATAATTAATAAGGAAAGAAATGGAATATAAAAATATTGATGATACACTTAAAAGCCAATTATTACCATTTATTGGAAAGAATATAGGTAAAGAAATAAAACCTGGAATTGATTATATTCCTGTGACTGGAAAAATAATAAGTGCTGAAGATATTTTAAATGGAGTTGATGCAGCAATGGATGGATGGTTAACTGCGGGACGTTTTGCCAATCAATTTGAAGATGATTTTGCTAAATATTTTGGAGCACATAGATCTTTATTAGTTAATTCAGGATCTTCGGCAAATTTAGTTGCTTTTTATGCCTTAACATCCCCAAAATTAGGAGCTCGTGCAATTAAACCAGGAGATGAAGTGATTACAGTTGCCGCAGGCTTTCCTACCACAATTAATCCTATCATCCAGTTTGGAGCTATTCCTGTATTTATAGATGTTGATATTGCAACACATAATGTAAAGGGAGACATGATAGAGGCAGCTGTAAGCCCCAAAACAAAAGCGATAATGATTGCTCATTCTTTAGGTAATCCATTTGATTTAGATGAGGTTATGCGTGTAGCAAAAAAATATAATTTATGGGTAGTAGAAGATGATTGTGATTCACTTGGAGCTACATATAATGGTAAAAAAACAGGAACTTTTGGAGATATTGCTACTTTTTCATTTTATCCTGCACATCATATTACAATGGGCGAAGGTGGAGCAGTGTTGATAAATAATCCTGTATTGTCAAAATTGGCAGAAAGTTTTAGAGACTGGGGCAGAGACTGCTATTGTGAACCAGGTAAAGATAATACTTGTGGATGTCGTTTTGATCAGCAGTTAGGAACTTTGCCTTTTGGATACGATCATAAATATACTTACTCTCATATTGGTTTTAATTTGAAAGTGACAGATATGCAAGCCGCTTTCGGAGTATCACAAATAAAAATGATTGATCAATTTGTTGAGCGTAGAAGAGAAAATTATGCGGCATTATACGAAAGAATGAAAGAATTTGAAGAAGTATTTATACTTCCTGAACCAACTCCAAATTCTGACCCTTCGTGGTTTGGTTTTTTACTTACTCTTAGAGAAGGTGATGCAGCTGATAGACATATGTTAGTTCAACATCTCGAAGAGAAAAAGATTGGAACGCGTCTCTTATTTGGAGGTAACTTATTACGCCAACCGGCTTATGCAAATATTGAACACCGTGTAGTTGGGGATTTGACTAATACAGATATTATAATGAACCAATCTTTTTGGCTAGGAGTTTGGCCAGGTCTTAACGAGAGTCATTATGATTATATGGCTCAGGTTATTAGAGAATATTTAAACTCGTAATGGAGAGTTAATAAATATATTCAAGTTAAAATAATGAATAATTTTACATTAATAATTCCAACACATAATCGGCATCATTATTTAAAACGCTCTATTGAGTATTTTAAAGATTTGAATGCAAATGTGATTTATTGCGATTCTTCTTCTAAAAAATATGAAGGAGGACTATATGATAATGTGAGTTATTTGCACCTCCCGGGTCAAAATTTTGCTGCAAAGGTACTGTTTGCTCTTTCTCGAATAGAAACGAATTTTATTGCACTTTGTGCAGATGATGATTTTATAGTAATTGAATCATTATATAAAGGCTTTTCTTTTCTTAACGATAATAAAAATTATAAAACGTTAGTTGGAAAATATATATCTTTTAAAGATGTTTTTGACGGTCACTACTATCCCATTTATCAACAACTGCCAGATGATATTGACCTAAGTTTTGAAAGGAATGCAGAAGTGTTTTTTCAAAATTATTATCAGGTTTTATGGGCTATGTATGATAAAGAAGTTTTGATAAAGGCATTTCAAATTATAAATGAGGCTAAATTTTATAACGACAACTTTATTGAATTAGTGATTGGTACATGTGCATGTCATGCGGGAGGAATAAAGTTTTTAAAAGAAATCTGGGGAGTTCGTGAAATAACTACTGTGGAGCATTGGGGTAATAGACACGCCTCAATTACGAGTATGCAAGTTGCTCAGGTGAATGAGGATTATAACAAGTTTAAGGAATTAGTAGATAGAAATACACATATTGGATACGCCGATAAGGTTATGAATAGTTATTTGTATGGACAAAAGAAAAATACCAGGCTTGTCATTAGATCTAAGATTGCTAAAGTGATTCCTGAGCCTGTAAAAAAAATAGTTAAAAATATCTTTCTTCAAAAATCAGAACCCAAAATTGTTTTAGACCAAATAAATGATGAAAATCTTCATTCAATAACATTATTGTTAAAAAATATAGATTTTCAATTAAATGATTAAATTTTAAATAGTTAATGAGCAATTTTGCAGGTTTTTTGAAACATGGAGGAAATTATCTTATTGCAAGTGTTGCAACGAGTGCTTTAGGCTTTATTTCGATACCCATTTATACAAGATTACTTAGTCCTGAGGATTATGGAATTGTTAGTATTTTTATGGGAATAGTGGGGCTCTTAGGAAGTGTTATGTCGTTTAGTGCTGACAGGTCAGTGAGTAGATATTTTTTTGATCAAAAGGATGAGTTAGATTTTAAAAGATTTGTTGGAACTTCTTCTATTTTAGGAACAGTATTTTTTATTCTTAATTCTTTTCTGCTCTTTCTATTTGCAGATGAATTTGGAAATCTGATAGGATTAGATAAAAATGTCGTTTATTTGATAATACCAATTTCTGCTATAAATATCATTGGACTAACATTTGAACAAATATATGGACCTTTAAAAAAAAGTAAGGAAGTTGCTATTTCCTCTGTAGTTAGGGTATTTCTTGGCTTTGGTTTCTCTGTCGCCTTTATACTTTTATTGGGAAAAGATAAATTTTTAGGGCAAATTTTTGGACAAATACTTGCTGGCTTCTGCATAGTTTTTTTTTGGATTCGATTAATAAAACCTTATTTTAAATGGTCATTCGATACCTCTTACATTAAATACATATTTACTTATTCAGTACCATTAATTCCGTATGCGCTCAGTGGTGTAATAATAGAGCAATTTGGAAAACTTGCAATAGGTGGATCACAGGGAATGAGCAAAGCAGGATTCTATAATTTAGCATTAGCTGTAAGCAGCATTGTTAATATAGCTATTGCTGTAACACATCAAGCTTGGAATCCGTATTATTTTGAATACATGAATTCTAAAAATTATAAGCAGCTAGATACTGATTTTGTTAGAATTTTTAAGCTTACAATATTGGTTGCTTTTGGGGTTGCTTGTTTTGGTAAAGAAATAGGTTTATTATTAGCTAAAAAAGAATTTTCTGAAGCACTATACCTTGTTCCGGTTTTTACTATAGGTTATATATTCTCCCAATTGTCTTTCGCTTACATAAGAAATTTTGGGTATACGAAAAAAACACAGTACATGACAATAACTATTCTTGTAAGCGGTATAAGTAATGTGATCCTCAATGTTTTTTTTATAAAATCATTTGGAGAATTAGGTGCCGCAATTTCATTTGTGTTATCGTATGTAATTATGACCGTATTGGCCTGGTTTATTAACGCCTATTTTGTAAAACTCCATACAACCCCCTTTAAGATTTTATTGTTTCCTTTACTTTTAACCATTCCTTTTTATGTTTTATTGTATTTTATAATAGACATTGAATCAATTTTTTTGGCAGTAATTATAAAAATTCTCATTTATTGTTTATTTGTACTACTTATTTTTTGGAATGATAGAAAAGAGATTTCTCTTTTTTCAAAGAAAATTTTAAAACGAAACTAAAATAAAAGTAAGAAGATGCAATTGATTCATAAATTCCATAAAATGGAATCAGAAAATAATCTTTTTGACCTAGGAAAAGAGATTAATTTGCCATTATGGGATATAATACGTTATAATGTTTATTTGAAGTATTACTATCCGGAGAAAGATCGTATAAAATTATCCAAGAATGTTAAACATGGATTTAAAGACTATTTCAAAATAGTTATTAAATTGATTACTTTTATAGTTGGTGTTCTTAGAAAAAAAAGTGAAATAGTTATTTTGACAGCCTCAAGATATACTAATGAAAAAGGTAAGTATTATGATAAATCAGCAATGCCTTTAATAAAAACTTTGGATGGTAAATGTATGGTAGTTGAGCCTATTCTGTCTGCAGAACTTGCTTACGATTACATATACGATTTCAGTAATGTATTTAGGCGATTTTCTAAAAAAAGCAACATCTCAATTGAGTTTTATAATTTAATAAAGAATGCTCTAGAAATAGAATTTGGAGAATGTCTAATCTCATTTAGCGAAATAAATTTAATTATAAGAGATTTTAAAAGTGATTATTTGTTTTATAAAACATTTTTTTCTTTAGTCAAAAATCGTAAATTAATTATCTGTACCGGAAACCCAAAAGCATCTATACTTGCTGCACATGATTGTAATTGTGAAACTTATCTTATGCAACATGCAGGAATAGAAATCGATGAAGTTGATTATTCTTATCCTCAGGGTATCTCTGAAAATTCGTTTATTATATATCCTAAATATGTGCTTACTTTTGGTGAATATTGGTGCAGAGGTATAAATGTACCGGTAAAAAAAATCATACCTATAGGTAACGATTACTTTTCTAATACACCAAAAATTGAATTAGATGGTTCTATTCTGGTTATTTCTACTCGGGTTCATGGAGGAGAGTTGAGTAAATTAACATTAACATTAGCGATCGAAAGACCAGACTTAAAGTTTGTTTATAAGTTACATCCAAACGAATTTCATTTAAGTGATGAATATGTAGAGTATTTTAAAGGCAATACCAATGTTAGTATAATTACAAATGAGGTTGATACTACAATTTTAATTGCAAAGTCGCAGTTGGTTGTTCTTATTGTATCAGCAGTAATTTACGAAGCTCTAAATCAAAACAAGAAAGTAGCAGTTTTAAAAAAAATAAATTATAAAAGGCAGCTGCATTTATCTCAATTTAAGAATCTTTATTTTTTCGACTTACCAGAAGAGATCTATGATATTTTGGACAAAAAAGCTGAAGAAAATAATTGTGATTTTTACAAAAAATCAGATAGATACTTAATTAAAACAATTTTTCAATAGATAGCTTTATACATTTTTGTGTTTAGTTTCATCACTTCAATATGATATTAATTTATTTCATTTTATTATTTATTATTTATCTACGATCAAAATCGATAGTAACCTTTTTTATTTTATTACAGGTTATTTCTTTAATCGGAATGATATTTATAGGTCAAGATTATGAAATAAACACTCTTTTTAAATTTTTTAATCTTGTATTGACAATCGTTCTATTAACTTTAATTATTTTACCTTGGCAAAGCTTTAAGCAGATAAAAGAAATAACTTTTAAAAATGAAGCAAAACTAAAAAAGCTGACAAAATTTCTATTATTTATTTCAATTATACCCTTCATTACTTTTTTAATAACCTCAGTATTTGTTTTTTTATTTGTTGAAGACATCAATACTTTTAAATACGCTGAGGGAGTTTCTACAGATTTTTATTACAGCCTTCCATTTGATGTACGATTAATAATTCTTTCGTCTTTTATATATGGTTATAGCTATTTTTTAATTCCATTACATTTCTATTATCTAGCGAAAAAAAATTATAAATTATCTATTTGGTGTTTTGTATTGTCTTTAAATATTGTACTATTTGGTCTTACTTACTTTTCGCGGGCAGTTTTTGTTCAATATGCTTTAATTTATATAGCATTTTTGATAATGTTATATGGTACTCTTGAAAATAAGATTAAAAAATATATTAAAAACACTGTATTTGTGTTGCTTTTTTTAATGGTTCTTTACTTTGTAAATATTAGTGTTAGGCGGTTTACTGAAGATAATTTATATGCAGAAACTATTCCTTCAAATTCATTTATTCAAGATCCAGTTTTGTACAGTTACTTCGATTACCTTTCTCAATGGTACTACAACAACATGTACGTGCTTAATTCCTATGATTTTACAACTTTTAATAGTCAAATATCATTGCAGCCGGTTTTAAGCCTTTTAGGTCAATACAATATTATTAGTTATGATCCAAATGCATATTTAGCTTTTAGACAGAAAATATGGCCATTACATTGGTATACTTTTAATGGATTTGTTGCTTATACAGTTTTTGACTTAGGGTATATTTTGGCGTTAATTTCTTGTTTAATTTATTATTTTGTAATTATTAAATTAAAGCCAAAAAAGAATAAAATATCCTTGTCAAATTTATTTTTAATAGTATTGTTAATTCAAATACCATTATTAGCCATATTTTACTCTGCAGCTGGAGGTATTCTAATACCATTGTTGTTATCAATACCTATTTTTATTTATTTGAAAATTTCTTTTAAAACTAATTCTCAAACTAATACAAGTGATAGCAAGGAAAAAAACAATATAAATAATTAATAATATTGGAATGAAGTTTTTATTTATTGGCGTCTATGCCAATCAAGATGATATAATTAATTTAAATAAATTATCAAAGACTGATGCTAATATGTCAGTTGCTGCTATGAAATATACTCGTCTTATTGGGGAAGGTTTAAAACATAATGTTGGAGATAATAGTACTAATTTATTTTTGGTGCCAATTGGAATGTATCCTGCTTGTAAATTATTTTTATGGAATAAAAGAGAAGCAGATGGGAATCATTATATTCCTTTTATAAATATTATACTTTTAAAACAATTAACAATTTCATTGTATTTGTTTTATTTTTCAATCAAATGGTATTTAAAAAATAGCAGAGAAGAGAAAAAAGTAGTTGTTTTTAGTTTTATATATCTTCCATTTCTTATTGCAGTTGCTCCTCTAAAATTTTTTAAAAATTTTTATATAACTACTTTTGTGCCAGATATGCCAGAGTACGAATTTTCATATTCTAAAACTAGTTTTTCACTTAAAAGTTTTCTTGTACCGATATATATATGGCTATGCAGAAAGGTTATTTCAATAACAGATTATTTTGTTTTTATAACTAAATATATGGTAGATTTTTATCCCAAAAGACCTTATTCTATTACAGAAGGTTTTACAGATAGTCAAATTAATGACGAATTAATAATTGAATATTCAAATAAAAATGCAATAATGTACGCTGGAGCATTATTTGAAAAATTTGGAGTAAAACTTTTAATAAATACTTTTATAAAGCTTAAAGGAGATTATGAATTGTGGCTTTTTGGGAGTGGAGATATGGAAGCGGAGGTAATAAAGACAGCAAAGAAAGACCCCCGGATTAAGTACTTTGGAAACAGACCAAATGAGGAAGTTTTAAGTTATGAGAAAAAGGCTAAATTGCTAATTAATCCAAGGTTTTCTGATAATGAATTTACGAAGTTTTCTTTTCCATCTAAACTAATGGAATATATGGCTTCAGGTACTCCTGTCTTGACAACAAAACTCCCTGGGATACCAGACGACTACTTAGATAAAATGTTTTACATTGAATCAGAAACAAAAGAAGGATTTGAACAATCAATATTGGATTGTTTGTCAAAATCACAGAAAGAACTTGATGTGTTTGGCGAATCTGCTAAATCTTATGTATTGCAAGAAAAAAATAATTTTATGCAAATAAAAAAGATTTTAGAGAGTATGAATTATGAATTAACCAAGTAACAAAAAATGCCAAAACTTTTACAAATAGCAGTTGAAGCTAATAAGGGCTCGGTTGGTAGAATTGCAGATCAAATTGGTGATACAGTTATCGAAAATAGCTGGTCTAGCTATGTTGCATATGCAAGAAGTGATAACTCGAGTACATCTGAGTTAATAAAAATCGGGACAGAATTTGATGTTTATTGGCATGGAATTGAGACAAGAATTTTTGATAATCATTGTATGAGCTCAAGACAGGCTACTAAGAATTTTGTGAAATTGTTAGATACAATTAAGCCGGATATTATTCATTTACATCATCTTCATGGTTATTTTATTAATATAGAAATTTTATTTAATTATTTAAAGGAAAGTAATATACCTGTAGTTTGGACCTTTCATGATTGTTGGTCTTTTACTGGACATTGTGCGTATTTTGATTTTGTGGGTTGTGAAAAATGGAAAACTGAATGTTATCATTGTGAACAAAAAAACGAATATCCCAAGAGTTTAATTTTTGATCGATCTAGACAAAACTTTTTAGATAAAAAGAGAATTTTTACATCCTTACAAAATTTAACAATTGTCCCTGTATCAAATTGGCTGGCAGAAAAGGTTTCTGAATCATTTCTTTCAGAGATTCCTCTCCAAGTAATTCAAAATGGTATAGACTTAAAAACCTTTTATCCTAAAAATTCTAGAGAATTTATAAATGAGAAATATGAATTGAAGGATAAATTCATTATTTTGGGTGTAGCGAGTACTTGGGATAAAAGAAAAGGATTTGATGAATTCATTAAATTAAATGATTTAATTGATAAAAATATCTATTCTATTATCTTAGTAGGATTGGATGATGATTTATTAAAAAAAATACCTAGCAATATAATAGGAATTAAACGAACGGAGAGCGTTAATGAACTTGCGGATCTTTATTCTGCAGCGGATGTCTTTGTGAACCCAACTTTTGAAGACACTTTTCCCACAACAAACTTGGAATCACTTGCTTGTGGAACTCCTATTATCACTTACAAAACAGGAGGGAGTACTGAATCAGTAAGTGAAGATACTGGAATAATTATAAACAAGGGAGATGTTGTAGGTTTGTTAAATGCAGTAGAGTCAATAAAAAATAAGGGCAAAAATTTTTATGTAAAAAATTGCATTAATAGTGCAATTTTAAATTTTGATAGAAAAATAAAGTTCAACGAATATTTTAAACTTTATAATGAATTATTAAATAAGAAATAACTATGAACGAAAGATCGTATAAAATTTGTACAAAAACTATAATGGATACTTCAGATCCAAATATCATATTTAATGAAAATGGTGAAAGTGATTATTATGTTAATTTTATAAATGAGATACTTCCTAGTTGGAATACAGGTCAGGAAGGTATGGCAGAACTAATGCGTACTGCAGAAAAAATAAAAAAAGATGGTAAAAATCGTGATTTTGATTGCATAATAGGCTTAAGTGGTGGACTTGATAGTTCATATGTAGCATATATTGCAAAAGAAGTTATGGGATTACGTCCATTATTATTTCATGTCGATGCTGGATGGAATACAGATAAAGCAGTTGGAAATATTGAGAAATTAGTAAATGGATTAAATGTTGATTTATATACAGATGTTATAAATTGGGAGGAAATGAAAGATTTACAAAGAGCCTTTTTTAAATCTCAGATAGCAGACCAAGATATGCCTCAAGACATTGCATTTTTTTCAAGTCTATATAAATTTGCAAAAAAAAATAAAATTAAATATGTACTAACAGGGGGGAATTTTAGCACAGAATGCTGTCGAGAGCCTGAAGAATGGGGTGCATATCCAGGTATAGATAGTACACTTATTAATAGTATTTACAAAAAATTTGGAAATAGAAAATTAAAAACATTTCCTATTGTTGATATCATAAAATATAAACTGTACTATAAATACGTTTTAGGAATGGAAGTTTTTAAGCCATTAAATTTAGTTCCATATGTAAAGAAAGATGTTGAGGAATTATTATTTGAAAAATTTGGATGGGAAAAATTTCAACATAAACATCATGAATCTAGATTTACAAGATTTTATGAAGATTATTGGATGCCAAGAAAATTTGGTTATGAGAAAAGAAGAGCCCATTTTTCGAGTTTGATTTTAACAAATCAGATGACAAGAGAAGAAGCCTTGGAAAGAATTTCAAAACCTGAATTAGATGAATTTACACTTCAAAAAGAATTCGATTATGTTGCAGAAAAATTAGATTTTTCTAGAGAAGAATTACAAAACATTTTTGAAGGAGAAAATAAAACCTTCCATGATTATAAAAATAAAAGAATTCTAATTGGTTTAGGAGCTAAGACTATGCGTAAATTTGGATTAGAAAAAAGATTATTCAGATAATGATAACATTAATTGATTACGGAGTTGGAAATATAGATGCTTTTGCTAATGTTTACAAACGTTTAAATATAGAAACTAGAGTTGCTAAGTGTCTGGCTGATCTGGAATATGTTGAGAAAATAATTTTACCAGGCGTTGGTTCTTTTGATTATGCTATGGAAAGACTCAATCAGTCAGGAATGAGAGAAAGACTAGATGAACTGGTATTAATAAATAAAGTACCAGTAATTGGAATTTGTGTAGGAATGCAAATGATGGGAAACAAAAGTGATGAAGGAAATTCAGAAGGTTTAAAGTGGATCGATGCAGATATTATTAAGTTTGATCCAGAAAATATAAATTTTGTTACGAAACTTCCTCATATGGGATGGAATGATGTTGTTCCAACTAAAGAGACAAAACTTTTTACCAGTTTAGAAAAAGATAGTTTATTTTATTTCTTGCATTCGTATTATTTTAAGTGTAATAATAACGAAGACAGTATAGCTGAGACTGAATATGGAGATTTTTTTACTTGTGCAGTAAATCACGAGAATATTTACGGGATCCAATTTCATCCTGAAAAAAGCCATCATTATGGTGAAATTTTGTTGAATAATTTTGCTAAATTATAAAATATGTTAAGACCAAGAATTATTCCAAGTCTACTTATTCATGAGGGAGGATTAGTAAAAACTGTAAATTTTAAAAATCCTAAATATATTGGAGATCCTATAAATGCCGTTAAGATTTTTAATGAAAAAGTTGTTGATGAACTTGCAGTTTTTGATATTGACGCATCAGTTTTAGGAAGAGAACCTAATTACAAACTAATAAAAAACCTTGCTGTTCAGTCAAGAATGCCACTTTGTTATGGAGGAGGTGTAAAAACAGTTCTCCAAGCACAAAAAATTTTTGGACTTGGTATTGAAAAAATTGCATTAAGTTCAGCTGTCTTAGAAAACCCAAAAATTATTACTGAAATTGCTGATAAAGTTGGGTCACAGAGCGTTATAGCTGTGTTAGATGTTAAAAAAAAACTTTTAGGAGGTTATGAAGTGTATATTCATAATGGAAAAAAAGCAACAGGAAAAGATCCTTTAAAATTTGTTGAAGAACTTCAATCTCTTGGTGTGGGTGAGATTATCATTAACTCAATAGATCAAGATGGTGTTATGAAAGGTTATGATTTGAACCTTATTAATAAAGTCCGATCAAAAATTAGCGTACCATTAACTGTGCTTGGCGGTGCTGGGAGCTTAGAAGATATTCAAAAAGTGATACAAGCTCATGGAGTAATAGGCGTAGCAGCAGGAAGTTTATTTGTTTTCAAAGGTAAATATAAAGCCGTTCTTATTAATTATCCGGTAAAGAGTGAAAAGGAAAACTTATTTAGATAAAAATATGAAATTTACAAATAAAACATTATTAATAACAGGAGGTACAGGATCTTTTGGAAATGCAGTACTTAATAGATTCTTAACTACAGATCATTTTAGTGAAATACGCATATTCAGTAGAGATGAAAAGAAACAGGATGATATGCGAAATCATCTAAAAAATGATAAACTAAAGTTTTATATAGGAGATGTAAGAGATTACAATAGTGTAGAACGTGCCATGCGTGGTGTTGATTATGTGTTTCATGCCGCTGCTTTAAAACAAGTTCCTTCATGCGAATTTTTTCCTTTAGAAGCTACAAAAACAAATGTTTTTGGGACACAAAATGTTATTGATGCAGCTGGGTTTAATAAAGTTAAAAAAGTAATTTGTTTAAGTACAGATAAGGCTGCATATCCTATTAATGCTATGGGAATTTCAAAGGCTTTAATGGAAAAAGTTGCAGTTGCCGCATCAAGAAATCTTACAGACACAACAGTTTGCCTTACTCGTTATGGTAATGTAATGGCCTCTAGAGGATCTGTTATTCCTTTGTTTTTAAAACAAATCAAAGAGAATAACCCAATTACGATAACAGATCCTAACATGACACGTTTTTTAATGTCATTAGATGAGGCAGTAGAGTTGGTATTATTTGCTTTTGAAAATGGTAATCCAGGTGATTTGTTTGTAAATAAGGCTCCTGCAGGAACCATTGGTGATTTAGCACAAGCGTTAAAAGAACTTTGTAAAGCAGATACTGAAATCAAAATTATTGGAACACGTCACGGGGAAAAATTATATGAAACGCTATGTACTCGTGAAGAAATGGTTAAAGCTGAAGATATGGGTGAATTTTATCGTATCCCTGCTGATAACCGTGATTTAAATTATGCTCAATACTTCTCAGAAGGAGAACAGGATATCTCTTTGATCGAAGACTATCATTCTCATAATACTGAACAGCAAGGAGTAGAAGGTATGAAGAAATTATTATCTACTCTTCCTCTTATTAGAAAAGAAGTTTTTGGTGAAGATGTGGCTCAAATGCCAGGTTAAGAGTCATGACGCGATTAAAATTAATTTCAGGTAATTGTCACGCAGACCAAAGAGGCTTTTTGTTTTATAATAATGAGTTTGACGCTTCAAAAGTTAAAAGAATATATATTTTAGAAAATATAAATATTGATTTTATAAGAGGTTGGCAAGGACATCAAATAGAGCAAAGATGGTTTTCTGCAATTACAGGAAAATTTAAAATAGAATTGATTCAAGTAGATAATTGGGAAAAACCTTCTAAAAAATTAGAAGTAAATACATTTATAATTTCTTCAGATACTTTAGATGTAATTCATGTTCCTCAGGGATATATTAGTAGTATCCAATCACTAGAGTCTAATTCTAAATTGTTAGTAATGGCTGATTATTTATTAGGAGAAACTCAAGATGAATATCGTTATGATATTGATTATTTTAAAATTTAAAATCAAAGAATGTTAAAAATAGGAATTACTGGACAAGCTGGATTTGTTGGATCACATTTGTATAATACAATTGGTTTATTTCCAGAAGAATTTATACAAATTAATTTTCAAAAAGAATTTTTTGAAGATGAAAATAGATTAGATGATTTTGTAGCTGAATGTGATGTAATTGTACATTTGGCAGCTATGAACCGTCATAATGATCCCCAAGTAATTTATGAAACAAATTTAACTCTGGTAAAAAAGTTAATACACTCTCTAAAGAAAACAGAAAGTAAAGCTCATGTTATTTTCTCATCTTCTACACAAGAAGACAGAGATAATCTATACGGAAAATCTAAGAAGGAAGGTAGAGAATTAATGATTGATTGGTCAGACAATTGTCAAGGTAAATTTTCTGGTATGATTATACCTAATGTATTTGGCCCTTTTGGTCATCCTAACTATAATTCTGTTATTGCAACTTTTTGTTATAAGTTATCACACAATGAAACACCTTCTATTGATGTAGATGGAGATTTAAAATTGATTTATGTAGGAGAACTAGTTGAAGCCATAATTGATGAAATTAGAGGCCAGAAAAGCAACCCAGAAATAGTTGTAAAACATACATCAGAATCTAAAGTTTCGAAGATTTTGAGTTTGTTAGAGAAGTATAAGTCAGAATATCAGTGCAAAGGAATTATTCCATCTATAGACAACACATTTGAGTTGAATTTATTCAATACTTATCGTTGCTACATGGATATAAAGAATCATTTTCCAGTAAAATTTGTTGAGCATACAGATCCTAGGGGCTCATTTGTAGAAATTATTCGTTTAGGAGTGGGTGGTCAAGTTTCATTTTCAACAACAGTTCCGGGAATTACTCGTGGTAATCATTATCATACCAGGAAAATAGAACGTTTTGCGGTTATAAAAGGAAAAGCATTAATACAATTGCGTCGCATAGGCACAAATGAAGTTTTAGATTTTTATCTTGACGGGAATGAACCTTCTTACGTTGACATGCCAATCTGGTATACTCATAATATTAAAAATATTGGAGATGAAGTATTGTATACCAATTTTTGGATAAATGAATTTTATGACCCAAATGACCCAGATACTTATTTTGAAAATGTTTAATAATAATATAATAGCAGCAATATAATGAAATCAAGATTAAAAGTAATGACTGTGGTTGGTACAAGGCCAGAGATTATTCGCCTTTCGAGAGTTATGGCGGCTTTAGATAATTCGGATGCTATTGAGCATTTAATTGTACATACAGGTCAAAACTATGATTATGAATTAAACCAAATATTTTTTGATGATTTAGGAATTCGTAAACCTGATTTTTTCTTAAACGCCGCTGGCGCAACAGCTACCGAAACTGTAGGTCAGATTTTAATTAAAATTGATCCTCTTTTAGAGACAGAAAAGCCTGATGCATTTTTAGTTTTAGGGGATACTAATAGCTGTCTTTGTGCTATTCCTGCTAAAAAGCGACATATTCCTATTTTTCACATGGAGGCAGGAAACCGTTGCTTTGATCAACGTGTTCCAGAAGAAACGAATAGAAAAATTGTAGATCACGTTTCAGATGTGAATTTAACATATAGTGATATTGCCAGAGAATATTTATTAAGAGAAGGCTTGCCAGCTGATAGAATTATTAAGACTGGTTCACCTATGTTTGAAGTTTTAAATCATTATTTACCATATATAAAATCGTCTGATGTTTTAGAAAGATTAGAATTAAAAGAAGGTGAATTTTTTGTAGTTTCTTCACATAGAGAAGAAAATATCAACAGCGAGAAAAACTTTCAAGGTTTAATGGATAGTTTAAATCTTATAGCTGAAAAATACAATTATCCAATTATTGTCAGTACTCATCCACGAACTCGCAATATGATTGAGAAAAAAAATATTCAAATGCATAAAAATGTTCAATTTTTAAAGCCATTAGGTTTTAATGATTACAATGCTTTGCAAATGAAATCCTATGCAGTTTTATCAGATTCAGGGACGATTTCAGAAGAATCTTCTGTATTAAACTTTAGAGCTCTTAATATTAGAGACGCACATGAAAGACCAGAAGCGATGGAAGAAGCTTCTGTAATGATGGTTGGATTAAGTCCCGAAAGAATCATGCAAGGTTTAGTGCAACTGCAATATCAAAAAACAGGAAACGAAAGAAATTTTAGACCAGTTGAAGATTATTCGATGCCAAATGTTTCAGAAAAAATGGTACGTATCATTTTGAGTTATACAGATTATGTTAAACGTGTTGTTTGGAGCGAGCTATAGTCTAGAAAAATGAAAGTACTTTTTTTGACTATGGTTAAGATAAATTCCTTCACAGATAGAGGAATATACAATGATTTACTTCGAAAGTTTTATAAAGAAGGTCATGAAGTTTTTGTTGTTTGCCCAATTGAAAGAAGAGAAAAAAAGAAAACATATATCCTAAACCAAAAAGAAGGTGTTATTTTGAATGTTCAAACTTTGAATCTTCAAAAGAGTAATATTGTTGAAAAAGGAATTGGTACTTTGGCAATTGAATATCAATTTCTTTCTGCAATAAAAAAAAACTTTTTTGGGATAAAGTTCGATGTTATTATTTATTCTACGCCTCCAATCACATTTTCAAAAGTAATTAGTTTTATAAAAAAAAGAGATCAAGCTTATTCCTATTTACTTCTTAAAGATATTTTTCCTCAAAATGCAGTTGATATGAAAATGCTAAAAGAGAAAGGATTATTGCATAAACTATTCTTAAAAAAAGAAAAAAGACTTTATGAAGTTTCGGATACAATTGGATGTATGTCAGAAGCTAATAAAAAGTATATAATAGACCATAATCCAAATATTGATTTGAAAAAAATTGAAGTAAATCCCAATTCTATTGAGCCAATAGATTTTTTTCAAAGTAATGAGGATAAAATAGCAATAAGAGTAAAATATAATTTGCCTGTCAATAAAAAGATATTTGTCTACGGAGGTAATCTCGGAAAACCACAAGGAATTAATTTTTTATTAGAAACTATTGAATTTAATTCAAATCCGGATGCTTTTTTCTTAGTTGTGGGTTCTGGAACTGAATTTAATAGAATTAAAAAATGGTTTGAAGAAAAAGATCCAAAGAATTCTAAATTATTAGAGGGATTGCCAAAAAAAGATTATGATATGCTATTAAATGCATGTGATGTTGGTATGATTTTTTTGCATAAAGATTTTACGATACCAAATTTTCCTTCTAGATTATTATCTTATTTAGAAATGAAAAAACCCATCATTGCAGCGACAGATTTAAATACAGATATTGGTTTAGTTATTGAAAAAAATAATTGTGGATATTTTGTTGCCTCTGGAGATGTTCTGTCTATGAACAATGCTATCGAAAATATGGTAAATAATGAAGATGTTTTTCAAATTATGAGAGAAAACGCTTTGAATTTGCTTAAAGATAAATATACTGTAGATATATCATATGAATTGATAAAACAAAAAATAGATGTATAGATTTTTTTTTAAAAGGCTTATTGATTTTTTAGCTTCTTTTTTGGTTCTTCTTATTTTTTCTCCATTAATAATCGTTTTGATTTTATTCCTGGCTTTTGCTAATAATGGGAAACCTTTTTTTGTCCAAAAACGTCCAGGGAAGAATGGGGAAATATTTAAAATAATAAAGTTTAAAACGATGAATGATAAAAAAGATTCAAATGGGAATCTTTTATCAGATGCAGAAAGATTAACGAGAATTGGTATGTTCGTAAGAAAAACATCTCTAGATGAAATTCCACAGTTAATTAATGTTTTAAAAGGTGATATGAGCTTAATTGGTCCTAGGCCTTTATTGCCAGAATATTTGCCATTATATAATGACTTTCAAAAAAAACGCCATGATGTTAAACCTGGTATTACAGGCTGGGCACAAGTTAATGGAAGAAATTCGGTGTCTTGGGAAAAAAAATTTGAACTTGATGTCTGGTATGTTAACCATTTAAGTATACTTGTAGATTTGCGAATCATTTTCCTTACTCTAAAAAAGGTAATTATTTCAGACGGAGTTTCACCAGAAGGGTTTGTTACAATGCCAAGATTTGATGATTTAAAACTAAATAAAAATAATGAATAAAAATATATTAGTTACAGGAGCTGGAGCTCTTTTAGGACAAGGTATTTTAAGGCTGTTGCAAGTAGCAGATTTTCCAAAAAAAATATTTACTGCTGATCCTGATTCAAGGTCAACTGGCCATTGGTTAGGAGATTATGCAATTACAATTCCTAAAGCAAACGACGATCTTTATATTAATAAAATTATAGATATAGTAAAACTTCATAGTATTGATGTTATTCTGGTAGGGACAGATGTAGAATTACCTATATTTTCAAAGTATAAAAAACATTTTGCTGCTGAATTGAATTGTTTAGTAATTGTTAGTGATGAGGATGTTATAAATATCGCTAATGATAAATTTTTGACGGCTTCCTTTCTTGAAAAAAATAATTTTCCATATCCAATTTCTGTTATGGCAAATGATATGTCAAAATTGAAGGAAATTGAAGAAAAACTTGGTTTCCCTCTTTTTGCTAAACCATTTGATGGTGCAAGATCATTAGGAATCAAAAAAATTAATAATCATGATGAACTTATGGAAATTTATGATCCAAACAGTAATCTGGTCGTGCAGCAATTTTTATCTGAAGATGAAGGAGAGTTTACTTCCGGATGTGTTGTTCTGAATGGAGTATGCAGAGCTATTGTAACTCTGAAAAGAGATTTAAGAGATGGTAATACTTATAGAACTTATAGAAATTCGGAAACTTCAAAATATGATAAATTTATTATTCCTATTGCAGAAAAACTAAACCCTGATGGGCCAGTTAATTTTCAATTTAGGATTAAAGATGATAAACCGGTAATTTTTGAAATAAACGGAAGATTTAGTGGAACAACCCCTCTTCGTCATTTTTATGGATTTAATGAGGTTGAGAAGATTTTGAAATATCATTTATATGGGGAAGAGATTGTCGCACCTAAATTAAAAAATGGTGTTGTAATGAGAACATGGTCAGATGTATTTGTAGAGGAATCAGAATTTGATGCACTGAATAATAATAATATATTAGAAAGTCCAAAAGGTGAATTTCATAATTTTAGTTTAACAAAATAATATATATTATGGTTGCTGTAATTGGTGCAAATGGTTTTTTAGGTAGTCGTTTGACTTATTCTTTATTGCAAAAAAACAAAAAAGTTATTGCTGTTCATAACGGTAATACTTCTAGTATTGATTCTAGAGCGACTTTAATAAAAACAGATTCTTTTTTAGATTCAGATCTTAATCCAACTGAGATTTATTTCTCTGCGGGAAGCTACTCATGCTCACACCAAGAGCTGCTTCAAATAAATAATTTATTATATGAAATTTCAAAAAAATTTATTACTTCAAAAATAATATTTATATCAAGTACAAATGTTTATGGAATGCATAAGGATGTGATTTCGATAAATTCATCATTTAATGATCCAGGCTTATATGCAATATCAAAAATTGCTGGAGAATTTATAGTTCGGTCACATGAAAAATATGCTATTCTTCGACTTACTTACTTATATGGTCCAGGCTTAAATAATAAATCTTTTTTACCAAATTTAATTGCCAATTCAAAAGAAAAAGGAGAAATTACTCTTTTCGGAGATGGAAAGCGATTTCAGGATTACTTATATATTGATGATGCAATTTCTTTATGTATGGCTTGTGAAAGTTTGAAAACAAATGAAACTTTAGTGGGAGCAACAGGAATTTCGATTTCAAACAAAGAGGTTGCCTCAATAATTAGCTCTTTTAATCAATGTCAAATCAATTATACAGGAGTCGAGACTAGCCAATCATTTAGATTTGATATTGAACATACTTTGAATAAAGTGAATTGGTCTCCTAAAATTTCTTTTAAGGAAGGCTTAAACAGCGTTCTTACTTCGTAAGAGTTTGATATGTAATTTTTATGATTATATTAAAAAAAGATAATTTAAAGCGACTAGAAAAAAATAAGAAAAAATGAATAATTTAAAAATATGGTTGTCTTCACCGCACATGGGAGGTACAGAACAAAAATATGTACAAGAAGCTTTTGATACAAATTGGGTTGCACCTTTGGGACCAAATGTAAATGCTTTTGAGAAAGATTTAGAGAATTATTTAGGGTATGATACTCAAATTGGGGCATTGAGTTCTGGAACAGCAGCAATTCATTTAGGATTAATTATGCTAGGGGTCGAAGCTGGCGATGAAGTTATTTGCCAAAGTATGACTTTTTCAGCATCTGCAAATCCAATAATGTACCAAGGGGCTATTCCTGTTTTTGTTGATAGTGAATTGGATACTTGGAATTTATGTCCAGTGGCTCTTGAAAACGCAATTGTAGATAGAATCTCTAAAGGAAAAACACCAAAAGTAATTATTGCTGTACATCTTTATGGAATGCCATATAAGATTGATGAAATTCATGATGTTGCTGCAAAGTATAATATTCCAATTTTAGAAGATAGTGCAGAAGCTTTAGGTAGTCATTATAAAAATAGAAAATGTGGGACTTTCGGAAAAATTGGAGTGCTTTCTTTTAATGGAAATAAAATTATTACAACTTCAGGCGGAGGAGCCATTGTAACCCAAAACAAAGTAATGAAAGATAAAGCTGTTTTTCTTTCTACGCAAGCACGAGATAATGCACCGCATTATCAACATAGTCATGTTGGATACAACTATAGAATGAGTAATATTTGTGCAGGTATTGGTAGAGGGCAAATGGAGGTTTTAGATGCTCATGTTCAATTACGAAGAAATATGCACGATTTTTATGTAAAGTATTTTAACAATATCAATGGTGTTACTATTTTGACAGAGCCAAATAAGGATTATTTTTCGAACCATTGGTTGTCTGCAATTGTTATAGATCCTCAAAAAACAAACGGAAAAACCAGAGAAGACTTACGTCTAGCTTTAGAGAGTAAAAATATTGAAAGTAGACCTCTTTGGAAGCCAATGCATTTGCAACCCGTTTTTGAAGATTATCCATATTATGGAAACAATGTAGCAGAAAGTCTATTTGAAAATGGATTGTGTCTGCCTTCAGGATCTAATATAACAAAAGAGGAGCTGAATAGAATTAAGAGTGTTCTTGACGGATTCTTCGATAAAAATTAATTTAATTTCATGAAATCTGAAAAAACGCCAATAAAAGATTTGTTAATTATTGAACCAATTGTTTTTGGAGATAACAGAGGCTATTTTTTTGAATCTTACAGTAAAAGTAAATTTGAAGAATTAGGTGTTAATATCAATTTTATACAAGATAATCAATCATTTTCAAAAAGAGGAACTTTACGAGGATTACATTATCAAAACCCACCATTTGCGCAAACAAAATTGATTCGAGTTATAGAAGGCGAAATTATTGATGTTGTAGTAGATTTAAGAAAGGATTCTGTTACCTATGGTAAATCATTTAATATATTGTTGTCAGCAGAAAATAAAAAGCAATTGTTAATCCCGCATGGCTTTGCACATGGTTTTTCTGTTATTAGTGAGACAGCTTTAATAACGTATAAATGTGATCAGTTTTATAACAAGGATTCTGAGGGTGGAATTAAATTTGATGATCCATCTCTAAATATTGATTGGGGAATGGATTTAGAAAAAGCTATTGTTTCTGAAAAAGATCAGGCACTTCCTTTTATGGATAATTGCAATAGTTTATTTTAATGAAAAAGATTCTTGTAACAGGAGCTAATGGACAATTAGGATCTGAATTTTCGGTTTTGTCAAACTCTTATCCGGAATTTGAATGGATTTTTGCAGACAGAACAAAGATCACATTGGATAATTTAGAATTGCTTAGGGGTCAGCTAAATGAAATTAAACCAGATTTTATCTTTAATTGTGGGGCTTATACAGCAGTAGATAAAGCAGAAACTGAAAAAGACTTAGCATTTACTATAAATCATTTGGCTGTAGAATTAATTGCAAAGTATACATTCGAAAATAACATAAGACTAATTCATATTTCAACAGACTATGTATTTGACGGATCTTCTTCTTCTTCTTTGAATGAAGAGGCAGATACAAATCCAATAAATGTATATGGAGAAAGTAAATTAGCAGGTGAATTAGCTTGTTTAAAAGAAAACCCGAATTCGATTATCATTAGAACTTCTTGGGTTTATAGCAAATTCGGCAATAATTTTGTCAAAACGATGCAACGATTAATGCAGGAGAGAGACGAAATTAATGTTGTAAATGACCAGATTGGCTCACCAACATATGCGGCAGATCTGGCTCAGGCAATGATTGATATCTTAGGGTCTTCTAATTGGATTCCGGGGATCTATAATTATTCAAACGAAGGAGAAATAAGCTGGTATGAATTTGCACTTTCTATAAAAGAATTAGGAGGATATAATTGTAACGTTGGCGGAATTCCTTCATCGTCTTATCCGACACCAGCAAAACGTCCAAAATTTTCATTATTAGATAAGAAAAAAATAAAAGAAATTTATAATCTGCCTATATCTGGTTATAAGAAAAGTTTAAAAAAAATGTTTATATAATTATGGTCATAAGATCTAATTAAAATCAAGATTTATGAAAGGAATTATTTTGGCAGGAGGGTCTGGTACACGTTTACATCCTTTAACATTAGCAATGAGTAAGCAAATGATGCCTGTTTATGATAAACCGATGATTTATTATCCATTATCAACTTTGATGATGTCTGGAATAAATGAAATTCTTATCATATCAACTCCTCATGATTTACCAAACTTTAAAAAATTATTGGGTGATGGATCGAGTTTAGGTTGTAAATTCAGCTATGCAGAGCAGGCAATTCCTAACGGTCTAGCACAAGCATTTGTTATAGGAGAAAAATTTATAGGTAATGATGATGTAGCATTAATATTAGGTGATAATATTTTTTTCGGTTCTAATATGCAAGATTTACTAAAATCTAATACAAAACCTAATGGAGGGGTAGTTTTTGCTTATCATGTTTCTGATCCGGAACGTTATGGTGTTGTTGAGTTTGATAAAAACCTAAATGCTATCTCCATTGAAGAAAAACCTGAAGAACCAAAATCTAATTTTGCAGTGCCAGGATTATATTTTTATGATAATTCAGTTATTGAAATTGCTAAAAATATTAAACCTAGCGCTCGCGGAGAGTACGAAATTACTGATGTTAACAAAGTGTATCTAGCAAAACAAGCCTTGAAAGTTGGAATATTAAGTAGAGGAACAGCTTGGTTAGATACGGGAACTTTTAATAGCTTAATGCAAGCAGGTCAGTTCGTTCAGGTTATTGAGGAAAGACAAGGTCTAAAAGTAGGTTGTATCGAAGAAATTGCATGGAGACAAGGTTTTATTAATGATGAACAATTAGAAAATCTAGCATTGCCTTTGGTTAAATCCGGTTATGGGACCTATTTAATAGAATTTTTAAAACAAAAGAGAAAAGGATCCAAAGTTTAATTTACATAAGAAATAAATTTTTAAACCTTTAATTTGTATTTTTGTAAGACAGATTGTGTTTACAAAACTAAACCAAACCAAATTGGATACAGATAATCAAACTAAAATATCATCCCTATTGTATAATTCTTTGTCACCAAGGAATTTAAGAGCCAACATAAATAGCTTAAGTTATTTGCCTAGATGGATCATTGTAGCTATTGATGTCATGGTCCTGATTTTTTCGTTTACTTTTACCTATATGCTTTTCGAAGGGACAGCATTAGGATATATTGTCACCTCACACCAATTCTATTATGTTGCAAGTTTACTTTTTGTAAACATATTTTTCTTTTGGTTGTTTAGGACCTACTCAGGAATTATTAGACACTCCTCTTATATTGACGCTATAAAACTGCTGTTTTCACAAATGTCAGTTTTAGTTTTTTTCTTATTTTTTAATTTAGTTTTTGAATTATATACCGGTCATAAAGCTTTTTTAAATACGGCACTTTTTATCAATTTGGTATTGTCATTTTGTGGCTTATTTTTATATAGAGTTATTGTGAAACAGACTTTTGAGATGTATTTTTCAGAAAAAACCAACTCAAAACTCATTAGAACCGTAATTTATGGAACTGATGCCAATGCAATTTCTGTTGCCAATGCACTGAAATTCGAAACCCCGTCTCGTTTTAAAATTGTTGGGTTTGTAGATAAAAACAATCAAAACGCATCTAAACGTATGTTAGATTTGCCAATCTTGATTTTACGTAAAAAGCTTCCAGCTTTAATGCGTTCTGTCGCTGCTGAAGGGGTTATTATTGCAGACAAGAGTTTAACAAAAGATGAGCAATTAATTATCGTTGATCAATGTCTTGAATTTAACTATAGGGTTTATACTGTTCCTTTAATTTCAGATTGGGAAAATCAAAAAGAGATTTCTCAAAAAGTAAAAAATATACAAATTGAAGATTTGTTAGAAAGAAAGCCTATCGTGTTAGATAGTAAGTCAATTTCTAAACAATTAAAAGATAAAACAGTTCTTATTACTGGAGCTGCCGGATCTATAGGAAGTGAGATAGTAAGACAAGTTCTTGGGTTTAATCCTAAAACAGTTATTATTCTGGATCATGCTGAAACGCCATTACACAACTTGTGTTTAGAAACGCTTAGCATGAATTCTACGGCTAAAATTGTAGCTGTTATTGCAGATGTAAAAAGTAAAAAAGCGCTAGACAAAGTCTTTAAAAATTACAACCCGCATGTGGTTTACCATGCGGCGGCTTACAAACATGTTCCTTTAATGGAAGAAAATCCATCACAGGCTATTTTAACAAATATAAAAGGAACAAAAAATCTGGCAGACTTATCTTGTAAATATCATGTGAAGAAATTTGTAATGGTATCGACAGATAAAGCTGTGAACCCAAGTAATGTTATGGGGGCCAGTAAGCGAATAGCTGAAAAATATGTACAGTCGTTATCTTTGAAAAATCAAATGGAGAATATTCCGGGCGTAACGAAATTCATTACAACTCGTTTCGGAAATGTTTTGGGTTCGAATGGATCTGTAGTACCTTTGTTTACCAAACAAATTGCAGAAGGGGGGCCGGTGACAATTACGCATCAGGATATCATCCGTTATTTTATGACTATTCCAGAAGCTTGCCAATTAGTATTAGAGGCTGGTGCAATGGGTAATGGTGGAGAAATCTATATTTTTGATATGGGCAAACCAGTTAGAATAATTGATTTAGCTAAGAAAATGATCAAACTTGCCGGGTTTATTCCTGACAAAGAGATTAAAATAAAAATCGTTGGATTAAGGCCTGGAGAAAAATTATATGAAGAATTACTAAATGATACTTCTAAAACGTTGCCGACTTATCATAATAAAATCATGATTGCTCAGGAAATCCAAGATGAATATGAAGATTTACATATTGATATTGATGAGTTAATTGGCATAGCAGATTTTTATGAAAATGATGATATTGTTGCGAAAATGAAGAAAATAGTGCCCGAGTTTAAAAGTATGAACTCTGCTTTTGAAGTTTTAGATAAATAAATTTAAAATGACATAAAACTTTTAGCTGAATAAAAAAGGTGTTTTTTTACAAAACACCTTTTTGCATTTTAAGGATTTTTCAAAAGAGTAAAAATCCTGTTAATTTATAATCGTAATAACATTCATACAATACACATTTATTTAAAATATTAATGAATAATACAAATTCGTCAACTGATTGGTTGTTTGAGATAAAACCTAAAAACAAGTTTTTATCCCTTAATCTTAAAGAAATTTGGCAATATAGAGATTTATTGTTACTGTTTGTAAAAAGAGATATAATTACAGTTTATAAACAAACTATTTTAGGCCCGCTATGGTATTTAATTCAGCCTTTGTTTACCTCTGTAACTTTTACTATTATATTTAATAATGTTGCAGGAATTCAAACAGGCTCTGTTCCTCCATTTTTATTTAATTTAGCCGGAATTACAGTTTGGAATTATTTTACAGCTTGTCTTAATGGAACCTCTGATACATTTAGAGCAAATGCAAGCATATTTGGCAAAGTCTATTTTCCAAGAATTATAACACCGCTTTCAGTTGTAATATCTAATTTAATAAAATTTGTAATTCAATTTTTGATTTTTATTGCATTCTATATTTTTTACTTTATCAAAGGCTATGATTTAGCTTTGAATTGGTATGTCTTGCTCTTTCCTGTGTTAATTATAATAATGGGGATTTTGGGATTAGGATTAGGGATGTTAATTTCATCTGTAGTGACTAAGTACCGTGATTTTAGTAATTTAATTAGTTTCGGAATACAATTACTAATGTATTTGTCAGCTGTTATATATCCTATGGAATTAGTTAAAACTAAACTCCCTGCTTATGCATGGATCGTGGAATATAATCCTTTAGCCTATATTATAGAAACATCTCGTTATATGCTTTTAAATATTGGTGAAGTTTCTATTTTAGGATTAAGTTATACATTAGGAGTTACAATTGCTATTTTCTTCTTAGGTCTTTTAGTTTTTAATAAAACTGAAAAAAACTTTATAGATACAGTATAAATTCAATCTGCTGTTTTATTAATTAATTTTTTTATTTCTAATTCTATTCTAAGTTGAAAGACATTATTTTAAAAGCCGAAAATATTTCTAAACAATATCGTTTAGGACAAGTAGGAACTGGGACTTTAAGTCATGACCTTAATCGTTGGTGGCACCAAATTCGTGGAAAAGAGAATCCGTATTTAAAAATTGGAGATACAAATGATCGTTCTATTAAAGGAACTTCAGACTATGTTTGGGCATTACAGGGTATTAATTTTGAAGTCCAGCGTGGAGAAGTTTTAGGTATAATTGGTAAGAATGGTGCTGGAAAATCGACGCTTTTAAAAATACTTTCAAAAGTAACTGCGCCTACAACCGGTACTATAAAATCTCGTGGGAGAATAGCATCTTTATTAGAAGTAGGAACTGGGTTTAATGGAGAGATGACAGGAAGAGAAAATATTTACCTTAATGGTGCTATTTTAGGAATGACCAAAAAGGAAATTACTTCTAAACTGGATGAGATTATTGAATTTTCAGGATGTGAACGTTATATTGATACTCCTGTAAAAAGATATAGCTCTGGAATGACTGTTCGTTTGGCATTTGCTGTAGCAGCTTTTTTAGAACCTGAAATTTTAGTTATTGATGAGGTGCTTGCAGTAGGTGATGCTGAATTTCAGAAAAAAGCAATTGGTAAAATGCAGGATATTTCAAAAGGGGAAGGAAGAACTGTTTTATTTGTAAGTCACAATATGGCGGCTGTAAAAAGTTTGTGCACTAGAGGAATTATTTTAGAACACGGAAAAGTAGTTTTTGAAGGCGGAATTGAAAATGCGGTAAGTTACTACCTGGGGGGAGATGCTGAGGCAATAAATTTAAAAACATTTGTAAAAGACTATGACTTTCCAGTCTTTAAGTTAAATGAAATTTCTTTGAAAAATGAAGGAAGAAATTCAGATGATGTGTTACTAGAAAATGAATTAATTATTTTAAGTACAAAACTAGAAATAAAAACACAGGATGCGGAAAGGTATCATTTAACATATCATTTGTATAATGAAATGGGAGAGGCTATGTTTTCGTTTTCTAATTCAGGATCAACTTCATTAAAAAGTGGTCAAAATACCATTTCTTGTAATTTTCCCAAGTCATTTTTTCAATCAGGTCAGTATTTTTTATCTCTTTTTATTGTAAAAGATTCAAAACAGCCAATTTTTGTAGAAAATGATATAATTTCTTTTACGGTTGTTGATTCTGGAAGAGAGTTGGGAACTTATATGGGGAGAGAGCCTGGTTATATAAGACCGCAATTTGAATGGACAATAGAATAATTTAAAAGATAGATCAATGTCAAGAAATATAAAGGTCAGCGTTTGCATGATAACCTATGGTCATGAAAAATTTATTGAAGAAGCAATAAATAGTGTGCTGATGCAAGAGGCTGATTTTGAAATCGAATTAATTATTTCTAATGATGCTTCTCCAGACAGAACTGACGAAATTGTTAAAACTGTTATACAAAACCACCCCAGAGGCAATTGGATTAAATATATAAAGCACGAGTCTAATTTAGGAATGATGCCAAATTCTATATTTGCTTTGAAAGCTTGTCAAGGCGAATTTATAGCGGGCTGTGAAGGCGATGATTATTGGGTTGATCCTTTGAAACTACAAAAGCAGGTTGATTTTCTGGAAAAAAATCCACAGTTTAGTTTGTGTTTTCATAATGCTATTTTGAAAAGTGGAGAAAATGAAAAAAAAATGCTTGGACAACTCGATAAACAAGAATTTGATACCAATGATATTTTAACCCAATGGTTTATTCCTAGTGCTTCAATTGTTTTTCGAAATTATCCGGATTTTATTTTTCCAGATTGGTATGTAAATTGCCAAAGCGGCGATATACCATTATTGTTACTGTTGTCCTTGAAAGGTAATTTAAAATATATAGATGAAACAATGTCTGTTTACAGACTTCATCCCGGTGGAATTTCAAATCAGCATAAAGACTATTCTAAAGTAATAGGCATGATATATATATATCAGTCTTTTAATTTTCATACTAATTTACAATTTAATAAAAAAATAAAAGAGGCTATTATTCTTGAAATTCAGTCTCATTTACCGGAAATACAAGAATTAAAACATTTGAGAAGATTAAGAAACACTTTTTTTAAAAGGACATTGAAAAGAATAAAAAGTAAAGTCAAAAAATATTTTTAGATAATGAAAAAGATACTATTTATTTCACATCAAAATTCATTATCAGGTGCCCCTCTTGTTTTATTGTATTTTATGCAATGGTTAAAACAAAATCATGCAAATTATCAAATTGATCTTTTGGTATTAAATGAAGGAAGACTTTCGGATGATTTTAAAAAGATTTCAAGAAACTATTATAGTTTTAGCAGCCTAGAGAATAAATTTATTTTACATAATCAAATTCCACCATCTTTTAAAGTAAGGATAGATAAAATATTAAAAAAAAGATTTTTAGATAAGGTCCGAAATAATAAATATGATATCATATACGCAAATACTGTTGCGACCTTACCTGTTGCCCGAGAATTAAAAGAAGGCTCAAAATCTGAATTAGTTATTCATGTACATGAATTAAGTACTGTAATTAATCAAATATTACCTGATTTCGAAAATTTGAAAAACTTCGGAGATAAATTTATCGCAGTTTCAGATTTAGTTAAAAATGAACTGACTGAAAAATGGGGTATTGAAAATCAGAAAATCAAAAAAATATATGAGTTTTCAAAAGTTGAGAAATTTGATCAGTTGCAAAAAAATATTTCTGAAGAATTTGTCGTATGTGGATGCGGATATGTAGATTGGAGGAAAGGCACAGATCTTTTTATTCAAGTTGCCCGATGTATTCAGAAGAAAAAATATAACAGGAAAGTAAAATTTGTCTGGATAGGAAAAGTTAGTTATAACGATCGATTAATTATTGAAGCTGATCTAAATAAAATGGGATTATCAGATTTTGTGGATTTTGTGGGAGAAGTACTTAATCCTCATGATTTTTTAAAGAATTGTGATGTCTTTTTATTGCCATCCAGAGAAGACCCTTTTCCTTTAGTATGTATAGAAGTCGGCATGTTAGGCAAACCCATTATTTGTTTTGAAAGAGCTACTGGAATATCTGAAATAGTAGCTACAGGAGGTGGCTTTGTGATACCTTATCTCGACGTAGATATAATGGCCGAAAAAGTAGATTATTACATACATAATCCACAAATTATGTATGAAGACGGACTTGTAAATCAGCGAAATTTTTCAAATTTTACACCAGATAAAATATCCCCGGAAATATTTGATTTTATATATGAAGACCAAATAATCTAGTTTTACCAATAAAATATAAAGTTTGATACAATGATCTCCATTATAATATGTTCAATAAGAGAATCGTATTTTGATTCTTTGAAAGCAAATATTCAAGAAACTATAGGATTTAGTGACTATGAAATTATAAAAATCGACAATCTTATCAATAAGCTGTCAATAACACAAGCCTATAATAAAGGTATAGAAAAATCAAAATTTGATTATCAGCTTTTTATTCATGAAGATATAATATTCCATACTTTAAATTGGGGTGAAATATTACTTTCAATATTTAGAGAAAATTGTCGAATTGGATTGATTGGTATTGCAGGAGCAAAGTATAAAAGTTTAGTTCCGAGTGCTTTTTGGCATACTGAAGAAAAAATGCTTAACATTAATTTGATACAGCATTATAAAAATAAAAAAACTAGTTTACTGTATAAAGGATTTGAAAATAAAAATCTGGAAGAAGTAGTTGTTATTGATGGAGTTTTTATAGCACTAAAAAAAAGTACAGGAGTAAAATTTAATGAAAATATTAAAGGTTTTCATTGTTACGATTTAGGAATAAGTATCGATACATTAGAAAAAAAACATCTAATTTATGTTACAAACCAGATTTTAATTGAACATTTTTCAATTGGTAATACTAATTTAAATTTTTTAAAAAGTGTTATCGATTTCCATAAATTATATAAGAAGAAATTGCCAAAGTATATAGATGCAAAAAATCGTTCTTTAGAACTTTTTGCCTTGAAGAGTTTTTTAAGTGTATGCCTAGAGAATAAATATGTGCCTTTTAAATTATGGATCTTCAATTTAATAAATAATCCTCTAGACAAATTAAATTATAGTTTTATAAAACTAGTTCTTAATAAAACAAAAAATAAATGCCAAAGGTTTCAATAATTATACCCAGTTATAATCACGCCACTTTTATTATTGATAGATTAGAAAGTATAGCAAATCAAATTTATACAAATTGGGAAGCCATAATTATCGATGATAATTCAACCGATGATAGTGTTAAAATCATAAATGACTTTTTAAACCAAAATCGAAATTTTAATGTAAAGCATTTTATAGTTAATGATGAAAATTCAGGAAGTGGTTATAAATCTTGGAAAAAAGGAATTGAATTAGCAGCGACCGAATTTATTTGGATTGCAGAAACAGATGATTATTCAGATTCTTATTTTCTAGAGGAAATGGTTAGGGTTTTAGAGAATAATCCACAAACAGTTTTAGCATTTTGCAACTCTAATTATGTTGACAGAAACAAAAAGTATTTATATGATAGTTCTAAAAGGATATCACGTTTAAAAGTAGATAAAGACGAATACAAAATATTTGACGACGAGATTTTACTAGATTCAATGCCGTTAAGTCCATTAATAACAAATGGGAGCAGTGTAGTTTTTAGAAAGCCTTCAAGTGTTATTCCAGAAGAAATATTTCAGCAGAAACAGTTATCGGATCTTTTTTTATGGACTTATTTGGCAAAAAATAAAAATTTTGGTTTTTTGAATAAGAATTTAAATTTCTTTAGAAGACATGAAGATTCTACTACAACAAAAAATCAGTTAACAAATCAAGAAAGATTATTTGATGAAATGATTTTTTATAGTAACTATTTTAAGCTTTCAAAAGAGAAAGTAAAAGCTATAATTTCTCATTTTGTGGAGATTTTTTTATTTTCAAAAAATTTAGGGTATATTTTTTCAAAGAATCCCTTAAATAAAATCGAAAGCTTAAATAAGATAGAGATTAGATGGTACTACACTAAATCAATTTGTCAAATCTTTATCAAAAAACTAATAAAATCTTTATGCCGAGTGTTTCAATCATAATTCCAACATACAATAGGGCAAAGTATTTAAATTTAACATTGCAAAGTATTGCTCAACAAACCTATCAGGATTTTGAAGTAATTGTTGTTGATGATGGTACTCCCGGTGATGAAAATGAAAGTATTTGTTCAGAATTTGAGAAAGTTCGTTATTTTAAAATTAAAAATAGTGGAGGACCTGCCAGTCCAAGAAATTTTGGTATTCAAAAAGCATCAGGAAAATACATCGCTTTTGTTGATGATGATGATTTATGGCAGCCTCAAAAATTAGATGTACAAGTTAAAATCTTAGATACTAATCCAGATTTTGGATTAGTTCACAGTTGTTGTGAAGTTATTGATGAGAACGGTGTTTTGCAAAATGAGATTGTTGGGAGGCCAAGAACTCCAGATGTTAAACATGGAGATGTTTCTTTACGAATGATAGGAAACTGGACGATAATGATGCCTACTTCTTTGCTTAGAAAAGAAGTTATTAAAAAAGTTGGTTTTTTTAATGAAAAAATGATTGCAGCGGGAGAAGATGCAGAATATTGGTCAAGATGTTCTTTTGAAACAAAATTTTATTATTTAGATGAACCTTTAGCCAGATATAGAATTCATGTAAATAATATATCTGCATCGAAAGAAAAATATCGAAAACTGCCCTATCATTTAAAAGAAGTTTTAGTAGCTAAAAGAAAAGAAAGAAAAATAACAAGGATTGCTTATAAAAGAATGATAAGTAAGATGTGTACAAATCAAATAAATTATATACGTGATCATTATAAATTAACACTAGCTATATTATTCGAATTAGATAGTTTTTGGTTTTTAAGATTTAAAAATTTCCAATGTCTCATTTATAATGTTTTTTTTAAAAAATAAATTACACATGTTTAAACTTACAGATATTAAGGTTGGCTATTTTGTCTCATATGATTACGAATACTTACTAACTTCAATTAAAACTCTTTATGATTATGTAGATCATATAGTCTTAGCCATAGATATTAATAGAAAAACCTGGAGTGGAAATAAATTTGATATACCAGAATCTTTTTTTGATTCAATAAAAAAGTATGATAAAAAAGGTATTATTGAATTTTATTTTGAAGATTTTTATGTTCCTAATTTGACTCCTATGCAATGCGAAGTAAGAGAACGTAACTTAGTATTAAAAAAATTGGGTAAAAGAGGCTGGAAAATTCAATTAGATGTAGATGAGTACATTTATGACTTTAAAAGCGTTAGCAATTTTCTAAAAAGAAATTGGATATTTAACGTTTTTCCACAATTAACCCCAATGCAATTTCGAGGCAAGTATATAACATTATTCAAAGAAACCCCAAAAGGTTTTTTATATATAGACAATAAAGAACGTTTTTCATTTATAACCAATGGTGTTGAAAACGAATGGGCTAGATTAGACACAAAAAAACCTAGTTTCTATTCTAATATTTCAGTAATACATCAATCGTGGGCAAGAAAAAATGAGGAAATAAAGCAGAAAATTAATAATTGGGGACATAGAGATGATTTTGATACATTATCTTACTATGATTTTTGGATGAAATTAAATGACGATAACTTTAAAGATTATAAAAATTTTCATCCTATGAATTCAAAAATGTGGGATGAGTTATATTTTTTAGAATCGGAAGATATACATGATTTCATTAAAAAATATTCAACATCTAATCCTCAACAAATTATAAAGCTTGATGTGTTTTTTTTGTATAATAAAATAAAAAACAAACTTTTTAAGAAATGATCACGGTTTTAATACCTTATTATAAAATAATTTTTTTTAAAGAAACGTTACTTTCACTTGCTGAGCAATCAGATAAAAGATTTCATGTATTTATATGTGATGATAACAGCAAAGACAGCCCAAAAGAATTATTAAAGGAATTCTATGGAAAATTTTCTTTTACGTATCATAAGTTTACTGAGAATTTGGGAGGTATTTCTTTAGTAAAACATTGGGAACGGTGCCTGGCTTTAGTAGAAAATCAGGAGTGGATTATGATTTTGGGCGATGATGATGTTTTGGAACCAAATGTAATACAGGGTTTTTATGATAACTTGGATGAAATTAATACATTAAACATTGATGTTGTCAGATTTTCGACATTAATAATTGATGATAACAGCAAAAAAATATCTGAAACCTTTGTGCATCCAAAAATTGAAAAGGCAACAGATTTTTTAATAAGAAAAACTAAAAATTTGACCAGAAGTTCGTTGAGCGAATATGTTTTTAGAAAAGAAAATTTTCTTAATTATTCATTCAAAGATTTTCCAAATGCATTATATTCTGATGATATTTTGATTTTAGAACATTCCTCTTTTGGTAATATATTTACAATAAACTCATCCGTAATGCAAATTAGGAGAAGTAAAGTAAATTTATCAGGAGGTTTAAAATTAACAAATAGACATGAAGCAATATTAAAATTTTATAAAACGTTACTTTTAGAATTTAGACAAAAAATTAATAGTCGTCAAATTGCTTATCTTGAAAGTAAATTAGAAAGAGAATTATTCAATCATAGAAAATCGAGTATATTAATTTTTCTAATTAAATATTACATCAAACATTTTCAACTTTTGAAACTATTTAGATTAATAATTTCAATCTTTGCCAAAATCCCTAAATTGATTTATTTAAAATTGACTTCAAATAAAAGTGTTTAATTATAATTAAGAAGAAATTTTTCTACACCTTTTTAAATAATAGTATGCGATTAGGATTTAATCCCAATAGAGATAAATTAAAAAAAGCAGATGATTTTTTTCATCATGTTGTCATTCCTGTTTACATACCAGATGCAGAAGGATATTTTAAAAATAGTTTTAAAATTTTAAAACTTTGCTTGGAATCATTATTTAAAACATGCCATCCTAAGACTTTTGTATCAATCGTAAACAATGGAAGCAGTAAGGAAGTTCAAAATTATTTGAATGAATTATTGATTCAAGGCAGTATACATGAGTTAATACATACTCATAATATTGGTAAACTAAATGCTGTTTTAAAAGGGTTCTCCGGACATGATTTTACATTTGTAACCGTTTCAGATTGTGATGTTCTTTTTTTAAACAACTGGCAGAAAGAAACGTACAATGTTTTTGAAAAATTTCCAAAAACAGGAGCTGTTTGTCCTACACCTTCTTCAAGATCACTTAAAAATCACACATCTAATATTTGGTTCGATTTATTACTATCAAAATCACTTCGTTTTACAAAAGTGAAAAACCCTGTTGCTTTAAAGGCATTTGCAGAAAGTGTAGGAAATCCGAATATGTATCATAATTGTCATCTGGAAAAATATCTCACTGTTGCTAATGGTGATTTTAGAGCGGTTGTGGGAGCAGGGCATTTTATTACGACATATAGAAAAGAAGTTTTTGAGAAAAGCGATATAAAATATTCAGGTTTTATGCTTGGAGGGGATAGTGAAAGCAAGTTATTAGATATTCCGGTAGTAAAAAAAGGAATGTGGAGACTTTCTACAGAAGATAATTTTGCTTACCATTTAGGAAACGTTGAAGAAAAATGGATGAATGAAGTTTTTAACGAAATAAAACCAAATGATTTTCTGCCTCAATCACCAATAATTTTAAAAAACATACGGTTTTCTAAAATAGCATTTTTTTTAAAATATAAATTGTTCTCAAAAATTATTTCGAGAAAAAAAATATGGATTTACTGCATCATTCTAAAAGGATTATCTAAAAAAGAAGCAATAAATTACACTCAAAAAACATGAACAATAGTGTAAAAGTCATTTTGATTTCTCAAGTACCATTGCCTTTTTTAAAAATTGGCAGCTGGACAACTTTATATAAAAACTATTTAGAAGATGATAACCAAATAGATTATATTGTATGCTGTAAGCCCGAAAAATTATTCGACGGGGTACAATACAGTTTTGTCAATTTAACGATTTGGAATAAAATCCAAAGCAAAATTTTAAAGAAGAAGAAAACAGAATATATTCAAGCCTTGGATAAACTAATTGTTCCTGGAGAAAAATATATAATTCAGATTGTCGATAATTACGGAATGGTTAAACCACTTCGTGATTATCTTGTTTTAAAAGGAATTTCACATAACTGTTATATACAGTTTTTTTATCATGGTTTTTTGCCATATCCACAATTGAATTCCGGTTCAAATTTTTACGGATTGATCAATGAACTAACCCTTTTAACTCAGGATAGTTATCAGAAACATGTAAAAAATATTGAGATTTTGCCTGATCATTTCTCTGTTCTTCATAATGGTATTGATACTGGAAAATTTAAGAAAGTTTCGGCATCTAGAAAAAAAGAATTAAAGCAGGAATTTGGACTTAATGATAAAAGAGTCTTTATTTGGTGCTCCCAAGATAAGCCGAAAAAAGGTTTAGATCTAATTTTAAAGGTTTGGAGAAACATTTATATAAAACAAAAAAACATTGTATTATTGGTGATTGGGTGTGATCCCAGAGAAGAAACGAGTGGAGTTGTTTTTTTAGGGAAAATACCAAACGATGAACTCCCAAAGTATTATCAGGCGTCAGATTGTTATCTTTTTCCAACCTTGTATCAGGAAGGCTTTGGATTGAGTTTAGTTGAAGCTTTACATTGTGGTAATTATTGTATTGCATCTGCCCTTGGAGGAGTTCCGGAAGTATTGCAATATGGAAAATTAGGAAAATTAGTAGAAGATCCTAATTCCATTTTGGAATGGGAGAATGCCATCAATGATTTTTTAAATGAAAACTTTGAGATTCCGGAGTTTTCATCAGAATTATATTCATCAAAAACATGGAATGTTGAAATGAATAAAATTATAGTCAATGCTAAAAACAGATTAATTCAATGAAAACGATTGCTATAATACCCGCTCGTGGAGGATCTAAACGCATTCCTGAAAAGAATATTCAACTTCTAGGAGAATTACCTTTATTAGCACATTCAATAAAATACGCAAAAGAAAATAACGAAATTATCGATGAAGTTTATGTTTCGACAGATAATGCTGAAATCAAAAATATAGCATTACAATATGGAGCTAAAATCATTGACAGGCCTGAATCTATTTCTGGAGATTTAGAACCAACAATTTCGGCCTTAAAACATACTTTAGAAATAATAAAGGATAAGGTTGATAATATAGTTTTATTGCAAGCTACAAATCCTTTACGCCCGGCAGGTTTATTGAAAGAAGCTTTTGAGAAATTTCAAAAAGAAAATTGGGATAGTTTATTTACTGTTTCCAGAAATCATCAAAAATTTGGAAAAATTACAGACAATAAATTTTTGCCATTTAATTATACTATTGGCCAAAGAAGCCAGGATTTAGAGCCTCTTTATTTTGAAAATGGATTATTATATATAACAAAAGCGTCTTTAATTCTCAATGATATAATTATTTCTGAAAATGCATTTCCATTCGAAGTAAATCATATTTTTGCACACGTTGATATCGATACTCCAGAAGACCTGGATTATGCAAAATATCTACATCAAAAAAATAACCCCCAAAGTTAAAACATAATGAATCCATACATAGAAATTGCAGGTCGCAAAATTGGACAAGATTTTCCACCCTTAGTTATTGCCGAAATAGGAATCAATCACGAAGGCTCTTTAAAAGTTGCCAAAGAAATGGTTGATGCAGCACATCGTGCAGGAGTTGAGGTTGTAAAACATCAAACACATATTGTTGAAGACGAAATGTCAGGCGCAGCAAAAAAAGTGATCCCGGGAAATGCAGATGTTTCTATTTATGAAATTATGGAACGATGCTCTTTGAACGAATCAGATGAGTTAGAATTAAAAAATTATGTAGAAAGTAAAGGCATGATTTTTATTTCAACGCCTTTTTCTCGTGCCGCTGCAAATCGTCTACAGAAATTTGATATCCCAGCTTATAAAATTGGTTCAGGAGAATGTAATAATTATCCTTTGTTAGAACATATTGCATCATTTGGGAAACCTGTAATTTTAAGTACAGGTATGAATACAATTGAAAGCGTTCAAAAAGCAGTTGCAGTTTTTGATAAACATAATATTCCAGTAGCTTTACTACACACCACAAATTTATACCCAACCCCAATTCATTTAGTTCGTTTTGGTGCAATGGTCGAGCTGCACAACGCTTTTCCGGATAAAGTTTTTGGATTAAGCGATCATACTTTAAATAATAATGCCTGTTTAGGAGCTGTTGCACTTGGTGCGAGTATTCTAGAAAGACATTTTACAGATTACATGCAGCGCACAGGTCCGGATATTATTTGCAGTATGGATGAAAAGGCGTGTGCAGAATTAATTACATCTAGTGCAGAAATTGCTTTAATGCGAGGCGGAACAAAAAAACCTGCTCTTGAAGAACAGGTAACGATAGATTTTGCTTTTGCTACTGTTTGTGCTATTAAACCAATCAAAAAAGGAGAAATAATATCAAAAGAAAATATTTGGGTTAAACGTCCTGGAACAGGTAAAATTTTAGCAGAACATTTTGATAGTTTGATTGGTAAAACAGCTTCAAGAGATATTGAAAATGACGAACAATTAGATTTTACTGATTTTGAGTGATTCTTTAAAAAAAATAGTATTCCTTACCGGAACTCGTGCAGATTTCGGAAAAATAAAATCATTAATTCAAACTCTTGAAGAACAACAAGATTTTGAAGCTTTTGTTTTTGTTACCGGTATGCATCTGCAGGAAATTTATGGATATACACTAATAGAAATAGAACGTTGTAATTTTACAAATGTTTTTACATTCGAAAATCATACTCACGAAACTACAATGGATCTTACATTGGCCAAAACCATTGAAGGGTTGTCAAATTATTGTAAAACTATAAATCCTGATATGATTGTGGTTCATGGTGATAGAGTCGAAACACTTGCGGGCGCTATCGTAGGATCTTTAAACAACATTTTGGTAGCTCATATAGAAGGAGGTGAAGTTTCAGGAACTGTAGATGAATTAATTCGTCATAGTGTTAGTAAACTAAGTCACATACATTTTGTTTCTAATAAGCAGGCTGCAAAGAGATTACTTCAAATGGGAGAGGTAAAAGAATCTATTTTTACTATTGGCTCGCCAGATATAGATATTATGTTTTCTAATAATCTGCCTGCGCTTGAAACAGCAAAGAAATATTATGTAATTCCATTTGATGATTATGCACTTGTAATGTTTCATCCTGTTACGACAGAGTTTCATTCTATGAAACAATATGCAATTGATTTTGTAGATTGTTTACTCGAAGACAATCATAATTACATTGTAGTTTTTCCTAATAATGATTTGGGAAGCCAATATATTATTGACGAGTTTAAAAGATTAGAAGGAAATACAAGATTTAGAATTTTTCCATCACTTCGATTTGAGTATTTTTTAACATTATTAAAAAATAGCCAGTTTATAATTGGTAATAGCAGTGCCGGAATTCGCGAAGCTCCTTATTACGGAATTCCAATTATAAATATTGGAACCCGCCAGCAAAACAGAGCAATTCATGCAGATATAATTAATACTGATTATTCGAAAAAAGATATAAAAGAATCACTTTCTAAAATCGATTCTCACAAAGTTCAAATTTCTGATAATGATTTTGGAGAAGGAAATAGTAACGAATTGTTTTTACAATCATTAAAGAAAAACGATATTTGGCGCCTCAACCATCAAAAACAATTTAGAGATATATAATTTTGTTTTTGCTAATACCACTTTAAGTACCTATGTTTTTTAATTCTATAGCATTTGCTATTTTTCTGCCAATCGTTTTTTTTCTGTATTGGTTTGTTTTCAATAAAAACAAAAGCACACAAAATGCTTTATTAATCGCAGCGAGTTATTACTTTTATTCTTGTTGGGATTGGAGATTTCTATTCTTATTAGTTTTTTCAACTTTTTTAGATTACTACACAGGAATCCAAATAGAAAAAGGAAAATCGGAGAAAAGCCGAAAATTTTGGTTTTGGTTAAGTATTCTGGTAAATCTGGGTTTTCTTGGGATATTCAAGTATTATAACTTTTTTGCTGCCTCTTTCACAGAACTACTAAACTCTGCAGGACTAAAAGCAAGTCCTATTTTAATAGACGTAATACTGCCTGTAGGAATTTCATTCTATACTTTCCACGGACTTTCTTATGTAATCGATATTTATTTTAAAAGAATAAAAGCTGAATACAATTTTGTCGATTATTCTTTATTTGTTAGCTACTTTCCGCTTTTAGTTGCAGGTCCAATCGAGCGTGCAACACATTTATTACCGCAGGTTAAAGTTAAGCGTGAGTTTAACTTTCAAATGGCAAAAGAAGGAATATATCAAATTATTTGGGGACTAGTAAAAAAAGTAGTTATTGCAGACACTTGTGCAGCTTATGCAAATGCAATTTTTGATAATTACACTTCAATGAACTCTTTCTCATTAATCATGGGAGCGGTATATTTTGCTTTTCAGATTTACGGAGATTTTTCAGGATATTCAGATATAGCACTTGGGGTATCAAAACTCTTTGGTCTGGATTTACTAAGAAACTTCAATTACCCGTATTTTTCAAGAGACATAGCCGAATTTTGGCGTCGTTGGCACATATCACTTTCATCTTGGTTCCGAGATTATTTATATATTCCGCTTGGAGGAAGTAAAGGCGGACTTTGGATGAAGATTAGAAATACATTTATCATTTTTATAGTCAGCGGATTTTGGCATGGAGCCAATTGGACCTATATAGCCTGGGGATTTATCAATGCAGTTTACTTTCTTCCTCTGCTTTTGGCAAAAAGCAACAGAAACAACATAGACGAGATAGTACTGAAACGAAATTTTGATTCAGTAAAAGTTCTTTTAAATATTTTGTCAACTTTCATTATAACGTGTATTGCCTGGGTATTTTTTAGGGCGAAAACTATTACTGATGCTATTTTATATTTAAAACGCATTATCACCAGTAAAGATTTTAGTTTTCAGTATCTGGACAATGAGCGATACAATTATGAATTACTGCTTCTGATTGGATTATTTGTTTTAGTTGAATGGAATAATCGCAGCAAAATAGAACCGCTTTCCGGAAAATGGAGCACACTAAAAATAGCTTTGGCAATTTTAGCCATTATGGCTTTTGGAACCTTTTCTGATTATAAAGAATTTATATATTTTCAATTTTAATGAAGAAATTTTTAATTTATATAGCTAAGATTATTCTAGTAATTGTTTTGTTAGCATTTTTATTAGATGGATTATATACTTATATTTTTAGGCATTCTAATAATAGAGGGAAAATTGAAAAAGTTTTTAATTCAAAAGCTCAAAAATTCGACGTAGTTATTTTAGGATCTTCTAGAGCAAATAATCATTTTGTAGCGCAAATGTTTGAAGATAAAGGATTAAAAACATTTAATTATGGAATGAGCGGAGGGCACTTATTTGAAGCTTCTCTAATGTTGAAATTAATGATCGAAAGAAAATATCAAATTAAAAACGTGATTCTCGAAGCCGATTTGAATTTGTCTAATGAACATCAGGCAGAAGGTATTGCTGCTTTATTTCTGCCTTACATTCACAATTCCAAAATAATTAAAGAACATTTTGAGGAAGAAAAGGATTTTGCCGAATTGTATTATTTACCTTTTTACAGATATATCAAATACGATAATAAAATTGGTTTTAGAGAAACACTATTTGCAGCATTTCAGAAAAAGACAAATTCATTAGACAATTTAGGTTACTATCCTTTGGAAAAGCATAAAAATGCAAATATGAAAAATGATATTGTCAATTTAAATCCCTTGCCGCACAATAAGTATTATGAAGAAATTAAAAATCTTTGTAAAGCCAATCATATCAATTTTATAGCATTAATGACACCAATGTGTGAAAATACTAAAGGGATGAATTACTTCGATAAAGTAAAAAAAGCCTATCCAGAAATTCATAATTATGAAAATGTAGTTATAGAAGATAAATACTTTGCATCTTGCGGACACATGAATGATGCGGGAGCTAGAATTTTTACAGCTAAAATATTAAATGACTTTTTTTCTAAAAACTAAATGAAAAAAGAGAAAGTATTATTGTTTTTTCCAGACGGAGTTGGAATTAGAAATTATCTCTATTCTAACGTATTCAATAATTCAAAACAAGATTTAGTTTTGTTTCATAACTTTGATCCTGAAACTATAACGGCTATTAAGCAATATACTCATTTTGATGAAGAAATTACAATTCCTGGTTACAAGGAATCTGTAAAAGAAAAGTTTTTGAGAGAATTGATTTGTCTTTCTAGATTAAGATATAATAATTCGAAAGTCAACAATCCTTCTTTATTGAATAATTGGAATTGGAATCAAAAAACAATTCCTAATAAAATCTTTTATAAAACGATCGAAGTTTTAAGCCTGCTTTTTAAAAGCTATTCCAGTATTTTAAAATTAGAAAAAAAATATCAGAAAGCGATTAGACAAAACTCTTTTTATGTTCAGGTTAAAGATCTTATAAAGAAAACAGACCCTAAAGCTATCTTTTGTTCACATCAAAGAGCTTTAAAAGCAGCGACAATATTTGCTGCTGCTGCAGATCTGGGGATTCCTTCATCAACGGTAGTTTATTCCTGGGATAATTTGCCTAAAGCACGTTTAGCTTTACGAGCAGATAATTATTTGGTTTGGTCAGATTATATGAAAGAGGAACTGAAATTATATTATCCTGAGATTTCTTCAGATCAGATTCAAGTTACGGGAACACCACAATTTGAATTTTATAAGGAACAGCAAAATATAATTGAAAAAGATGTTTTTTTCAAAAGATATAATCTGGATCTAAATAAAAAAATAATCTGTTTTTCCGGAGACGACGTTAAAACATCTCCAGATGATCCAAGTTATCTAAAAGATATTGCCGAGGAAATTTTAAAAGCAAATTTACAAGACGAATATCAAATAGTATTAAGAAGATGTCCTGTTGATTTTTCTGGAAGATTTGATGCAGTTATCAATAAGTATAAAGATTTAATTAAAGAAACTGTTCCATTATGGTATTTTAATACTTCAAAAGAATGGAACTCTATTTACCCTTCTTTTGATGATGTTAAATTACTGGTAAGTACTGTTTTTTATTCAGAAATTGTAGTAAATGTTGGTTCAACTATGGCTTTTGATTTCGGAATGTTTAATAAACCATGTGTGTTTATTAATTATGACCAACAGAATCAAACAAATAAAAATTGGTCAGTAAAAACAATTTATCAGTTCCAGCATTTTAAAAGCATGCCAAACCATAACGCTGTAATTTGGCTTAATAGCAAAGAAGAAATTATAAGTAAGATCATAAATAAAGAAGATGCGCATTCAATGGAAAATCTCAAAGAATGGTTTGAGGTTATAAACGGAAACAATGCCAATACCGCATCATCTAAAATTGCAAAAGTTTTAGGGAATAAAATAGATGCAATAATAATATGATAAAAATAAGCATACACCTGAAAAGATTGATGTCTTAAATGCTATTAGCTGGTGGAATTGGTTTGAAGAAAAAATTAAATTTAATATAAATGATTTCTATCTGCCAATTGAAACTTTTATCCAAAAACATACATAAATGCATATATGTTTCTTAACAAATGAATTTCCAAAAGAAGGTTTTCCGCATGGAGGAATAGGCAGTTTTGTAAAAACGGCCGCAACTGCATTGGCGAAAAAGGGAATAAAGGTATCTGTTGTTGGAATAAACTATGAAGCAAAAGAGGAAATTGAGATCATAGAAGCCGTAAAAGTTTACAGATTAAAAAAGAGTACAACAAAAGGAATTTCATGGTATTTAAATTCCAATAAAATCAATAATAAAATTAAGGAAATCCATAAAAGAGACCCAATAGATATTGTTGAAGCTTCGGAACTTGGATTCGCTTTTATCAATAAACTAAAAAGCATTAAATATATCATACGTTTACACGGAGGACACCATTTTTTTGCTGAAGGAGAAAACAGAAAGATCAATAAATGGAAAGGATTTCAGGAAAAAAGATCTTTTAGCAAAGCTGATGCTTTTATTGCAGTTTCTCAATATGTTAAAAATCATACAGAGAAATATCTAAGTTATCATAATAAACCCATAGCATATATAAGCAGCCCTATCGATACCCATTTTTTTAAACCAATAATCAATAAAGGATCTGAAAATAAAATTGTTTTTGCCGGAACCGTCTGCGAAAAAAAAGGAATACGCCAATTGATTCAGGCTTTTCCGTATGTTAAAAAAGAATTTCCAGATGCCACATTAGAAATTTATGGAAGAGATTGGTTCTTTGCTGATGGAAGGTCTTATATTGAAATGCTTAAAGAAAAAGTATTGCCTCAATTAGGGCAAATCGTAAAAGACATTCACTTTCATGGAAGCATTTCTTATACCAATATACCATTAGCATATTCACAAGCTTCGGTTTGTGTTTTCCCTTCGCATATGGAAACTCAAGGACTGGTAGCACCAGAAGCTATGGCAATGGCAAAACCAGTAGTCTTTACAAAATTAGGGCCGGGTCCCGAGGCAATAAAAGAGTATGAGACAGGATTGTTATGCGATCCTCATAACCCTCAAGATATTGCAGCAAAAATTATCTGGGTTCTTTCTAATAAAGAACAAGCAGAAGTAATTGGTAAAACGGCAAGAGAATTCGCTATTCAAAAATATGGATTAAATGCTATTGTAGATCAAAATAGAGCTTTTTATCAATTACAAATTAAATAAAAAAACTAAAGAAAATCGTTTGTATGAATTTATTTCAACTCATAAAATCAGATTATAAGAAATATAAAAAATATGGAGGCAGCTTCTTTGGAATCATATTTTTAACACAAGGATTTTGGGCTGTTTTTCAATATAGAATCGCTCATTTTATTTATTCAAAAATAAAATGGCAGCCATTTAGGTTTTTAGGATTGTTTATTATTCTTGTCAATCAGAAAATCATTGAAATTATTACCGGAATTTCAATTTCAGCCGCTTCAAAAATTGGAGATTCATTTTATATAGGTCATTTTGGAGGTATTGTTATTCATCCTGGCGCTGTAATAGGAAATAATTGCAATATCTCGCAAGGAGTAACAATAGGAGTGTCAGGTCGTGGCGAAAAAAGAGGCGTTCCTGTAATTGGTAATGAAGTTTATATTGGTGCTAATACCGTTGTGGCTGGAAATATTATTATAGGAAATGGAGTTTTAATTGGAGCTTGTTCCATGGTCAATAATTCAGTTGAAGATAATTCAGTAGTTCTTGGAGTTCCTGCAGTTATATTGTCCTACAAAGGATCTAAAGGTTACATTTAATGAAGCTAGTAATTATTTCATCGGCTCCATTACTATTTAGAGAAGGGAAAGCTTATGCTTACAGCCCTTATGTGAAAGAAATAGTAATTTGGGAAAAATATACAGAAGAGATTGTTTTTTGCTGTCCAATATGGGAAAATCAAAAAAAATTATTAATCGATGAAATTCCGTTCGAATTTAGCAAACATCATAAATTAATTGATTTTAACTTAAACAGTGTTAGAAATATTAGTAAAAGTTTTTTTTGCTCTATTTTTAATTTGCTGGTTATTTTTAAAGCGATGTATAGTGCAGATCATATACATTTAAGATGCCCTGGAAACATAGGTTTATTAGGGTGTTTTGTTCAGGTTTTTTTTCCAAAGAAAATAAAAACGGCAAAGTATGCCGGAAATTGGGATCCTCAAAGCAAGCAGCCTTGGACTTACAAATTGCAAAAAAGAATTTTAAGTAATACTTTTTTAACTAAAAACATGACAGTTTTAGTTTATGGAGATTGGAAAAATCAAACCAAAAATATTAAGCCTTTTTTTACTGCAACATATTCAGAAAATGAAAAAAATGCCATTGAAAAGCCATTTTTAAATTCAGTAATCGAATTTGTTTTTGTTGGAAGTTTAGTTTCGGGTAAATCTCCTCTTTATGCGATTAAATTAGTTGAAGAATTAATTAAAAAAGGGCATAATAGTGTTTTAAATTTATATGGCGATGGTGTCGAAAGAGACTCTTTAGAACAATATATAAAAGAGAATAGGTTAGAGAATAATATTTTCTTAAAGGGAAATCAAAATAAAGAAACATTAAAAAAGGCATATCAAAAAAGTCATTTCGTAATCTTGCCTTCTAAAAGTGAAGGCTGGCCAAAAGCAATTGCAGAAGGAATGTTTTGGGGCTGTGTTCCCATATCTACAAAAGTTTCCTGCGTTCCTTATATGCTTGATTATGAAAAAAGAGGGATATTAATTGATATGGATCTACAAAAAGATGTGTCAAAAATAGTAGATTGTTTAAAAGAAAATCGGTTTTTAGAAACTAGTAAATCTGCTGCTGCTTGGTCTCAGGATTATACAATAGAAATTTTCGAATCTGAAATTAAAAAACTTTTAATTAAATGAGAGTACTGCAATTAATAGATTCCTTAGAAGCCGGAGGTGCCGAACGAATGGCTGTAAGTTATGCAAACTCATTGTCTAAAAAAATCGCTTTTTCAGGTTTAATTGCTACCAGAAAAGAAGGTCAGCTGTTGGATCAAATTAGCGAAAGTGTTTCGTATTTGTGTTTAAACAAAAAGAAAAAAATTGATACCAAAGCGATCTTTAAATTGAGACAATACATAGTCAAAAATAAAGTTGATATTATTCACGCTCATAGTTCTTCTTTTTTTATTGCTGTTTTGGTTAAGTTGACTTTGCCAAAAGTTAAGATTATATGGCACGAACATTATGGAACCCGGGTTAAAGAATCACGAAAAGAAAATAAAGTTTTGTTTTTTTTCTCCCTTCTTTTTACCTCCATTTTTGTAGTCAATTATCAATTAAAAGACTGGAGCGAAAAGAATTTGCTTTGCAAAAAAGTAGTTTTTATACCTAATTTTACCATTGATAAAAAAGACAATACCCAAATCACAAATTTGAAAGGAGAAGAAGGCAAGCGAATTGTTTTTTTGGCAAACCTAAAAAAACCTAAAAACCATATTGCAGTACTTAAAGCCTTTTTTGATTTAAAATTGCATGATTCAGATTGGAGTCTTCATTTAATTGGAAAAGATTTTTTAGATTCTTATTCGAAGGCATTAAAAGATTTTATAAAATTAAATTCATTAGAAAATCATATACATTTGTACGGAGAAAGGAAAGATATCCATTATATTTTATCGCAATCCTCAATTGGGGTTTTAGCTTCAACGGAAGAAGGATTTCCTGTTACGTTGTTAGAATATGCTATGAGTAATTTAAGTGTAGTTTCTACTAACGTGGGTTTTTGTTCTGAAATTATTCAAAATGAAATTAATGGATTATTATTTGATCCTCTAAATGATGTAGAGTTGAAAAAACAATTGCAAAAAATGACGAGTGATGAAGTATTTAGAAAAAAAGCATCAAGTAGTTTTAAAGCATTTGTCAGCGAGAATTACTCCGAAGAAATTGTAACTGAAAAATTAGTTGAAGAATATAAAAAAATAAAGCAATGAAAAAAATCATTTCATATGGTTCTCTAATTTTCATTCATGCAGTAATTGCTTTCATAGTTTTTGCAATACCATTTTTATCAAAAATTTATGCTCTTGTAATTCCTGTAGTAGGTCTTTACATAGTTATCCGCAATAAAGACCAAAATAACGAAGTACTTTTAGTAAGTGCTTATTTGGTTGGTGTAGAAGTTTTTTTAAGAATGACCGGTGGTAATTTTAATAATGAATATGTAAAATTTTGCATTATTATATTTATGTTACTAGGAATGCTTTATAGAAATTTCTCAATAGGAGCATTAATATATGCAGTATTTCTGCTTCTATTAATTCCAGGAATTTTAGTGGCTGTCACAACTTCCCATTTTGAGGCAGATATAAAAAAAGCTTTAGTGTTTAATTTATCGGGACCATTTTGTTTGGGTATTTCTGCCATCTATATGTATAAAAAAAGAATCTTATTTACAGATTTGCAGAATATTGTAAAAGTTATGGGACTGCCAATAGTTTCAACTGTAGTTTATCTTTTTCTTTATAATCCTAGTATAAAAGACGTGGTGACGGGCACTAGCTCTAATTTTGCAACTTCCGGTGGGTTTGGACCAAATCAGGTTTCAACAATCTTAGGATTAGGAATATTCATTTTCTTTTCACAATTAGTTTTATCCTCCAAATCTAAAGTATTGATTCTTATAAATGGGGTTCTTTTGATTTTTGTGAGTTATCGAGGAGTTGCCACTTTTTCCAGAGGAGGAGTTATAACGGGAATTGTTATGATTGCGTGCTTACTCTTTGTATTGTATTATTTTTCTAATTCAAGAGGAAAGACAAAAGTAAGTCTAGTCTTCGTTTTATTGAGTTTTTTAGGAATTGGAATTTGGGCATACACTTCTTCACAAACAAAAGGGCTAATTGAAAAAAGATATGCTAATCAAGATGCAAAAGGGAGAGTCAAAAATGATCGTTTGGGAGGAAGAGAAGCTATTATTGATGCAGATTATGAATTGTTTCTAAATAATCCTATTATGGGAATAGGTACGGGAATGGGAAAAGAATTAAGAAAAGAGGCATTAGGAGGACAAGAGGCCGCTTCTCATAATGAAATTTCAAGGATGTTTAGCGAGCACGGTTTGTTTGGTATTTTTGGACTATTAATTTTATTTATAACTCCTTTTGCATTATATATCAATAACAGGCAGCACTTGTATTTTTTATCTTTCTTTGTATTTTGGCTCCTTACAATAAATCATGCCGCTATGCGAATAGCAGCACCTGCGTTTGTTTATGCATTATGCCTGCTTTCTGTTCAGGTAAAAATTCCTGAAAAAACAGATTAGCCTATTAGGTAAATTGTTTTTTTATAATACATTTGCCTCCAATTAAAGCCCTTTAATCTACCTAATTATATGCGTTCAAATAGAAAGAAAATGCATTTTGAAATTTCAGAACGAAAAGTTTTGCTTTTTGCATTTGATACTTTATTTGTTGTTTCAATATTATATCTGTTAAATGTTTTTTTTGATTTTCATTATTTTGTATTTGAAATCGAAACTATTTACAGACCAATTATATTTGTTGGTTATTTACTGATTTTTGGGACTATTTTTGAAATGTATAATCTGCAAGTTGCAAGCAGCCAGTTCCAGATAATAAAAAGTGTTGTTCTTTCTGTTTCAACAACAGTTTTAGTTTACCTTCTTACGCCGGTATTATCTCCGGAACTTCCAAAACAGCGTTTAGTAATTTTGATTTTTTACTCTGCAATATTGCTTGTAATGCTGCTGTGGCGTTTTTTTTATGCCATTTTTCTTGCCTCACACCGTTTTTCTCAAAATGTAATATTAATTTGTGGTAAAGATCAGGTAGAAGAATTAGTTTCGGGGCTTGAAAATGTTGATCCGCATTATAGAATAATTGGTTTTGTAAATTCAGATGCACTTTCTGAAAAAAATTCAGATGTTCATTACGTAAAAGAAATTAGAAAAAGTTATCTGGAGAGATTTGTTGCTAAACACGGAGTTTCGGAAATTGTTATAGCATCACAAAAAACAGATGGTATCACACCCGATTTATATCAGCAGTTATTACATCTTTTAGAATCTGGAAACATCATTAGAGAATATACGCAAGTTTACGAAAGTAAAACACAACGTATTCCGGTGCATTATATCGAACGCGATTTTTATCGTTTTTTCCCTTTTAGCCGAAGTAACAACAATAAATTATATTTGTTTTTGATTCGCTTTTTAGAATTTGTTTTTTCTTTGACCGGTCTTTTGGTTTGTTTTGTTTTTATTCCTTTTATTTTTATCGGAAATCTTATTGCAAATAAAGGAAGCCTATTTTATACACAAGAAAGAGTGGGGAAAAACGGAGCTGTTTTTAAAATTTATAAATTCAGAACCATGATAGAAGCATCTGAAATTAATGGTGCTGTTTTTGCAGTTGTAAATGATAAAAGAATAACTCCATTTGGTAAATTCATGCGTAAATCACGAATAGACGAATTACCGCAGTTTTATAATGTTTTAAAAGGAGATATGGCTGTAATTGGGCCAAGACCCGAAAGACCATTTTTTGTTGAGGAAATCGCCAAAATAATGCCTTTTTATGAAACCCGTCATGTTGTTAAACCAGGACTTACAGGCTGGGCTCAGGTAAATTATTCTTATGGTGAATCAATTGACGAAAGTTTGATAAAATTACAATACGATCTTTATTACATCAAACATAGAAGTATTTTTCTTGATTTGAGTATTACTTTCAAAACAATTACCACCGTTTTATTTTACCGCGGACAATAATTATTAGATTATTATTGGAATACGTTTTTTGTTTCGTATTGCAACTCGCACTAAGACAAACCCGCTTGTAATAATCAGCGGAAGCATGATTAAAAAATGTGCTTTGTTTATCATAAATGTGCTGTAAACAACTAAAAATAGTAAATGTAAAACAGCAAATCGATACGTCCAGCGTTTGTTTTTTGCAATCGAAAAGAAAATCAAAATCAATAAAAGCGGACTAAATAACAACACATTATAATTCATCGCCAGTTCTTGGTGAAAAGAATAAAATCCAACCGATACAAAAAAGATTCCCATTAAAGATAAAATCAAAAGATAGATTTTGTCTACTACTTTGTTGTGCACAAGAACTACAAAACCTAAAATAATTAGGTAGGTGTAAATATTATTCCACCATGAACTTGGAGTTTCTTTTTTAAAACTTAAAAGCGTTTTGCTTTGTGCTGCCAAAAGATGACCTTGAAAAGTAGTATCTTCTAAGCTGTTTTTTAGTTCAAAAGGCAGGAAAATTTTGGTTCCTAGTTGGTCAACTTTCGTTCCAAAAATAATGCTTGTTCCTAATTGATCGTAGAAATGACCATCAAAATAAGGGAATAAAATAGAGCGGTACGTTTTATCAGTATCTTTCTTTTTTATAATTACATTTCCGCCTAAAGTCGAATTGATAACATCAACAACCATTGAGGTACAGTTCTTATCAATAAATTTATAAGTGTAATAACGTTCATTTGAAAATAAAACAGCATTTAGTTTGTCAAAAAGCTTTTGTTTTAATTCTGGAGAAATAAGTAACTCCTGTTCAAAAACACTTCTTTTTTCATTCGTATAATCGTTTATAAACTCCGCAAATGAATGAGCAACCACAAAATACTGTAAATCACCTTTGGCAAATTTAGCCACGAAATTAGGAGTTCTAAAATCAAAAGCGCCATAATTGTAAACAACATCAAGGTTATTTATAGGATCTGCAACTCTAATTGCGGTGTGTCCAAAGTAAGAATACGTTTCATTACCAAGACCACAAGTGATAACGCTTATTTTGGCATATTTTGATAAAGGAACATTTTGGCTAAAGCCAATGGTGAAACTTAGTAATAATAGTAAACTAAAAAGTGTTTTTTGTAAAAGGACTTTTTTCATAATTTAAAATTTTAAGAAGTTCAACGTTTTTGTAATTATTATCTAAAAATACCCAAATCTACTTTTATCGAAAAAATATTCGAGTACAAAGCTGCACTTTGATTTCCTAAGTCAGTTAAAGCATAATCGACCTGAATGCCTTTGTATTTAAAACCCAGACCAATATTAGGCTGAAAACTTAATTTCTCAGTATTATCCAACTGCATTACATTTTGAAAATTTCCGGCACCGGCTCTTAAAAATACAAGATCTGTATATCCAAATTCAAAACCAAGTGCAGGATCAATACTTACTACTTTTGACGAAATAATATCGTTTGTCTGCTCAAAACGCATATTCAAATTTCCGGCAGCTAAAAGACTGTAATCGTTATGAAATTCAAATTTCTTAGAAATTCCTAATTGTGCTTTTGGCAGCGTTATTTCGGTACTTTCAGGAAGTTCGTTGTTTTCTCCTGGAATAGCATTTGCAATTTTTTTATATTCTTCCTCATCAATATTCCAAACATTATAAGTTGTTGTAATATCGCGAAGCATCAATCCAAATTTCCAGTCGTTATGTTCAAACTGAAGTCCGACATCAAAACCAAAACCCCATGAATTAGCGAATTTTCCAATTACTCTTCGAATGATTTTGGCATTTACTCCATATTGAAAACCATCTACAGGAAGTTTTCTGGCGTATGAAAACGTAAAACCATAATCAGCAGTCGAGAACAAACGAATTCTATTATAATCAATATTTCCCTGACTGTCGATTAATTGTGTGGTGTCCATAATATCATCGACTCCAAAACGAATCATCGAAATTCCCCAGGCACTTCGATCGTCAATTGGACTTGCATAACCAATAAAATCATATTGCGCAATATTGGCAAAATAACTGGCGTGCATTAACGAAAGCTGATGATCTTCAAGATTGGTTAAACCTGCCGGGTTCCAATAAACAGAATTTACATCGTTTGTAGAAGCGGTCACGGCGCTCGACATTCCTAACGCGGCCGCATCAACACCAATATTCATAAACTCATTCGAATATTTTCGAACAGTTTGTGCGTACTGTGAAGTAAAACTCCAAAATAATAAAAACGCAAAAAGTTTTTTCAATCGATATTTTTTTGCAGACTGAGGCCTGTTTTAATTTTTACCAAAAATATAATATTTTATGCATCTAATTTCTTCCTTTTGATAAATATTGCGAAAGTCAGAATTTCAAATAAAAAACAATTGCAAAAACACGTTTTTCCTATGCATATTATGCTAAATTTGTTGTCCAAGATTATCAAAATTTATAAAACATGAATATCAAAAAGCACATTCCGAATTTAATTACATTAATTAATCTTTTTTGTGGCTGCGTTGCAATAGTTTTTATTTCTGAAGCTAATTACGAAATGGCTTTTTACATGGTTTGCCTCGGAATCTTTTTCGATTTTTTCGATGGTTTTTTTGCCAGATTATTCAAAGTTTCAAGTCCGCTTGGTCTACAGTTAGATTCATTGGCAGATATGGTAACCAGCGGCGTTGCACCGGGATATGTTATGTATACGATGTTCAATAACAGCGGACATGAATTAGGAACGAATACTTTTATTCCGTTTTTAGGATTTATTGTGGCTTTAGGATCTTGCTATCGTTTAGCAAATTTCAATATCGATACCCGTCAGACAGATTCATTTATTGGTTTGCCAACTCCTGCAAATTCACTTTTTATCTTAAGTCTTCCTTTAGTATTAAAGTTTTCAGATTCTTTAATGCTTCTTGAAATCTTAACAAATCAATGGGTTTTATTGGTTATTACTTTATGCAGTGCTTATATTTTAAATGCCGAAATACCGTTGTTCTCTTTAAAAGTTAAAAAGTTTAATTTGAAAGATAATGCATTGCAAATCATCTTTCTTATTATTTCTTTCATTCTGCTTTTATTGTTTCACTTTGGAGCTGTTCCTCTGATTATTATTTTTTACGTTTTACTTTCAATCGTAAACAATTTGTTTCTGAAAAAGTAGTTTTATTCGAATGGCAAGAAAAACGACAAGACGAACTTCTTATTCCCGAAAACCACAGCCCAGCCGATCTTTTTTTGGCAGAGTAATCCGTTTTATTGTTTTCTCACTTCTGGCTTTAATTTTCATTGGAACAATTTACCATTATCGTGCAGGATTGGCGTATTACCTCGGATTTAAAACAGATAAAGTTTTAGATGAAGATGAAGTAGATAAGCATCTTTCTGATGTGAGAAATATTCGCGTTCTGGAAAACCATAAAGGAAAAGTGGTTGGAATTGATGTATCTGAATTTCAGGGAGAAGTAGATTGGGAAGAAGTAGAAATTCTGGACGAAAAATATCCGGTAAAATTTGTGTTTATTCGTGCAACAGCAGGAAACGATCGTGTTGACGGTCAGTTTAAACGTAATTGGGAAGGGGCAAAAGAAAACAAAATCATACGCGGTGCTTATCACTATTATCGTCCAAACGAAAACTCTATTGAGCAGGCGAATCTTTTTATTAAAACTGTAAAACTTCAAAAAGGAGATTTACCTCCCGTTTTAGATATTGAAAAATTACCAAAAAATCAGCCTTTAGATAGTTTGAAAAAGGGTTTGAAACGTTGGTTGAATAAAGTAGAAAAACATTATCAGGTTCGTCCGATAATTTATTCCGGAGAACGATATTATTCTGATTTTTTAAAAGAAGAATTTGGAGAATATTTGTTTTGGATAGCCAATTATAATTTCTATAGAGAAAAAATCGAAGACGACTGGCTGTTTTGGCAGTTTACAGAAAAAGCTTCTCTGCCGGGAATAAAACATCGTGTTGATGTTAATATTTATAATGGCGATTTAGAGCAGCTGCAGTTTATTACGGTTGAATAAGTTTGCAGTCGCAGTGGCAGTTTTCAGTATTTACGAGACTGAAAACTGAGACTGAAAACTTTTTAAAGTTATTTTAATAAAACCAGAATAATTATTATCAGTAAAGGTAATAGAAGCGCTACGGAGTAGGGATTAGCAAAATTTATCGTAAGCCCCATCCATTCAATCCTTTTTGGAGGCATTAACCGTTTGTCTTTCGGATTATAATAAAAGCAGCCCAAATACCAATTTTTGGGATCTTTGTGCCAATTATCGTAATCTTCCTGAGTTGGTTTTTCTGGCTTCATTTTTTAAATAGTTTTCAGTCTCGGTTTTCAGTATTCACTGAGACTGAAAGCTGAGACTGCATACTTTTTTTAAAATTCAAGTTTCTTTTTACGAAGTTCGAAGTTTTGACCAAGATAAACACGGCGAACCATTTCATCTTCTACCAATTCTTCCGGAACTCCGGCTTTTAGAATTCCTCCTTCAAACATTAAGTATGTTTTATCTGTAATTGCTAAAGTTTCCTGAACGTTATGGTCAGTAATTAGAATTCCGATATTTTTATTTTTTAGCTGCGCTACAATTCTTTGAATATCCTCAACAGCAACCGGGTCAACTCCGGCGAAAGGCTCATCCAATAAAATAAATTTTGGATCTGTTGCCAGAGCACGTGCGATCTCGGTTCTACGACGTTCTCCTCCCGAAAGTAAATCACCTCGGTTAGTGCGAATATGTTCTAAGCTGAATTCTTCAATTAAACTTTCCATTTTCGCGATTTGTGCTTCTTTAGAAAGTTTGGTTAATTGTAAAACGCTTAATATGTTGTCTTCAATGCTTAATTTTCTAAAAACAGAAGCTTCCTGCGCCAAATAACCAATTCCTTGCTGAGCACGTTTGTACATTGGATAATCGGTAATATTCAAATCATCAAGATAAATATTTCCTGAATTTGGTTTTACCAATCCCACGATCATGTAAAAAGAAGTTGTTTTTCCGGCACCATTTGGCCCCAAAAGACCCACGATTTCTCCTTGGTTTACTTCAACAGAAATTCCTTTTACAACACTTCGGCCTTTGTATGTTTTGATTAAATTATCGGCTCTTAATTTCATTTTTTTAGTTTAATCGTTTAATCGATAAATCGTTTAGTCGTTGCAAATTAACGAATAAACGATTCAACAGTTAACCGTATTAACAATTATTTATTTTCCAGCTTCTTCTAAAGCTTCCCAGAATTCGTAAGCTCTTCTTAAATGCGGAATTACAATTGTACCTCCCACAAGAGTTGCGATTCCCATTGCTTCCATCATTTCTTCTTTAGAAACTCCTTCTTTATAGCTCGTTTCTAAATGGTATTTTACGCAGTCGTCGCAGCGCAAAACAGCAGAAGCAACTAAGCCTAAAAGTTCTTTTGTTTTTACATCAAGAGCTCCCGGTGCATAAGCATTGGTGTCCAGATTAAAAATTCGCTTCACAATCTTGTTATTGTCAGCTAGTAATTTTTCGTTCATTTTAGAACGATAGTCGTTAAACTCTTGAATTAATTCAGACATTTTCTTTTAATTTATTTCTATAAACAACCTTCGAAATCCAAATACTGATCTCGTAGATAATTAACATTGGGATTGCTACAATAGTTTGACTCACAACATCTGGAGGTGTTACAATTGCGGCAATAATTAAGATGATTACAACGGCATATTTCCAATATTTTCTTAAGAATGCAGGAGTTACTAACCCTAATTTAGTTAAGAAATAAATGATAATAGGCAGTTCAAAAAACAAGCCGCTTGCCAGAACACTCGTTTTTACCATTCCCATATAAGAGTCTAAAGTAAATTGATTTATAACCACATCACTAATAGAGAAAGTGGCTACGAAATTTACAGACATTGGTATTACAACATAATAACCAAATATTACTCCTAAAAAGAAAAGCAGAGATGAAGTAAAGATGAAAATCTTAGCATGTTTTCTCTCTTTTTCATAAAGAGCCGGGCTGATAAATTTCCAAAGTTCCCATAAAATATAAGGGAAACTTAATATGAAACCGGCCAAAAGGCACATCCATACAAAGATGTTTACCTGACCTTCCATTTCGGTATTCTGAATGATAAAGTTTAGTTTGGTAATACAGATACTATCTGCAAAACCTAATTGATGAGATAAATCACAAAACCAAACGTAAGTAAAAAAACTAGGTCTTGTTGGTCCTAAAATAATCTGATCAAATAAATAATCACTAATAAAATACGTAACAAATGCCATAATACATATTGCAAATGTACTTCTAACTAATAACCATCTAAGTTCTTCAAGATGGTCTAAAAATGACATCTCGCCAAGGTTTTTCTTTGCCATTATACGATTCCTTCTTTTAAAATGTCATGTAAATGTAATACTCCTCTATACTCGCCGTTGTCAGCAACAATAAGCTGTGTAATCGAAAAATCTTCTAAAATATTCAAAGCATCAACCGCCATAGTTTCTGATGATACTAATTTAGGATTTTTTGACATAATATCTTTTGCAGTTAAGTCAGCAATAGTATCTACGTCATTTAGCATTCTTCGGATGTCTCCGTCAGTAATAATTCCGATAATTTTATTGTCTTCGATTACAGCCGTTACGCCTAATCTTTTTTCTGAAATTTCAAAAATTACCTTTTTAACCGAAGTATCCGGAGTAACAGCTGGTTTTAATGAATGCTCGATCATGTCTTTTACACGAAGCAGTAATTTTTTTCCTAAAGCACCTCCAGGATGATAAACCGCAAAATCTTCGGGTTTAAAATCACGCATTTCCATTAAGCATATTGCCAGAGCGTCTCCCATTACAAGCTGTGCTGTAGTACTGTTTGTTGGGGCTAAATTGATAGGGCAGGCTTCTGCATCAACCGTTGTATTTAAAACGTAATCAGAGCCTTTTGCTAAAAAAGAAGTTACATTTCCGGTAATGGCAATTAAAGTATTTCCAAAGCGTTTTAATAACGGAACTAAAACTTTGATTTCCGGACTGTTGCCACTTTTTGAAATACAGATTATTACATCTTCATTCTGAATCATTCCTAAATCGCCGTGAATTGCTTCTGCAGCATGCAAAAACATTGACGGTGTTCCGGTCGAGTTAAAAGTAGCGACCATTTTTTGAGCAATTATCGCGCTTTTTCCAATACCGGTAACGATCAATCGGCCTTTAGTTTCATAAATACGTTGGGTTGCTTCGAAGAAATTTTCATCCAGAAAATCGATTAATTTTGTAATCGCCTCACTTTCAGAGAGTATTGTTTTTTTGGCGATTGCCAATATATTTTCTTTTGTTATCAAAACAGAATATTTAAAATTTGTATGTATAAAAGAAAGTTGTATCTTTATGTGTTGCAAATTTATACAAAATATCCATTAATATAAAGAATGAATTCAAACGAAATTGAAATACACAAGGAATTAAAGAAGTATTTCGGCTTTAGCCAATTTAAAGGCTTGCAGGAGCAAGTTATTACGAGTATTTTAGGTAAAACGAATACTTTCGTAATTATGCCTACGGGCGGCGGTAAGTCTCTTTGTTATCAATTACCCGCTTTAATTCAGGACGGAACAGCCATTGTTGTTTCTCCTTTAATTGCTTTGATGAAAAATCAGGTAGATGCGATTCGAAGCCTTTCATCTGAAAACGGAATTGCACATGTCTTGAATTCCTCTCTTACCAAAACAGAAATTGCCCAAGTTAAAAAAGACATTAGTTCTGGTTTAACCAAACTTTTGTATGTTGCTCCCGAATCTTTAACCAAAGAAGAATATGTGGCCTTTTTACAAAGTGTGCCAATTTCATTTGTAGCGATCGACGAAGCACACTGTATTTCAGAATGGGGGCATGATTTTAGGCCGGAATACAGAAATCTTAGAAATATTATTAAACAATTAGGTAAAGTGCCAATTATTGGACTTACCGCTACCGCAACACCAAAGGTTCAGGAAGATATTCTTAAAAACCTGGACATGGCCGATGCCAATACTTTTAAAGCATCTTTCAACAGGCCGAATTTATATTACGAAGTACGTACAAAAACAAAAAATATAGAATCGGATATTATTCGATTTATCAAACAGCATAAAGGCAAATCTGGAATTATTTACTGCTTAAGCCGTAAAAAAGTAGAATCGATTGCCGAAGTTTTACAAGTAAACGGAATCAGCGCTGTTCCTTATCACGCAGGTTTAGACGCAAAAACACGTGCGAAACATCAGGATATGTTCTTGATGGAAGACGTAGATGTTGTTGTGGCGACAATTGCCTTTGGGATGGGAATTGATAAACCCGATGTTCGTTTTGTAATTCACCATGATATTCCAAAATCACTCGAAAGTTATTATCAGGAAACGGGTCGTGCCGGTCGTGATGGAGGAGAAGGACATTGTCTGGCTTATTACTCCTATAAAGATGTAGAAAAGTTAGAGAAATTCATGTCCGGAAAACCAGTTGCCGAACAGGAAATTGGTTTTGCCCTTTTACAGGAAGTGGTGGCTTACGCCGAAACCTCAATGTCGCGCAGGAAATTCCTTCTGCATTATTTTGGAGAAGAATTTGACAGCGAAACCGGAGAAGGTGCAGATATGGACGACAACGTTCGTAATCCGAAAAATAAAATCGAAGCCAAAGAACAAGTCGTTAAACTGCTTGAAATTGTTCGCGATACCAAACATATTTATAAGTCAAAAGAAATTGTGTTTACTTTAATTGGCCGAATCAATGCGGTTATTAAAGCACATAAAACAGATACACAGCCTTATTTTGGTTCTGGTTCAGATCATGACGAGAAATATTGGATGGCTTTATTGAGACAAGTTTTAGTTTCGGGTTATCTTTCAAAAGACATAGAAACTTATGGCGTTATAAAAATCACGAAAGAAGGTCTGGATTTTATCAAGAAACCAGTTTCGTTTATGATGTCAGAAGATCATGAATACAGCGAAGCCGATGACGAGGCAATCGTTGCATCTGCAAAATCATCTGGTACTGCCGATGAAGTTTTAATGGGAATGCTTCGTGAACTGCGTAAAAAAGTAGCTAAAAAATTAGGAGTTCCTCCATTTGTTGTTTTTCAGGATCCTTCTCTTGAAGACATGGCTTTAAAATATCCAATTTCGTTAACCGAATTGTACAATATTCACGGAGTTGGTGAAGGAAAAGCTAAAAAATACGGTGGCGAATTTGTTACCTTAATAAGTAGGTATGTTGAGGATAATGATATTATTCGTCCAGACGATCTGGTTGTGAAATCTACCGGAGTAAATTCAGCCAACAAATTATACATCATTCAGAACATCGATAGAAAATTACCGTTAAGTGATATTGCTTCTGCAAAAGGACTAACGATGGATGCCTTGATTAAAGAAATGGAACAGATTGTATATTCTGGAACCAAATTAAATATCAAATACTGGATTGATGATATGCTCGACGACGATCAGCAGGAAGAAATTCATGATTATTTCATGGAATCAGAATCTGATAAAATTGAAGATGCACTTAAAGAATTCGACGGCGATTACGATATTGACGAACTGCGTTTAATGCGTATAAAGTTTATCAGTGAAGTAGCGAACTAAAAAAGTTTTCAGTCTCAGTTTATAGTTTTCAGTTTTTACTGAGACTGAAACTGAGACTGGGATTTAAATATATATTCTCAGTGCAAAACTGTAAACTGCCACTGAGAACTGAAAACTATTCGTAGAGTTCCCCTCGATGCGGTTTCAAAGCATCTCTCACCTGAATCATATTTTCATCGGTAACCACCATAAAAGCGGTTGCATGCATGTCGTTTACGATTTTATATCCTGTAATATTCAGGGGCAGCTTTTCTATAGCGATATATTCTTTTAAGTGAATTTCGTGATGTTCTGCCGTTTTTGCAGCAACAGGGCCGCGGAAATCCCAAATCAGTTTTATTTTTCTAGACATTTTTTTTAAGGTGCAAAGGTTCAGAGGTGCAAAGGTACAAAGGTTAGTTGAAAAAAAAGGTGCTGAGGTTCTGAGTGACTAAGATTCTAAGTTTTTTCTGTAGAGACGCACTGCAGTGCGTCTAACTGATTAAAAGAAATCTTTTTAATCCATTTAATCTGTGGCTGAAAAATATACATGATAAATATAAAATCTGTTTAAATCTGTGGCCAAATTTTACACTAAACATAAAATCTCATTTCAAAATAGTACTTTTGCATCTTCTTTTCATAGAAAGAAAAGCTAATAGAATAAAAAAGATACAATGCCAAGAGAACTTTTACTTCAGGTAACGCCGGAAATTGCAGCAACCGAATCGCTGCTTAAAGACTATTTGTCTAAACAAATAAAAGTTTCTCCGCAGGAAATTCAGCATATTACCATTTTAAAACGTTCGATTGATGCGCGCCAAAAAGCGATTAAAATCAATTTGAAAGTTATTATATACTTAAAAGGAGAACCTTTTCAGGAAACTAAAATTGAACTTCCTGTATATAAAGATGTTTCTTCTGCTCAGGAAGTGATTGTAGTTGGTGCAGGTCCGGCAGGACTTTTTGCGGCTTTGCAATTAATTGAATTGGGTTTAAAGCCAATTGTACTCGAACGCGGAAAAGACGTTCGCGGACGCCGACGCGATTTAAAAGCAATAAACCGTGAACACATCGTTAACGAAGATTCCAATTATTGTTTTGGAGAAGGCGGAGCAGGAACATATTCTGATGGAAAATTATACACACGCTCTAAAAAACGCGGCGATGTAACCCGAATTTTGGAACTTTTGGTTGCTTTTGGAGCTTCAGAAGATATTTTGGTAGAAGCGCATCCGCATATTGGAACAAATAAACTTCCTAAAATTATTGAAGACATTCGAAATAAGATCATCGAGTTTGGCGGTCAGGTTTTGTTTGATACAAGAGTTACTGATATTTTGGTAAAGAATAATGAAGTGGAAGGAATCGTAACTCAAAACGGAGATAAAATTCTGGCAAACAAATTGATTTTAGCAACCGGACATTCGGCTCGTGATATTTTTGAATTATTAGATAAAAAGAAAATCCTAATCGAAGCAAAACCTTTTGCTTTAGGAGTTCGTGCAGAACATTCTCAGGAATTAATTGACAGTATTCAATATAGCTGTGATTATCGCGGCGAACATTTACCTCCGGCGCCTTATTCGATTGTGAAACAAGTTAACGGCCGCGGTATGTACTCCTTTTGCATGTGTCCGGGTGGAGTAATTGCGCCTTGTGCGACAAGTCCGGGTGAAGTGGTTACCAATGGCTGGTCACCATCTAAAAGGGATCAGGCAACAGCAAATTCAGGAATTGTAATTGAGTTGAAATTAGAAGATTTTAAACCTTTTGCAAAATTTGGAGCTTTGGCCGGAATGGAATTTCAAAAAAGTATCGAACAAAAAGCATGGCATTTGGCTGGAGGCTTGAGCGCTAGCGAACTGGCGAAGCAAACTCAAAAAGTTCCGGCACAAAGAATGATCGATTTTACGCAAAATAAAGTTTCTACGGATATTCCTAAAACTTCTTATGTTCCGGGAACCACTTCGGTCGAAATGGGACAGGTTTTTCCGGGATTTTTATCGCAGATTTTACGCGAAGGTTTTAAGGAATTTGGAAAATCAATGCGTGGTTATTTAACCAATGAAGCAATTTTACATGCGCCGGAAAGCAGAACTTCATCGCCGGTTAGAATTCCGAGAGATCCTATGACTTTAGAACATTTGCAGATAAAAGGATTATATCCTTGCGGAGAAGGAGCAGGTTATGCCGGCGGTATTATCTCAGCCGCAATTGATGGTGAAAAATGTGCTTTAATGATTGCTGAAGCTTTGAAATAATTCACTCGCTGGGTTTCGGGTTATTAAAAATTGTAATATATTTATTGCTTTAGTTTGATAATTATACGCCCAATGAAAAACTTTTTCTCCAATCTATTTAATAGAAACAACGATCCAAAATCAATAATTTCTTTTGATGTTATTGATCCAATTTATTCGTATTTATATAATGAGCAGGCGAGTCTTGAGCTTAAAGTAAAAGGAATTAAGGAAGAGGTATCTGTTAATTTGTTTTATTTTCCAGGTTCATTAGATCATGAAGAAGGTAAGGCAGAAATTAAAAAAGCAGGTTTTACTAATTCTTATGAAGTTTTAAATGAACTTTATAAAAAGATGGATATTGGGATTCTTTCTCCAGAGATAATGGAACAGGGATTAGAGTATGATTTTATACACATTCAGTTTTATTCGGAGCCCACTGCTGATGAAAAAAAATTCTTTAAGCGTTCCATAAAAAACTTCATTATCTTTTTTTGCTGTACCAATAGTTTAGAAACCAACGATTTTAAAATTTTATATTCGGGAACACATTTCTTCGATTATACAAAAGGACTTTTAGAAAGTGAGCTTTTAGATTTTAATAACCCGAAAAATGAAAGTCAGGAAATAGGGGTTAAGGATTTTAAATTGGTTTTACAGGGAATCTGTCAGCATTTAAATATTGAAATTCCGGAAAGTGTTGAACTTCCTTCACAGGAAAATTTGATAGAAGTTGAAGAAGTTAATCTGGAAACGTTTGAAGAGTTTATCAAATTAGTTTCAAGAGAAAATATCGAGGAAAAAGAACTAAAAAAACAATCTAAAAAGCTTTTCAAAAACTATCAAAAAGACACTAATGAATATCACGCTATAGTTGATGGTCATTTTAATTTCTTCGAAAGTATCGATGCCTGGAACAGCGACTGGAAATTTGATCCCGAAGATGCTGAATATTTCATTTCTGAAATGATTGGCGAAGATCTTAATTTCGAATATCCAGAAGAAACCTATAGTCATGATTTGTTCCCGTATATTCAATCGGCATTAGAAAAGCGCGGTTTCGAATTAATGAGTTACAATACAAATGGAGATAATTATTTGTTTTTTGTTGCCAATAAAGAAGACGTCAGCAGGATTTTAGAATTATCTGAAATTACTAAAATTGAAGTTGATCAATTGTAGGTTGTATAAAAGTATTTTTCTCAATCTTGTCATCCCGAGGAACGAGGGATCTCCGCAAGAAACTCTATAGCGAAAATCGACAATCTTTGTAGAGCTGCTAGTGGAGATCCCTCGTTCCTCGGGATGACAAGATTGTGGTGAGAACTGTCATTGAAAACTGAAAACCGAGACTGAAAACCGCGACTGCGACTGAAAACGGATCACTACAGTCAAGGAATCAAAATAATCTTTCCAGTACTTTTTCGGCTTTCCAGATAATCATGCGCCAGTTTTCCTTCTGATAATCTGAAAGAAGCAGGTTCTGGAAGTTTGATTTTACCTTCGATAATCCAATTGAATAATTGAGAGGCACGTTTAATTCGTTCTTCTTTAGAATTTAAATAACTCCATAAATCACCTCCGGTTAAAGTTTTAGAACCGTCCATAAGTATTCTTGGATCTACTGGTGCCGGATCACCGCCCGCCATTCCGAAGAAAACAACTTGACCGCATTCTTTAGTCACTTCAAAACTTTCCATAAGTGTGCTTCCAATACTGTCATAAACAACATCAACGCCATTTGGAGCAACTTTAAAAACCTGTGATTTCCAATCGTCATTATAAAGAAAAACATGATCTGCACCTTGGTCATAACCAACTTTTGCTTTTTCTGCAGATGAGGTTAAACCAATAACATTAGCACCCAAAAGTTTACTTATTTGCGTAAGGATTTGTCCAACTCCGCCTGCAACGGCATGAATTACTACTGTTTCATTTTTTGTAGTTTTGTGGCTGTCGGTTGCTAAATAATGTGCTGTTAAACCTTGCAGTAAAACAGAAGCAGCAGTTTCAAAAGAAATATTTTCGGGTAAAGGTAAAACGTGATTTGTGTTTACGGCAACCAATTCGGCATTTGCGAAAGGAACATCGGCGAAAGCCACACGATCACCAACTTTGTATTCCGGATGATTATTAGTATCGACTACAATTCCTGCACCTTCATAACCCGCAATAAAAGGCGGATTTCCTTTTAAATGATAGTTTCCTTTTCGCCTGTAGACATCGGCAAAATTTAATCCGATGGCTTTCATCTCAACTAAAATTTCATCACTTTTTAATTGCGGAGCTGGAATTTCGATATATTCTAAAACATCAGAATCGCCAAAAGTAGAGAAGGTAAGTGCTTTCATTTTTAAATTATTTTAGGAATACAAAGTAAGGGAAAAATCAAAAAGAAAATGCCTCAAAATATTGAAGCTTGGATTTTATTTTTTTAGCCACAGATTAAAGGAATTTATACAGATTTTTTTTAATTTAATTTAAAAATCTTAATAATCCTTTAATCTGTGGCTAAAAAAAAGAAATATTTTTTGGCTTTTGATCGTTGTAAATTACAGTAAAATGAAATCGCAAAGGTGTAATTTAAATATTTGGCCAGTAATAATTTAAATAAAATGATGTAACTTAGATGTCAGAAAATTACAGCTTTAAATAAAATCCGGCTTGTTGATGTTTTTGGAGAAAGTTTAATTAGAGTAAAATTAATTTTTAAGTAGAGGTACAACTGGGCATGAATATTGCAAATGGAATGTTTGTAAGAAAATTTAATCTTCAAAAAACAAATTATATTAATCTTTAAAAATCTATTTTATGAAAAAATATACTATTGCCATCGTTTCGGTTTTAACTTTATTTATTGCTTCATGTAACGCCTCAAAAGAGACTGCAAGCGCAGGAAATCTTTTTGATACAACTTGGGAACTAGAATACATCTCTGGGCCTAGAATTGCTTTTGAAGGATTGTACCCAAATAAAAAGCCGCAAATTACTTTTGATAAAAAAGAAACCAAAGTTTTTGGTAATAACGGATGCAACGGCTACAGCGCACCTTATACTTTAAGCGGAAAATCGTTGACTTTTGGTGAGCCTGGACCAACTACAATGATGTTTTGTGAAGGCGGCGGAGAACAGCAGTTTTTAGGCCAAATGAAAAAAATAACAAGCTATTCTATTGATAAAGATGGAAAATTAAATTTAATCGAGGGTGATGTGCCAATGATGCGATTTAAAAAAGTGGCGAAACAATAGTTTTAAAAATAAAGAATAAAAGAAAAGAGAAATGATTCGTTCATTTCTCTTTTCTTGTTTTATGCTGATGCAGTTTTACTTTAGTTTTAACTGCTCGATATTTTTGCTGATGATGTTTTTGTCGGCTGTAGTTTTGGCTAAACCAATCGCAGTTTCAAAATGTTGCAATGCTTTTTTTGAATCAATTCCCGAATACAAATTTCCGAGTAAGGAATAATAAAAATGATTATCGGTTAAGTTTAATTTTTCGGCTTCGTGAATTGCTTCTTCTCTGCCTTTTACTTTAGATAAGGCATACGTTCTGTTTAAGGCGACAATTGGCGAATATTCTAAAATAATTAGATTGTTGTAGAGTTCCAGAATATTTTCCCATTTTTCAATTGTTTCTGTTTTTATGGTGTGCCAATAGGCAATTCCGGCTTCTAAGTGATATTTTGAAAGTGTATTTCCGGTTGAGGACTGGCTTAGGAAATAAGTTCCTTTGTCGATTAATTCTTTATTCCACAACGATTTGTCCTGATCTTCATATAAAATAATTTCACCGTTCAAACCTGTTCGGGCATCAAACCTTGAAGAATGAAAACACATTAAGGCCATTAAAGCATTGGTTTGCGGTAAATTTGTACTTTTATTTTGAATTAACAAATAAGTCAAACGCATGGCTTCGGTACAAAGGTCTTTTCGTAGAGTGGTATTTTGAGAAATAGAATAATAGCCTTCGGAATACAGCAGATAAATGGTTTTTAAAACCGTTTGTATTCTATCTTTTATTTCAGAATTGCTGGGATTTTGAATTTTTATATTTTCTTCCTTCAATTTTTCTTTGGCGCGATTAATCCTTTTGTAAATGACTTCTTTATTAGAAAGGAAAGCGTCAGAAATTTCATTTATGCCAAAACCGCACAATAAATTTAAGGCAAGGGCAATTTGAGCTTCTTCGGAATTACAAGGATTACAAACTGTAAATATCATTGCGAGCTGACTGTCGGCAATATTTTGATCAGATAAATCAATATCGATTTCAGGATTGTTTAATGGAGTATTGTGTTTTATTTCGGAAACTATTTTGGTTTCAAAAACGTTATTTCTTTTCAGGTGGTTTTTGGTTTTGTTTTTGGCCACCGTGTAAAGCCACGCAGTTGGGTTTTCTGGAATTCCTTTAATTGCCCAGGTTTCTGAAGCGGTCAGGAAAGTGTCGCTTACAATATCTTCGGCAATTTCGATATGATGAATGCCAAACAAACTGCAGAGAACCGAAACTATTTTTTGATACTCTGTTCGAAATAAATTTGGGATAAGTTCTTTGTGCTCCATATTTTTAAGAAAAAAATGCCTAAGTAAAGATACAAAGGCATTTTATATAAGTTAGTTCAAAATCTAAACGGCCATTCTAATTTCGACATTTCCACCAAAATTAAGTACCGGACATCCTTGCGCGATTTCGGCAGCTTCCTCATAATCTTTGGCTTTAATGATAATTAAACCGCCAATCGATTCTTTGATTTCAACAAAAGGGCCGTCTGTAATTCCTTTGCTCGAGTTTACAAGTTTTCCTTTTCCGTCCCATCGCTGCAAAGGTCTGGCTAGTTTATCCTGAGCGGCCAGGCTTCCAAACCAGTTTTGCCATTGTTGTAAATGCTGCTGTAATTCTTCTGGAGAAGGTTGTTTTTCTTTTGTCACAAAATCTCTTCTGAAAATCAATAAAAACTCATTCATTTTTTTATGTTTTATAAGTGATCTATTTCTTTTTAAGCTGTATAAAGTTAATCGTTTTTAGAAAACAATCAATTGGTTTATTATCCAAATTGACCCACTCTGTAAGTTCCCGGAGTATTAGAAAAAGCAATATTTATGCGATTCCAGGTATTAATTGTTGCTATAGCAAGCGTAAGATCAATTAATTCTTCTTCTGTAAATTCAGCTTTTGCAATGTCGTAAATTTCATCAGGAACGTCGCAGGCATTTACAGCTTCGGCATAAGCAAGAGCGACTCTTTCTCGTTTAGTATAATAAGGGGTTTCTTTCCAGGCGCTTAATCCAAATAAACGCTGTGTAGTTTCACCATTAGCCAAAGCCTCTTTTGAGTGCATGTCTAAACAATAAGCGCAATTGTTAATTTGAGATATTCTGAAATCTACTAATTCCATTAAAGATCTCTCGATTGTTGATTTTTTCAAATAACCCGTAACTCCAAATAAAGTACTGATTGCTTTTTGGCCTTTTTCGAATACATTAATTCTAGTTTCCATGTTGTATAATTTTAGATGTTTATACCCTAATAACAATCGAACTTTCAGGATTGGACAAAAAAATGAAAAAAAAAGTAAAATATTTTTCAATTAAGAGAAAACCCAGTGTTTATGGGAGTTTATGAAATAAAAAAAAAGCTGTTTCGATAGAATATTTATAAAATTATTCTATCAGCAAACCCCATCGGGGTAAAATATTTATAGAATTTTAATAAGACAAATAAAAAAAGCTCCGGAGGAGCAACATATATTAGATTAAAAAAAATATGTCGCTCCTCCGGAGCTTTAAAATGTAAAAAAAAACATTTTTGCTATAAATATTTCGCTTCTCCGAAGCTTGCAAAATAAACAGGCTGTCTTTTTGAGACAGCCTGTTTATAATATTGTTTAATATTCTTTATTTCTTTTTGAGTTTGTCTTTAAAAACTTTTTCAAACTTTTCTATTTTTGGCTGAATAACCATTTTGCAATACGGCTGATTTTTATTGTTTGCATAATAGTTTTGATGATAATCTTCGGCTTTATAAAAAGCTTTAAAAGGTTCTACTTTTGTTACAATCGGATTATTGTAGACTTTTGCTTTGTTTAGTTCGGCAATAATGCTTTCGGCAGCTTTTTTCTGTTCGTCGTTTTTATAAAATATGACAGAACGGTATTGTGTTCCAACATCCGCACCTTGACGGTTTAAAGTAGTGGGATCATGAACGGTAAAAAAGACTTTGAAAATTTCATTAATATCGGTTACGTTTTTGTCATACGTAATTTGAACGACTTCGGCATGACCGGTTGTTCCGGTACAAACTTCTTCATAAGATGGGTTTGCGACTTTTCCTCCAGAAAATCCCGAAACCACAGATTTCACTCCGTCCAGATTTTCGTAAACAGCTTCAACACACCAGTAGCATCCGCCGCCAAGCGTAATAGTTTCTAAATTCGGTTTTTTGTTTTGAGAAAATCCGTTAATTGATAAAGCAAAAAGGCAGATTAAAAGTGTATTTTTCATTTGTAAATTATTTGTTATCAGGGATAAAATCAAGAGCAATCGAGTTCATGCAGTAACGCTTTCCGGTAGGAGCGGGGCCATCATCAAATAAGTGGCCTAGGTGTCCGCCGCAACGTCCGCATAGAGCTTCGATTCTTTCCATTCCCAACGAGTTATCATTTTTGTAAACCACACTTTTTTTATTGTCTTGTTCAAAAAAGCTAGGCCATCCGCAGCTGCTGGCAAATTTTGCTCCGGATCTAAAAAGTTTGTTACCGCATGAAGCGCAGTAATAAGTTCCTTTTTCGTCAGTGTTCCAATATTTTCCTGTAAAAGGTCTTTCGGTATCGGCTTCACGCATAACGGCGTAAACATCTTCGGGTAAAACCTTTTTCCATTCGGCATCGGTTACATTTAATTTGGTCGTGTCGGTGTTAGAATAATAAGGATTTCCGGGTTTACTAATTTTGTTTTCCATAGTTACCGTTTTAGCGGGTTGTTTTTTTGTGTTTTGTCCGCATGCTTGTAAAATAAACAGCGGAATCAAAAAGCAAAGGCTGAAAATTAAGTTTTTAGATTTCATAAATTTTTGGATGCATTAATCTGAATTTCAAAGATACGGTGAGTTTTAACTTCGAAATGTCGCCTATATTACAATTCAGATATATTTAAGTATGTTTTAACTTTTTATTATTTACGTAAAACAAATGGCTGTAGTTTTTATATCTTATTTTTAAAGGATTTTTGAGGTGAAATAAACTGCAGTGTATTGTAAATCAAAATTTTATAAAAATTATACAGTAGTTAAACTTTTCACAATGTCTTCTAGGATTTTATAGCCATTTCTTTTTTCGTATTTTTGTTAAATCAATACGCCTTATGACAGAAGAAAACGTAATATTAGTTAATCAGAACGATGAACAAATTGGCTTAATGCCAAAATTAGAAGCACATGAAAAAGCGCTTTTGCATCGCGCATTTTCGGTTTTTATTTTAAATAGTAAAAATGAAATCATGCTGCAGCAACGCGCTCATCACAAATATCATTCTCCTTTACTCTGGACCAATACTTGCTGCAGTCATCAGCGTGAAGGTGAAACAAACATCGAAGCCGGAAGCCGAAGATTGTTTGAAGAAATGGGATTTAAAGCCGAATTGAAAGAGTTGTTTCATTTTATATACAAAGCACCTTTTGATAATGGTTTAACAGAACATGAATTAGATCATGTTATGATTGGTTATTATAATGATGAACCAGCCATAAATCCTGATGAGGTCGAAGACTGGAAATGGATGAGTATTGAAGATGTTAAAGCAGATATTGAAAAACAGCCCGAAATTTACACGGTTTGGTTTAAGATAATTTTTGATGAATTTGATCATTATCTCGAAGACCACAAATTATAACCAAAGTTAACCAAAACCTAAATGAGAGTAACCATATCAAGAAAAGCGCATTTTAATGCTGCACATCGATTGCACAGAAAAGATTGGTCATTAGAAAAAAACAATGCTGTTTTTGGAAAATGTAATAATCCCAATTTTCATGGTCATAATTATGGTTTAACAGTAAGTGTTACAGGAAAAATTGACCCGGAAACTGGTTTTGTTTTAGATGTGAAAGTATTGGCGGATATTATACTGGAAGAAGTAGAAATTCCGTTTGATCACAAAAACCTGAATCTGGACGTTCCGGAATTTCAGGATTTGAATCCAACTGCAGAAAATATTGCTGTTGTGATATGGAATAAAATTAGAAAAAGAATTCAGCCCGACTTTGACTTAGAAGTTGTGCTTTATGAAACAGACCGCAATTTTGTAACTTATAAAGGAGAATAATAAATGTCATTAAAAATAGGAGATATAGTTCCGAATTTTACTGCAAAAGATAGTCACGGAGAAGTTTTTGAAAGCAAAAATGTTTTAGGACGAAAACCTTTAGTGATTTATTTTTACCCAAAAGATAATACGCCCGGATGTACTACCGAGGCCTGCAGCTTTAGAGATCAATACGAAGATTTTTCAGCTTTAGGTGCAGAGGTTATTGGTATTAGTGCCGACAGCGTAAAATCGCATCAGAAATTTGCCAATAAACACAAACTTCCATTTATTTTACTTTCTGACCAGGACAAAAGATTGAGACATCTTTTTGGCGTGAAAAATAATTTGTTTGGACTTTTGCCGGGAAGAGTAACGTATATTATCGACAGGAATGGAGTAGTTATTTATATTTTTGATAGTATGAATGCCGAAAAACATATTTCGAAAGCCTTAGAGATAATAAGAGAATTAGTATTATAGATTTAAAAAATCGTATTAGATCGTTGTTTAATTAATATAGATATTAGCCTTTAAAATTAAAATATGAAACCAAATTTGTACCCTTTGCAATTTGAACCAATCCTGAAAGAAAGAATCTGGGGCGGCGAGAAATTAAAAACAGAATTAAACAAACCGATTACTTCTAAAATTACTGGTGAAAGCTGGGAATTATCTACTGTAGAAGGCGATGTGAGCACAGTTGCTAACGGAGACTTAAAAGGAAAATCATTAATGGATCTTATTAATGAAACTCCAAATGAAATTCTTGGAACCAGAGTTTACGATCGTTTCGGGAAACAATTTCCATTACTTTTTAAATATTTAGATGCCCGCGAAGATCTTTCGATTCAGGTTCATCCAAACGATAAACTGGCAAAAGAACGTCATAACTCTTTTGGTAAAACCGAAATGTGGTATGTAATGCAAGCCGATGCTGATTCTAGAATTATTGTTGGTTTTAAAGAAGATTCAAGTAAAGAAGAGTATTTAAAACATTTACACGATAATACTTTAATTTCTATTTTAGATGATGTAAAAGCAAAAGCGGGAGACGTTTTCTTTTTAGAAACGGGAACTGTTCACGCAATTGGCGCCGGATTAGTGGTAGCCGAAATTCAGCAGACATCAGATATTACCTATCGTTTATACGATTTTGATCGTGTAGATGCACAGGGAAATAAAAGAGAACTGCATGTAGACTTAGCACTTGATGCTATAAACTACAATAAAGTTGATACACAAAAGAAATACGACTCAAAAGCCAATACTTCTAATGTTGTTGTAGATTGTCCTTATTTCACGACCAATTTTATTCCGTTAGAAGATAAAGTAGAAGTTTCTAAATCTGGAGAAACATTTACCGTTTATATGTGTATTGAAGGAAGCTTTGAAATCGAATATGACGGATTTAAACATACTTACATAAAAGGAGATACTGTTTTGGTTCCGGCTGCGATAAATTCATTTGTTTTGAGCGGAAAAGCTTCAATTTTAGAAATTTACATTTCATAGCACTTAATCTAAAGATAATGTGTACTTTTGCAGACGCAAATTAAAATTATAATAAAAATGGCAAACGTTAAGAATTTAAAGAAAGACATCAATTTTGTATTAGGAGATATTATTGAGGCAGTTTACTTGTTTGAGATGTCTACAACAGGAAATCCTACTCCAGAAACGAATGCTTTAATCGATGAAGCTATTGCTGCATTTGATACTTTGATTACAAAAGTGAACGCTAAGAACGTTGAAAATAAAAAAGCACACTTCAAACAAATCAATGTTGAATTAGAACAAACTGCTAATCAATTGATTGAAAAAATCAACGCACTATAAGCAAAAAAAAGTGTAAAAAAGTGCAAATTTATTTTGGGAAAACGAAAAACCGCTTTATATTTGCACCCGTAATGAGGCCGATGTAGCTCAGCTGGCTAGAGCAGCTGATTTGTAATCAGCAGGTCGTGGGTTCGAGTCCCTCTATCGGCTCAA
>NZ_JBXAQY010000008.1:0-286911 GCF_058807735.1 Flavobacterium sp. GW821-FHT12A05 | reverse complement strand
AGGCCGATGTAGCTCAGCTGGCTAGAGCAGCTGATTTGTAATCAGCAGGTCGTGGGTTCGAGTCCCTCTATCGGCTCCAAAAACCATCACAATTTGTGGTGGTTTTTTTTTGTTTAAAAATGAACTCCAACTTGGGACCTTTGTCAAAGTTTCAAACTTTGACAAAGGTTTGTATGGTGAAAATAAAAATCCAAATCCCAATAGAAAACCTGGAATTTGGATTTTTATTTTTAGAATTTTAATTATTGAAATCAGCGTTATTAAAACTTCAATAATTTAGGTTATCTGCCTAGTCTTTGATGGGCTGCTGTAAATTGTCCTGATCCCATAGCGGCTAAAATTGAGATTTCTCCCGCTAAACATAGCGAAATAGCAATTTCGGCAAGTTTACCGCTTTTGCCCAACCCATAGCATCCTATTAATTCAAGACATTCTTTTTGTGTCGGAAATTTGGTTCCGCCGCCAACAGTGCCTACAATTATGTTAGGCATTGTTATAGAGCAATACAAATCTTCGTTTGAATCGATTTCCATTCGTGTAATCGCAGTAGAAGCTTCGCCTGTGCAGGCTACATCTTGTCCGCAAGCTATGAATAAAGCGGCAAGGGCATTTGCAGGATGCATCCCGGTGCCAATACTGCCGCATTTTACGGCTCCAGAATTGTTCATCAGCCATTGTTGATGTAGTAGTTGAGGAGTGGTTTTTAATACTGATTGAATAACTTCATTCTTTAATGTAATTTCGGCGGTTATTTTTCTTCCCCGTACTTTTGTAGTTAATGAAGTTGCTTTTTTATCTCCGGAAGTGTTTCCTTCAATAGTCCAAAAAACAGGCTCGATAGGGCAGTTGTTTAGGATATACTTGCAAATTTTATCTGTACATATAGTGACCATGTTTTGACCTGATGCATCGCCAGACGTATATTCGAATCTTAAGATGAGAATATTTCCTTCAATGTTAATTCCAATATCATTTAGTATCGCATAATTGCTGGTTTCGCGGGTTAGAATAGAATATGTGTCTTTGTGCTCCAGTACCCATGATACAAATTTTCCTAAATCAATTAAGTTTTTAAATTTAAAAGTTGGAGTTCTTTGTACTCCTTCTTGTAATGTAATTGCGGTAATTGCTCCAGATTCTCTACAGGCTTTTGCGCCTCTGTTAAAGGACGCGACCAAGGATCCTTCTGTAGTAGCAAGAGGAACATAGAAACTTCCTTGGGCGGAGCTTCCATTTATTACCAATGGCCCAATAAGCCCGGTAGGAATTTGACTTATTCCTATGTAGTTTTCGATATTGCCTTTTAAAATTTCGTTATCATTGAATATTTTTTCTCCCGATAAATAATCAACATTTGATTTTAAATGCTGACGGATGAAATTTAAACGCAATTTTTGACCATTTAAAGTATAAGGATCTTCAGTAGGGATCATTTCTAATTCTAAATTAGGTTTACTACTGTAGGACTCTATTTTTTCGATAGCTGATGAATCGATAAAATCATACTTTGCGCGACTGATAATACTAGGTGGATTCTTCATAATTGTAGTTTTTTAATTTGAAGCTAAGTTATTACAAATCGAAAATATATTTATGAAAATTCTTATATTTTAACTGTTAATTATTTAATTATCAGATATTTGTGATTATTTAATGCGATAATAAAAAAAAGGGCATAAAAAAATCCTGTTCTTTAAAAAAAAAGGATTTCTAAAATAGGTATAACAATGTTTTTACTTTGCAACTAATTGGTTTTTATTATGTTATGTATTTTTTTGTTTTTGATTTAAGTAAAAATTCAATCCATTTCTTTCCGTAAAAGTGATTTTGTGTTTTTTGAGTCATCAATTTTAATTTTGTTAAGATTAAGTGTTTGAAATATAAAGCTATAATATCTGCGGAGTTAAATTGTAACAATAATTTTCTTATGTTTGTTTCTTAACCAAAAATCATAATCTAATGGAAGAAACTTCAGTTTTTGAAAAATTTGAGCTGCAGCTCGATCAATCTGCAAAAGACTTTTTAAAGGAAGCCGGTAAATGGGCTTACTTTCTTGGTATAATTGGGTTCGTAGGAATTGCTTTTATTTTAATAATAGCAATTTTCGCAGGAGCAATCTTTTCTACAATGGCAGGTTCAATGCCGGGAATGGGAGCTTATGGAGGTTCTTTTGGCGCAATAATGGGTGCTGTTTATTTTGTATTGGCGGCTGTTTATTTCTTTCCGGTGTATTATTTGTTTAAGTTTGGAGTAAATACAAAAAAGGCTTTTAAGGATAATGATTCAGAAGCATTGACCACTTCATTTGGCTATTTAAAATCACACTATAAATTTGTGGGTATTCTAATGATTGCGATTTTGGTACTATACGGACTTGTGTTTGTATTTGGTATTTTAGGTGCTTTGTTAGGAAAGTAATATTCTTATACATTAAAAAAAAAATGTCCTGAATTTTCAGGACATTTTTTTATTTTATTATTCTGCAGCAGCAGGAGCTTTTTGTTCCGCTTTTTTTACTTCGGCAACATATTTAGTCAGCTTCTTTCCGTAAAGTGATTTTGCGACTTTTGGCGTCATAGATTTTTGAATGGTATCCAAAAACTTAACGTTAATGTCGTAAATCTCTGCTAAAGCAATATAAGGCGCTACTTCATGATCTTTATTGTTAATGGCGAAGTTTGTAGCATACAAATATTTTCTTTTGATATTTGACTGTTGTTTTGCGTCGAGACTATCAATTGCTTTTTGATCTTTTCTTTTTAAGGCTTTGAATTTTGCTTCAACCATAGAAAGGTTTTCATCTCTAAAACGAACATTTATCTTTTGATATTCCTCGTATAATTCCTGATTTTTAGATCCTGTGATTTTTGCATTTGCAATGAAATTATCCAGATTAGTATCAATATTGATATTTCCAGGCTCGGCAAAAAATAAGATATTATTGTCTAAAGAATTCGTTACACCACGATCTAAGAATAAATAAAGCATTTCTGGAGATTCTAATTTGATATCTCTTTCAAAAGCCGAATTTCCGTCGATTTTGATACTGTCAATAGCAACAAGAGCTGTGTCTACAATTCTTTGAATATATAAGGTTCCGGTTTTTAAACCTTTTACATTTCCTGTTATATGTAAGTTGTCAGCAGATTCTTTTTTGCTGCATGATGCAAGTAGTGCAAGAGTAACAAAGGCAATAATTGATTTTTTCATTAGTTTATTGGATTTTGGTGCAAAATAAAGAAAATAGTTTGAATGTAAATAAGCGGCTGTTTAATTTTTCAAAAAAATAAAAATCCCAATCTATTTCTAAATTGGGATTTACATATTTTTTTTAAAATGAAGCGATTACATTCCTAAAGTATACGTTGCGCCGCTTTCATGAGTATAGGTATATTTGTTGTCACAATCGTTGTTTCCATAATTAACAACACCATTTAAAAATCCGCCTTCAATTCTTAGTTTTCCTTTAGAGATATAATCGCAAGAGTATTTTTTCACTAAAGTTTCTAGCACAGTAAGTACTAAAGAGCCACCTTTTTCTGAAGTTACGATATGATTTCCTTCTGGCATTTCATATACATTATCTTCTAAAACATAAGGAGTATCAACCCCGGCAGTTTGCTTAACGGTAACCGATCCTGAATTTGTAAAAACACGTCCGGCCGCATCTGTCAGCTTTCCGTTAGTTACTTTTCTGGTCCATTGCGGTACTGTTGCAACGGTTGTTGTGTTAGTGTATTCTATAGTACCTTCGAGTTTTAGATTGCCTACAGAATAATTTATTCTTTCAATAGTCATTTTGCTGCCAGTTGTAATAATTGGACCTGAAAGGGTAATTTTTAATTTTCCTTTTCTTGTTATTTGATTATTTGTACATCCACTGGTGCCATAGTCTACGGTAAATACTTTTGGATAAGCAGTTCCGTTTGGAGTTTCAATTGTAACATTACCACAAGTTGGTGCTGGACTTTCGGTTGTTTTTCCTGTCGGATTACTGTTTGTTGCAGTTAATCCGGTTTTAACGTCCATGTCGTTTATTGCATCAATTACTATAGAAGCGCTGATGCTGGTAGTGTCTGCCTGGTTTACAACTTCATCATTATTGCTGGAGCACGAAATATAGATCAGTGCCGATGCACAAAGGGTTAAGAATGAAAAGATGGTTTTTTTCATAGCGTATTTTGTTTAAGATTAGATTAATAGGGTATTCAAATGTAATAAAAAAAATGAATCTTAATAAAAAATCCTGCAAGTCAGACTTACAGGATTTTGAAAACGTATTTTGTTAAAAGTAGATTTTTTTTAAACAGCATTATAATATTTGCTTTTGGCTCTTCTTATGTCTTTGTATTTCTCCCAATTAAATTTAGTTAGAAATTCTGCGGCTTTTTGGGCTCCACGTATAAAAAGATCAATTTTTGCATCTTCAGTAAGATTAAAATTGAGCCAATTGTGACTTCCGGTGTCAATATATCCAATTAGGTTTTTAAAATCCGGATTTTTTCTCAAAAATTCTGAATCATAACCATATCTCGCAGTGTCAAACATAGAGCTAATCACATTTGACATTTTTTCATTTGTATTGATTTCGTTTTTATCATATCCTAGTTTAATGCCAAAAGTAGGTGAAACAGGAACAGTTAGATTTTCATGAAAAATATCAATAGGGAAATTAGAAATAATGCCTCCATCCATAAAAACTACTTCAGAGGGAACAGAGGTTCTAAGTGCTGTGGCATCATTCCATTTTTCCCATGCTTCGATGCCGGTTGGAATATTTTTTATTTTAAAAGGAGTAAAAAACAATGGTATCGACATAGATGCTCTCACAAAGTCGGCTGGGTTTTGAACATCGGGATTAGAGTAAAACAAATCAATCATTTTTGGAAAAACAATTTTGCTTTCAGTCGTAATATCGGCGGCAATAATGGCAATGTTACTCCAATGATCTGGTCTGGTATATATTTCTCTATCTCCAGGATTGATTTTATTTATTTGGAATAATTGATTATCATCAGAAACACCTTTTAAACGCAAAGCTTTTAAATCGCCGTAATTCTTTATTCCTTTTTGCGAAAGAAGATTCGAAATCCATTGATGAAAATTAGTACCCGGATTTAAACCTAAATCATTTTGAAAATTATCGACAACCTGACAACCTTTTAGGGCTATCTTTAGATTGCTTGAGTTGCTTAACAAAGCATCGATAAATTCTTTTGCATCTTGATCTCCGTCTACAAAATCATATAAATTTTTATTGCACAGACAATCTAATATCCATTCTGATTTTTCAATATCGCAAGTTCCGGCCGCAGCCATAAGCATGGTATTGATACTTCCGGCTGAAGTTCCGGCTAAGCTTAAAAAACGGATTCCCATTTTTTCTAGTATATACACATATCCAACCAAAGCAATGCCCAGCACGCCGCCGCCTTCTTGTACTAAATCGACATATTGATAATTGTTTTTGTCTACAATGTCAGAGAACTTTTTGTCTCCTATTTGTTCCTGAAGTTCTCGTAGTATGGTTAATACTTCACCATTTTCGGTAAATTTTCGTTTATCCATGATTTTTTTGTTTTTAGGTTTTGTTAATCAGTTGTTTGGGTTTTTGGTAAAATAAAATTATAGAATTCATATTTGTTAAAAAAGGGGATAAATACCCTTTTTAGTAATTTAAAACTTTGTTCTGAGGGATGTTTTTTGAAAATTTATAATTTGATTAGCTTTTCTCTTAACATAACAGGCAGCAATACTTTCATGCAGCTTTGACCTATTGTTAATGCATCCCAATAGCATTTATGCATTTTAATGCTGTTTAATGAAAAAAAGGAAATTATCCCTGGTCGGTCAGAAGTAATTTCATAATTAATATTTTCGGGGATAAGTGATATGTCTTTTATACCAAATTCAGCTTCGCCTCGTCTAGAATCTCTTCTGAAATTTGTTGAGAAAACATCCGAAATAGAGTAGATGTTCAGCCATTTTAAATGATCTTTCATTACATCGCATCTGTTATCATAAAAGGAGGGATAATAAGCATTAATAAATTCAAAAGGACTTCCGGTAGTGATAAGGAGTTTGGTTAATTTTTTAATATTATCAGATGGAGGAATTTTTGCAATTGGAAAAAGTGCGTCTATGGCTAGTATGCTTCCAAAGCTGTATGAATGAAAATGTATTTCGGGATTTGGTTCATTCTCTGCAATGTATTCAACTAATTGATCTAGATTTCCCAATAAAATTTGGCTTTGTTCTCCGTTGGTAATATAACTGTCGACACATGAGAATTCTGTTGCTAATGAAGTAAGAATGGTTTTTGATCGCGGTGCAAAAAGAAGTATTAAAGTTGTTATGGAAAGTATTTTTTTTGAATAATTTGATAGCTTTTCAGCATTTTCATAGGTAATTCTATATCTTGTGTTAAAGAAACAAAGTATTTCATTAATATTTGTACTTGCATCTTTGCCTGTACTGCTTATTATAAGATCAATACAGCCAGGAATTAAAAAGAGAACACAAGCAGAAATGGTAAGCAAAATTAAAAAAGCATAAAGTGTTTGAAGTGGTCTGCTAAAACCGTTGCCATTAAAAAGGCGTAATATGATTTGAGGAAATTTTTTTAAAACCAAAACAAACAAAAGAAGGTTTTTTATAATAATATTATATCGCTGAAATCGATCTGTTAAGATTCGATGGTATTGAAAATCGTATATTTTATAAACAAGTTCTCCGTCAATATTTTTATCATCTTTATCTTTTCTGTCTTTCCTGTAAATTTTAACCAGTGTACAATCTTTGTCTATTGGATAGATTTCTTTTTCAATTTTAAGATGATAAAAAGTGCCATCTGTTTTAAAGCTTAATTCATTTTTAAGTCTTTCGGCATATTTCTCAACAGTTTCATTGTCTATAGATTGCCCAAGACCTGTAATGTATATTCCTATTTTATTTGACATGGGGATTTATTTAAATTATAAAATCAGTTAAAACTAGTATTGAATTAAAATTGATTTTTAATCAAATCCTTAATATTTTGAAACCTCTGGGATTGGTTAAAAATTATTGCTCTGTATTTGAAATCTCCCAAGAATTACTTCATCTTTATTTTGCAGACAAGCTCATTCTTAAATTCATAAATCTTTTACGCAATAAAAAAACGATGTTAAAGTTATATGTTTTTTGTTTATCTGTTTCGAGTATAATTACCTGATTTTAAATTTGTTGTGTTTTGTTTTTGAGTTCTTTAAAAAAATAAGCCCCGTAAGTTACTTACGGGGCTTATTAATTATTTGTATGATTTAAAATCTTATTTAATCATTTCAAAACTTCTTTTTACGAAAGCAGTTAATGCTTCACCTTTTAATAGGTTTTGAGATAATTTAGCTAAATCTAAAGCCTGTTTAACTAAATGCTCTTGGTGCGTTTTATCTTCGGTATTTAAAATGCTTGATGCTAAATCTGAGTTGGTGTTTACAACTAGATTGTACATTTCCGGCATATTACCCATTCCGAACATTCCTCCACCACCAGACTGACTCATTTCTTTCATTCTACGCATAAATTCTGGCTGCGTAATAATAAATGGAGCTGCCTGGCTGTCCATAGCTTCTAGCTGTACGCTGTATGCTTTTGGAATATAAGCTTCTAATGAAGTTTTTAATGCTGCTTTTTCCTCATCAGATAATTTAGAAATCGTGTTTTCGTCTTTTTTGATTAAGTTATCAATATGATCAGAATCTACACGAACAAAAGTCAAGCCTTGATTATCGTTTTCGATTTTCTGAATTAAATGCGAAATAATTGGAGAATCTAAAAGCAATACCTGATATCCTTTTTCTTTTGCTGTTTCAATATAAGAGTGCTGCTCTTCTTTGTTTCCAGCATAAAGAACTACAAGTTTACCATCTTTATCCGTTTGGTTTTCTTTTAGTTTCTCTTTTAATTCTTCTAAAGTGAAATAGGTGTTATCTACCGTTGGGTATAAAACAAATGCACCTGCTTTTTCGTAGAATTTATCTTCAGAAAGCATTCCGTACTCTAAAACGATTTTAATGTCGTTCCATTTTGCTTCAAAATCAGCACGGTTTTCGTTGAATAAAGCTTTTAATTTATCAGCTACTTTACGAGTAATGTAGTTCGAAATTTTCTTAACAGCTCCATCAGCTTGCAAACCTGAACGAGAAACGTTTAATGGAATATCCGGTGAATCGATAACTCCTTTTAACATTGTTAAAAATTCAGGTACAATTCCTTCTACGTTATCAGTAACGTAAACCTGGTTTTGGTACAACTGAATTTTATCTTTCTGAATCTGCATATCAGATCCTAACTTAGGGAAGTATAAAATTCCGGTTAAGTTAAAAGGATAATCTACATTTAAATGAATGTTGAATAACGGATCTTCAAATTGCATTGGATACAATTCTCTGTAGAAGTTTTTATAATCTTCATCAGATAATTCAGAAGGCTGTTTTGTCCAAGCCGGATTTGGGTTGTTAATGATGTTATCAACTTCGATAGTTTCGTTAACGTAATCTTCCGGAGCATCTTCTGGTTTAGGAAGCGTTTCTGTTCTTGTTCCAAATTTAATTGGAATAGGCATAAACTTGTTATACTTATTCAATAAACCGCTGATTTTAGAATCTTCTAAAAATTCTAAAGAATCTTCGGCAACGTGCAGGATAATTTCTGTACCACGTGAAGTTTTGTCAGCCGGCTCTAAAGTGAATTCAGGGCTTCCGTCACATGTCCAGTGTGCAGCTGGTTCGTCTTTGTATGATTTTGTAATGATTTCTACTTTTTCAGCCACCATAAAGGCAGAATAGAAACCAAGACCAAAATGCCCGATAATTCCAGAATCTTTTGCAGAATCTTTGTATTTATCTAAGAATTCTTCGGCTCCGGAAAAAGCTACCTGATTGATGTACTTTTCTACTTCATCAGCCGTCATTCCAAGACCTTGGTCAATAATGTGAATTTTTTTTCCTTCTTTATCTACTTTAATTTCGATAATAGGATTTCCGTATTCAACTTTAGCTTCGCCAATGCTGATAAGGTGTTTTAATTTTAATGTAGCATCAGTTCCGTTTGAAACCAGCTCACGAAGAAAAATTTCGTGATCACTGTATAAGAACTTTTTGATTAAGGGAAAGATGTTTTCTACCGAAACATTAATTTTACCTGTTGTCATATTTTTTTATTTTTTGAATTTAACTTGATGATTTTCATTCCGTCAAATAAAATACCATTTTTTTTAAGATGACAAATTGTCGTAAATGTTAATTTTGAAAGAAAATAATTAGATTGTAAAAGTGAATTTCTCTCAATGAATCGTATATTTGTGGTATAATAATTGTTAAACGTGTAAGTATTAACTTAAATAAATGTACAAAATGAGGAAGATTATTTTCATTTGCCTGGTTGCCGCGAGTTTATTTGCGTGTAAATCAGCTTCGTCTACAGCTTCAACTTCACCAGAAGCACCAATGCTTTCGACTAAACTTGACAGACCTACTCAAGTAGCTATTAAAGGAAATTGGGTTCTTACCAATGTAACTTATCCGGGTTCTGATTATATTAAAGTAAACTCATTTGATCTGGCAGATTCTAAATGTTTTATTGGCAGTACTTGGAACTTTATTTCTAACAACAATAAAGGAACAATGACTTTAAATTCTGCAAGCTGTACAGCTTTTACATCGCCAATTGTATGGAGTATTAACAATCAGGGGCTTTTTGTTCTTAAAATTGTTAATCCGGGAACAAAATCAAAAAATGTAAAAGAAGGATACTTACTTAAAGTTGCCGGTTTAACTGATACTTCTTTTCAGTTAATCGATAACATCAATGTTGGAGGACAAGTAAAAGATGTTACTTACCAATTTCAAAGAGCTAATTAATATTAAAAAGATAAAATATGAAAAAGATAACAGTTTTAGGTTTAAGTAGTTTACTTGTATTAGTTAGTTTTTTTGCAAGCTGTGATTCAGTAAAAAACGCAAATAATACTCAAAAAGGAGCCGGAATTGGAGTAGTTGCCGGTGGTATCATTGGAGGTATTTTAGGAAATAATTTAGGACATGGCGGAAACGCTGCTTTAGGAGCTGCAATTGGAGCTGCCGTAGGTGGTGGAACCGGAGCCTTAATTGGAAATAAAATGGACAAACAAGCCCGTGAAATTGATCAGGCTTTACCAGGAGCTTCTGTAGAGAGAGTTGGAGAAGGAATTCACTTAACTTTAAATGAGAATTCTGTTCGTTTTGATACTAACAAATCGACTTTAACAACTCAGGCAAAAGCAAATTTAGATAAATTAGTTCCTGTATTTAATGAGTACGGAGATACTGATATTCAGATTTTTGGTTATACTGATAGTACTGGAAAACCAGAATATAACCTGACACTTTCTGGACAAAGAGCAGCTTCTGTTCAAGCGTATTTAGTTTCTAAAGGATTAAAATCAAGCCGTTTTAAAACTTCAGGTTTAGGTATTGCTGATCCAATTGCAACAAACGATACTCCAGAAGGAAGAGCTCAAAACCGTCGTGTAGAGTTTTCTATTACAGCAAATGACAAAATGGTTAATGATGCAAAAGCTGAAGCTGGAAAATAATTTCAGATAAAATAAAATATAAAAAAAGCTGTTTCTTAATTGAAGCAGCTTTTTTTGTTAAGACGCGGATTATATTTTTAGCAGCGATTTTTCATAAAAGGCATAAAGCTGATTGCCGTTTTGTATAACCTCTTCTAAATTATTTTCTTTTAAGAAATTTTGAATCTCGCTGACGTCCTTTTGGTTTCCTTTGCTGGATAAATATTTCAAAAACCAATATTGATATTGATTTAGTTCCTCAATCTTTTCAGGGTTAAAAGCTGCAATTTTTTTATTTAATTTTTCAAAATCAAAACGATAAGCTAATTCATATAAGGCAAGAAGCTGTAGTTTTTGCTTTTTTTGAGTATAATTTTCTTCTTTGCTGTTTAACTCATCTTTTGCATCTTTTAAGTAATCAGAGCCAATGTTGATTACTTTTCCTTTAATTTTTTTGTCAACTAATAAAGAGTAACTATAATATTTTTGAGCAGTCCGAATCGCGGTATTGTATTTCTTTGCACCATGAAAATTGATTAATTCCGATGATAAATATTCGGTAGACAAACAAAATGGGAATAATTCGTTTTTTAGTTTAGCCGGCGTTTGGTAACCAGAAAAGCGATGCATAATTTTACCATTAGCATCAATTATTATCATTTCCGGAAGAACCCTAATAAGATATTTTACTGCTAATTCTCTGTTCAAATCTATATCTATTTTTAGTTTCACATAATTATGCAAAAGATTCTCGACTTGGATATCATTCCATGAATTTAAATCCATTTCTCTGCATGGGGCACACCATCTGGCAGTAAAATCAATAATAATTAATCGATTAGTACTTAGCGCCTCCTGTTGAGCTTCTTCAAATGAAGTGTGCCATGCTGCATGGCCAATTTGAGAAATAAATACAAATACAATAATTAGATATTTTTTCATGTTTATAAAATAAAGAAACAATATTTGCTAAGATTTTAGTTTATATAATTTTCTTACAATAATACTAATTTTAAGTTGTCTGATGATAATTTAATTTCAATGATAATCTAAATTTTATTTTTTTTGACTTTAGAAATTAAACATTGTAAATTTGACCTCTCAATTATAACTCATGCTTGACATTCAAAATATATCTTTTTCATATACAGATAAGCCTGTTATCAATAATGTTTCTTTTACGATTAATAAAGGTGAGAATATTGCCATTATTGGTGAGAGCGGCTGCGGAAAAAGCACGCTTTTAAAACTTATATATGGTTTATTCGATTTAGACGAAGGCAAAATATTTTATAACGAAAAACCTATTCTGGGACCAAAATATAATTTGATTCCGGGAATGCCGTATATGAAGTATCTGGCGCAGGATTTCGATTTGTCTCCTTATGAAACGGTGGCGGAAAATGTTGGAAAATTCCTTTCGAACGGTTTTGCCAATATGAAAAAGCTTCGTGTTCAGGAATTACTGGAGATGGTAGAAATGGAACAGTTTTCTAATGTAAAAGCTAAGTTTTTGAGCGGCGGGCAACAGCAAAGAGTAGCATTGGTAAGGGTTTTGGCATTAGAGCCGGAAGTTATTTTACTTGACGAACCTTTCAGTCAGATTGATGCTTTTCGTAAAAATGCTTTGCGTAGAAATTTGTTCCGTTATTTAAAACAAAAAGGAATTACCTGCATCATTGCAACACATGACAGCACAGATGCCTTGTCGTTTGCAGATGAAGCGATTGTAATGCGTCATGGTGAAGTTCTTGTAAAAGGTGACCCTAATAAAATATACGAAGATCCGGAAACGAAATATGTTGCGTCGCTATTTGGTGAGGTAAATGAAGTTGCAACGCATTTACTGCTTCCTTACGAAGACGAAACACACAAAACTTTAGTATATCCGCATCAGTTTAAAATGGTTACGGAGTCTAAACTTCCGGTAAAAATTAGAAGAACTTATTTTAGAGGAAGTCATTATTTAATTGAAACCGTTTACAAGAGACAGCTTATATTTTTTGAAAGTGAAATTGATTTACCACTTGAACAGGAAATTTTTCTTGGCTTGAATTATCTTTAATTAGAATATGTCAATTAGAAAATGTGTCAATTGGATAATTAGATAATTTCTGAATTTATAAAAAAACAAACCCGACAGTTTCAAAAGGTGTCGGGTTTAATTTTATAGAATCGAAAAGAAAATTAGTTTTTCAAATATTTTTCTAAGAATTGATCTTGTTCCCAAAGCAGGTGAAGGATATTTTCTTTGGCAACATAACTATGAGATTCTTTTGGCAGAATTACCATTCTTGCCGGTGCTCCCAAACCTTTTAAAGCCTGAAAATAACGTTCTGTCTGCAAAGTAAAAGTTCCAGGATTGTTATCGGCTTCGCCATGAACTAATAACATTGGAGTTTTCATTTTGTCGGCATTCATAAAAGGCGACATTGTATTGTAAACTTCTGGAGCTTCCCAATAATTTCTTTGTTCAGATTGAAACCCAAATGGGGTTAGAGTTCTATTATAAGCACCGCTTCTTGCAATTCCGCAGGCAAATAAATTAGAATGCGTTAATAAATTTGCGGTCATAAACGCACCGTAAGAATGTCCTCCAACGGCCACTTTTTTACGATTTATATATCCTAAAGCATCAACGGCATCAATAGCTGCAGCAGCGTTATCTACTAATTGTGAAATAAAGTTGTCGTTTGGCTCTGTCGTGCCTTCTCCAATAATAGGAAAAGCAGCGTCATCTAAAACAACATAACCTTTCGTTACCCAATATACAAACGATCCGTAATACGGAAATGTAAATTCATTTGAGTTTTGAGTAGACTGCGAAGCGCTGTTTCTGTCTTTGTATTCTGCCGGATAAGCCCAGATCAATAACGGAAGTTTTTCTTTTTTAACTTTATCATAACCAGCAGGAAGATATAAAGTTCCAGAAAGTTCCAATCCGTCTTTACGTTTGTATTTAATTACTTCTTTGCTGACATTTTTAATGCTTTCAAACGGATTTTTAAAATCTGTTATCGGTGTTAAGCTGTTTTGCTTTTTAATGTTTCTGAAATAATAATTTGGATATTCACTTTTGGACTGAATCTGAACCAGGACTTTACCGGATTTATAATCTTCAATTTCCAGAATTTCTTCTTTTTTGTCTTTATAAGTCGAAACATAAATACGTTTTGACTTCAATGTTTTATAATTAAACTCGTCTATAAAAGGAAACTGGCCTTGTTGCGTATATCCTTCTCCAATTCTGTACAAATTGTCTTTTTCAAGAGCCAGAACATACTTGTTGTATTCGTTTTTTCTGGTTTCAAAAACTCCAGGATCTGAATAAACGTCTTGTGAATTTCTATCTGTAATTACTTTTGGCTGCTGACTTGGATTCGATGGGTTTATTAAATACGTTTTAGTATTTCGGGTGTCATACCATTCGTCAGAAACAACAGCAAGATTGTCATTCCCCCATAAAATTTCATTAAAACGTTGCGGAGTTTTTACTAATGCAGCCGCTTCTTTTTCAAAAGGTGCATCCCAAAGAAATACTTCGTCTCTAAAATCGACTTTGTTTGCTGGATCTCCTTCGTCTAAAGCAGTTACATACATTAACGTAGCTGGTTTGTCGTTTCTCCATGCCATTTCTCTTTTTCCTTTTCGAACAGCCATAAAACCTTTTGGTATTACTTCGTTCAGAGGTACTTCGTTAACGGTTTTTATTTCTTTTCCTCTTATGTCATAAACAATTGTTTTAGAAGGAAATCTGTATAACGGAACCACATACGAAAATGGTTTCTGAATCGTAGTCAGCATAATGTAATTGCCATCAGGAGAAATTTTTTCACCAAAAAACATAGCGGCTTCTTTAAATAAAACAGCGTCACCGTTTAGTTTTACTTTGTATAATTCAGAAGTAATGCTGGTTTCAAAATTAGCTTCGTCATTTTTGTTTTTCAACATATCAGGATATGTTCTGTTTTGAGATTTCTCTCCAGAAGTATTCGAAACAATAGGTCCTGTTGGTAAATCTTTTTTAGAATCTAAAAGAGCAGGTCTGTTTTTAGGCAGCATTTTTACCAAAATGGTTTCGTTGTCTGAAAACCAGTTAAACGGATTTCCAAGATTTGCGTTAACCGTAGCTGCAGTTAGTTTTGTGGCTTGCGCCGATGCCACATCTAAAACCCAAAGTTCTACACCAGAATTTGTGGTGTTAGAAAACAGGATTTTCTTGTCGTTTGGAGACCAAAGAATATTGGTGATTTTTGGATTATCCGGCAGACCTGTAATCTGAACTTCGTCTTTTGCACTTATTTTTCTAAGTTTAAGATTGCTTATGTATGTTACAGTACTTGATATGTTTGTAATAGGATTAATTCTTAAACCAGCTAAACGAACTTCTTCCTGATTTAAATCGTCTAGGGTTTTATACGTATTTCGATACATTAAAAGCATATTTTCCTTTTTTGTGTCCATTGACACAGTAGGTGCTCTTTGATAATCGGCTAGATCTAAAATAGATTTAGAAGGTTTTTGATAGACTAAATTCTCCTGAGCGAAAGAATAAAATCCAAAACCTATAAGTAAGAACAGAGTAACCTTTAATTTCATAATTTGAATTTTATGGGTTTAAAAAAATGGTATTCAAAATGTTTGTCGAAGTTACATTTGTCTTGTTACATATTCTAGCTTATTTTTCATTCTTTTCAGTAAAATACTCTAAAAGTTGTATATTTAGAAGTGAAATGATTTTAAATACTCTGATAATTAAAGTATATTAAATTGATAATAACGAAAAAAATAGTAATTTGTACGCTAATGTTTTAAAGTATACTTAAATTTGCAATCTAAATTTTTAACAAATAACAATACTATATGTATCATTCAAAAATAGCAGGCTTAGGATATTATGTTCCTTCAAATGTTGTGACAAACGATGATTTGTCTAAGATAATGGATACCAATGACGAATGGATTCAGGAAAGAACTGGAATCCAGGAAAGAAGACATATTATTCGAGGAGAAGATACCACAACAACAATGGGAGTAAAAGCAGCTAAAATTGCGATAGAACGTTCTGGTGTTGCTAAAGAAGATATCGATTTTGTAGTTTTTGCTACATTAAGCCCGGATTATTATTTTCCAGGACCTGGAGTTTTAGTACAACGTGATTTAGGATTAAAAACAGTTGGAGCTTTAGATGTTAGAAATCAATGTTCTGGTTTTGTTTACGCTATTTCTGTTGCAGATCAATATATTAAAACGGGAATGTATAAAAACATTTTGGTAATTGGTTCTGAGGTACATTCAACTGGTTTGGATATGACTACCCGCGGCCGCGGTGTTTCGGTGATTTTTGGAGATGGAGCAGGAGCAGCTGTTTTAAGCCGTGAAGAAGATTTAACAAAAGGAATTTTATCGACACATTTACACTCAGAAGGACAGCATGCAGAAGAATTGGCTTTGCAGGCACCAGGAATGGGAGCGCGCTGGGTAACGGATATTTTGGCTGATAATGACCCAAATGACGAAAGTTATTATCCGTACATGAACGGACAATTCGTATTTAAAAATGCAGTAGTTCGTTTTGCTGAGGTAATCAACGAAGGGCTGGAAGCAAATGGTCTTCAGGTTTCGGATATTGATATGCTGATTCCGCATCAGGCTAACTTGAGAATTTCGCAGTTCATTCAGAATAAATTCAAATTGACAGACGACCAAGTGCATAATAATATCCAGAAATACGGAAACACAACAGCAGCATCTATTCCAATTGCATTAACAGAAGCTTGGGAACAAGGTAAAATCAAATCTGGAGATACGGTAGTTTTAGCCGCTTTCGGAAGTGGATTCACTTGGGCAAGTGCAATCATTAAATGGTAAATTAATTCATCTTGCATTATATTTTAAACCTGCTTCATTTTGGAGCAGGTTTTTTTATAATTTTGTTTATGTCATTGCGAGGAACGAAGCAATCACACTAACAATTGGCAAATTTGCTGATTTAAAAAAACGATATGAGATTGCTTCGTTCCTCGCAATGACAAACCATGAATAAATGCAATTTACAATGAAAAAAAATCAACTCGAAATAGCTTGTTTTAATTACGAATCGGCGGTAATTGCCCAGGAAAATGGTGCTGATAGAATCGAGCTTTGCGAAAACATGAAACTTGGCGGTACAACACCAAACGCTGTTTTAGTGGTGAAAGTGCGTGAAAGTTTAAATATTAAAATGCATGTTATCATTAGACCTCGCGGTGGTAATTTTGTTTATTCTGATGAAGAACTTACAGAGATGAAACAGGATATCAAACAATACAAAAAACTGGGAGTTGATGGTTTTGTCTTTGGAATTTTAAAAGAAAACGGAAAAGTTAATAAAAAACAGAACAGAGAATTAGTGCATCTGGCACATCCGCTTTCCTGTACTTTTCATCGTGCTTTTGACGTTGTTAGTGATGTTGAGAAATCGCTGGAAGATGTTATTGAATGCGGTTTTAAAACAATTTTAACTTCCGGACAAGGCGTAAATGTTGAAGAAGGAATTTTAGTTTTGGAGAAAATCCAGAAACTGGCTGGAGACAGAATAGAAATAATGCCCGGCGGCGGACTGAGATCGTCGAACATTAAATTGCTGCAAGAACGATTAGATTTAACTTTTTATCATTCATCGGCAATTACAAACAATTCAGAAACAGCAAATCCCGAAGAAATAAAAGAATTGAAAAATTTTCTTTAATAAATAGAAAAGCCTGGAGTTGGCATACTCCAGGCTTTTTTTCTACAAGAATTTATTTAAAAATATTAAAATAGTTCTAATAAAAGCGGTGATTAGAACATACCGCCTCCGCCTTTATTAGTGTTGTCATCTCTTTGTTTACGTTGTAAATTTTTGATTTTAGCACCACCAAAGTTGTACGTTAAACCTACATAAACCGTTTGGCTTTCCCAAGTAAACTGTCCTGCCTGAGGGTAAGGATACAAGCTGTCGAAAGCATATTTCATGGTGTTGAAAACGTCGTTGAAACGCACACTTATATTCATTTTGTTGTCTAACAAAGTGTAACGTGAACCAATGTCCATTTTGTACATTTCATGACTGTCGTTTTGAAGTCCGTCAACTGCACCTCTGTAAAATCCGAAAAGTAAAAAGCTTAAACGTTTGTTTACTTTAAAGTTAGAGTTCATACGTCCGTTGAATGCCGCAACAGTAATTTTTCTTTCAATAGGATTACTTGTTTTGTCTTTCGGATTGTATTGAAATACGATACCTTCCTGATTAATGCTCGAAAAATCAATAGACGGCTGAATATCCCACCATTTTGTAATTTTATAATTTAAAGAAGCTTCAAATCCGTAAGCAGTATTATGATCGTAGTTTGTGTAAGACATTATCTGCTTTTCTTTGCTGGCATCTGCTGGGTCTGGGTATAAAATTCTACTGATTTGATCGTTAATGCTTCTCACAAAAACACCTGCTGTAAAACTTCCTTTTTCAAGAGTTTTAGTGTAATTTACTTCTACAGAATTGGTAAACTGTGGTCTTAAATCAGGATTTCCTAATGAAGTAACCAAAGGTGTAGCAAATTCACGAATAGGTTTTGTCTGCTCTAAACTAGGACGGTCAACACGACGGCTGTAGCTGAATTGCAAAGTGTTTTTTTCGTTTAAGTTATAAGTTAAATAAGCAGAAGGATATAAAGTAATGTAGTCATCACCATACGACGTAGTTTTTTGACCTTGATTTAAGTTTGCCTGCATTTTATAACTTTCAAAACGAGCACCTAACTGATAGCTGAATTTTTTGTATTTCTGTCCAAATGTTACATAAGCAGAGTAAATATCAGTGTCGTAAGTATAGTTAGAAACTCGATCTGCAGCAGGAAGTAATGGGTTTCCTGTAGTGTAATCATTATCAGTTCTTGTAATTCTGGCTTCTGCACCCGCTTCAAGAGTAGTTTTTTCGTTTAACGGATTAACATAGTCTACGTTTACAGTACTTAATTTTCGTGTTCCTTTTAAATAGTCATTATACAATACGTCAGCACTAGTGTTGTCAATTTTTGTTGTTTTCGTATCAAAAGAAGCATTTTGAGTTTCTTTATTATCGCTGTAATTGGCTTCAAAATCTAAAGTATGACCTTCTTTTTTAAAGATGTGTTTGTAAGCTAAATTATAAGTTCCAACCTGATCTGGTCCCCAATATCTGGATTTCTGAAAAATGTTTGAAATATCAGAATCTGTTACGTTATTGTAATCAATATCAGTATCTACAAAACCTTTTCCGTTCGATTTGTTTTGATTCGTATAGATAGATAAAGTGTTGTGATCATCAATTAAATAATCCATTCCAATTTTGTACAAGTAAGAATCGTTGTCGTTCATAACGTCTATTCTTTGAACGATATCTTCATCAAATCTTCTGATGAAACCGTCATTGTAATATGTTCCAAAGTTTTGTCCTACATTTCCAAAGAAATTTACTTTTCCGGTTTTATAGTTCAAATCCAAAGACTGATTGTATTTTGCTGTTTCTCCAAAAGTGATACCACCGCTATAGCTTCCGTTAAATCCAGTATTCGCATTTTTGTGTAAAATAATGTTGATAATTCCAGACATTCCTTCCGGGTTGTATTTTGCACTAGGATTTGTAATCAACTCAATTTTTTTAATAGAAGTTGATGGAATTTGTTTTAATAACTGAGCGGGATCAATGTTAGAAGGTCTTCCATCAATCAATACACGAACATTGTCGTTTCCGCGAAGCGAAAGTTTCCCGTCCTGATCTACGTTTACTGACGGAATATTATTCATGATATCCGATGCCGAAGCTCCAGCCGTTGTTAAATCTTTACCAACGTTAACTACTTTTCTGTCGATTTTTTGTTCGATTGTAGAACGCTCGGCAATAATATTTACCCCTTTTAGCTGAGTAGCTTCTTCTTCAAGAGAAACATTAACCGCTGCTGTTTTTTTATTGTCACTTAAAATTACAGAACCAATATATTTTCTAAATCCAATGTATTGAATCTCGATAGTATAACTCTTTAAAGCTAAATTTTTAATGCTAAACTCTCCGTTATCGTCTGTATTAACACCAGAAACCACTTTTCCGTTGTCTTTAATAGAAACGGTAGCGTAAGAAATAGGCGCATTGTTTGATTTTTCAATAATTTTTCCGGTGACCGATCCCGGATTCTGTGCTTGTGCTGTTGCAATTACCCCCAGTAGTGCCAACAGAAAGAATTTTAGTTTCATAACTTGTTTACTTGATTATTTTGATTTGATTGATGATGATGATTTTTTAGTTTTTTTTCTTTTTGATTTTTGGCTTCATTTAGATTCTGAAGCTCTTATTAAGACTATTTTGTTATCGATATGTTACAAGAAAAATCAAAAAAAAATATTTATTTTTTGTGATCTGCTGTTTTGTAACAGATTAGCGTTTTGATTTTTTGATAATTTTAACAATCGGAACAAAGCGTTTTTTAAGAAAATCTAAGAGAAATATAGAATTTAATATGTTTTTCATTTTCTGTAATTGATGAATAAGCTGTATCTTTGCTCACTTTAAAATAAGTTTACATGTCATTATTACAAATTCTTACACCTTCTATACAAAAAGCAATACAAGCATTATTTGACGTTTCCGTTGATAAAATCGAGTTTCAAACTACCAGAAAAGAGTTTGAAGGCGATATTACAATGGTTATTTTTCCTTTGTTAAAAGTGATTAAAAGTAATCCTGCTGAATTAGGAAATAAAATTGGAACCTATCTGGTTGAAAACGTTTCTGAAGTAGCGCGCTTTAATGTAGTTTCAGGTTTTTTGAATATTGTAATTTCAGATAGTTATTATCTGGATTTCTTTAATGAAATAAAAGACAATCAAAAATTTGGTTATGTTACGCCAGATCCTGCAGATAAAGCAATTATGGTAGAATATTCTTCGCCAAACACAAACAAGCCTTTGCACTTAGGTCACGTTCGTAACAACTTGTTAGGATATTCGGTAGCTGAAATTATTAAAGCTTCGGGTAAAAAAGTTTACAAAACACAAATCATCAACGATCGTGGAATTCATATTTGCAAATCGATGCTGGCTTGGGAAAAATTTGGAAACGGAGAAACTCCTGAAAGCTCTAATTTAAAAGGAGATAAACTAGTTGGTAAATATTATGTTGAGTTTGATAAGGCTTACAAAGGCCAAATCAATGAATTAATTGAAGCAGGTAAAACCGAAGAAGAAGCAAAAAAACAAGCGCCAATTATTATTGAAGCGCAGGAAATGCTTAAAAAATGGGAAGCTGGCGACGACGAAGTTATAGCACTTTGGAAAAAAATGAACGAATGGGTTTATGATGGGTTTGCTACAACTTATACCAATCTTGGAGTTAATTTTGATAAATATTACTACGAAAGCAACACGTATTTATTAGGAAAAGATGTTGTTCAGGTAGGATTAGATAAAGGAGTTTTTGAAAAAGATCCTGATGGTTCTGTTTGGATTGATTTGACCGATGAAGGTTTAGACCGTAAAATCGTATTGCGTTCTGACGGAACTGCGGTTTATATGACTCAGGATATTGGAACAGCGATTCAGCGTGTAAAAGATATGCCGGATGTTGGCGGAATGGTTTACACCGTGGGTAATGAGCAGGATTATCACTTTAAAGTATTATTTCTGATCCTGAAAAAACTAGGTTTTGACTGGGCTTCGAGCTTATATCATTTATCATACGGAATGGTTGATTTACCATCTGGAAAAATGAAAAGCCGTGAAGGAACTGTTGTAGATGCCGATGATTTAATGCAGGATATGATAGATACAGCAAAACAAATCTCAGAAGATCTAGGGAAATTAGAAAGCTATTCTGTAGATGAAAAAGCAAAGCTGTATAAAACAATTGGACTTGGTGCTTTGAAATATTACATTTTAAAAGTAGATCCAAAGAAACGTATTTTGTTCAATCCGGAAGAATCTGTTGATTTTGCAGGAAACACAGGTCCGTTTATTCAATATACGTATGCAAGAATCCAGTCGATTATTCGTAAAGCCGACTTCGATTTTGCAGCAAAAACAAATACCGAAGAACTTCATGAAAAAGAAAAAGAACTGATAAAACAAATCGAACTTTTCCCTGAAATAATTCAAAATGCAGCACAAAACCATAGTCCTGCGTTAATTGCAAATTATACATACGATTTGGTAAAAGAATATAATTCGTTCTATCAATCGGTTCATATTTTAGGTGAAGTCGATTTAACGAAAAAAATATTCAGAGTACAGCTTTCGCAAAAAGTGGCTGAAGTTATAAAAGCAGCTTTTAGTTTATTAGGAATTGAAGTTCCGGAGCGAATGTAAGAATCTTAATAATAAGGAAATTTTAAAAGCCGGTAGTTTTTTAAAACTATCGGCTTTTTTTGTTTAAAATTTTTAAAGATGATTTGGCTTTCAATAAGTTCAAGAAAGTATCAAAAGTTAATTTTTAAGTTAAAACCGTCATTTTTGTAGGAATAAAATTATAATTGTATTAATTTTCGCACTTTGTTTAGATAAGGCGCTGTTTTAGTTTTTTTTAAATGATTTTTAGCATTTTTTTAAATGTAATTTAAAGCAATACTTTTTTAGTTAAATTGCTGTTACTGAGATAAAAGATATATGTAGAATTGAGTTCGTCAACAGCTGAATTTAAAGATAACTCCTTATATTCATTTTTAACTATTTTGAATTAGTAACCCTTTTAGTAAAAATAATAAGGAATAATAACCGTCTAAATCTAGACGGTTTTTTAATTAAAAAAAGCCGATAGTTTTAAAACTATCGGCTTTCTTATAACTAACACAAATATATTATTTCACAAATTTGTTGATGATTGCATCAGATTCTGCTTTTGTTGCGTTTGGTTTTAAATCAAACAATAAAGAGTAAAGCGCTTTTCTGTCAACTTTTGCTTCTAAGTTTAAATCCTGGTGTCTGTCAAAAAGAGTCTGCCATTTGTCGCGAACGTTTTTCCAAAGAGCATTGTTTTCTTTCCACCATTTTTGAGCAGCGATACATTTAATATCTGGAACTTTAGTATAAACATCAAGTCCTTTTTCTTGAGCAAGTAAAACATCTTTACCGCTGTCGTCTCTTACTAACTTGTCGTTGTCTTGCTCATGATTCCATCCTGTAGCAGTGATTTCGTGAATGTTTCTTCTTTTTAAAACATTATAATCGTTACGTTTTGTCTGCTCTCTTCTTGGTAACGGTGCATCAGCCACATTAGCCCAATAATCTTGTCCGTCTACATGTACCCAAGTCGAAGATCCTTCGTAACGAGGACTGTCATCTACTTGATATACTTTTTGAGTCCATTGACCTTTTACGGCTTTTTTATCCAGTTTTTTGTATTTCCAAGAAGTTCCTTTATCAAAAGTATATAAGTCTGTATTTTCAAATAACCAATCTTGTCTCCAGTGTTTGATAATCATATCATCACTTACAATTAATAAGTGCTGCATTACAATTTTATTTGGAGTATCTTCTAATAATTCTACCCATTCTAAAGCAGATTCATGTTTAGTTTGCGAAGGTTTGTAAGTTGCTGAATCTTTAGCATATTGAAAAGTTTCCGCAAAATTAAATTTTACTTCATAACAACCACACATTGATTTGATTGATTTAATGTCTTGTTGTTTTTTTGCGTCCTGACTGAAACCTAGGCTGCATGTTAAAGCCATTATGGCTGAAAAATAGAGGCTTTTTGTAATCATAACTTATTGATTTGTTTTTAATTTTTTGCAAATATATAAATTTAATTTAGAACAATTAAAAATAGTTATATATTTGCAACGGTTATTAAGATTTAATAAAAATAATGAAAATAAAATTTACTCTTTTTGCAGTTTTGCTTTTGTCTCAGGTTTCTGTTGCTCAAGAAGTTAAAAAAGATAGTGTTGCAACAAACGAATTATCAGAGGTTAAAGTTACTACCGCGACAAGAACAGAAAGAGTGCTTTCCTCATTGCCTTTACCAATGACAATTATTACGTCAGAAGCAATTATTAAGTCTGGTGTTACGAAATTAAATGAGATTTTAAACGAACAAACGGGGATTATTTTAATTCCGGACGAAAGTGGTTTTGAAGGTATACAGATGCAGGGTTTAGATGCGGCATATACAATGATCTTAATTGATGGTGTTCCTTTAGTAGGAAGAAGTTCTGGCGTTTTAGATTTATCTAGAGTTTCGGTTGGAAATATAGAAAGAATTGAAATTGTAAAAGGAGCCTCATCTGCTTTGTATGGCTCAGAAGCAATGGGAGGTGTAATTAATGTAATTACAAAGAAACCTAAAAAAGATTCGTTTTCAGGTAGTCTTTCTTATAGATATAGTACGTTTAATACTAGTGATGCTAATGCTAATCTTCTATGGAAAAAAAAGAAATTCTCTGCTAATCTTTTTGCAAATTTTTATTCTACAGATGGGTACGATTTAGATAAAAGTACACCTTTAAAAAATATAGAGCCATTTTACAATTTTACCATTCAGCCTAAATTATATTATGATTTTTCAGAGAACTTGAAATTGATTGTAAGTAATCGTTTTTATAATATGAAAATGGATAATGTAGCAGTTATTGATTCAGAAACTTATAAGGGTGATGCGAAAGAAAATGAATGGAATTCACAAATTAAATTAGAGCAGAAGTGGAGTGAAAAGCTTTATTCTGAATATGAGTTATACGCAACGAATTACAAAAACGATTCATTTTTAAATGATCAAAATAATGTTCTTTACGAAAAAGCATATTATGATCAATGGCTTCTTCGTCCTGAGATTAGAACAACATTGTCATTAAAAAATGATAAATTAACTGGAGGTTTTGGATTAAATTACGAAACTTTAGACAGAACTTATTTTGATAAAAATGTAGTTTTTAATTCCCAGTATATTTACTTACAATACGATTGTAATCCAACAGAAAGATGGAATATTCTTGCTGGTGTAAGATATGATAGTCATAGTGAATATGCTTCGCAATTAAGTCCAAAATTAGCGGTAAATTTTAAAATTAACGAGAACCTATCATTAAAATCTTCAGTAGGATATGGGTATAAAGCACCTGATTTTCGTCAATTGTTTTTCGACTTCACTAACCCAGCGGTAGGATATACGGTTTTGGGATATAATGTGGCAGAAAGTCGCTTGAATCAATTTGAACAAGAAGGCCAGCTTTTGTCGAGAACACCAGGAGTAGATTTTAATAAACCATTGGAAGCAGAAAGTTCAATAAACTTCAATTTTGGAACTTTTTACAAAAAGAATAAATTAAGATTAGATGTAAATGCATTCTATAATTCAATTGATAATTTAATTGATACGCGTGTTGTAGCTCAGAAAACAAATGGACAGAATGTTTTTAGTTACTTCAACATCAGTAAAATTTTTACGTATGGCTTAGAGTTTAATTCGACTTATGATTTTACTAAAGAATTTTCTATATCATTTGGATATCAATATTTGACAGCAAAAGACAAATCTGTTTTGGATAATTTTGAAGATTATCAATACATCCGCAACTCAGATTTACAAACGGTTCAAATTAAAAAATCAGATTATTTCGGGTTGTATAACAGATCTAAACATACTGCCAATGTTAAATTTGCTTACACCATTCCTAAAATAAAAACAGATATTAATTTACGTGTTTTCTATAGAAGTAAATACGGATTATTTGATACCAACGGAAACCAAATTCTTGACAAATATGACAAATTTGTTAGCGATTACTTTATAACAAACCTGTCAATTTCAAAATATATAGGGGATAAATTTATGCTTCAGGCTGGAGCAAACAATTTACTTGACTATACAGATCCCGGACAAATTAGCAACCTGTCTGGCAGGCAGCTTTTTGCAAGACTTCAATATAATTTTTAATCAACATTTATTTAACACATTTACAAAATGAAAACAAAATTCTTAAAACTTTCGCTTTTAGCACTATTTATTTTTACAGCATCTTGCAGCAGCGATGATGATAAAAAAGAGGAAACTCCTGCAGTTGTAACTACAAAAGTGTCTAATCTTGCTGCGCCTCAAACAGGTGGTCAAGGACAGCCAGTTGGTGGTGCATTTACAAAATTTAGTTTTTCTCAAAACAAAATTGTAACTGATAATAGCTGGGATGTCGCTTTCCGTGGTACAACAATTATTGTTAATGGTGGAGCTAAAATTGGTATTAACGATGAACCTGAAAGAACAGGAACGGGAGCTGCAAGTATTGTTTCTGGTACATTTGCTAGTGTAACTGCATTTCCTGCAGCTAGTACTTTTGCTCAAGATGGTGCTGCTGTTTATGCAATTCCTACAGGAAGCGGCAAAGGTTGGTATTCTTATAATGCAGAGACTCACATTATTTCACCTATCGCAGGAAAAGTATTTGTGATAAAAACTCATGATGGGAAATATGCAAAATTTGAAATCTTAAGTTATTATAAAGATGCACCAGCTGCACCAACAGAAACTTCTGTATCTCCATTTTACACATTCAATTTCGCTTACCAAGCAAATAGCACTACAACTTTCTAAAAAAGTATTAATAACCTCGAATAAACTATTATTTGAGGTTATTTTAGATAATACATAAAAAATTTAGTTAATCATTAACTTTGTTTTTTTTATTTTTTTTGATAAAGAGGTTAGATTTTTTCTAACCTCTTTTTTTATTTTCTTTATTGTTAAAATGAGTTAAAAACGAACGATTTAATTCTATCTTTGCGCATCATTTTTTTCAAACGGAATTAAGAAGGAGTTTTAATAAATAACCCTTTACGATTCCATCTTCAAAATTTTAATTAGTACGTGAATACAAAGTCATATTTCTTTCAGTCTTTTGCGATTGTTGCATTAGCATTTGTTGCTTTTATTGGGTTTAAACAAATCTTACCAGATAAAATATTTTCTGATAGTAAGGTCGATTCCAAAAATGTACTTATCGATAGTCTGCTTCTGGAATCGGTTGCTAAAGACTCATTGGCAACAGACGGTGACAGCATTGCGGAAAACGAACGCAAATTAGGTCAGGAAAAAATCGTTTACGACGCTTCTGAAGGAATCGAATTTCCATCAGAAACTTTCGATAATTATAAAGGATTTCAATATCTGATTTCTTTCTATGAAAAATTATATCAGCTGGAACAAAATCCGCAGAGACATGTGAGAATCGCTTATTACGGAGATTCTATGACCGATGGAGATTTGATCGTGCAGGATGTTCGTATGAATTATCAGGAACATTTTGGAGGAAACGGCGTTGGTTTCGTTTCTATTATTTCAGAATCATCAGCATCTAGAGGTTCGGTAAAAACACTATTTTCTAAAAACTGGAAAACACAATCGTATTTAAATGTAAAAAGACCAACAAGCCCTTTTGGTGTAAACGGTCACGTGTTTTTTGCAAATGATAAAGCAAACACAACCTGGGTTCAGTACGAAGCAGGATTAAATAAATATTCTACCTCTCTGGATAATCCAACATTGTTTTACGGAAGATCATCTAAAAAAGGAAATGTAAACTTCATTATCGGGAAAGATACACTTCGTAAAAGTCTTTCTCCAAACAATCTAGTGAACAGTTTAAAAGTAACTTCTGGAAGTATAAAATCTTTCAAAGCTAATTTTATCCATGCCGATTCAATTCCAATTTTTGGATTTAATTTTGATAACGGAACCGGAGTTCATGTTGACAACTTCTCTCAAAGAGGAAATTCAGGATTGCCAATTTCTATGTTTGATGCCAATGTAATGCAGGCTTTTAATAATAGTTTGAAATACGATTTGATTATACTCCATTACGGAACAAACGTATTGAATTACGGAACCAAGAATTATTTCTGGTATGAAAAAGGAATGACAAAAACCGTAAACAAAATAAAAGAGTCCTTTCCGGGAGTTTCTATTTTAATTGTTTCAACTGCAGATAAATCGACTAAATATGATTTAGAGATGAAAACAGACTCGGCGGTTGTACCTTTAATGAAAGCACAGAAAAAATATGCTTTAGAAACCGAATCTGGATTTGTAAATTTATATACCCTGATGGGAGGCGATGGTTCGATGGTAAAATGGGTAGATGAATCTCCGGCAAAAGCCAATAAAGATTATACACATTTTAACCAAAGAGGAGCAAAAGCAATTGGTAATTTACTATACAGTCAGTTAAACAAAGGCTATGAACAATATAAAGTCTTACGCGAAAAGCGTGAAACGGGTGTTAAGCCAAAAGCGATTAGAAAACCCAAAGCAGATTCCGTCTCTGTGAAAAAAGATAGCGTAAATGAATAGATTAATTATTTTCTTTTGTTGTCTTTTTTTCTCAACAAATGATAAGACTCCAAAAACAGATCCAATTTCAACCACAAAAAATATGACTCAAAAAGTGGATACAGCAGTTGTTGACCCTATTTCTAGTAATGAGATTTATAATGCAAAAGTCTTAGAATCTTTTTTTGAAAAGATAAAGGAAAATGAAAGTCATAATAACCAGAAAATAAATATCGTTCATATTGGCGATTCGCACATTCAGGGCGACTTAATGACAAATGAAATCAGGAAAGATTTACAGAAAAAATTTGGTAATGCTGGTCGCGGTTTAGTTTTTCCGTATCAATTGGCTAAAACAAACGGATCTTATAACGAACGTTTTCGCTGCAATAGAGTCTGGGAAAGCTATCGAAATATTTATCCAATAAGAAATTATCCGGTTGGTTTAAGCGGTTTAGGACTTTGGAGAGATTCAGGCGGATTTGTTCTTGAACTGGATATTAAAGATCCGGCTTATAAGTTTAATTCAATTAAAATTATAACACCCAACAACGAAGATATGTTTGATTTATCGGTATCATCTCAAACAAAATTTATCGAAACTTCAGAGCGAAAAGTAATTACGCATAAAATAAAAAAAGGAGAAGCAATCTCGGTAATTGCAGACAAATACAATGTTTCGGTTGCTGAGATAAAAAGAGCAAATCAGCTTAAATCAAATAATATTCGGGCAGGAAGAGTATTGAAAATTCCAACAAACGAGACACAGCCAAAGAATATAAAAACATCCGAATTTGTTTCTTTAAATCTCGAATCAAATTCTTTTTATCATTATTACAATTCAGAAAAAGCATTAGATAAAATTTATCTGATTCCGAATAAAAAAGCGTCGAAGTTTGAGCTAAACGGAATTGTCTTAGAAAAAGACAGTCCGGGATTAATTTACAGCGGGATTGGTGTAAACGGAGCTAAATATTCAGATTATAATAAATACCCTTTGTTTTTTGAACAGTTAAAAGCCCTGCATCCGGATTTACTTGTGTTTTCTCTGGGAACAAATGAAAGCTACGAAAAACTGGAATCAGGAAATTATATTAAACATTTAAGAGAGTTTATAAGCAATATAAAGGCAAAGGGAATAAATGTTCCAATAATCGTGATGACACCGCCGCCATCATTGCTTAGAAAAAGACCAAATACTTATATTCATGATTACACCAAACAAATTATTGAAATCGCACAAACAGATGGTTTTGCAGTTTGGGATTTATATAATGAGTTTGGAGGAATGGAAGGTATTCGAAATCTAAAAGCAACAGGATTAATTGGGCCGGATTGGGTTCATTATTCTAAAAAAGGATACGAAAAACAAGGAAATTTGTTTTCAGAGGCGTTTTTAAAAGCATACGATAATTTTAAATCAAAGAAGTAAGTTGACGACAATAGATAGCATTAATAATTGGTTCATCCAGAATTTTGGTGCAATTACAATAGAACAAGTTAAAGGCTGGTTTATTTATAATCCAGACGAAAAATTATTATTTAATACCGGTTTATTTCTAGGTTTATTTCTGGTGTTTTATTTTGTGTATGGTTTTTTACGCAAAACATTTTATTTACGATTAACCTACGTTATCCTTTTCTCGCTTTTCTTTTATTACAAGTCAAGCGGTATATACTTTTTACTTTTATTATTGTCTTCGGTTGTAGATTATGGTTTGAGTCAGATTATATACAGGGAAAAGAAAAACAATGTAAAGAAAATATATCTGGTAATAAGTGTAATCCTGAATTTAGGATTGCTGGGGTATTTTAAATACATGAATTTTATGATTGGAACATACAACGATATGTTCAATGGGAATTTTAAATTTCATGATATTTTTCTTCCTGTAGGGATTTCATTTTACACTTTTCAGTCGATGAGTTACATCATCGAAATTTATCGTGAAGAAATTAAGCCAACAAAAAACTACATCGAATATTTGTTTTTCGTTTCGTTTTTCCCGCAGTTAGTGGCCGGGCCAATCGTGCGAGCAAAAGATTTTTTACCGCAGATTTATCAAAAACTAAATCTGACCAAACAAGATGTAAACAACGCTTTGTTTTTAATTATTGGCGGGTTAATTAAGAAAACGGTTATTTCGAATTATATTTCGGTAAACTTTGTCGATCGTGTTTTTGATACGCCGATGAGTTATACTTCATTCGAAAATTTAATGGCTTCTTACGGATATGCTATTCAAATTTACTGCGATTTCTCAGGGTATTCAGATATGGCAATTGGAATCGCTTTATTATTAGGATTCAAATTACCAGCCAACTTTAGAACGCCGTATAAATCAACTTCGATTACAGATTTCTGGAGAAGATGGCACATTTCGCTTTCAACCTGGTTAAAAGATTTCTTGTACATTTCTATTGGAGGAAATCGAGAAGGTTCGTTTGCCGGATATTTATTCCCTAGTTTATTCTTTTTCGGATTATTGCTTTGGGGAATTACGAGTTATAATGTAAGTGTAATTCCGCTAATTGTTGCATCAGTTTCAATAGGACTTTTTTGTTTGTCATTTCTGCTTTCAAGCAAAAGAAAGCAAACGTTAGTAACCAATCTTAACCTTTTTACGACAATGCTTTTGGGCGGATTGTGGCATGGAGCCGGAGCGCAATTCATTGTTTGGGGAGCTTTACACGGATTAGCTTTAGCGGTCCATAAAATTTTCCTTGAATTCTTTCCTGCTAAAAAAGACGGAAAAAGCAATTTTTTATGGACATTCTTTTCAATCTTAATCACATTTCATTTCGTAGTTTTCTGCTGGATCTTTTTCCGCGCCAGAGATTTCGAAACAGCCTTACAGGTAATCAACAATATTGGTCAGTTAACTTTTGAACCAGAACATTGGCAAGCCATAATTTTAGGATACAAAAATGTGTTTTTATTAATGTTGTTTGGATACGTTTGGCATTTCCTTCCGGAAGTTATCACAGACAAAATGAAGTTTGTTTTCGACAGAACACCATTACTAATAAAAGCCATAATTCTGGGCTTCGTTTACTGGATTGTTTACGCAACAGCTGTTGCCGGTTCACAACCGTTTATTTACTTTCAGTTTTAGATTTTAAGGTTCAAAGGGACATAGTTACAAAGGCGCAGAGGTTTTATTCTTTGCGCCTTTTTAATTTACAGCCACAGATTTAAGGATTAAAAAGATTTTAAAATCTGCCCAATCTGCTAAATCTGCGGGAGCTAAAAAAATAGCTTTAGCAATTTGGGCAATTAGTGTAATTCGTGGCAAAAAAACTTTGCGTCTTTGCGTCTTTGTGGCAAAAAATGCGTATAAATAAAAATTGCCTGAAATATCTAATTAGATTATCTTTGCACTTCAAATAAAGAAAATAGTATGTTTGATAATTTAAGTGATAAGTTAGATAAAGCGTTCCATATATTAAAAGGACACGGTAAAATTACAGAAGTAAACGTTGCCGATACCTTAAAAGAAGTTCGTCGTGCCTTACTTGATGCCGACGTTAACTTTAAAATTGCTAAAGATTTTACAACCAAAGTAAAAGAAAAAGCAATTGGTCAGGACGTTTTAACAACGCTTCAGCCAGGACAATTATTGGTGAAGCTGGTAAAAGATGAGCTGACGGAATTAATGGGAGGTGATGTTGCCGGAGTTAATCTATCTGGAAATCCTAGCGTTATTTTGATGTCTGGACTTCAAGGTTCTGGTAAAACTACTTTCTCAGGAAAATTAGCCAACTTCTTAAAAACGAAGAAAAATAAAAAACCACTTCTTGTAGCGTGTGATATCTACCGTCCGGCGGCGATCAACCAGTTACATGTTGTAGGAGATCAAATAGGTGTTGAAGTTTATTCAGAACCAGAAAATAAAAATCCTGTTGAGATTGCTCAAAACGCAATTAAACATGCAAAAGCAAATGGTTTTAATGTAGTTATTGTCGATACTGCAGGACGTTTAGCGGTAGATCAGGAAATGATGGACGAAATTGCACGTGTACACAAAGCAATTCAGCCGCAGGAAACATTGTTCGTTGTAGACTCTATGACAGGACAAGACGCTGTAAACACAGCAAAAGCTTTCAACGATATCTTGAATTTTGATGGAGTTATCTTAACAAAATTAGATGGTGATACTCGTGGTGGAGCAGCAATCTCGATTAAATCTGTTGTAAACAAACCAATTAAATTTGTTGGTACAGGCGAGAAGATGGAAGCAATTGATGTTTTCTATCCAGATCGTATGGCTGAGCGTATTTTAGGTATGGGAGACGTTGTGTCTCTTGTAGAAAGAGCTCAGGAACAATTTGACGAAGAAGAAGCAAGAAAACTTCAAAAGAAAATCGCTAAAAACGAATTTGGTTTTGATGATTTCCTAACGCAGATTCAACAAGTAAAGAAAATGGGTAATATGAAAGACTTGGTAGGAATGATACCAGGAGCTTCAAAAGCCATGAAAGATGTAGAAATAGAAGATGATGCTTTTAAACATATAGAAGCCATCATTCACTCCATGACACCGGGAGAAAGAAGTAAACCGGCCATCATCGACGTAAAAAGAAAAGCCAGAATCGCTAAAGGTTCGGGAACTAAAGTCGAGCAGGTAAATCAGTTAATGAAGCAGTTTGACCAAATGAGCAAGATGATGAAGATGATGCAGGGCCCAGGCGGAAAAAATCTGATGAAAATGATGGGAGGCATGAAAGGAATGCCAGGAGGAATGCCGAGATAATAAAATTAAAAGTTTCAAGTTTAAGGTTTCAAGTTAAGAGACCAAAACTTGAAACTTTTTTAATTCAATAAATATTAAGTTTCGTTTTCAATCTGAAACATGAAACCTGAAACAAAATAAATTTAAACCTGAAACAAAAACAATGCAGCTACTAGACGGTAAAAAAACATCTAACGACATTAAAAACGAAATTGCAGCCGAAGTTCAATCCATAAAAGCAGCCGGAGGAAAAGTACCTCATTTAGCGGCAGTTTTAGTGGGAACAAATGGAGCAAGTTTAACTTATGTAGGAAGTAAAGTAAAATCATGTCAGGAAATCGGATTTGATTCTAGTTTAGTAAGTCTGCCGGATACTATTACCGAAGATGAACTGCTTGCCAAAATTAAAGAGTTAAACGAAGATGATAATCTGGACGGATACATCGTGCAGTTACCGCTGCCAAAACACATCGACGAGCAAAAAATCTTATTAGCAATCGATCCTGATAAAGATGTAGACGGATTTCACCCAACAAACTTTGGTCGTATGGCCCTTGAAATGGAAAGCTTTATTCCGGCAACACCATTTGGAATTATGGAATTGTTGGAACGTTATAAAGTAGAAACTTCAGGAAAACATACCGTTGTAATTGGAAGAAGCCACATCGTAGGCCGACCAATGAGTATTTTAATGAGCCGTAAAGGAAACCCGGGAGATTCAACTGTAACCTTAACACACAGCCGTACTAAAAACTTAGCCGAATACACTAAAAATGCCGATATCATTATCACCGCTTTAGGAGTTCCTGAATTCTTAAAAGGAGATATGGTGAAAGACGGAGTAGTAATCATTGACGTTGGAATTACTCGCGTAGACGATGCATCAAACCCAAAAGGATATGTTATTAAAGGTGACGTTGATTTTAACGAAGTAAGCAAAAAATCATCTTTTATTACGCCGGTACCAGGTGGAGTAGGACCAATGACAATTGCAATGTTATTAAAAAATACACTTTTAGCACGCAAAATGAGAAGCGCGAAAAACAAATAATTTGTTCTGAAACAATAATACAAAGCCTATTCGAAAGAGTAGGCTTTGTTGTTTTAATATATAATTAATAGTTTAAAGTTTCGGTTCTGAAAAATAAAGGATACTTTTGCACCACTTAAAAAACACTTCTCCAAATGGACGATTATGATTCGTTAGTATTTAATTAAAAGCAGCTTTTGAAAATCTCAAAATGCTGCAATAAAACCCTGTATTTTGAAATGAAAGCCTTTTACACAAATGACAACGGATTACTAGAAATACCAAAATGGATTCCAAACTGCTGGATCAGTATCGAAGATCCATCAGAAACAGAAAAAAAATACTTACTAGAAGAACTTCAAATTCCAGAAGCTTTTTACAATGATATCGAAGATATCGACGAAAGACCCCGTATAGAAATCGAAGACTGCTGGACGCTTATTATCATGCGCGTTCCTATAAAAAGCAACGATATTAAGCTTCCTTTCCAGACCATCCCGATGGGCATAATTTTCAAAGGCGATATCTGTGTAACCATCACTTTTTACAAAACAGAAGTTATATACGATTTTATGTTGTATTCACGACGTAAAAACATTCAGGTAAAAGACAATTTCGACTGGGTTTTGAGATTGCTTCTTTCATCAAGCGTTTGGTATCTAAAATACCTAAAACAAGTTAATCAGAAAATAAAACTAGCCGAAGATAATTTAGAGAAATCCATCAAAAATGAAGAATTACAGGCTTTGCTTCAAATCGAAAAATGTTTGGTTTTCTTTATTACCTCATTAAAAGCAAACGATGTTCTGTTTCATCGCATCAAAAACTTAAGAGCGCATAAAGCAAGTTACGATCCGGATTTGTTAGAAGACGTAGAAATCGAATTAAGCCAGGCGCAGGATACAGCCAATATTTACAGTAACATCTTAACCGGAATGATGGATGCTTATGCATCGGTGATTTCGAACAACATGAATAACATCATGAAACAGATGACTTCAATTTCGATTATTTTAATGATACCAACCCTAATTGCCAGTTTATACGGAATGAACGTGCCAAACGGCCTCGAAGAAAGCAAATACGGTATCTGGATACTTCTTCTGGTCTCCGTTATTTTATCCTCTTTCGGAGTCTTTTTATTCAAAAGAAGAAGATGGTTTTAAACCGAAAATAACAAATCCCATTCCTGCAAGGTTTTCAAAACCTTGCAGGAATCTTAAAAATATTTTATACTTTTTATTTGCCAATTCAAAATAAATAATAACTTTGTACTGCAAAGTACTTTAATTATGAATCAAAAGCACCAAGAAGATTTAGCACATATTCGTTCCATGATGGAGCGCTCTTCCAGATTTATATCTTTAAGCGGACTTTCGGGAGTTTTCGCGGGACTTTCGGCTTTAATTGGCGGATTGTATGTTTATCAGCTTTTCAAAATAAACGGAATCGAATATTTTACTGACGAACATATATTGTTAACCGGTAATTTAGTTTCAGAATTATTTTGGATTGGCGTTTTAATTTTAGCTGCTGCTTTTGCTTTTGGAATCTTTTTCACCATTAGAAAAAGCCGAAAATACAATTTGCCAATTTGGACATCGGCAACAAAAAAAATGCTGTTTAATCTTGCCGTTCCGCTTGCGGCTGGAGGAATATTCTGCTTAGCTTTAATGTACCACGGAAGTTACGGTTTTGTAGCTCCTTCGACTTTGATTTTTTACGGACTTGCACTTATAAATGCAGAAAAATACACATTTTCAGATGTAAAATATTTAGGTTTCTGCGAACTTTTATTAGGATGTATTTCTCTTTTCTATATAGGGTATGGATTAATTTTCTGGATCTTAGGATTTGGAATCCTGCATATTTTATATGGTTTAGTGATGTTCAAAAAATACAAATAACCCAATGGGAATAATTGATAAACTAAATAAAGATTTTGAAAGCCGTGTCAGATTGGGTATTATGTCCGTTCTGATGGTTAACGACTGGGTAGATTTTACCGAGATGAAAACGCTTTTGAATATCACTGATGGAAATTTAGCGAGTCATTCTTCTGCATTAGAAAAATCACAATATATCGAAATTAAGAAAGAATTTGTGGGTAAAAAGCCCAAAACATCTTATCAGGTAACACCGCTTGGCCGCGCGGCGTTTAAAGAACACCTTTCTTATCTCGAAAAATTGATGAAATCTTAATAACTATATTTTTTTGTCTAATAACTTTGAAACACAAAGTACTTTTAAATTAAAAATCATGAAAAAACATCAAATTATTTTAGCTTGCACGGTAATGTTTACCCTGCTTTTTTACAATCAGAGTCCTGGAGTTAATCTCTCTATTTTTGGAGTAATGTTAACGCTTTTAATTAGTTACTTCTTTCAGGAAAAGTTTGTCAACAGATCGCATTTGATCTTAGTTGTAACTTCTATCTTGTCTTGTTTTGCTTTTGCGTGGTATGGAGACGCCGCTTCATTTTTTGCTTTAGCATTATCAATTCTGCTTCTGCAGTTTAAAACCCAAGACGGAGAGCTCAAAATTATACAAATCTTTCCGCTAATATTCTTAAATGCATTTGCTTCATTAGGACGTGTTTTTATTGTTAGCCAATGGCTTCCGGAACGAAAAATTCATAACGATTTTGCCAAGAAATTAGTAGCATTTGTCGTGATTCCGGTGATATTTTTAGGATTGTTTTTTATTGTTTATTCTTTTGGGAGTAATCATTTCTCATCATTGTTTACAGATTACACTTTAGATATCAATATTTTTCAGTTAATCCTAATTAGTATACTTGGGTTTTACGTTTCATTTAGTTTCTGGAATTATTGGGTTCCAGATGCTTGTTACGAGTTCAATCCAAAACTAAATAATGAATTCAGTGACATTTCTGAGATTAAAAATCAAAATACTTTTTCATTTCTGGATCTTGACTTCGAAAGAAAAAGCGGTGAAATTACTTTGCTTTTATTAAATGTTATGTTGTTGATTTTCATCGGAACTTATAATTACGAACAGTTTTTTGAAGTAGTAGAAAAAACAAACTTAAGCGCAGATACACACGAACGCGTAAATGCTGTTATTTTTTCAATTTTGATGGCGGTTGGGGTAATCTTATTTTACTTTAAAGGCGGTTTTAATTTTGATGAAAAAGCATCAGCTTTAAAAAAACTTGCCAAAACCTGGATTGCGCTTAATGTAGTTTTAATTGTAAGTGCGATAATTAAAAACTCAGAATATGTTTCGTTTTTCGGACTAACCTATAAACGTCTCGGAGTTTACGCTTTTTTAATTCTTGCTATTATAGGTTTAGTGTATTCTTTCCTGAAAATCACGAAACAAAAAACCAATGCTTATTTGGTAAATCAAATGGTTTGGTATTTCTACGCCACGATTCTTTTGTGCAGTTATGTAAATTGGGGAAACCTGATTACAAATTATAATATTTCTGTAAATAAAGGTGTTGATCTTGAATTTTTAAGTGGATTAAATTTTAATGATGAGGCTCGCAGGGCTTATTCTGTAAAGAATCATTTAAAAGGCAAATACATCGAAATGTATAGAGAAGAAATGATTAAAAATTATCAGAATAATTCTTTTTTATCAAAAGCGTTGTATTATGATTTTCTTGAAGTTAAGCCATAAAACAAGCAAAAAATCTTTATAAAAAAATAATTCATTTTTATAAAGATTTTTTTACTAATGCCCTTGCTAATTAACTTCTATTATAGGATATTTGCTGTCAATTGTTAAAATTAATATAAAATCGTAACCTTGCAGAAAACTATGAAAAAAATTACTCTGATTCTTTTTTTAACATTCGCCTGCTTCACTGGTTTTGCCCAGAGAACTGCTGACGAAGTTTTAAAAATGAACTCGAAAATTGAAGATTTAATACAAAATCCAATCACCGGGGTTATTGTTGTTAAAGAAGGAAATGTTGTAAAAGGTATTAATCCGGAAACAAAAGCAGAAGCATGGAGTTTTGATGCTGATAAAGCTGTTGGAGAAGGTACTACACTTGAAGCATTAAGCAAATTAGACACAGACAACTTATTTGCAAGCAAAAGAATTTTAAAGAACATCGATGGTACTCCATACGTTGAAGCTTTAGTTAACTACAAAACAGTTTTAATCAACACTGTTGATGGAAAAGTAGTTTACAATTCTGCTAATTATAAATACACTGTTTTTAACAGTCAGTTTTTATATGGCGAAAACCAATATTTAGTTAAAGGTGCTGAGAACGGAAAAGTAATCGCTTCGTTAATCGATCTTAACACGGGAAGTGTAATCTGGAAAACAGAGCAGGGAGATGCAAAAAGTGCATTTGCTTCAATGTTTACTTTCAAATCAAACTTCTCTAACGAAGCTGAGGTAAGTGATACTACAATTTACTCACTTTATATGGGTAAATTATCTGCAATTGATAGAAACACAGGAGTTTTAAAATGGGTTGGAGAATTAGAATACAGTAAAGTATTCCCAACACAAAACAATAAAAACCTGGTAGTAATTAACAGCAAAGGATTAATTTCATTTAAACAATATTTAAATGTTTTAGATGCTGAGACTGGAAAACCAATCTGGGAAGATGCTATCAAAACAAAATACATTGTTTACTTAGAAGACTGGGGAGATAAAATTTTAGTGGCGCACAACAGCGGATTCAACTTTTATAACTTAAAAGATGGTTCTAAAGTTTGGAAAAAAGATGCTCGCGGCGACGGATTGAAAAAAGTAATTTCTATTGATGGTGACTATTTATATGTTGCTGAAAATGAAATGATGCTTATCGACAAAGACGGTCAGAAAAAATGGAAAAGCTTCATCGAAATTTCTGATGATAAAGAAGATGCAATTAACTACTTAGGTAAAGTTGATGATAAAGTTTTATACCTAACAGCTACTTATGGTAACTTGGTAGATTATAAAACGGGTAAAAAATTATGGAGAGGAAACTTGAAATTTAACCCAAAACGTCCTTTATTAAACGTTTTTGATGAAGAGAACAATCAATTCTTAGTTTATAATGACGAAGAACTTTTCAAATTCAATACAACAGTAAAAGATAAACCAGATGCATTTGCTAAGGTTAATATCAAGAAAGAAAAAGAATTAAATTCTATCGAATTGTTTACATGGGGAGTAGCTCTTTCTGGACCTACAGAAGTTATGGGTGTAAGCAAAGAAGGTAAAGTTTTATACCACAAAGTATATACACAGCCTGGTGACGGTGGAAGAGCTTGGGGACAAGCTTTAGCTACTGCAGGATCTATTGGTTTAGGAGTTTCTGCAGGATACAATGCTGCAGTAGGATCTGAGTGGAGAATGGTTTATATTGATCCGGCAACAGGACAAGAAACTGGTTCAGCTGTTATCAAAAAACAAAACGACAAACAATTAAACAGAGCAGCAAAACAAGCAGCAGGATCTGCAATGTTAGCTGATGCTTCTAAAAGATTCTCTCAGCGTTTTGATGCAATGAGACAAAGCCGTGATTTCTCTTATATTTTTGCTAAAGACGAAGCTACACAGCAAAAAGTCTTAGTAAAAGTGAGAAAAGATGACGGAACAGAATTAGATAAAATCTTATTCGAAAACATGCGTCCAATTTACGAAGTAGATTTTGCTACGCAGTCAGTTTATTATATTTATGAAAACGAATTAAGAATTTTCAACAAGAAAATCTAATTCAGTTTTATAAAGTAAAAAGGCGTATTGATTCATTTCAATACGCCTTTTTTATTTTATAATGGAAATTTAGTAATCTCCTTTTTTCTTAAATCTAGGATCGTGTTTAGAGATAAAAGTTGTTCTTCTATTTGAAGGTTTATTTGGAGTTTCTACTTTTGGTAAACTTGCTTCTTCTGTTTTGCTCGAAGGTTCAATTAAAAGATTTAGTTCTTTTATTTCGGCATCGGTTAAATCGCGGTAACGCCCCACCGGAACATCCAGAGAAATATTGATAATTCGAATACGTTTAAGCGCTGTAACTTCATATCCTAAATATTCAGACATTCTTCGAATCTGGCGGTTTAATCCCTGCGTTAAAATGATTTTAAAAGTGTATTTGCTTATTTGCTCCACTTTGCATTTTTTGGTAACCGTATCCAGGATTGGAACACCATTTCCCATTCGTTGAATAAAACGATCCGTAATAGGTTTGTTTACAGTAACAGTATATTCTTTTTCGTGATTGTTTCTGGCACGTAAAATCTTATTTACAATATCGCCGTCATTGGTCATAAAAATTAATCCTTCACTCGCTTTATCTAATCTTCCAATAGGAAAAATACGTTTTGGGTAATTAATATAATCTACAATATTGTTTCGAACTTCTAAGTTGGTTGTACACTCAATGCCAACCGGTTTGTTAAAAGCCAGATAAACCATTTTTTCGTGCTTTTCCACGATTAATTTGCCATCTATGCGTACTTCATCATCCAGCGAAACTTTGGTTCCCATTTCTGGTACAACACCATTTATTGTTACGCGTCCTTCTTCAATTAATTTATCGGCTTCGCGACGAGAACAATAGCCCGTTTCTCCAATAAATTTATTCAGACGTTTTAAATTCTCTTCCATAATGCAAAAGTAGGCAAAATTTAAGATTTAAGACTTTAGATTTAAGATTTTAGATTTTTTGAAAAAACTTAGAACCTTAGTCACTTAGAATCTCAGTACCTTGTCCTAAGAATCATGAAAAATAGAACTATCCTCAGGAGTTTCTTTTCTTTCGAACATTCCATAATCACGAACGACAGCAGCGATTCTTAAATGATAATCTTTAAAAACTTCATTTCGACCTTTGGCTTGTGCTGCGCGATGCATTTCAAGATTTCGCCATTGCTGAATACTTGCTTCGTCTTTCCAGAAAGATAACGACAAAACCTTTCCTGGATCAGTAAAACTCTGAAATCGCTCTATCGAAATAAAACCTTCAATATGGTCTAATTCTGTGCGCAGACTCGCTGCAATATCCAGATATTCTTCTTTTTTTCCTTCGTTAGGAATAACTTCAAATATTACTGCTATCATGTTTTAGGAATTTTAGATTTTAGATTATTGGATTTTAGATTTTTAAATATAGACTAAAGTTTAAGTAATAAAATCTAACAAAAAAACTTAGTGCCTTAGCGACTTAGTGTCTCAGAACCTTTATGAAACAAAAACTCAATTACCTTTTGGTACAATTCATCATCATGCATTCCGTGGCCTAAACCGCTGGTTTCTATAAACTGACTGTTTTTCCAGTTACTGGCAATTTTTTTTCCTTCTTCAAAAGCGACGATTTTATCTGAAGTGTCATGAGCAATAAAACCAGGAATAGTAAATTGAGATGCAAATTTTTGTCCCGAAAAATCTTCCAGTTTAAAGTTGAAACGATTAATGAATTTATTTTCTAAAAGAGGTAACATTTTATTATTTAGACTAAGCATCGAAATGTAATTATCAATCAGAGTTTTTAAATCTGAAGGAGCGCCAAGAATAACCATTTTATTTATACTCGTATTCGGAAATAAATGTTGATGATAAACACAGGCTGCACCGCCAATAGAATGTCCGATAATAATTTCAGGCTGATATTTTTCTACTGCTTTATTGATGAATTCGGCATAAAGAGGCACATTAAATTCTTTTCCGCTGCTTTGTCCGTGAGCAGGCGCATCAATGGCGATAATAGTACTTCCGGATTTTTGAAGATGCGGTAATGTTTTTTTCCAGCGCGAAGCATTGCTTTCCCAACCGTGAACCAGTAAAATTTTCGTTTCATTTCCTTTCCAGATATAGGTTTGAAAATGATGTTCGTTATGATAAAAGATTTCGGTTTCAGTATGTCGCAAAACTTTCGGGAGTTCTTCTTTTTTTAATCTCCCAACTCTAGGCTGACTGAAAAGAGCATAAGAAAGTTCCATAGCCTTTTGCGGACGCACGTAACTCAAAAAGTTAATATAAGATCCAACTGATTTTAATGTGATAAAACGAATGCCTTTTTTAATTCCCAAAACGCGTAATTTAATGATGAAAATAATATTCGGGATCTAAAAGAGTTGCCACGAATTACACAAATTTAGCACGAATTTTTATTCTTTAAAATGTAAAAATAGAAATTAGCGAAATTTGTGTAATTCGTGGCAAAAAAAACATTTAGTGATAAAAAAAAGTCCCGATTAAATCGGGACCATTTATTTAGAATTTTGAGAACAATTGTTCCATTTTTTCTTTTTCTTCTTCAGCTAAAGCGCTGTCTACTAAAATTCTTCCAGAGTGCTCATCAGTAATGATTTTCTTTCTAGAAGCGATTTCAACCTGAGTTTGAGGCGGAATCGTAAAGAAAGACCCTGCAGAAGCTCCTCTTTCGATAGAAACTACAGCTAATCCGTTACGAACACTGCTTCTGATTCTGTTATAAGCAGCTAATAATCTTTCTTCGATTTGACCTGAAAATTCAGCTGATTTCTCAGATAAGAAGATTTCTTCTTTTTGAGTTTCAGCCATAATAGCATCTAACTCAGATTTTTTATGTTTTAAATGAGAGCTTTTAGCGTCAAGTTTTTCTTTTAAGTTAGAAATAACTTCTTTTTTATGCTCGATAGAAGCTTTCATTTCTTTAATTTGCTTTTCAGCCAATTGAATTTCTAATTCTTGAAATTCAACTTCTTTTGTCAAAGAATTAAATTCTCTATTGTTACGAACTGATTCTTGTTGTTTAGTGTATTTTTTGATAACCTCCTTATGCTCATCAATAGCAATTTTCTTTGCTTTGATTTGCTCCTCAATCACTTCAAGTTCACCTTTCAGTTTTTCTGAACGAGTGCTCAAACCTGCAACTTCATCTTCTAAATCTTCAACCTCTAAAGGAAGTTCTCCTCTAACGTTTCTGATTTCGTCAATTCTAGAGTCAATAAGCTGTAAATCATATATTGCTCTTAACTTGTCCTCAACACTTAATTCTTTCGTATTCGTCATATTCTATAAGTACTTAACTGGATTTGTATTTTCTTCCGATAAAATGATCGCAAAATTAAGAATTTTTTTTCGAAGATAATCAACAATATAGTTTTTTGTATAGCGTTCGCTCTCAAAATGACCAATATCGGCTAAAAGTAACTTGTTTTCGGCTTCATAGAATTGATGATATTTCAAATCGGCTGTCAAAAAAGCATCGGCTCCGGCCTGAATTGCATTTTTAATAGCAAAACTTCCTGAGCCTCCCAAAACGGCTACTTTTTTTATTTTTTTTCCTAAAAAGGTCGAATGGCGAATGCCGCGTGCAATCATAATATCTTTTACATACAAAAGAAACTCTTTTTCGTCCATTTCATTTTCGAGCTCGCCAATCATTCCTAAACCAATATTTTTATGCAAATTCTGAAGATCGTAGATTTCATAAGCCACTTCTTCATAAATATGGTTGGTTAAAAGTGCTTTTAAAACTCGAGATTGTAAATGTTTTTCAAAAATAACTTCGATTTTTATTTCGGTTCCCGTATGCAGTTTTCCTTTTTCGCCAATTACCGGATTGCTTTTTTCATTTCCTTTAAAAGTAAAAAATCCTTCTGAATTAAAACTGCAGTTGTCATAATTTCCAATAGTTCCCGCACCGGCTTCAAACATTGCATTTCTAACTTTTTCGGCATTATCAGGAACAGTGTAAGTGACTAATTTTTGTAAAAACTGCTGTTTCGGAATCAGGACTTTAGTATTTATTAAGCCTAAAGCATTGCAGAAAATTTTATTAACGCCTTCAGAATGATTGTCTAAAGCGGTGTGAACGGCATAAATAGCAATGTCGTTTTTAATTGCTTTAAGAATAGCGCGTTCTACATAATTTTTCCCCGTTATTTTTTTAATTCCCGAGAATAAAATAGGGTGGAAACAAACAATCAAGTTGCAATTTTTTGCTTTTGCTTCGTCGATAATATTTTCCAGTGCATCATGACAAACTAAAACTCCGGTACTAATTGTTTCCGGATTCCCGACTAAAAGTCCAACATTGTCAAAATCTTCTGCATAGGCAAGCGGCGACATTTCTTCTAGTACGGTAATTATGTCTTTTATTTTCATGTAAATTATTATTTCAGGTTTCAAGTTTCAGACTTTCTTGTGTTGTACAGATTGAAACTTTAAAACAAATTAACGAAGAAACGTGTCAACTTTAAAATATTTGAATAATATTGTTTAGTACAAGTTTGTATTACTAGTTTGTATTACCAGTAACACATTATGTTACTAATAGTATCAATTTTGTATCTTTGTATTTTAATCAAGAGCTATGAAAACGTTAACTGTAAAAATAAACGAACGCACCAAAATAGGCAAAGCTTTTATCGCTATGTTTGATAGTTTTAAAGGTTTTGAAGAAATTGAGATTATCGAAACAGATTCTAAAAAACTTAAAGCGGAAGAAAGTCCCTATAATCCTGAATTTGTAGATATGGTTTTGAAATCTGCTAAAAGTAAAAATAGTACTGAAGTTAATCCTAAGGATATATGGGGAAGTTTAGGATTGAAATAAAAGACCTAGCAAAAAAACACATAATTCAGCATTATAAGTCAGGAGATAAAAAAAGCATTAAAAATATTGAAAAAATTCTTTTAGAATTGACTGAAACTCCTTTCGAAGGAAGTGGTAATCCTGAACCATTAAAATATGAACTTTCTGGATTTTGGTCTAGAAGAATAAATCAAAAAGACAGAATGATATATTATCTAGAAGATGATACAGTGACAATTTTTGTCGTTTCTGCAATGGGTCATTATTCAGATAAATAATTCTATGAACTTACTTCGAAAAATACTTTTTCCATTTGCCATTTTATACGGATTCATTACTAGTATTCGTAATTTTCTTTTTGACAAAGGAATTCTAAAATCAACATCTTTTGATATTCCTGTTATTGCAGTTGGAAATTTAAGCGTAGGCGGAACCGGAAAAACACCTCAAATTGAATATCTGATTCGGTTATTATCGGATAAGTATAAAGTGGCTACTTTAAGTCGAGGTTACAAACGAAAATCGGAAGGTTTTGTTTTGGCCGATTCAACTTCAAACGCCGAAATTTTGGGCGATGAACCTTTTCAATTTTATCAAAAGTTTCCAAATGTTCAGGTTGCTGTTGATGCAAATCGTACAAACGGAATTACAAAATTGCTTTCGCAGAAGGAGAAACCACAAGTTGTTTTATTAGACGATGCTTATCAGCACAGAAAAGTAAAAGCAGGATATTATATTCTGCTGACTTCTTTTGATGATTTGTATGCAGATGATTTTATGCTGCCAACCGGAAATTTAAGAGAAAGCCGCAGCGGTGCCAACAGAGCAAATGTTGTGGTAGTTACCAAATGTCCGAAAAATTTATCTGAAGAAAAACAAGCCGAAATTAGATTGAAATTAAAGTTAAGCTGTTCGCAGCAAATCTTTTTTACCTTCATCGATTATGATACTGTAATTTATGGTAAGAATGAAAAAAAATCGGTTGATGAAATTAAATCAGAATCAAAACTGCTTTTGGCCGGAATTGCAAAACCCAAACCATTTTTTGATTATTTAAAAAATGAAAACGATGAATGTTTGACCTTTCCGGATCATCATCACTTTTCTGATGCCGATTTAGATGCCATTCAGAATAAAGCAAAGGGCAGAAAAATAATTACAACCGAGAAAGATTACGTTCGTTTAAAAGACTCGAAATTGGTTTCGCAATTGTATTATCTGCCTATTCAAAGCACATTCATCAATCACCAGCAAAATTTTGATGCTTCAATTTTAGAATACGTCAAACTAAATTCTTAGCAACTTAGAACCTTAGTGTCTCAGCATCTTCTTTTAATCAAAGAATTTCGCAATTGTACTGTAAAATTCGTCCGGAACAAAAGGTTTTGTAATTACGTCGTTCATTCCATAAGAGATAAGCATATCTCTGTTTTCATCAAGCGAAATAGCGGTCAGCGCAATAATTGGAGTAGTTTTATCAAATTCTCTAATTTGCTGTGTTGCCGTAGTTCCGTTAATTCCAGGTAAATGAACATCCATTAAGATCATGTCAAAGCGTTTCACTTTTAAAAGTTCAACCGCATCTTCGCCATTATCGATAATTTCACAGGAAATTGCTTTGTTTTCAAGCATTTTACGCGTAATCATCTGATTGATTTTATTGTCTTCAATCAGCAAAATAGATTTGTGCTGTAATTGTTTATCGTTATATGGTTTTTCTTCTGTAACTGCTTCCAACGGTTCGTTATTAATTTTAAAATTTAATTTGAAAGTAAAGGTCGATCCTTTGCCAACTTCACTTTTTAATTTGATTTCACCTCCTAAAAGTTCAATTAACTTTTTAACAATCGTAAGCCCTAAGCCTGTTCCTCCGTATTTACGGTTTACTTCGATAGAACCTTGCGAGAAGCTTTCAAATACGCTTTGTAATTTATCTTCGGGAATACCAATTCCGGTATCTACAATTTCAAAATAAACAGTCGCATTTTCATCTTCTATCGTATATAATTTTGCAATGACATTTACATGTCCGTTTTGGGTAAATTTTAATGCGTTATTAATTAAGTTTAATATAATTTGAGATAATTTCGTTGGATCGCCAATTAAATTATCGGGTATCGCATCATCAATTTCAAGATTGAAGTAGTTTTTGTTGGCAGTCGCCAGCTCTTTTAAAGATCCTTGAATATTAAACAGTAATTCTTTTAAATTAAAGCTGATATTTTCTATTTCGACTTTTGTAGAGTCGATTTTATTAATTTCAAGAATTTCGTTAATAAAAGTAGTCAGGTAATTTCCTGAGAATTTCAACGACTCTAAATACTTTAATTGTGTTTTCTTAGGATTATCTTCCAGTAGTAAATGCGTAATTCCGTTAATAGCGTTTAAAGGCGTTCTAAGCTCATGGCTTACTGTCGAGAGGAATTCTGATCTGGCTTTTGACGCTTTTTCGGCCTTGTTTTTCGCCAGAATCAGCTCTTTGTTTTTTTCTCTTAAAAGTAAATTATTCTGATTACGAATAATGTTGTTTTTGTATAAAGCCAAACTCAAAAGAGATAAAATCGAAATTAAGGCAATAGCCAAAATGCTGACTAATTTAGAATAACGATACGTTTTTAGCTGAATTTTTTCTTCGCTTTCTTTTTTAAGCGTATTATTTAAAGTTTGATTTTTTTTGAATTTCTGAAATTCATTAAAATCGATTTTAGCATTTTTCAGCTTTAAAATATAATTTTCTAACTGATAATGTTCATCTAAATAAGAGTAGGCGAGATCGTAATTTTTATTTTGTTTGTAATATCTGCTTACGGCTAAAACAATCTTTGATTTTTGATTCAGATCATTTGTTTTGGCATTATAATCTAAAGCTTTGTCGAAATATATCATTGCAGAATCATTCCGTTTTAATTGCGTTTCAATTAATCCGAGTTGATAATACGATTTGATTTTTGTTCCTAAAACTGCAGGATTATCTGGAACTTTTGTTATTTTTTGAAAAGTTTTGGTAGCAAGAGTATAATTTTTGTTTGATTTGAAAGCCATTGCTTTCTGATAATTCAAAATTTCAGAACTGTCAACAACACCAAGCTCTTTTAAAAGTTTTTGAGCTTTTGCATAATAGATGTCAGCTGTTTTATAATCGCCTTTTGCAGTATTAACGGCGCCAATATAATGAAGGGCCAGAATTTTGGTGCAGGTTGGTTTTACACTATCAAAAGAAGCAACACTTTTATGAAAGTTTTTTAGAGCTTCATCGTACTTCCGCTGATTGTAATAGATTTTACCAAGTTTAAAAGTCTGATTGGCTAAATCTTCGGGAATGTGATTGGTTTCGCAAAAATCAATTGATTTTTTAGTTAAAAGAACCGCTTCATTGTATTCTTTACTATTCAGTTTTTTGTTTGCCAGTTTGTTATAATAGGAAATGCTGTCTGTATTCTGTTTGGATTGAGAATACAAAAATGAATTTAAAAAACAAACAACAAATAAAAGATAGTACTTCATGTATGGCAATGCATTTACAATGAATTCTTATGTTTTTCTTATCAGCAAAATCAAATCGATTAATCTTGATGAATAGCCAATTTCGTTGTCATACCAGCCCACTACTTTTACCATTTTGTCAATGACAGAGGTAAGTTGTGCGTCGAATAAACACGAATGTGTATTGCCAATTATATCAACAGAAACGATAGGATCTTCTGTGTAATCTAATATTCCTTTTAAATTTGTTTTTGAGGCTTTTTGAAATGCAATGTTAATTTCTTCAATAGTAACAGCACGCTTAACATTGAACGTGATGTCTGTCAATGAACCATCGGGAACTGGTACACGAATGCCGCAACCTCCGATTTTTTCATGCAATTTAGGAAAAATTTTTGTTAATGCCTTAGCTGCACCTGTAGTTGTTGGAACAATCGACTGACTTGCGCCTCTGGCCCTGCGTAAATCCTTATGCGGCTGGTCATGAAGACTTTGGTCTGTCGTGTAAGAATGTATTGTTGTAATGTAAGCTTGTTCGATTCCGCATAATTCTTCGATGATTTTTATCATCGGTGCAGCATTATTTGTAGTGCAGCTTGCATTAGAAACAATATTTTCTGTTCCGTCTAATATATGTTCGTTTACTCCAAGAACGACGGTTTTAATAGTGTCTACCTCTGATGGGGCCGAAAGGATCACTTTTTTTGCTCCGGCTTCAATATGCGCATTTAATTCTTCATGCGTTTTATATTTTCCGGTCGATTCAATTACAAAATCAATATTGTGGCTTTTCCAGTCTAGATTTGAAATGCTTTTTTCATGAAAAAATAAAAAATGCCTGCCGTCTACAATAATTCCGTTTTCATCGCAGCTTACCGGAAAAGGCAGCACTCCATGTATACTGTCGTATTTTATTAAATGCGACATCGTTTTATTATCTGCAATATCATTAATTGCAACGACTTCAATTTCAGGATGATTTATAAGAAGGCGGAATAAATTTCTTCCAATTCTTCCAAAACCATTAATAGCAATTCTTGTTTTCAAAGTTTTGTTTATTTGTTTAATCGTTTAACCGTCAATTTGTTTAACCGTACTCCGATTAAACGATTTACCGATTAAACAATTAAACTTTTTTATAAAATATGTTTTTGTGCTTTGTATGAAGAACGAACAAGCGGTCCGCTTTCTACATGACGGAAGCCTAACTCAATACCAAACTTCTCGTATCTTGCAAATTGTTCAGGAGTTATAAATTCCTTTACAGGTAAATGTTTTTTAGTTGGCTGTAAATATTGCCCAATAGTAACCACATCAACATTTGCATTACGCAAGTCAGTCATGGTTTGAAAAACTTCTTCTTCAGTTTCTCCAAGACCAAGCATAATTCCAGATTTGGTTCTGTTTATTCCTTTTTCTTTCAAATAACGTAAAACTTCCAGGCTTCGGTCATATTTTGCCTGAATACGAACTTCACGTGTTAAACGGCGAACCGTTTCAACGTTATGAGAAACCACTTCAGGATTTGCCTCCACAATTCGGTCTATGTTTCTCTCAATTCCTTGAAAATCCGGAATTAAAGTTTCAAGAGTAGTATTTGGGTTCATTCTTCGGATCGCTCTTACCGTTTCCATCCAAATAATAGAACCGCCATCTTTTAAATCATCTCTGTCGACACTTGTAATTACGGCATGTTTAATATTCATGATTTTTATAGAACGCGCCACTTTTTCCGGCTCGTCCCAATCTACCGTTTCTGGTCTTCCGGTTTTAACACCGCAAAAACCGCAAGAACGGGTACAAACGTTTCCTAAAATCATAAAAGTAGCTGTACCTTCTCCCCAGCATTCTCCCATATTAGGGCAGCTTCCTGAGGTGCAAATAGTATTTAAGCTGTATTTGTCTACTAAACCACGAAGTTCAGTATATTTTTGTCCAATTGGTAGTTTCACCTTCAACCATTTCGGTTTTGCAGGTGGTATATTTTCAATGACTGTTTCCATATATCATAAATCAGAATACAAAGATACGGAATGTAGTTTATTTGATGATTTGTTTAAAGCTTATTTTGACGTTTAAACGATTACTTGTTTATAAATCATATTGTGAATTGTTGAGTTAAGAAGTTAAAAAGCTGTATTTTAAACGCTAAAATCAATTTAAAATAAGATTTCTTTTTGTTTGATCGAATTTTTAATAGCAATTGTTATGATCTGCAGATTATTACTCATTTAATTTTTATATCTTTAATTGTTAAAAAATAAACTTCTAAGAGTTTATTTTGAAGTTTTAATTGTAATACATTTGGTGTTAAATTGTAATATTATTTAAAGATGAAAAAGAAATTTATCGTATTAGGAATTTTGTTTGCCGCTTTTGGTTTTACAAAAATGAATGCACAGATTAATTTTGGAGAAAAAGCGATAGGGGCAGTTCAAAAAGGTGTAACAGCTTTTACTTTAACAAATGCCGATGCAGCAGCACTTTCAAAAGAAGCGGTAGCAAAATTAGATACTGAAAATGAAGTAGCGGGCCCAAATGACGGGTACACTTTAAGATTAAATAGAGTTTTCGGTAAACATACAGCAGGCGATGGTTTTACGTTAAACTATAAAGTGTATAAAGTAAAAGAGGTAAATGCTTTTGCAACAGCAGACGGAAGTGTACGTGTGTATTCAGGTTTAATGGATATCATGGATGATAATGAATTACTGGCGGTAATTGGTCACGAAATTGGTCACGTTGCCAATAACGATTCTAGAGACGCTATGCGTGCAGCATATCAAAAAGAAGCTTTAATTGATGGAGTGTCTTCACAATCGGCTAAGATTTCTGCAGTAACAGACAGCCAGTTAGGAAAAATAGGAAGTGCTTTAATTGATAGTAAGCACAGCCGTAAGCAAGAAACAGAAGCAGATTTGTTTTCGTACAATTTCTTAAAGAAAAACGGGTACAATGTAAATGCCGAAGAATCTGCTTTTAGAATTTTAGCTAAGATGAGCGAAGGAGCAGAGGCTTCATTTATTGATCAAATGATGAGTTCTCACCCGGATTCTAAGAAAAGAGCCGACGATGCTAAAGCAAGAGCCGAAAAAGATGGTTTATACAAACCATACGTGCAGCAAAAAATAGATAATTCAGTTCCAAAAGCGGCAACGACTACAAAAAAAGCTACAACGACAAAGAAAACTACAACTAAGAAAAAATAGTTTTTAATAAAATGAAAAAGCCGGTAAATGATTAGTTTACCGGCTTTTTTTATTCTTTTAAATTAACCTAAAACGTGGTGTGCTAAAACTTTTTGAACATCATACACATTTACCGATTTATTAAATTGCTTTACAATACTCGGATTTAATTCGCTCGAAACCCAGATTTTTAATTCGGCATCAAGATCAAAAGTTCCCGCAGTTTCTACGCTAAAACGAGTTATGCTTTTGTAGGCAATAGATTTGTATTCTGTTTTGCTTCCGGTTAATCCTTGAACATCAACCAGGATTAATCTTTTGTTTGTAAAAATGAAAGTGTCGCGAATTAGTTTAAAACCCATTTCAATTTCTTCATTGTCAGTCAAAAGCTGACCGTATTTTTTAAGTAAATCTTCTTGGCTTACAGTTCCTGCATTGCCCATAAGAGCTGAAAATATTCCCATTTTTATTGTTTTTAGTGATTAAATGTCTTTGTTTTTTAGTGGATGTAAAAGTAATTGATTTTGTTAATTTTTAACTATCACTTTTAAATTTAAAAAGAAGCGGAATCAATATTAAAGCAAATAAAAGGGAAGATATTGCAGAAACAATTATATGTCCATATTGTTTGATGGAAAGTCCAATTGTAAAACGAATACTAAAGATTATTATTGATAATAATAAGATTAAAAACCAGTAGTTCTTATTTATTGAATTTTTGAAAATATTGGTTTTTGGAAGTTTAAAGATTGAAAATAAAATAACTGCGCCTCCTATTAAAGAACTAGAATGCTGGGCTAATTTTAATAAAGGAACTTTTGTGTCAAATATTAAGACTGATTCTTTTAGTTCCGGGATTTGATTTACAAAATAGCCATGATCATGAGTGAAGCTATCCCAAAGTAAATGAGAAGCTGTTCCTATAAGAATTGAAATTATTACTACAATCCAATTTTGCTTGAAATAAGTATTCCAATTAAATGTGGTAAAAGGTAGAAATCTTGACTTAATACAATTGGGTAGATTTTCAAATAATTGATTTTTTACGATATTATGAAAAACAAAAGAAAGAAGTAAAGCAAGCGGTAAATCGAACCAGAATATTCCAGCGATAGTATGACTGTAATTGCTTTGAACTTTCATTCTGATGAAATATTCAAAATCAGGTATCATACTGCCAATAATAAGACCGGTAAATGAAAACCATTGTTTAGGTAAATATTTTAAAGGCAAAACGATGGCAGGATGAGAAAAGGTAAAAGGCATTTTGGTTTTAGCTAATTGAGAATAATTTTGATATAAAGATATAAGATTAACTAAGACTCATAAAAAAAGCAGAACCTAAGTTCTGCTTTTTCTTGCTTTTTAATCAGCTTCTGTTTTTATTGTTATTGGAAGATTGTAAGCAGTTCTAACTGCTTTCCCGTCTAAAATTCCGGGAGTCCATTTTGTTTTTAGTGATTTTAAAACTCGAATCGCTTCTTTTCCCATTCCGAAACCTGGATCGTTTTTAACTACGATATCTGTCATTGTGCCATCTCTTTCGATTACAAATGAAACGTATACTCTTAAAGTTCTTTCAGCATCCAAATCTGGTTTTGTGAAATTGTTTCCCACATAAGTATAAAACTTATTAATACCACCTGGAAATTCCGGAAGTTTATCTAATATTCCTGAATTTACAGGCTCATTAGAAACTACTTCGGTTGTCGCTGTTCCGGTGCCACCACCGCCGTTTGAAGGCAGTACATTTGTTGCGGTTCCAGTTCCGGTTGTGTTTTCTACAACAGGAGTGTTTTGTGTATTAACTGCAATTTCCTCAACAGCGTCTTCTGTATGTGCTACAACAGGATTTGTAAGCTGTGCAGCAGTTATTGGTGCTGTTGCAGCTGCTTGTTGAGCAGGAGGAGTGATAGGTTCAACTGTTGGAGGTTGTACTTTCGTATCGATGTCCACAACAGTAATCGGGTCATAAATAACCGGCTCAGATTCTACGACATCATGCGTACTAAATTTACTAATCAGCATCGATATACTTCCGAAGGCTGTTATTAATAACAGGGCCATAAACAATGCGGTAACAGTTGTTCTAGGGTTTTCTTGGCGTAGTTGATACGCTCCGTACTCTTTGTTTTTGTTTTCGAAGACAAGATCGGTCCACTTGTTTTCATAGATGCTTAATTTAGACATGATTTTTGGGTTTTAAGGTTAAGTAACTTTAAATCATACGCGAAAAGGAATTTGGTTTTAGCAAACAACGCAGAAGTTGTTGTTTTAGTGTGTGAATAATATTTTTTTTTAAGATAAAATGTGATTATATCTCATTCTTTTCTTAAAGATAATAAATTATCTATTACGATTAATGATTTCTGCTAATAATTTTTTAGCACGTAATAATTTCACTTTGACGTTGCTGAGAGGCTCGTCAATTTTAGCTGCAATTTCCTGATAAGACATTTCCTGAAAATAGCGAAGCTGGATTACTTCCTGATAATGAGGTTTTAATTCTTTGATGCATAAAAGCAGGCGGGAAAGATTCTGCTCTTTAATTAAGGCATCTTCTGCAGATGGAGTAGTGTCGGCAATATTATAAGCCTGTTGGTCTTCAGTATCCGTTATTTCTATAAAAAGACTTGTTTTCTTTTTACGCAATAAATCAATGTAAACGTTTTTTGCAATGGCAATAAGCCAGGTGTTGAATTGAAATTCAGGATTATATGAGCCTATTTTATCAAAAGCTTTTGAGAAAGTTTCGATCGTAATATCCTCGGCAGTAGTTTCGTTTTCTGTACGTTTAAGCATGAAACCATACACTTCATTCCAGAAATAATCTAATAAAAAAGTAAAGGCGACCTGGTCACCTTTTTTTGCTTTTTCTATTTTAGAATTTATTTCCAATATACAGGTTTTGAAAAGATATTAGTTATAAAGATATTAATTTGCGTTAATATAAGCGCAATTTCAATAACAGGAAACCAGATTTTAAGATCATTTTCTTTTAATTTCCCGGCAGAAAATCCAATTACGGTCCAAACTACTGTATAACGTGTTGCTAAAATTGCAACTACAGTTATCCATTGAAATTGAAATGCCAATAGAATAATAACTGATAAAAAGAAAAATAATTGCGAGCAGAAGAAAAGTCCCAATTGAAATTTATCAAAAAACTTATAATGTTCTGCTGTAGAAATGTGTCTTCTTTTTTGTGTAAACCAATCTTTAAAAGATTCTTTTGGTTTAGAATAAGTAAAACTTTCCGGTGTATACGATATCGTAGTATTCGATTTATTGGCAGCCTGATTTATAAACAAATCATCATCTCCTGAACGAACCTGAATATGATCGATAAAACCATTTACGTTAAAAAATTCTTCTTTTTTATAAGCTAAATTTCTTCCTACTCCCATATAAGGAAAACCAGCTTTTGCCCAGGAAAAGTATTGAAGAGCAGTTAAAACGGTTTCAAAACGAATTATTTTATTTAAGAAAGAACGCTCTCTTTTTTCGTAACCTCCATATCCTAAAACAATTGTTTTCTCTGTAGTAAATTGAGAAGTCATCGAAGTAATCCAGTCTTTTGAAGTAGGATAACAATCAGCATCAGTAAATAATAAGTATTCTTTCTTTGCGGCTTTAATTCCTAAAGTTAAAGCGTATTTTTTATTTCCCCAAAAAGCTTCGTTGTTTTCAACTTTAACCAGACGGATGTTTGGATATAGTTTTTCAAATTCTTCAAATACTTCCAAAGTTTCGTCGCTTGAAGCATCATCAATTAAAACAATTTCAAAATCAGGATAATTTTGTTCTGCTAAAAGCGGTACAAATTTCTTTACATTTTCTTCTTCATTTTTTGCGCAGACAATTACAGAAACAGGAACATTTTTCTTTGTAATATCTTGAGGTTTGGCAAAAGCAAACTTTCCAAAAATTCCTAAATAGTAGAAAAGTTGAATAAAAACAACAGCAATAAAGAAGTAAAATAAAGTTATAAGCATATGATTTTAATGTCTGTTAATACTTGAATTTTTGCGAGAACAAAGGTAGTTATGAATTACTAATTTTCAATGTTTAATGCCAATTTACTTTCGGCATTTCGACATTTCTTTCGCAACAGCAATAGCCTGAGGGCTTTCTGTTTTTTCTAATTCCGAAATTATGTTTTTATAATTGTGATCGTCGCGGTTTTGAGAGAGCTTTTTTGTGGCCTGAATCTCGTCGATTTCAATTTCAAGGCCAAAAATACCTCTGGCTTCGCGCATTGTTTTTGAAGATAAATTTTCAACTCGAACCGGATTCTCTGAATTTGCTTCGTATTTGTCGACTAATTTCTTTAGTTGTTCTACCGAAGTGTCGTAATCAACAATTTTAATTCTTCCATAAACATGTACGGCTATGTAATTCCACGTTGGGACATTTTCGTGATCATACCAAGAAGACGAAATGTAACTGTGCGGACCAGTAAAAACGGCCAAAACCTGATCGTTTTCGGCAAATCCATCAGCCTGCGGATTCAGTTTAGAAATATGACCTTCCAGAATTTCTTTTCCATCGGCATTAATTCCCAATTCCATCGGAATATGCGTTGCACATAATTTTCCGTTGGTCTGATTAATTAAGATTCCAAAGCTGTTTTCTTTCAAAAAAGTGCTGATTTCTTTCTGATTTTCGTTTTTGTATAAGTCTGGTGTATACATTTTTTTTCTTCTTTAGGTTTAATTTGTCACATTGAGCGATCCCGAGTTTTTGGGAGAAATGTCTATGTTAAAAGGACTTCGACTTCGCTCAGTCTGACAATAATTTCAAATTTGTGACAATTAGTGAAATTTGTGTTTTAGATCACATTCACTTCTGCTTCAATATGAATGCCGAATTTTTCAAAAACAGTTTTTTGAACTTCTCTCGAAACGGCTAAAATTTCTTGTCCGGTTGCGTTTCCGTAATTTACCAAAACCAAAGCCTGATTTTTATGTACTCCGGCATCGCCAAAACGTTTTCCTTTAAAACCAGCTTGCTCAATCAGCCATCCTGCAGGAACTTTTACTTCGGTTTCAGAAACTTCATAAAACTTCATTTCTGGAAACTTCTGGTGGATTTTCTCAAAATCAGATTTCAGTAAAATCGGATTTTTAAAGAAACTGCCGCTGTTTCCAAGTTCTTTTGGGTCAGGTAATTTGCTTTGTCTAATGGTAATTACAGCATTACTCACATCTTTTAAAGAAGGTTCTGTAATATTGTTTTTAGCCAATTCGGCCAAAATATCTCCGTAAGACGTATTAATTTTATGATTGCGTTTTGTCAATTTATAAATAACCGACGTTATAATATATTGATCTTTTACTTCATTTTTAAAGATGCTTTCACGATATCCAAAATTACATTCTGGATTAGTAAAAGTTTTTATTTCCTGAGTTTCGATATTCATGGCTTCGCAGGAAACAAAAGTGTCTTTAATTTCGGTTCCGTAAGCGCCAATGTTCTGTACGGGAGTTGTGCCGACATTTCCGGGAATTAGGGACATGTTTTCTAATCCGCCAAAATTATTGTCGATTGTCCAAAGAACAAAATCATGCCAGGTTTCGCCAGCCTGACTTTCAACCCAGACAAAATCATCATCTTCTTTAATTATTTTTTTGCCTTTTAAATCGATATGAATCACCAATGCGTCAATATCTTTGGTTAAAAGCATGTTGCTTCCGCCACCCAAAATAAATTTTTTCTCGTTTTTGTTTGCTGACAATATTGTTTTCAATTCTTCAACAGAATGTACTGCAACGAATTGTTTGGCGCTGGCTTCAATGCCAAAAGTGTTATAGTTTTTTAAAGAAAAATTGGATTGGATTTCCATATATAAAGGCTTTTTAATCTGAGTTCAAAAGTAAGGATTATAATTTTTGGTTTTACCGCAAAGACACAAAGTTTACGCAAAGTTCGCTAAGTTTTTTGCCGCAGATTAACACAGATTGAAAGGATTTATTGAAATCTGTTAAATCCTAATAATCTGTGGCTGAATTTTGAGGTTAGTTATTTCGTGAATAAATTAACTCATGATACTTTTTTGAAATAACCTTCATGTTAGTATCATAATTGGCATTTTCTTCTACAAATTTTCTGTTTTGTAAAATGGCCTGATTTCTGGATTCTGGGTTTTCAAAAGACCAAATTAATTCTTCGGCCAGCATTTCGATATTATCAATTTCAATTAATTGTCCGTTTTCACGATGTTTAATCCAGCTTTGATTTCCGGGAATATCCGAAACAACCGGATAACAATTACAAGCCATAGCTTCGAATAAAGAGGCCGAAACACCTTCGGTAATGGGCATGCTGATATAAATATTAGATTGCTGCAGTAATTTAGGAAGTTCTGTATTTGGAATTCTTCCTGTAAAAATTACTTTGTTTTCTATTTGAAGTTCTTTGGCTAAATCTTTTAAGAATTGTAATCTGGTTCCGTCGCCAACAATCGTAATTGAAAAGTCGATTCCTTTTTGATGTAAAATACCAAACGCTTTTAAAATAGAATCATGACGGTATTCTGGCTGTAAAGAGCGTGTAACAATAGCTTCAAGTTTATCTGAATTATTTGTTGAAGGGGTGAAAAGCGATAAGTCAATTCCTTTTGGGAGAATCAAGACTTTATTCATGTTAACACCAACTGCTTTCATGTGAATTGCCATAACTGGTCCCCACGCATGAATTAAATGTGCTTTTTTGAAAGCATATTTCTGAATGAATTTTTTAAAAGGATATAATACAGAACCTTCCGGCCATAAATCAGTGCGGCCTTGTTGTGCGATGGCAATGGTCTTAGAACCTGATAAAGCAGCGAGAAAACCATAGCTTGTCGTTCTTTCGGCAATGACCATATCTGGTTTTTCTTTTTGGATGATTTTTCGAATAGAAGCGGGAGCGAAGAGATATTCTAAAATACGTCTGAATCTGTAATTATTAGAGGTTTGAAGTTCCCAAGTGATAATTTCAAAATCGCCAAATTCTTTCAAACCCTTCATCCAGGTTATAGCATCGGCGCGGTAAGATTCTCCAAGAAAAAGTATTTTCCTTTTCATTCAATAAGTTTTTTTGCCACAGATTTCGCAGATTAAAATGATTTTTTTTGCTACGAATTACGCGAATTAGCACGAATTAATTAGTGAAAATTGGTGTAATTCGTGGCAGCTTAAATTTTTAGATCACTTTAATCTGTGAAATCTGTGGCCTATAAAATTAAAATTCATCAGTGTCTAAAGCACGGTTTATGAATTCGTTTAAAGGTTTTAAAGCAATTAGTTTTTTACTTGTTTTTGAAACAAAATCTTTCTGAGTAACTTCGGAAATATCATATTTTTGAGTCGCAGTAAAACTCTTCAATTTTAAAAATTCAATTGCAGGATGTTCTTTTTCGTAACCTCTCGGCGGGTTTTTAAGCGAGTTGGTTTCGTTTACATCTAAGCTTCCAAATTCTTTTTTGAAATTTTTATCGGCCAAAATAGCTTCTAAATCATCGTGGAAGAAAGCAATTTCTTTGCGGACTTTTTTTAAGTCTTCTGCTTCGGGCGAATAAAAGCCGCCGGCAATAAAACTCGCGCCTTTTTCGATATGAACATAATATCCAGCACGATTTAAGCCTTTCATGCCGCAAGACATCCAAATTCCTAAATGCGCTTTGTATGGCGATTTGTCTTTAGAAAAACGAATATCACGATTAATTCTAAAAGTACAGTTTTTTACTTCCAGTAATTCCAGTGAAGGATCAAGCGGTTTCATTACATCCAGAAAATCGCTTACCAGCTGCTGATAATCTTTTTTGAAGATTTCGTAACGTTTTTTATTGTCCTGAAACCAGTCTCTGTTATTGTTCTTTTTTAAATCGTCTAAAAATTGCAAAGATTCTTTCGTTAGCATATCCTGTGTTTTATTGCAGTTGTTTTAGTTTTTTCAGGCTAATTTAATGATTTCTATTTTGGGATTAACAACAAAGCCTGATACAAATTGTATCAACTTTGTCAGAGGCTCAAAATTTAATTATTTGCCACAGATTAAAAGATTAAATTGAATTTTATTTGCTAATGTTAATCTGTGAGAATCTGTGAAATCTGTGGCTGACAAAAAATCACAAATTAAATATCTTATAGGTCTGATGCGTTGATTTTACAATTGCTTCGGTTCGTTCCGGATGTGTATCTGAAATAAAAAGCTGTCCAAAGGTTTCGCTGTTTACCATTTCCACAATTTTTGCTACTCGGGTTTCGTCTAATTTGTCAAAAATATCATCAAATAATAAAATAGGTGTTACGCCGCTCTGTTTTTTTAGAAATTCAAACTGAGCCAGTTTCAAGGCGATCAAAAAGGATTTTTGCTGTCCTTGCGATCCGAATTTTTTTATGGGATATGAATCTATTTCAAAAGACAAATCATCTTTATGAATTCCCGAAGTTGTATAATGAAGCGCCCGGTCTTTATTGATGTTTTCCTGTAAAAGTGTCAACAAGTCTTTTTCGTACAAATGACTTTCGTAAACCAATTGCACTGATTCTTCAGAACCGGTAATAGCTTGATGATGTATATTAAATATAGGTATAAACTGTTCCAGGAAATCTTTTCTCTTTTCAAAAATCGATTTTCCGTATTCATTTAGCTGCTCATTATATATAGATAAGGTATCATTGTCGAAAGTATGGTTGAGCGCGAAATATTTTAAAAGTGCATTTCGCTGTACAATTACTTTTTGATATTGTATAAGCTGGTGCAGGTAAGTCGAATCTAACTGCGAAATTACGCTGTCCATAAATTTACGGCGCGTTTCGCTTCCTTCAACAATTAAATCACGATCGGCCGGCGAAATAATGACCAGTGGAATAAAACCAATATGATCGGAGAATTTGTCGTACGCTTTTCCGTTTCTCTTTAAAACCTTTTTTTGTCCTTTTTTTAAACTGCACACAACCTGTTCTGTTCTGTCGTTTTTGTCTAATTCGGCATCAATTACAAAAAACTCTTCTCCGTGTTTGATATTTTGAACCGCAAGCGGATTAAAATAACTTTTTCCGTAAGCCAAATGGTAAATAGCGTCCAGGATATTGGTTTTTCCAATTCCGTTTTTGCCCACAAAACAATTGATTTTGATATCGAAATCAAAACTGGCTTCGGCGAAATTTTTATAATTGAATAAAGAAAGTTTGTTTAAATGCATTTTTTAAGAGACTCTAAGGGAAAAATTTGATGGTTTTGTAATAAACTCTTTGAATTTTTTTATCAGCCACAGATTAAAATGATTAGAAAGATTTTTTCTGAACCTTTTTAATCTGTGCTAATCTGCGAAATCTGTGGCTAAAACTAAGCTTTAGCTCATAAAAGTATTATTTGAAATCATCAAGAATTTGAGGATGTAAAATTATCTAATTTTATTGATATAAAGACTTTTTGAGGTGTTTCAAGTTGATTTATTTTACGACTGATACGAAAGGAGTTAGCATTATTAAAAATATTTGTTTTAAAATAGTGATAATTTTGATTTTTTTTGCCTCAGTTTCAAGAAAAATTTTATTTTTGCCGTTCACTAAATTAATTTTAAATGGCTACTTACAATAAAAGAGGATATAAAGCACCGAAAGAGAAGGAAGTTAAAGAAGTAACGGAAGAACAACAGGTAGTAATTGATGAAAAAGACAGCACAACAGCTGGTGTTTTTTCTAAATTAGATGAAACTGCTTCAAGAACTGAGGATTGGGTTGCTAAAAATCAAAAAATCATTATTGGTTTAGTTGCTGGTATTGCTGTTGCTACTATTGGATATTTGGCTTACCAAAAATTTATCGAAGCTCCTAAACAAGACGAAGCTGCAAATGAAATGTTTGTTGCACAGCAAAACTTTCAAAAAGCGGTTGATGGTGTGGCAAGTGATTCATTATATAAATTAGCTTTAAACGGATCTGAAGGTAAATTTGGATTTGTAAAAATTGCTGACGAATATTCTGGAACTGATGCTGGAAATTTAGCAAACTACTATGCTGGTATGGCATATTTAAATACAGGTAAATTTGACGATGCTATTAAGTATTTAGGCGAATTTAAATCTGATGATTTGATTTTAGGCGCTCTTGCAAAAGGTGCTATTGGAGATGCTTACTCTCAAAAAAACAATCAAAAAGAAGCTTTAAGCTATTATGTTAAAGCTGCTGAATCTAACAAAAACGATTTTACTACACCTCGTTTCTTATTAAAAGCGGCTAAAACGGCATTGGCTTTAGGTCAAAAAGAAGACGCGCTGAAATATTTAAACGATATTAAAGATAACTTCGATTCAACTCCAGAAGCTGGTTCTGTTGATGCTTTGATTGGATTAGCACAATAAAAATTTTAGACTTTAGATTTAAGATTGTAGATTTGTATTTAAGAATCTAATATTCTAAAATCAAAAATCTAAAATAGTACAGAATGGCTACTGAAAATAAAAACTTATCAGAATACGATAAAACTACGATCCCAAATGCGAAAGACTTTCGATTTGGGATTGTTGTTTCTGAGTGGAACGAGATTATAACAGAAGGACTTTATAATGGTGCTTTTGATGCATTAGTAGATTGCGATGTTCCTGCACAGCAAATTATTCGCTGGAATGTACCGGGAAGTTTCGAGCTTATTTACGGCGCAAAAAAAATGCTGCAAACACAAAATGTCGATGCGGTTATTGTTATTGGATGTGTAATCCAGGGCGAAACAAAACATTTTGATTTTGTTTGCGAAGGTGTTACGCAGGGAATCAAAGATTTGAATGTTCAAACTGATATTCCGGTTATCTTTTGTGTTTTAACAGATAACAATATGCAGCAATCTATTGACAGAAGCGGCGGTATTCATGGAAACAAAGGAACCGAAGCGGCAATCGCAGCAATAAAAATGGCTTATATTCGTCAGCAGGCGTCTATTTCTCATTCATTTAATCAACCGTTATTGTCTTCTGGTGCTCTTCAAATTGAAGAAACACCAATAAAAATCGATAAAGAATAAAACACATTCGTTTTAAAAATACTAAAACCTGCACTGTGTAAAATGGTGCAGGTTTTTTTGTGCTTTTTTTGTGATTCTTCTAACAATTAGTATGCAGCATAATGTGTTAATTTTAGGACTAAAATATGGATGCTTATTCTATGAGAAAACAATTACTTCTTTTTGTGTTTGCTTTTATCAGCTGTTTGGTTCAATCTCAAAACGGTCTCAATATTGAATTGAAATCAGAGTTGGATGCGATTTTAAAAACAGATCAAATTTTTAGAGAATATTTGAATTATGATACACCCAAAGAGCGAAAAACAGCTATAATGAAAGAGATGGGATATGAAAATGAAGCTCATTTTAAGGATAATGTAATACCTCTTATGGCTAAGAATGACTCTATTAATGTGGTAAAAGTTGAAAAGATAATGGCAAGGTATGGTTATCCCGGGAAAAGTTTAGTGGGTGCTCCCACGAACGAAGCGGCTTGGTATGTTATTCAGCACAGTAAAAAAATAGCGCAGTATCTTCCTCTAATTGAAAAAGCGGCAGAGAAAGGCGAAATTCCTTTTACACGTTTTGCCATGATGCAGGACCGGTATTTAACCCAGCAGGGAAAAGAGCAGATTTACGGAACGCAGGTTCAGGGAAAACAAATAACAAATAAGAATACAGGTTTTAAAGAATTCTTTTATTATGTTTCGCCAATACAAGATCCGGAAAAAGTAAACGAACGCCGAAAAAAAGCTGGTTTTACCACTACAGTCGAAGAAAATGCCCTGAGAATGGAAGTTCAATATCGGGTTTATACGCTGGATGAAATTGCAAAAATGAACTAAGCTGATTTTGTACTTACAGCAACCTTTCTGTTTTTTAGCAGATTGTGGTTTTTGTTTTTTTTATGATTACAGATATTCCAAATCCCAACAGAAATTCACTAAATTTGTGCTTCTTGGTTTTTAAATTTAAACCGTAAACCTTAAAACTATTTTTACTTAATGTCGAGTATTATTCAATTACTTCCTGATCACGTTGCTAACCAAATTGCTGCTGGAGAAGTGGTGCAAAGACCAGCTTCAGTTGTAAAAGAACTGTTAGAAAATGCTGTTGATGCAAAGGCAACTGATATTAAATTGATTATAAAAGATGCCGGCAAATCATTAGTTCAGGTTATTGATAACGGAGTTGGAATGACGGTTACTGATGCACGTTTGTGTTTTGCTCGTCATGCAACATCAAAAATTCGCCAGGCCGAAGATTTGTTTTCGCTTGGAACAAAAGGTTTTCGTGGAGAAGCATTGGCTTCTATCGCTGCGATTGCGCACATGGAAATGAAAACCAAACAGGAAGAGGATGAACTGGGAACTCATATTGTAATTGAAGGAAGTAAGTTTGTTTCGCAGGAAGTGGCAGTTTTGCCAAAAGGAACTTCATTTGCGGTTAAAAATTTGTTTTTTAATATTCCCGCACGTCGTAATTTCTTAAAGTCAGATACGGTTGAATTTCGCCATGTAATGGATGAGTTTCAGCGTGTGGCATTAGCGCATCCTAATATTCATTTTAGTTTTTATCATAACGGAAGCGAATTGTATAATCTTCCATCGGCCGGATATCGCCAGAGAATTGTAGGGATTATGTCCGGAAAAACCAATGAAAAACTGGTTCCCGTAAATGAAGATACCGAAATTATTAATGTACAAGGATTTGTCTGCAAGCCTGAGTTTGCTAAGAAAAATAGGGGAGAACAGTTCTTTTTTGTAAACGATCGTTTCATAAAAAGCGGTTACCTGCATCACGCGGTAATGGCAGCTTACGACGGACTTTTGAAAGACGGTTCACAGCCTAGTTATTTTTTATACCTTCAGGTGCCGCCAAATTCAATAGATATTAACATTCATCCTACTAAAACCGAAATTAAGTTTGATGATGAGCAAGCCTTATATGCAATTTTACGAGCTTCAATCAAACATAGTTTAGGACAGTTTAATGTGGCTCCGGTTTTAGATTTCGACAGAGATTCAAACTTAGATACACCTTATCATTATAAAGATTTAGAAGCCGAAACACCTACGATTCAGGTTGACGGAACTTTTAATCCGTTTACAGATGATAAAACCAATCAGCATTATACAAAAGCAGGTTCAGGATCTGGTTCTGGTTACAGTTCCGGTTCTTCATCGTCATTTTCATCAGGTTTAAGTTCAGGTTCTTCTTATTCGGGCTATTCAAAAAGAGTAGAGCCAACAGCAACTTGGGAAAGTTTATATGTTGGTTTAGATACAGAGAGTCCTGAAACTATAGAAAGTTCGCCTTTTACATTCGAAAACGAAGAAGTAACTTCTTCATTATTTAATGATGATGAGGTAGAACAGGCGAGTCAGAAAACATATCAAATTCATAAAAAATATATTGTTTCGCCAATAAAATCCGGAATGGTAATCGTGGATCAGCAGCGTGCGCACCAGCGTATTTTATACGAACAGTTTTTGCTGAACATGACCGTAAATCAGGCGTCAAGCCAGCAATTGCTTTTTCCGTTAGATTTGTTTTATTCGGCATCAGAAATGAAATTGATCGAAGAATTAAAACCTTCGTTAGAAACTACCGGATTTGTATTTGAAGAAGCAAAAACAGATCATGTCGTGATTTCTGGAATTCCGGTAAATATTACCGAAAGTGAAGTTTCGCTTGTAATCGAACAATTATTGAGTGATTTGCAAGACGGAATTCCGGCCAGCAGTTATAGTCAGAATGATACCATAGCCAAATCTATGGCGAAAAGTTTAGCGGTTAAAACAGGATCTTATTTAACCGAAAAAGAACAAGATAATTTAGTAAACGGTTTGTTTGCTTGTAAAGATCCAAATATTTCACCTTTTCAAAAACCTACCTTCATTACTATGCGTGTTGAAGATATAGATAAAAAGTTTGCCTTATGATGAATATGACCCCGGTTGTAAAACAACTGCTTATTATTAATGTTATCTTTTTTATAGGCGCTCAGTTAGTGCCTGTTTCTTATGAATATTTTTCAATGTTTTATCCTGAAAGTGAAAAGTTTAGGATTTGGCAGGTTATAACGCACATGTTTATGCATGCGCCATTGCCTAATTTTGCACATATTTTATTTAATATGTTTGCATTATACAGCTTCGGATCGGCATTGGAACATTTTTGGGGCGGAAAGAAATTTTTGTTTTTCTACATTTCATGCGGACTTGGAGCAGCTTTACTTCATACAGGAGTAAATTATTTACAATTACAGTCTTTCTTAGACTCTGTATCTTCTTTAAATTTATCAAAAGCGGATCTTCATGTAATTTTAAATGCTGATTATCAGTCTTTATTTGATTCTAATGGGAAGATGATGCAAAACGAAGTTTCTGCTATTTTAAATAGAGTGCATTGTACTCAGGAACAATTTAATGCATTAGCACAAGCGAGCGGTATTGTACAATCGCCGGTTCTGGGTGCTTCTGGTGCGATTTATGGTTTATTAACCGCTTTTGCTTTTATGTTTCCTAATGCACAGTTAGCGTTAATGTTTATTCCGGTTCCTATTAAAGCAAAGTATTTTGTTCCGGGAATTTTAGCAATCGATTTGTTTCTAGGATTTAAAGGAAGCTCTTTGTTTGGAAGCGGCGGAACAGGAATAGCACATTTTGCTCATCTTGGCGGTGCAATTACTGGTTTTTTAATGATGTTATACTGGAAAAAAAATCAGTTTAATAGTAATCGTTGGAATTAATTTTTAACTTTAAATAATTAATTTAAAAAACCAAAAGAAGACTTTATGAACATTCTTGACGATTTAAAACTGCAATACAAATTAGGTGGTGTAGCAATGCGCGTTATTTATTGGAATATCGCATGTTTTCTTATTTCTTTAGTTTTTTTCTATAATTTTTCCAGCGGCAGTTTTGTTTTTCCAAACTGGATTGCATTGTCTTCAGATCCTCAGGTTTTTATGTTTAAACCCTGGACATTTTTAACGTATGCGTTTTTTCATTTCGGATTCATGCATTTACTGTTTAATATGCTGGTTTTAAACTTTGCAAGTAATTTGTTCCTGACTTTCTTTACCCAAAAACAATATTTGGGATTGTATATTTTAGGCGCTATTTTTTCAGGAGTAGTTTTTGCTTTGAGTTTTTATTTTCTAAATATTTCGGCACCTATTGTTGGTGCTTCGGCGGCGATTATGGCCATTTTGGTTGGAGTTACAACTTATCAGCCGTTAATGAATGTTCGTTTACTGCTGGTTGGTAATGTAAAGCTTTGGCATATTACCGGCGTTATTTTGGTTTTAGATTTAATGCAGCTTCGTTTAGAAAATATGGGCGGCCATATTTCGCATTTAGCCGGTGCTGTTTTTGGATTCATTTTCATCAAATTGCTTCAAAACGGAACCGATTTAAGTATTATCATTTCTAGAATTTTAGACTTTTTTGCTAACCTTTTTAGAAAATCCCCAACGACCCCTTTTACAAAAGTTCATAAGAATTACAAGAAACCTACAGAAAAAACAGCATCAAGAATTGTAACGAAAGACAAGACGCAGCAACAAATTGATGAGATCTTAGACAAAATAAGCCAATCCGGCTATGATTGTTTAACAAAAGAAGAAAAAGAGTTTTTATTTAAAGCTGGAAAATAATCCTTTTAGCAAAATAATATGAAAAACCTTTCGTGGTTTAATAAAATAATGTTCTTTTTGAATATAGTGCTGACTGTGCTTACATTTAGTGTCTATATCTTGCCCTTTCTCGCACCTAAAAGTTTTCCGCTTTTATCGGTGCTTACGCTGTTTATGCCGGCTTTTTTTGTTGCAAACGGATTGTTCTTTGTTTATTGGGCTATTCAGTTTAAAAAGCGTCTTATTCTGTCTGGTTTGGTTTTGCTTACCGGAATTACCTTTATCAGCAAGTTTTATAAATTCTCTGCCAAAGAATATGTAAAAGATGAAAAAGATTTCTCGATAATGAGTTATAATGTTCGTCTTTTTAATGTTTTTAAATGGCTGGACCGAGACGATATTCCGGAGAATATTAAAGCCTTTATAGACGAAAAAGATCCTGATATTTTATGTATACAGGAATATTCAAATTCGGCTCATATTGACTTAAAGGTATATCCGCACCGCTATATTTTTATAGACGGAAAACAAATTAAAACGGGGCAGGCCATTTTTTCAAAATTTCCGATTATAGATCAGGGAAAGATTATTTTTCCGAAATCAGATAATAATGTAGTTTATGCCGATATTAAACGCGGCAAAGATGTTATACGAGTGTATAATATGCACTTACAGTCGATTAAGATTTCTCCAGATGTAAGCGAGATTTCAGATGATATCGACAATGTCAACCAGAAAAAATCGCAGCTTATTTATGCCAGAATCAGCAAAGGTTTCAGACAGCAGCAAGAACAGGCCGAAATCTTTAAAGAACATATTAAAAAATGCAAAAGTCCGATTATTATTTGTGGAGACATGAATAATAGTCCGTTTTCGTATGTGTACCGAAACATTAAAGGAAAACTAAAAGATGCTTTTGAAGAAGCAGGAGAAGGATTTGGAGCCACTTATAAATTTAAGTATTACCCAGCCCGAATTGACTATATTTTTACTGATACAAAAATGAAAGTAAAACAGTTTGAAAGTTTTCCTGATTTCGAAAATTCAGATCATTATCCAATTATGACAAGACTTTCTATAGAGTAAATTGTAACCGCGAAGTTTTTTTACCACAAGGATTTTTTACCACAAAGTACGCTAAGATTTAATTTTACTTTACGCATAGAAAACATAAAGTTCGCAAAGCTAAATCAACACATCCCGATAGCTATCGGGATTGCGAACTTTGTGTTTTTATAAAATCATGCTTAAAAAATCTTTGTGCACTTTGTGGTAAAAAAAAACTTTGCGGTTAAGAAAAATCGTTAGACAGATTAGTTTCTGTTTATACGTTTAACTTTCGGTATTGTAAAGGAGAGATTTGTTTTAGCTCTTTAAACTTTCTGTTGAAATTAGAAATATTATTAAAACCGCATAATTCTGCAATTTCTAAAACAGAAAGTTCACTGTTGTTGGCTAATAATTTCGAAGCATGTTCAATTCGTACTTCAATTAAAAACTGAAAAAAAGACTTATTCGTCCGGACTTTAAAATACCGGCAAAAAGCATTTTTAGTCATATTGGCAATCGAAGCAATATCATCTAAATTGATGTTTTTGCTAAAGTTCGTCATCACGTGTTCAAAAACCGTCTGCATCCGTTTTCCTTCATTATCCGTGATTTTTTTATCGTATAAATGATTAGAAAGATATTCTTTGTCGTTGTATGAGAGCCATTTCATGATTTCTAAAAACAAAATGAAACGCTCATAATTGTCGGCTTTTTTTAACTTCTTAAAAGACTTCGTAATCTTTTTTGGTGCATTATGAATGATAAAACCGTTTTTACTGCTTTCCAAAAAAGGATGAATATTTTTAAATGTATTTAAGCTGAAAAAATCTTTTCCAAATGAATTAGTTGTAAAAAACAACGTCCGCATTACTGATCCTTCATTTTCCCGGACTTCACTTCTAAAAACATGAGGTAAGTTGCTTCCTATCACCAGAATATCGCCTTCTCTGTAATGCGAAATAGCATCACCGGCAAAAATGGCACCTTCTCCTTTTTCAATAAAACTAATCTGAATCTCTTCGTGCTGATGAAGTTTGTCATAAAAAACAACTTCTCTATCTTCTTGATATATAAGCGGATCTTCTCCCGATTTAGGGATTTTGAATGGAAAAACTTTCATGGCTGGTTAGGGTTAGTTACTTCAAATATATTTTATTTCGATAAAAAAATAGCAGTATATTAGTTAATTTTTTGCGTAAACGTCACATATCGGGTAAAATAATATCATTTTAGGGTAATTTATAAGCCTTCTTCTGCATTCAATATAAATAATTTTGGCTCTAATTAAAATCAATATTATGAGTATTCAATGGAAAGGCGTAATGCCGGCAGTAACCACAAAATTTACTGCAGATGATAAATTAGACTTCAGAATGTTTGAAGTAAACTTAAAAGCCCAATTAGAAGCCGGTGTTGAAGGAATTATTCTGGGAGGCACATTAGGAGAAGCAAGCACACTTTTAGAAGATGAAAAAAGAGAATTGGTAAAAGGTACTGTAAGCATGGTTAACAATCAGGTGCCGGTAATCATGAATATAGCGGAACAAACCACTCGGGGTGCCATTTTAGCGGCTAACAAAGCTGAAGAAGATGGAGCAAAAGGTTTAATGATGCTGCCTCCTATGCGCTACAAAGCTTCGGATTTTGAAACCGTAACATTTTTTTCTGAAGTAGCTAAAAATACGTCGCTTCCTATCATGGTTTATAATAATCCAATTGATTACAAAATTGAAGTTACGCTGGATATGTTCGAAGAAATTTTAAAATTCGATAATATTCAGGCCGTAAAAGAATCAACAAGGGATATTTCTAACGTAACCCGAATGATTAATCGTTTTGGAGACCGTTTAAAAATATTATCAGGAGTAGATACGCTGGCTTTAGAAAGTTTATTAATGGGATCTCACGGATGGGTTTCTGGTTTAGTAGATGCTTTTCCGAGGGAAACAGTCGCCATTTATAAATTAGCCAAAGCAGGCCGTATAGACGAAGCGCTTAAAATATACAGATGGTTTTTACCTTTATTAGAATTGGATATTAATGCTTTTTTAGTTCAGAATATTAAGCTTGCCGAAGTAGCTACAGGTATTGGTACAGAAAATGTTAGAGCACCAAGATTACCGCTTCGAGGTGCCGAAAGAGAACATGTTTTAGATATTATAGCTAAATCTTTAGCATCAAGGCCGGAATTGCCAGATTATAAAAATTTATAATTATTGACAAACAAGTGGTTTTGCAGGTTTCATTTAAAAAAGTAAAAAAGAAATATGATTACAGGTAAAAATTACGTTGGAAATAAACTTACAGCTGTTGGAAATAAAACGTTCAAAACATTTAATCCGCAGTTAAATATAGAAAATCCCTGGGTTTTTACAGAAGCCGCTCAGGAAGAAATTGAAGAAGCCGTTACATTGGCACACAAGGCATTTGGGATTTATAAAAATTGCTCGGGCCTTGAAAAAGCAGCTTTTTTAAATGCTATTGTGGATGAAATCTTAGCTTTAGGAGATAATTTGTTAGTTCAGTATTGCAGTGAATCCGGATTCTCTATGGCACGTGCAGAAGGCGAACGCGGCAGAATGGTTAGTCAGCTGCGTGCGTTTTCTCAAATGCTTATTGAAGGAAGCTGGGTTCAGGCTGCAATTGATACGGCAATACCAGACCGTGCTCCGGCACCTAAAGAAGATCTGCGAAAATTTTTGGTTCCACTAGGTCCGGTTGTCGTTTTTGGATCAAGCAATTTTCCTTTTGCATTTTCAACAGCCGGAGGAGATACCGCTTCGGCTTTGGCGGCAGGATGTCCTGTAATTGTAAAAAGTCATTCGATGCATGTTGGAACAGGCGAAATGGTGGCGTCAGCAATTATTAAAGCAGCGCAAAAAACAAATATGCCCGAAGGGGTTTTTTCTAATCTGGTTGGCGGCGGAACAACTCTTGGGGCTAGTTTAGTGAAACATCCGTTAGTAAAAGCGGTTGGTTTTACCGGAAGCATTCGTGCCGGAAGAGCCTTGTTTGATCTTGCTGCACAAAGACCGGAACCAATACCAGTCTTTGCCGAAATGGGAAGTATAAATCCTGTGGTGTTTTTGCCAAAAGCATTGACCCTAAACAGTCAAAAATGGGCTGGCGCTTATGCTGGATCAATTACGCTTGGCGCAGGTCAGTTTTGTACCAATCCCGGTTTATTACTTGGAATTAAAGGCGCAGCACTAGATCATTTTTCAGAAGAATTAGCAAAAGCCATTGAAAAAGTAGAGCCGTCTTGTATGCTGCATCCGTCAATGAAAGCGGGTTTTGACGAAGGAACTGAAACAATGCTTTCTCAAACCGGAGTTTCTAAAATTGCTGCATACAAAGGCGAAGTTGCTCCCAATTATGGTTCACAGCAGATTTTAACGGTAGACGGAAAAACTTTTTTAGAAAATAAAACTTTAAGTCACGAAGTATTTGGGCCTGTTTCAATACTTGTACAATGTGATGATGAGGAACAATTACTGAAAATTGTCAGTCAGTTAGACGGGCAGTTAACAGGAACGATCATTGGAGAATCTGGCGAATTAAAAGAGCATGACCAATTAATTAAAGCCATGCAGAACAAAGTGGGGCGCTTGATTTTTAATGGTGTTCCTACCGGAGTTGAAGTTTGTCCGGCAATGATTCACGGAGGTCCTTATCCTGCCTCTTCCGATTCCAGATTTACAGCAGTTGGTATTCATGCCGTTTACCGCTGGGTGCGTCCGTTTAGTTTTCAGAACTGGCCAAATGAGTTATTACCGCCGGAATTGCAAAATGAAAATCCGCTGCAAATTTTAAGAACATTAAATAATATTCAAACCAAATCTCAGATATAATAATGTCAAAGAAAACCTTTTTTTGTGTAGATGCACACACTTGCGGTAATCCTGTGAGAGTTGTGGCCGGAGGCGGACCTAATTTGAAAGGCGCTAATATGAGCGAAAAACGTCAGCATTTTTTAAAAGAATTTGATTGGATTCGTAAAGGATTAATGTTCGAACCTCGAGGTCACGACATGATGAGCGGCAGTATTTTATATCCGCCAAGTGATCCCGAAAATGATTTTGGAATTTTGTTTATCGAAACTTCCGGCTGTCTGCCTATGTGCGGCCACGGAACAATCGGAACTATTACCATTGCAATCGAGGAAGGTTTAGTAACACCTAAAACACCCGGAAAAATAAAAATGGAAGCTCCAGCCGGTTTGGTTAATATTGAATACCAGCAAACTGCAGGAAAAGTAGAATGGGTACGTTTGACCAATGTAAAATCGTATCTGGCTGCAGAAGGCTTAACTATTAATTGTCCTGAACTGGGCGAAATTACTTTTGATGTCGCTTACGGCGGTAATTATTATGCGATTGTCGATCCGCAGGAAAATTTTTCAGGAATCCAGGATTTTTCTGCTGGCAAAATTATTCAGTTAAGTCAGGAACTTCGCAAACGCATCAATCAAAAATATCCGGATTATTTTATTCATCCGCAAAATGATACCATTCGTGATGTGAGCCACATGTTGTGGACAGGAGAACCATTAGATCCAAAATCTTCCGGCCGAAACGCTGTTTTTTACGGAGATAAAGCCATAGACCGTTCGCCTTGCGGCACCGGAACTTCGGCACGAATTGCACAGCTTCATGCGAAAGGAAAACTTAAAAAGGGCGAAGATTTTATACATGAAAGTTACATTGGCAGTAAGTTTATTGGCAGAGTGGTAGAAGAAACAAGCATTGGCGAAATTCCGGCAATTGTACCTAGCATTCAGGGCTGGGCAAAAGTATACGGTTATAATACCATCATGATCGACGAATCTGATGATCCGTATGCACATGGTTTTCAGGTAATTTAATAACTATTAAAAATTTAAATTCATAGAAGAAGAATAGGGGATCTTCTTCTATGAATTTTTTAATTCTGTTCTAATGAAAAAAGTAAGTATAATTGGAGGAGGTATAATAGGTTTGTGTTCAGCTTATTATCTTGCTAAAGAAGGATATGAAGTAGCTGTTTTTGATCAGTCGGCAATGAACGATGGCTGTTCTTACGGAAACGCCGGAATGATTGTTCCGTCGCATATAATTCCGCTGGCACAGCCCGGAATGATTGCGCAGGGAATAAAATGGATGTTTGACAGTCAGAGTCCGTTTTATGTAAAACCAAGATTAAACAACGATTTAATAAAATGGGGACTTCAGTTTTATAAACATGCCAATGCGAAACATGTAGAAAAAGCGATTCCTGCGCTAAGGGATTTATCGCTTCTGAGTAAAGAATTGTATCAGGATTTTGCCATGACAAACGATTCCTTTTTTTATGAAGAAAAAGGACTTTTGATGCTGTATAAAACAGAAAAAACAGCGACCGAAATGTTTCATGAAGGAAAAGAAGCAGAACGTGCAGGTTTAAAAGTTAATTATCTTTCGGCTGCCGAAGTGGCAAGGCTGGAAAAAGGAACGGTAACAAATGTTTTGGGCGGTATTCATTACAAAAGCGATGCACATTTGTATCCTCAAAAATTCCTTCAGTTTATCAAGCAGGAATTAACAAAATTAAAGGTCGAAATTCATCCGCTTACAACAGTTCAGGATTTTCGTTTTGACCAAAATAAAATCACTAAAATTGTAACAGATAAAGGTGCTTTTGCGACAGATGAAGTAGTTTTGGCGGCTGGTTCCTGGAGCCCTTCATTAGCAAAGAAATTAGGGATTTCGGTTTCGATTTTACCGGGCAAAGGATATAGTTTTACGCTAAAGGATAAAAAACACAAACCGTCGATTCCTTCTATTTTATGTGAAGGAAAAGTAGCCGTAACTCCTATGAATACAGATATACGTTTTGGCGGTACTATGGAAATTACACATACAGGTGATACCAAAATCAATAAAAACAGGCTGCAGGGAATTGTAAACAGTATAAACGATTTTTATCCGGAAATGAAAATTGAAATGCCTCAGGAAGAACAAACCTGGTTTGGGTTCAGACCTTGTACGCCTTCGGGGATGCCTGTTATCATGCGATCACAAAAAGTTGTAAATTTGACTTTCGCCACAGGACATGCCATGATGGGATTAAGTCTTGCGCCGGCAACAGGAAAAATAATTACTGAAATTATTTCAGGCAAAACAACTTCTGTTGATACAAAAATGTTTCAATTATAAAATATGAGATACGATTCAATTCCGGTTTCTTTGTTCGAAAATAACCGAAAAAGGTTTACCGCAAAAATGCAAAACAATAGTCTGGCTATTCTGACTTCAAATGATGTAATGCCCAATAATGCAGATGACGTTATGGGATTTGCCCAAAATAATGATTTGTTTTATTTATCCGGAATTGAGCAGGATGAAACTATTTTAGTGCTTTATCCCAATGCTTTTAAAGAAGAAAACCGGGCCATTTTATTTGTAAAAGAAGCCAATGAGCAAACTTTAATTTGGGATGGGGATTTTTTAAGCAAAGAAAAAGTAACCGCTATTTCGGGAATTAAAAATGTAAAGTGGATTCATGAATTCGAAAAGACCATACAGCTTTTTGCATTTGAAGCCGATACCCTTTATTTAGGACATAATGAGCATATTAAAAGGCTGACTTCAGAAATGAATACACGTCAGGATCGAATGATTCAGTGGTGTAAACAAAAATATCCGCTGCATCAATACGAGCGCGCGGCTAAAATTACCCGAGAGCTGCGTCCTGTAAAATCAGAAGAAGAAATTGATTTGATTAAAAAAGCAGTTTCGATAAGTGTAAAAGGATTTAACGGACTTTTAAAAGCTGTAAAACCCGGCATAAAAGAATATGAATTAGAAGCCGAACTGGCGTATCAATACATTAAAAATGGAGGAAATCGCCATGCGTTTAAACCTATTATAGCTTCGGGTAAAAATGCCTGTTCGCTTCATTATAACACCAATGATTCCGTTTGTCAGGATGGCGAAATGATTTTGGTAGATTTTGGTGTTTGTTATGCAAATTATAATTCAGATATTACACGCTGTATTCCGGTAAACGGGAAATTTTCAGCACGTCAGAAAGAAGTTTACGAATCGGTTTTGCATTGCTTAAAAGAAGGATCTAAGTTTTTAAAACCAAGAATTTTGTCTAAAGAGTATGAATTGCAGATGGCAAGTCTGATCGAAGCCGAATTGGTTAAATTAAAATTAATTACGTTGGAAGATATAGCTTCGCAAGATCCTCAAAATCCGGCATACAAAAAATATTTCATGCACGGCACGGCACATCATTTAGGACTTGATGTTCACGATGTTGGATTGTATTCAAAACCTTTCGAAAAAGGAATGGTGCTGACATGCGAGCCCGGAATTTATATTCGGGAGGAAGGAATTGGCTGCCGATTAGAAAACGATTATCTGCTGACAGAAAACGGAAATATCAATTTGTGTCAGGAAATGCCAATTGAAATTACAGATATAGAACAGCTCATAAATACCAAAAATTAACCATGATAAAAAAACGCTTTTTACTACTCTTATTAGTATGTACAAGTCTCTTTGCACAGACAGGCATTGACATTAACGAATTAAAATGGCTGCCCAATTCGCATTCATTTTGGGTAAATTCAGACCAGAACATTTTGGTTTATGATATAGATAAATTAAATCAGAGTACTACTATATTAACCAGCGAGCAGTTAAAAAATGCCGGTTTCAGTGGAGAAGTTGAAGATTTGGTTTGGAATCAAAATAAGACAAAAGTGCTGGTTTATACCAATTCAAAAAAAGTATGGAGAGCCAATACAAAAGGCGATTATTGGTTTTTTGATTTAACTTCTGGAACGGGCAGAAAACTTGGAGCTAATTTAGAAGAGTCTTCATTGATGTTTGCCAAATTTTCTAATGATAACGAAAACGTAGCTTACGTTTCAAAGCATAATATTTATCTTGAAAATCTGGCTTCGGGAAAAATAACACCTTTAACAACAGATGGAACAGATAAAATAATCAACGGAACTTTTGACTGGGTTTATGAAGAAGAACTGGCAGCCCGTGACGGATTTCGCTGGAGTCCTGATGGAAAAAGCATTGCGTTTTGGCGTGTTGATGCCTCAGAAACCAAATTTCACTTCATGATTAACAATACGGATGCTTTATATCCTTTTATTGTTCCGGTTGAATATCCTAAAGCCGGAGAAAAACCTTCTAATGTAAAAATCGGCGTTATTGATATTGATGCTTTAAAAACAAACTGGCTGGATATTCCGGGTGAACCTGATAATAATTATTTGGTTCGAATGGAATGGATTGAAAAAGATGCTGTAATGGTAGTGCAGTTAAACCGAAATCAAAATCAGGCTTCGATTTATAATTGCAATACAAAATCTGGGAAAGCAAATTTAATCTATCAGGAAAAATCAGCGGAGTGGATTGATGTTTTTGATATTTCTTCCGGAGTTTATGATGGATTTCCTTGTCAGTTTGTAGATAACGGAAAAGCTTTTTTATGGAGTTCTGATGCTGATGGCTGGATGCACATTTATAAAATAAGCCGTGACGGAAAGAAAAAGGAACTTATTACAACCGGAAATTATGATGCTTATTTTAAAGCCTATAATGATAAAACAAAATCGATTTATTATATCGCAAGTCCTAAAGACGCAACGCAGCGTTATTTGTATGAAACCAATCTAAACTCCCGAAAAACGAAAAGAATTACTCCGGAAGTATTTGAAGGAACGAACGAATACGAGTTTTCTACAGATGGGGCTTACGCAAAACATACCAATTCTAATATCAATCGTGATTTTAACAGCCGATTAGTTTCGGTAGCTAATCATAAAAAAATAGTACCAAAAGAAGAAGATGTTTTTGCGAAACCAAGACGTAATTTTTCTTTAGAAAAGTTTAAAGTAACCACTGCTGATGGTATAGAAATGGACGGAATTATGGCCAAACCGCTAGATTTTGATCCGTCAAAAAAATATCCGTTGTTTTTTTATGTTTATGGAGAACCAATGGCTTCTGTAGCCAATGATATGCCTTATTTTAACGGATTTATAGATTTGTTGATTCCACAAGGATACATCGGAATCGCAATGGACAATAGAGGAACTCCGGTTTTAAAAGGTACAAAATGGAGAAAATCTATTTATAAAAACATTGGTATTGTAAATACCCGCGATCAGGCAATGGCAGCAAAGGAAATCTTGAAATGGAATTTCATTGATACCAACAGAGTGGCTGTTCATGGATGGAGCGGAGGCGGCGCTGTTACGCTGAATTTAATGTTTCAATATCCGGACATTTACAAAACAGGTGTTGCTATCGCGGCAGTTACAGATCAGCATTTTTATGATAATATCTATACAGAACGTTATATGGGACTGCCGAACGAAAACGAAGCAGCGTATATTCAGGCTTCGCCGGTAACACACGCAAAGAATTTAAAAGGAAACCTGCTTTACATTCACGGAACAGGAGATGATAACGTGCATTACAAAAATGCCGAAGTTTTGATAAACGAATTAATAAAATACGATAAGGTATTTAACTTAATGATTTACCCAAATCGTTCGCATTCTATTTATGAGGGCGAAGGAACAACAAAACATTTAATAGATACTTTTATAAAATTTATTGAAGAAAAATGCCCTCCGGAAGCAAAATAATAGACTTTTAGAATTGTAAAAAAGGGAGAATTTCTGTAAAAAGAAGTTCTCTCTTTTTTTTGTAATGAATTAAAAATCATGAAATTTAACCGCAAAGCGCGCTAAGATTTTTATCTAATCGTATGTTCAAAAACACAAAGTTCGCAAAGCTGTTTGAATACAAAGCTTTGCGAACTTTGCGCTTTTATAAAAGCCAGTAATGTTTAAAATCTTAGCGTGCTTTGCGGTTTAAAAAATGATTTTATATACCTCCGTTGGAGCATTTTTGAATCAAAGAAAATCCGTGTAAATCTGCGTTTTCGCGAAAGCGAATCCGTATCATCCGCGTACCATTTCTTCAATATAATAATATCGATTTTTCAACCAAAAAAATAGTCATTTTTTAAATGGTAAGATAATACATGTAAAAATGATAATTACGTAATTAATGGGTAATATAATCGGTTTTTGTGGTAATATATTATCATAAAAATTATTGAAAAAGCAAAATATTTGCCAATACTAATTATAAAACCATTTTATGAAATTTAAGTTTTTTCAAAGAAAAACGGCGGTACTTTTTTTCGTACTGCTGGCTCAATTTGCGCTTGCACAAGAGCGGATTGTATCAGGAATTGTGTCAGATGATACGGGAATACCTTTGCCGGGTGCGACTGTATCGATCAAGGGAACCAAAACAGGAACACAAACAGATTTTGACGGAAAATATTCTATTGAGGCGAGTCCAAATTCTGTTCTTGTCTTTAATTATATTGGCATGAAAACTCAGGAAATAACAGCGGCCAATACTACTGTAAATGTTGTTTTATCCGGAGGTTCAGAACAGCTGAAAGAAATTGTAGTTACGGCCTTGGGAGTGAAAAGAGAAAAGAAATCTCTTGGATATGCCACTCAGGAAATAAAAGGTGAAGACCTGACGAAGATCAATACAGGAAATGTCGCCAACTCTATTTCGGGTAAAATTGCCGGGGTGCAAATTAGAAGAAACAATAATATTGGAGGTTCGACAAATGTCATCATTCGCGGTACTACTTCGCTTACAGGAAACAATCAGGCATTGTGGATCGTAGACGGTATTCCGTTAAACAATGACAATACCAACAGTGCCGATCAAAAAAGCGGTGGCAATACGGGAGGTTATGATTATGGAAATGCCGCTTCGGATATTAATCCAGATGACATCGAAACCATGAACGTTCTAAAAGGATCTGCCGCTTCGGCTTTGTACGGTTCAAGAGCTTCAAACGGAGTAATTTTGGTTACCCTGAAAAGAGGAAGTAAATCGAAAGGAGGTCTTGGAGTAACGTTTAGTTCAGGAGTAACCGTTGGAGTAGTCGATAAGAAAACATTACCGGAATACCAAAATCAATACGGAGGCGGTTATGGCGATTTTTACGGAACTGTGAATTTGGGAGGTGGTCTGCATTCTTATGCTGCAACCGATGACGCTTCATGGGGACCAAAATTTGATCCTAATTTGTTGGTTTACAATTGGAGTTCCTTCTACCCGGAATTGCCTGGTTATGGAAAAGCAACACCATGGACTGCCGTAAAAAATAATCCAAATAGTTTTTATCAGAATAGCTTAACCTATATCAATACAATTGCAATTGCAGCAGGAAATGAAAATGGAGATTTCAGATTTGGTTATACCAATTACAATCAGGATCAGGGAATTTTGCCTAACAGCGACAATCGTAAAGATAATTTCAACTTCTCGGCAAGTTATAATTTAAAGCCTAAGACTAAAATATCGGCGTCAGCCAATTATTTAAAAGCAAATGCCAAAGGGATGAACGAAACCGGTTATGGCGATGGCGGAAATAACTTTTTAAGCAGTATAAGACAATGGTATTCGACAAGTGTAGATTTTAAGGATTTAGAAAACGCCTATAATCTAACTAAAGAAAATACAACCTGGAGTGTAGGTGGACCAAACGATTTAAATATTCAGTTTCATGATAACCCATATTTCCAGAGATATAATAATTACAATACATTGGATCGTGATCGTTTCTTTGGAAACGTCAATCTTACTACACAAGTAAACGATTGGTTCGATATTACAGGTAAAGGAGCGGTAGATTATTACCATCAATTACAGCAGGAACGTATTGCTGTAGGGTCAAAAAGAACGCCTAATACATTGGGTCAGTATACAAGATATGATAAAACTTTTAGAGAAATCAATTTTGATTTAATCCTGAATTTTAAAACAGATATTACAGATAACATCAAATTCACAGGTTTGGTGGGAGCTAATTCAAGACGTTCCAGCAGTACTTCAATATACGCTGCAACCAATGGCGGATTAGTAGTTCCGGGAATTTATGCTTTGAATAATTCAATTGATAAAATAAACAGTCCGGGAGAATCGCAGACGACTTTGGGGACAAATAGTATTTACGCCAATGCAAGTTTTAATTTCTTAGAAACTTATTTCTTAGAAGGAACTTATCGTGTAGATCAGTCATCGACATTGCCAAAAGACAATAACACCTATTCTTATCCTTCTATTACGGGAACTTATATTTTTAGTAATCACATTAAAACAGACTGGCTGTCTTTCGGGAAATTACGTTTGAATTATGCCGAAACGGGTAACGATGCACCTTTTGCAGTGACTTCATCAACTTATCCTAAAAACGATAATTTTGGTCCTGACGGAGTTCGTTTTTCTACGGAAAACAGTAAAAGCAACGCCGATCTAAAAAGCGAGCTGACAAAAGGTTTTGAAGCAGGTATTGAATTTAAATTGTTTAAAAACAGAGTAGGTTTTGATTTTTCATACTATAAAACCAATACCACAAATCAGATTCTTTCTATTGAAACTCCAACGCAGACAGGATACACCAGAGCGTGGATAAATGCGGGAGATGTTCAAAATAAAGGATATGAGGTAACCCTGACTGTAGTTCCGGTTAAAACGAAAGACTTTTCATGGGAAGCAAAAATAAACTGGTCTACAAATAAAAATGAAGTAATATCATTAGGAGGTGCTGATCGAATTTCGTTAGGATCTTTTCAGGGTGTAGGTTATGTTGCTGAGGTTGGAAAACCAGTTGGACAGCTTATAGGTTCTGGCTTTACTTATCTAGATGGGCAAAAAGTAATTCGCTCAAACGGAAGATATCTGCAGACTGCCGGAGCAACAATTGGTGATGTAAATCCGGATTGGATTGGAGGTTTCAATAACGTTATCAATTATAAAAACTTCTCCTTCAATTTCTTAATCGATGTCAAAAAAGGAGGAGATGTTTATTCATTAGACCAGCGTTTTGGACATACAACGGGAATCTACCAAAGCACGGTATCAAACAATCATTTAGGAAATCCGCAGCGAGATCCGGTTGCAAATGGCGGCGGTATTTTATTGCCGGGTGTTAAAGAAAACGGAACTCCAAATGATAAAATTGTGAGTGTAGAAGGTGCGGATGGTTATTCTTTTTATAATTCAATGCCGGAGCAGCAATATGTATACGATGCTTCGTATGTTAAACTGCGTGAGGTTGGTTTAAGCTACAGACTTCCTTCAAAATTTCTGACTAAGACTTTTATAAGCAATATTATTTTCGCTGTCAACGGAAGCAATTTATGGATTATCAGTAAAAATCTGCCTTATGCCGATCCGGAAGCGGGACTTTCTTCAGGAAATCTTCAGGGTTTTCAAACCGGAGTTTTGCCTACTTCAAAAGAGTACAACTTTAATATGAAAGTTCAATTCTAAAAAACAAACAAAATGAAAATAGTAAAAACAATATTTTTCGCAGGAGTCATTTTGCTTTCGGCTGCGTCATGCGATAATTTAGAAGATTTAAATCAGGACGAAAAAGCCTATACAACCGTTTTACCCGGTGCTTTAATGACAAGTGCACAGGTTAATTACGCCTATTTCCTCAATAATGCCTCTGTAAACAATAATAACTTTAGAGGTTATGTGCAATACTGGACAACCACAACTTATACTGATGAGGTAAATTACAATCAGGAAAGAAGAAACTTAGGAAACGCACATGCTGTTTTATTGTACAGAGATGTTTTGCAGGATTTAGTAAATGCTCAAAAACAAATTAAAGATAAAGAAGCTTTAGGAGCGGTAGATATTGCGGTGAAGAAAAACAATATTGCCATTTTAGAAGTTCAAATCGTAATGGCATATCAAACATTGGTAGATTTATTTGGAAATGTTCCTTATACAGAAGCCTTGGATATTAAAGGGCATCCTTATCCTAAATACGATGATGCAAAAGCTATTTATTTAGATTTGGCTAAACGCCTAGATGCTGCAATTGCAGATATGGATGCTACTAAAGCGAGTTTTGGTACTGCCGATTTAATTTATAAGGGAAATGTTGGCAAATGGAAAGTATTGGCTAACAGCGTAAAATTAAAATTAGGGTTACATCTTGCCGATGTTGAGCCTCCGCTGGCCAAAACGATGGTTGAAAGTGCTTATACTTCAGGATTGATGACAAGCGAAAGCCAGACGGCTCTTTTTCAGTATTTTTCGTCATTAGTTGATATGAATCCTTTGTATGATACTTTGGTAAACGAAAGTCAGACCGTGCCTACTGAGTTTTTTGTGAATGAGTTAAATACAAAAGAAGATCCAAGACGTGATGTATTTTTTAATCCGAATTCAAAAAAACTAGGAAGTTATAAAGGAGCGCCTTATGCCAAACAGGTAAGTTATGGTGATTTTTCTAACGTGGGACCGAAGTTTAAAGAAAAAACAAATCCGGGAGTTCTTTTCGATTATACTGAAACCTGTTTCTTATTGGCAGATGCTGCAAATAGAGGTTTTAGTGTAGGAGGAACTGCAGAAGAATATTATAAAAAAGGTATTTTGGCCAGCATGCAATTTTGGGGAATTGCCAATGCTGATGCCCAAACATACCTAAACAGAGCTGATGTAGATTTTGCAACAGCAACAGGAACGGCTAAACAAAAAATAGCCTACCAGCTTTGGATTGCCTATTACAATAGAGGATTTGAAGCCTGGACAGAATACCGAAGATTAGATTATCCTTTATTGCAAGCTCCTTCGACCGCAGTTGATGCGGCGCAGGGAAAAGTTCCGGTTCGTAATATTTATTCCATTTTTGATAAGACTTTGAATAAGGAAAATTATGAGGCTGCAGCCACAGCTATTGGGGGAGATTTAATGACCACAAAAATTTTCTGGGATAAATTTTAGTTTGAATTAGTTTCCTGTTTTTAACCGGGAGATCTTTAATTAGATTTTCCGGTTTTTTTGTTTTTTACCGCAAAGAGCGCAAAGGTTTACGCAGGGTTCGCAAAGTTTTTAAAAAGCTTTGCGAACCTTGCGTTTTATTTCATTGCGAACTTTGCGGTTAAACCTATAAGGTCAGGGGTATTTGTTTATGTTTGATAAAAAGGCAATTTAGGTGTTAAATACGTATTTTATTGTCTTTATTTTTTTAAAGTATGTTTTTTTATGGTTAAAAACCTGTTAATCTTGTATTAAATATTAGTTAGATAGTATCAGTCAGTTAGAAATCATCCTGATAATTTTGGTAATAACAAAACCCAAAAAAACAAATGAGAACAAAACTACTAGTATTATTGCTTTTTTTTGCGATAGCAAAAATAAACGCACAAGGACTTCCTTGCCGGACAACAGAGGAAAACGCTAAAGTGTATCGGGCGAATCCGAATTCACTTCAGGAAAAAAAAGATTTTGATGCTTTTACGAAAAAATTTGCTCTTCAGCGTAAAAGTAAAACAGCAAAGGCCGAAGCCGTTACTTATACCATACCCGTGGTTTTTCATATCTACGGAGATATACAAAGCGGTAAAAGCATTACTTACGAGAAAATTGTCAATCATTTGGCACAATTAAATGATGATTTTAACGGAAGAAATGCAGATTACCAAACCGTTGAGCCTTTTTTTCAGGCAAGAAGAGGAACCTTAAACGTCGAATTTAAACTTGCCAAAAAAGATCCAAACGGAGGCTGTACAACCGGTGTTGTTTTTCATACTGCTAAAAATGGCTACGGAAACGGCGGAGGTTATGATGACCAAATTGCAGCTGATGCCTGGGATAATACAAAATATATGAATGTTTATATTCAGAATGATTTGTATAATGACGGTGCTTTAAACAATTCAGGTGTTGCCTGGTATCCAAATACTGCGATGACCGCAAGCAATACAGCGCGTGTTGTTTTTAACGGAGCCTATCTTTATGATAATTCATATAGTAAAGAGTTTTCGGCAACCTTAACACATGAGTTTGGTCACTTTTTAAATTTAATTCACACTTTTGAAGGAGGCTGTACCGGAACAGATGAAGTAAGCGATACACCAGCAGAAGATGGTTTGCATACTCTTGCCTGTACACCGGGAACAAACTGCAGCGGCGACAAGGTGAACTTCGAAAACTATATGGGATATAATGGCGCTCAAGGCTGTTATAAAATGTATACGCAAGGACAAATAGACCGAATGCTGGCCGCCTTACAGCATCCTGCAAGAATCACACTTTGGCAGCCTCAAAACTTAATTGATACCGGAGTAAATGCAACAGAAAGCAGTTTAGTGGCAAGCGTAACAACTCTAAAAGAAACAGTGGTAAACGACGGAGCTTTTAATACTCCATCAGTAGTAACGCTAAGCGGAGGTAAAACTTTTGCTTTGGGTTCTGGAACTTTATCAGCAGGCACACATTTTACACATACTTTTCCGGCAGGAATTACACCGGTACTTACGGTAAATTCAAACGGACAAGTAACCGTAACTCTTTCCGGAAAAGCGCTTAATCACGCAGCGGCACAAAATACTACAGCCGGAATAACATTTTTACCTGCTGCTTTTACTGGCGGTACTACAGGTTTATCTTGTACTTCTTTATTCTTTAATTTGAAATTTACAGATCCATACGGGATATTTTTTGTAGACATGCCCGATATCAATATTTCTTCATCATTAGTATGGAAACCGTTTGATATTGCAAAAGGAGATGATACTTCATTTGGAGGCTGGCGTTATGCAGCTAATGCACTAAAAATAGAAACATATGGTAAAAAATTAGTTTGCGAAGCAGGTACCAGAAATATTTCTTTGCTTGGGCAAAATACAGCAGTAGGGCCAGCAAGTAATATGACAGCTCCGGGAGCATATCCAAATCAGTTAGATATGCGAACATCAACTTATACGGCTTGGGAAGGCAAATCTGGTTACGTTGGTTTTGAATACCAAATAGAAGGACAAACGTGTTACGGATGGTTCAAAGTGAATGTTGCAGCAAACGGAGATGCTTTTACGATTTCTGAATATGCTTATAACACACAACCCAACACACCAATTTATACCGGAATGTCAAATAAAACAGCAGTTACTTTATCTGAAACGGTTTTGTATGAAGCCGAAGCTAATGATGGCGGTGTTGCCACAACTAGTTTGATTTCGTTATCGACTAATAACGGAACGTTCACAAAAAGCTCTGGAACCTTTACTGCCGGAACTGATTATACAATTTCTGGAGTTCCATCGGGATTAACAGCTGTATTAACACTGCAAAGCAATAATAAAGTGGTAGTTTCTTTTACAGGAAAAGCTACAGCACATATTCCGGCAAATGATGCAGCGGTGATTATTACGTTTAAAGATGCCGCTATTACAGGCGGAATTTCAACTTTGGACAATGCTTCAAAAACGATTAACCTTAAATTTGATGCTCCTTACGGTATTTTCTATGTAAACAATCCTGATTATGCAGCTTCGGCGGCACAGCCGTGGCAGTATTTTGATTTAGCTATTGGAGATAATACAGAATATGGTGCCTGGCAATTTGCAGCTGCAGCATTAAAAATAGAAACTTACGGCAAAAGATTAGTAGGTCAGACAGGAACAAGAAATATTTCTTTACTTACGCAGGGAACTTCAATTGGGGCGTCGAGTAATTTTGTAACTCCTGGAGCAGCTTATCCGGATCAGTTAGATTTAAGAACAGCAACTTATACAGCTTGGGACAATCAAACCGGATACGTAGGTTTTGAATATAAAAGCAGAGGACGTACTTGTTACGGCTGGATGCATGTAAAAGTAGAAGCTGGCGGAGTTGGTTACAGCGTTTTGGATTTTGCTTACAATACAAAACCTAACGAAGCAATTTTGGCAGGAAATCAAACTACTACAACTGTTTTGGCACCTTCTAATCTAACAGCAACAGCTAATAATACCAATTTAGAGGTCCAATTGGCCTGGACAAATAATGCCACAAATGCCACAAATATTGTGGTTGAAAGAGCAGGGGCAGACAATGTTTTTGCAGAAATAGCAACTTTGGCAAGTACAGCAGCAACTTATACCAATACAGGTTTAACAGCTGGCAGTACTTATAAATATAAAATTCGTGCCAAAGCAAATGCTGTTTATTCTCCTTATTCTAATGAAGTTTCTGCCACAATTACGGCTAATTCAGCTTATTGTACTACTCAGGCAGACAATAAATACGAATACATTAATTCTGTAACTATCGGAAGTTTTAATAATACTTCAGGTAAAAATACAGGAGGCTACGCTGATTATACTTCTAAAACAATTACCCTATCACCAAGTACACCTACAAACGTAAGTTTAACGGCTGGTTTCTCTGGTGATGCTTATACAGAATTTTGGGGAATCTGGATCGACTACAATAAAAACAATGTTTTTGAACCTTCAGAAAAAGTGATTGACGGAATCTCGTCTAACGGAACTGCAACAGGTAATTTTACTGCAGTTGCCTTTACCGGATCGACAAGAATGCGTATTGTAATGAAATATTATTCTAACCCGTCAGCCTGTGGTAATATTGCCGATGGAGAAGTAGAAGATTATACTGTAGTTTCAGGAACAGTAACTAATCCAAATCCAACAACATTGGCGACACCTGTTGCGGGTAATTCAGGAGTTTATTCATCAGGTTTTTATGCGTCATGGACTACAGTCACAAATGCGACAAGCTATGAAGTACAATTAAATAATGCATCTACAGGCTGGACAACATTTGGAAATTCATCTACTTATTATTTATGGATTCCAAAACAGGGAACGCAAACCGTTTATCAATTTAGAGTGAAAGCTAAAAATGCCACGGAATCCAGCGATTGGAGCAATCCATTGACAATTGATTTACAAAACGGAAGTGCAGGAGCAAACCAAACCGATTTTACAAAATCATTTGCAATGTATCCTAATCCGGCGACAGACGTAGTGAATTTTGAATTTGCCAATTTAAATGCAGCGAATATCAAAATAACGATTTACGATCATACCGGAGTTATAGTAGCGGTATTAAATAACACGGTTTTTTATCCGGTTCACCAACTGAGAAAAGGAGTATATATCGTCGTAGCAACAGATGGAAGTTTTTCTGAAAGTAAAAAATTATTGGTTAAGTAATTTTTAGTTTTGGTTGTAAAGAAAAAAGGGGAAACGATATCGTTTCCCCTTTTTGTATTGTAGTAAAAAGAATTAATTTACTTCAAGACCAAACGGATCTTCAATACTATGCATTGGAGTTGTAAACCATTTTGGTCCGTTTGAAGTCATATAAAAATGATCTTCATGACGAATTCCAAATTGTCCCGGAATACAAATCATGGGTTCATTACTCACCACCATTCCTTCTTGCAAAATTATAGAACTGCCTCTTACGAGGTACGGGTATTCGTGTATGTCTAATCCTGTTCCGTGACCCACACGATGAGGTAATCCCGGAAGCTCGTAATCGCCGCTTAAACCAGCTTCTGCAATTACTTTTCGCGCCGCATCATCTACAGAACCACATGTTGCTCCTAATTGAGCTGCATCAAAAGCTGCTTTTTGCGCTGCTTTTTCCAGATTCCATATTTTTCTATGAGCTTCAGTTGGTGTTCCGTATATGTAAGTGCGCGTGATATCAGATAAATAACCTTCTAAACGACATCCGGTATCAATCAGAACCACCTCATTATCTTTTAAATCCTGTGGTTTTGTTACGCCATGTGGATATTGAGAATCATCTGCAAACAGTACAATACAAAAATAGGAACCAGAGGAAATTCCGGCTTTAATATGTGCTTTGTTTATAAAATCGACTACCGTTTCTGCTTTTATTCCCGGATGTAAAATACGGGCTGCAGCGCGTTGTACGACCATCGTGATTTCTTTGGTCTGCTGAATAATCGCAATTTCATTTTCTGATTTTTGAATACGACATCCCGTTGTAATAGGCTGTGCATTTTGAAAATCATAACCCGGATTAGCCTTGGTTAAACCATCAATTAAAAAATAACCGGCAGATTCATCCAAAGCAATGGTACCGGATTTAATGTTTTTATTTTCTAATATTTTTCCAAATAAATGATAAGGAGATTCATGCTCTTCCCAGCAATTAATTTTACCGTCTATCTGCATGAATTTTTTAAAAGTTCCCTCTTCAAATTTCGGAACAATATATTCTAAACTGCCGTCTTCAAACAAAAGACCACCAACCATTCTTTCAGAAGGATTCCATTTCGTTCCTGTAAAATAATATAAATTCGTTCCGGCATTAACATAAAGTGATTTTAGGCCTGTCGCTTTCATAATAGACACGGCTTTTTGAATACGCGTTTTGTATTCTTCGGGCTGAATGGGTTTTACATTCCCCGTCATATTTTGTATTTTTTCTAATTCTGTTTTTGCGTCAGATCCGCCAACTCCAATAGTCATCTTTTTTGTTTTTTTAAGTTAAGTATGTTTTTAAAATAATTTAATCGTTAAGCAGTAACAGTATCAAATGCGCTGCCGACCAGCTGAAATTATAAGCTTCGAGTCCTTTTCCGGTAATAGGCTGATAATTTTCCCGAATAGCAGATCCTTTTTCCAGAACACCTTCGGCATTGTGAATTGTTTTATAAGTCATGAGATCTGCTTCTTTTTGAAAACCATAATTAGACAAACCGGTAATCCCAAAATAAACCTGATCCAGCCAAATCGGGCCGCGCCAATATCCTCCTTCGGGCTTAAATTTAGGATGATTTGCCGCCAGTGTTGGCAATGGAATAAAAGTATTAAAGATTTCAGGATTCATCATATTATTTTTGATTTTTTCGGCCTGTTCCTGAGTTGCTGCTTTTGCCCAAAGAGGAAAATAACCTTCACAGCCCATATCTTTCAGCAGTGTTTTTCCATCGATGGTACTGTCATAAAACCATCCGGAAGTATCGTCCCAAAACTGAGTTTGTATTTTTTCTTTTAAAATAGCAGCCTGACTTTTAAATTGTGATGCACTAATATGATCTTCTAAAGCCAACGCTATTTCGGCTAAAAACATTTTTTCGGCATATAAAAAGGAATTCAAATCTACGCTTTCGCGATCTATAGAAAAAGCGTGTTTGCTGTTTTGTAACAAAAGAATATTGTCAAAACGAACGGCGTTGTCCATACCGCTTTCCCATTTTGCAGCAATTAAAGTGCCGTCAGTTGATCCAAATTCGCATAATCCATCCTGATCATGATCCCGTTCCTTGTACCACCATTCGTGATAGTTCTTTAATTTCGGATAAAACTCTTTCAGAAAATTTTTGTCTTTTGTTTTTTTATAAATTTCCAAAACGGCCCAGGCAGCTAAAGGCGATTTTGTATTTCGGTAATTATTGGGTTCAATTAAAGTATCGCGATAAACGCAGTCAGGAATAAATCCGTTTGGCTCCTGATAATCAAACATGGCCCGCATTTGGTTTTTTGCCAAATCCGGATCGTAATTTACCACCGCCGCAGCATGTTTCCAACTGTCCCAAGCCCAAAAACCATTGAACCATTCGTAATGATAACTCGGGAAAATGCCGCTGTGTTTTAAACCTTCTGCTGCAATTCTGCTGTTATTTTGTAAAGTGAGGGTTAGTTTGCCCAACAAATCAGAATAGATTTGGTCCTTGTAAACAGCTTTTTTCTTAGTACTTAAATTTTGCAGTTGGTTTTCTTTTTCCTGTTGAATAGATTTCAGAATAAGATCAAATTTGGTTTTTGTAATCCTATTTTGTTCTTCTTTCCAGGAATATTGAGGAAAAATAAAAGTTTGAGCCATTACAATTTCTTTTGTTTCCTTTGGCTTTAAAATAAAAGGATTAAGTACGGCTTTATAACCTCTAGAACTAATTTCAGAATTTATTTGTTCTCCAATAAATTGCAAATGTCCAATGGCATTTCCTTTTTTTGAGGTCAGCATTATTTCATTTTTTTCTGAAATAAGCGCCATTGTATTCAAATAATTTTCTCCGGAAAAATACGATTCTAGTTTTATCTTTTGATTCGAAACGTTCGTAATACTTGTTTTTTGTAATGCCGTATGGGCAGATAAAAAAAGAAGTTCTTGTTTGATAATGAGGTTTTTTGTTTTGAATTCCTGTTCAAGATGACTGTTATAACTGGTTTGCTGTACCAAAGATTTTTTCCAGTCGATTTCGTTTTGTTCGTTACTTTCTTTAAGATGTAAAGAAGCAAAAACCGGACTGAGCCAAACTCCATTTTGCTCTGTTAAAAGTAAAGGACCGGAGAAACCGGCTTCTGTTTTATCAGTATTTAAAAAACCATAAGCAAACCAGGAGCCCTTATCCGAAAAAGCTAAGGAAGTTCTGTCGGTTGCTGAGGTTGGATAACCGCTGTAATTAAGGCTGTTTTTGCTGTTCTCTAAATTTGGGAATTTGGTTTGTGCACAAGTAAACTGTATTGAGGCTAAAAAAAATGCAGAGTAAATAAAGTTTTGCATAGAAGTAAGTAATGAGCTTTTTTGAGGTTGTTTTTTTAGTTTCTGATTAAAATTAAGTCAATATTTTGGCATACCCGTATTTTAACTCAAAGTAGATAAAATAGGATAATTTACGGGTAATATAGTATCGGATTTAGGCTGGTATAGCCAGTATTTTTAAAAAATCAATTAAACCTTAAAAAATGAAAAAAGTACAAAGTTTACTATTATTACTTTATGTTGTGCTGAGTCCGCAGTTTGGGGCAGCACAGACGGCATCAAATTTATTTTTAAAACTGACCGAATTATTTCCTAAAGCTGAAATTACGCGTATAGATAACTTAGAAGGCTATTCAGAATCGTATCAATTGATTTTAGACGAGCCTTTAGATCATAAAAATCCTCAAAAAGGCACTTTCAAACATTACATTTATCTTTCTCATCTTGATTTTAATAAACCTATGGTTATCGAAACACACGGTTACAATACAGGAAATATTAAAAGCGAAGTGAGTAAATTATTAAGCGCCAATCAAATTGCAGTTGAATATCGTTTTTACGGAAAATCGCGTCCTGAAACCATTCAATGGGAATATTTGACGAATGATCAGGCGATTGAAGATTACCATGCGATTGTAACCCAATTAAAACAGCTGTATCCAGGCAAATGGATTTCAACCGGAATAAGTAAAGGCGGCGAAACGGCTTTAATATATAAATCAAAATATCCTGATGATGTAACCGTGGCGATGCCTTACGTTGCTCCGTTGATTAATACGCAGGAAGATCCCAGAACAATAGAGCATACCAGAACAGTTGGAACGCCGGAATGCAGAGAAAAAATTACAGCATTTCAAAGAGCAGTTTTAGAAAATAGAGCAGCTGTTTTAAAAGAGTTCGCGCAATATGCAGAGGCAAAGAAAATGACTTTTAAAGAAGTGCCTTTTGCTGAAGCTTTAGAATATGCGGTTTTAGAATTTCCTTTTTCTTTTTGGCAGTGGGGAGGGAAATGTGATGCGGTTCCTCCCGTAACTGCCTCTGCCAAAGAATTGTTCGAGTATCTTGATAATATTGTTGGCGTTAGAACGTATAACGACAAAATGTATTTTAATTATCTGCCGTCCTATTATCAGCATTTAAACGAATTAGGCTATTACGGGTTTGATTTATCTCCCGTTGCTGATTTGCTTCAAATTGTAAAAAGTTCATCAAACGATCGTTTTGCGCCCAAAGATGTTGTGATGAAATACAACCCGAAATACATTAAAAAAGTTCGAAAATATGTAGAGAACAAAGGCGATAAAATTTTATATATCTATGGTGGTTACGACACCTGGTATTCTTGTTCTCCAACACCGAACCTAAAACTAGATGCGCTAAAAATGACACTGCCGGAAGGAAGCCACTCAACAAGAGTAAAGGATTTTCCTGAAAAAGATCAGCAGCTTATCATGAAAACGCTTTCAAGATGGCTGGAAACAGAAAACCTTTAAAACCAATAATCAAAAAAATAAGATTATCCGAATGAAAAAATTACAAGCCTTTTTGTTCTTTATTGTTTTTAACTTTATTGCATACAAGTCGTTTGCACAAGAAAATAATCGCTGGCAGATTGATTCTGAAAATTCAATTTCATGGAAAATTAAAGAAGATATTCCTCATCAGGACCATATCGAAATGAGCGGTAAAAGAATCTCAAGTGTAATTCGTTATGGTGTTTTAGCGAACGGAGCTTTTCATGCCACCCGCAGTTTGGTCTGGCCCATGTTAAGGACTATTCCCAACAATACGCACGCTAGTTTTACCCGACAGTTTGCTCAGGACGGTCTGGAATTGGTGACTGTGAATTACAAACCAATTACGGACGAAAAGGTCATTGCTGTTTCAATGAACGGTATATTGCAAGTCAACAGTAAGGTCGATTCTAAACTTGAAATTACCAGACAATACTTTCCAATGACATCACTGGCAGGATATTGTGAAAAGTATACTTTAAAAAATACCTTTAATAAAAATTGTATTGTTGAAATACCAAAAACCGAATCTCTTTACCATTCTGATCCGGAAATTGGTACAGAAGGAAGTTATCAAATACATGTTTTCACACAAAATCATGGCAGTTTTACGCTTAAACCCAATGAAGAAGTTTCGTTCTCAGTTATTTATTTTGGAACAAAAACGGGCGAAACAGTTCCTTTAATTGATATTGATGAGGAGAAAAGAAAACGTTTAGAACTCGTTCATGAAATTCAGAATAAATTAGTGCTTACAACACCTGACGAAGTATTAAATACCGAATTTGCTTTTGCTAAATTAAGAGCAGCAGAAAGTATTTTCGAGACCAAAGGAGGACCAATGCACAGTCCGGGAGGAGAAGCTTATTATGCCGCTATTTGGGCAAATGATGAAGCGGAATATATAGGGCCGTTTTTCCCCTTTCTGGGTTATGAATATGCAGATAAAGCGTCATTAAATGCGTATTTGCATTTTGCAAAATTTATGAATAAAGAATATAAGCCAATTCCGAGTTCGATTATTGCCGAAGGAACGGATATTTGGAATGGTGCCGGAGACAGAGGAGACGCAGCTATGATAGCTTACGGTGCGGCACGTTATGCTTTAGCAAAAGGAAATAGAAAAGAAGCAGCCCAATTGTGGCCTCTAATAGAATGGTGTCTGGAATATTGTCGTTTAAAATTAAATGAGGATGGAGTCGTTACTTCTGATTCAGATGAACTGGAAGGCCGTTTCCCGGCAGGAAAAGCAAATCTTAACACCTCGTCTTTGTATTTTGATGCTCTTAATTCTGCTATTTTTCTCGTGAAAGAACTTGGAGAATCACCAAAGAAACTTTTAGCTTACCAAACACAGGCAGCTAAAATGAAAACAGCAATCGAAAACTATTTTGGAGCGAGAATCGACGGATTTGATACTTATAGATATTATAAAGAAAACGATGTTTTGCGTGCCTGGATTTGTACGCCGCTGGCAATGGGCATCTATGATCGAAAAGAAGGAACTATCGATGCTTTATTCTCATCAAAATTATGGACACAAGATGGTTTGGCAAGTCAGGCCGGAGACAAAACCTTTTGGGATCGTTCGACTTTATATGCCTTGAGAGGCGTTTTGGCAGCAGGAGAATCTGAAAAAGCAATACGTTTTTTGCATTATTATTCTAATCGAAGATTACTGGGCGATCATGTTCCTTATCCTGTAGAAGCCTATCCTGAAGGAAACCAGCGTCACCTTTCTGCAGAAAGCGGTTTGTACTGCAGGGTTTTTACCGAAGGTTTGTTTGGCATTCGTTCAACTGGTCTAAATAGTTTTGATCTTGTGCCGAGATTGCCGCAATCGTGGCCAAAGATGAGTCTCAGCAGTATTTATTTAGCTGGTAAAAACTTTGATATTACAGTAGAGAGAATCAATAAAAAACTAAAAATTACAGTTTCGGACAAAAATAAAGTATGGGTCGAAAAAGTGATTAAAGAAGGAGAAACAATTCAGGTTAAGTTGAATTAAACCAATAAATGAACTGGATTGCTTGAAAACGGTTAAAGTAACTTTTGCGTTTTTAAGTAATCCATTGCAAATTTTCCTTCGTTAAAAAGTAAATCCAAAACACTTAAATTATTGATGAACCCGTGTTTGTCGTCAAAAACCTGCGTGTATTTTTCGAATGAATTAGTGTCCTTTTTTCCGTTTGCCAAATATCTGAAATCAGAAAAATCAGCCGCTTCATGAAAGTATTCAGCCGTTTTTCCAAATTCTAATTTCATACGAAGGCATTTCGCAGTTAGATCTAAAACTTCCAGATTTAAATCCATTAAAAAAGTATGCTTCTTTTCGAAAATAGGAGCAATATCATCTTCAAAAAACTCAAAGAAAGGGGAACTTCTATAAGCGGCTTCTAAGGATTTAAAGTGCTGTTTCTGCCAGTCAAATTCATTTTCAATCAAAACATCTTTCGTTTTTTGATGTGCCGATTTGGAATGTTTAACAGGGATATTTAATAATTGAATTCCGTTTGGACTATAGATATACGTTCGGTTTCTATTGGTCTGTTTTTGGAAATTATCTTCCATTTCCAAAGTTATATTTTCAGATTGAGCCATAGCTGCAAAGTGGCTTATTGACGGAAAATAAGTAGGAAGTAATAAGGAATTCATGATATTTTTTTTGTTTAATCGGTAAATCGTTTAATCGTTCTTTTTTAAGAAACAATTAAACGATTTACCAGTTTAACGAATAAACGTTTTATGCTTTGTTTTCTTTTCTTTTTCTCCAGAAGAATTCTCCAACGAAATAAAGTGCAAGAACAATTAGGAAATATTTGAAATAAGATTGTGGCTGTCCTTCACCGTCTACAGTAGTGAAAACTCTGTTCCAGCGAATTTTATTGATACCTTTTCCGTTTGTATCCCAGCTCATCCAGATAAAAACTGGTTTCCCTACGATATGATTTTCCGGAACATAACCCCAATAACGACTATCTTCAGAGTTGTGACGGTTGTCTCCCATCATCCAATAGTAGTTTTGTTTAAAGGTATAAGTATTAGTTTCTTTACCGTTTATTATGAATTTAGAACCGCTTAATTCTAAAGTGTTTCCTTCGTAATTCGTAATGATTTCTTTGTAAAATGGCAGAGATTCATTCGTTAAGGCAACTGTTTTACCAGCTTCCGGAATGTAGATTGGACCAAAATTGTCCTGATTCCATTTATTGATATGAGGGAAAATCGCATTGTCATTTCCTTTGTCAATTTCTCTTTTTACAGCAGTAACGCCAGGAGTGTTTTTTAAACGTTCAGCACTAGCTTCCGTTAAAGCTCTAAAGTAAAGTGTGTCTCTTTTTTCGCTTCTAAAACCTGCCGGATCTGTAATGTCTAATTCTTTAAATAAAGATTCAAAATCAATAGATGTTTTTCCATCTAAAGCAACTGAATACGAATATTGAGGTTTTGCTCTTTCAGGTAAAACTAATTTTTTTCCGTTAATGAATACAAATCCATCTCTAATTGATAAGCTGTCTCCAGGAATACCTACGCATCTTTTTACGTAATTCGATTTTTTATCAATTGGTTTGATAACTCCTGGTCTTCCTTTTGGTTCGTAGAAATAATGAACCGTATCGACGGGCCAGTTAAAAACGACAATGTCGCTTCGTTTGATTTTTTGGAAAGCCGGTAATCTAAAGTATGGCAATTGAGGCCAGCTTAAATATGATTTTCTTTTTGTTAATGGAATAGAGTCATGAACCATTGGTAATGCAACAGTTGTCATAGGTACTCTTGGTCCATAATTTAATTTACTTACAAATAAGAAATCTCCAATAAGTAATGATTTTTCTAATGAAGAGGTTGGAATCGTATAAGGCTGTACTACATAAGTGTGTACTAATGTTGCTACGATAATAGCAAAAAGCAAAGAGCTTACAGTATCTGCCGTTTTGTTTTCAGGAGTTAATTTTCGGTTAGCGTTGTACTCTAATTTCTGAGTATAATTTACATAATACACATAAAAACCAAGAGTGATAAGCCCTAAAATAGTATCTAAAGTTGATTTTTTACCAAACGTTCTTAAGGTTTCGATCCAGATAACCGGAAACATAATTAAGTTAATAATCGGAATGAAAAGCAATAACGTCCACCATGTTGGGCGGCCAATCATTTTCATTAAAACGATTGAATTGTATACCGGAATTGCAGCTTCCCAGCTTTTTCTTCCCGCTGCCTGATACAATTTCCAAGTACCAAGAAAATGAATTACCTGAACAGCTAAGAAAAATACGAACCAAGAGTAAAGTGTCATAATATTGTATTTTTAGATTTCAAATTAAGGATTGAATGTTTAGTTAATCCAAAACTTTATTCGATTTATTGTAAGTTTAGTACATCTTTCATAGTGAAAATTCCCTGTTTTCCGGCAAGCCATTCTGCTGCGATAACAGCGCCAAGAGCGAAGCCTTCACGATTATGGGCAGTATGTTTAATTTCGATACTGTCAATTGCAGAATCGTAATTTACGGTATGTGTTCCCGGAACCTCTCCTATTCGTTTTGCATCAATGCGAATTTGGTTGTCTTTCTCTTCATCTAAAGACCATCCGGTATAATTACTGTTTTCAATAACGCCTTGCGCTAAAGAAATAGCAGTACCGCTTGGTGCATCAAGTTTATGGATGTGGTGAATTTCTTCCATCGAAACTTTGTATGAATCAAATTGCTTCATGATTTTAGCAAGATATTCATTTAATCCAAAGAAAATATTTACACCCAGACTAAAATTTGAACTCGAGATAAAACCTCCTTTTTTCTCGTTGCAAAGTGCAATCATTTCATCGTAATGTTCTAACCAGCCGGTTGTTCCGGAAACTACAGGAACATTGGCATTAAAAGCGGCAGAAATATTGTCAACTGCTGCAGACGGAACACTGAAATCAATGGCAACATCGGCTGTCGAAAGTCCGTCGTATGTATTGAATTCATCTTTCGTTAAAACTATTTCATGACCTCTTTCTAAAGCAATTCGTTCAATTACTTTACCCATTTTTCCGTATCCTAAAAGCGCAATTTTCATTTTGTATGTATTTTGTGAATTTTTAAATAGAAGAAAACTACTTAAAAACGATAATTAAAGGTTAGTCCAACATTCGGTTTAAACGTTACATCGTTGGGGTAAATTTCCGGACGCATTGATAATCTTTCGTTTACGTTAAATTGAATCAAGGCAGCGTCAACATTGGCATCTATAATATTTAAGGCATAAAAAGCAACAACAAATAAAGCAGAAAGATCTCTGTTTCTTTGATAAAATTTCTGACCAGCAATAAGTCTGCTGTCATCTAAAAACGCATATTTATCACCAACGTAGCCTTCTAATCTTCGTTTATAGGCGTTACGATAATCACGATATTTGTTATTGTTGTCTATATAGAAGTATAAACTTGTACCAATAGCTCCGTAAACTAAAGGAATTTTCCAGTATTTTTTATTATATGCCTGACCTAAACCAGGTAAAATAGCAGAATAGAAAGCTGCTTTTGCGGGTGTAAGCGGGTCTATTTCTTCTAACTTAGTACTGTCTTTAGCGACCAAAACCGTTTCTTCTTTTGCCTGGGCAAAAAGAGAGACGGTTCCTAAGAGAAAGAACAATAAACTTATGGGGACAATTTTATTCACTATCCGTTAATTAATTTTATAATTCGATTAAAGTCAGCTTCAGAACTAAATGGAATAGTGATTTTTCCTTTTCCGTTGCCAGCGACTTTAATATCAACTTTTGAGCCAAAATAGTCATTAAATGAGTTTTTCTGTGTTTCTCTAACTACAAATGAAGAATCTGGTTTCGCTTTTCCTTCTTCTTTTGGCTTTAAGCTTTCGTGGTAATTTTTTACTAATGTTTCTGTTTCACGTACAGATAAATTCTGACTTACAATTTTTTGATAAATATCAGTCTGAACATCTAAATCTTCGATATTAATGATCGCACGCCCATGTCCCATACTGATAAAACCATCACGAATACCGGTTTGAATAATCGGATCCAGTTTTAAAAGACGTAAATAGTTGGCAATTGTAGAACGTTTTTTTCCAACGCGTTCGCTCATTTGTTCCTGAGTTAATTGAATTTCGTCAATTAAACGCTGGTAAGAAAGTGCGATCTCGATAGGATCTAAGTCATGACGCTGAATGTTTTCAACCAATGCCATAACCAATGACTCATTGTCGTTAGCAATACGAATGTAAGCCGGAACATGAGTTAAACCAACTAAAGTTGAAGCACGCAAACGACGCTCTCCAGAAATTAACTGGTATTTATTAAAATCTAATTTACGAACAGTAATAGGTTGAATTACGCCAAGTTCTTTAATAGAAGTAGCTAATTCGCGTAATGATTCTTCATTAAAATTGCTTCTAGGCTGAAACGGATTTATTTCTATAGCACTTATTTCAAGCTCAATAATATTTCCAACAACCTTATCAGCATTTTTATCATCTACTGATGTAATGTCGTTTTCCGGATCTTTTAATAACGCTGATAATCCTCTTCCTAAGGCTTGTTTTTTAATTGCTTTTGTCATAAAAACTATTTACTGTTTTTCTTTATAATCTCTTGAGCTAAGTTAATATAATTAACTGCACCTTTGCTTGTAGCGTCGTAATTGATAATACTTTCGCCAAAACTTGGTGCTTCGCTTAATTTTACATTTCGCTGAATAACGGTGTCAAAAACCATATCGTTAAAGTGTTTTTGAACCTCTTCAACCACCTGGTTTGATAAACGTAATCTAGAATCATACATGGTTAGTAATAATCCTTCGATATCAAGGTCAGGGTTGTGTATTTTTTGAATACTCTTAATAGTGTTCAATAATTTTCCTAATCCCTCAAGTGCGAAATATTCACATTGAATAGGAATAACTACAGAATCAGCAGCTGTTAAAGCATTTAAGGTTAATAAACCTAACGAAGGGGCACAGTCGATAATGATAAAATCATATTCTTCTTTTGCTTCTTCTAATGCTTTTTTAAGCATGTACTCACGGTTTTCTTTGTCAACCAATTCGATTTCGATAGCAACAAGGTCAATGTGAGCCGGGATCACGTCAACATTTGGAGCTGTACATTTTAAAATGGCTTCTTTTGGCGTTATCGTATGTTCAAGAATTTGGTAAGTTCCAAGTTCAACAGATTCTACGTCAATTCCAAGACCAGATGTAGCATTGGCCTGTGGATCAGCGTCGATCAATAATACTTTTTTCTCTAAAACGCCTAGTGAGGCTGCAAGATTTACAGATGTTGTCGTTTTTCCAACGCCTCCTTTTTGATTAGCAATCGCAATGATTTTGCCCATTTATTTTCTGAATTTTGAACCGTAAAAATACAATTATTTATGGTTTTTGAAAATCTATTTTGTTAACATTTATGAAACCTCGCTTAATCGCGGTTTCATGGGTCTTCGGGATAAAATAATTTTTAGCTGTAAATAAAATTGTAAGCTAAGTTTGACCAATTTAACTGGTGTTTCTGCTGTAAAAGGAGAATGAATCTAATTTTAACTTTGAAGAACGGTTTTATTCTCAACTTATTTTAGTATTTCAATTTTTACATAAACTAAGCCACTTCTTTTATTGGAAGCAATTTCCATAAAGGCTCTTTTGCTCAGGTCAATTTCTCTTCCTTTAACAAAAGGGCCTCTGTCTGTAATTTTTACAATTACAGATTTGTCATTTATTTCATTTGTTACTTTTAGTATTGTTCCAAATGGAAATTTTTTATGGGCGGCTGTAAGATCATCATTGTTAAATCTTGCACCGCTTGCCGTTTTTCTTCCATTAAATTTATCATGATAATAGGAGGCGTGTGCATTTATTTTGTACAACTCATATTTTATGTTTGTGTCACAGGAGTCTTTTGGGGTTTCTTGTGCAGTCGCCGCTACCGAAATAAGGAATATTATAAATAGTATTATTTTTTTCATCGTCTAATTTTTTCGATCGGCAAAAAAAATCTATTTATAAATGATGAGGCTGTCCAATAAGGCATATTAATGTTACTAAAAGACAAAATTTAGATTTTGTATAGTTTTTGATAAGAAATTTGAAACTAAAAATGGACTTTTAGATTAAGGATTATGACTATTTTGGGCTTTTTAAAATACTATTAAACCCAAAAGATTATGATTAAAAAGTTAACCTCAGTATTTACTGTATTTGCAGTTATGCTGATGCTATGCAGTTTCGTAAAACCAAATTCATCTGACGAAAAAAATCAGGAGAACAAGGTAGAAGGTAAAATTGTTTACAACAAGAAAAAACACAATATAACCTTATCATGGCCGGCATTCGGTTCTTCCGGAAATTACATTATTACAAGAGGAGGAAGTCGTTTGGCATCAGACTTTGTATCGGTTGGTTCAACTTCTAAATTAACATATACAGATAATAAACCAAATACAGATAAATACGAGAACTACTATAAAGTTACTCGTAACGATATTACTATACTAATTTCGCTGGAAAATCAGATTTTTGGCAGCAATATGTATTTCTACGATAGAAAATATGAAAAAGCCGAAACAGCCCGAAAAGATATTAATTCCCAGTTTGGTTCTATTGGTCTTGGCGGACCAAATGGTGAGTGGACAACAAAACGTCAGGCTTATTATTTAAAAGCAAATGTCAATGGTCAAACGTATGATTCAGGCGGATCGGGTTCAGCATCATCTGCAGAAGCAAACTCTATAGAATTAGGATTTTATTCTCATATTGGAGGTTTGGGCAGAGTGCCTTCAGATGTTAAATTGGGATCTGTATTTACAAGACCTCACCTTTCAGGCGGTGCAAATGCTACATGTACATTTTGGCGTTCTATAGAAAATGTAGAAGTAATGCGCGATTTTGCCTGGACAGTTTCTCAATCTACCAGCGCAAGAAGAATGCTGATTGAAAGCACTTCGAAATATATCTCAGATATTGGAGATACTAATTTCTGGGGAAGCGGCGGTTTTATTGCCGATACGCATTATACTTCGGTAAGACCAAACTGGGGCGGACAACAACAATGGTACACCCGAAATACTATTTTTCCTTCTGGTTCAGGAGCTATGGGAGGTTCATATAATATGGTTTGGCAGGGTTGTGTTAATCCTCCGCAGGCAGATGAAGCCAATTCTCCAATTTCAACAACGCCAATTATTAGAGAAAAACCTTTTCTTTTTATAGATAAAGATGGCGAATATAAAGTCTTTGTTCCAGCGTGGCAAAAAGATAGAATAGGAGTTTCCTGGTCGGCAACAGATATGGGGAAAGGCCAAATTCAAGATTTGCTTACCAATTGGTATGTTACTAAAGAAGGCGACACTGATCTGGAAATCAACAATGCATTAAAAGCGGGTAAAAATATATTTTTCACTCCAGGACATTATGCCTTAAATGCTCCTATTCAGGTAAACAGAAAAGATGCCATACTTTTAGGCGCTGGAATTGCTTCGGTAACTTTAGAGCCTACAGAAAAAAATACGTGGGGATGTATTTATGCTGATGATAAAGATGGAATTATTATTGCCGGACTTCTGATGGATTCATTTAACAGTACGACTTATCAGGTTAGAATTGGTGGCGAAGATGCAAATGCAGATCATGCTGCTGATCCTATTTTGCTTTCGGATATTACTTGCAGAGTAGGTGGTGTTCAGTCAAAAAATATTCAGATACATGCTTCTATGCAGATAAACAGCAACAATGTGGTGGGAGATCATTTCTGGTTGTGGCGTGCAGATCATGGTTCGCAAAAAGGCGGAAATGCGCGCTGGTTAAGAGACAGATGTAAAAACGGACTTATTGTTACCGGAGACGATGTTACGCTTTATGCTTTGTTTACGGAGCATTATCAAGAATATGAGGTATTATGGTTAGGAGAACGCGGGAGAACTTATTTCTTTCAGAACGAACCGCCGTACGATGCGCCAAATCAAGCAAGCTGGAGCAGTCAGGGAGGCAGAGTCGATGGTTATGCTGCATTTAAAGTGGCTAATACAGTAAAAGAACACAATACTATAGGAATGGGATCTTATGCAGTTTTTACAGGAACTGACGGAAATGTGAATAAGAAAAATGGTTTTGAAATACCGAACAGTCCAAATGTAAAATTCGAAAAAATGTGTATTACTCGTTTTGCGGGTCCGGGAAATATTCAAAACGTTATTAATGGCACAGGCGGCAGCACAGCAACTGGTGCAAAACGTGTGGCATTATATAATAACAGCATAGGCACGCAGCCTTACGATGAAACTTTTGAACTGCCAAATCGTGAATCGTATCCTGCTTATATTAGCATGGAGAAGTAACAGTTACTTATTAGGAAATATCAAATAAATAAAAAACTCTGAGAATTAATTGATTTTCAGAGTTTTTTGTTTTCTATAAAGATATTGATTGTAGAAAACAAAAAAGCCGAACATTTCTGTTCGGCTTTTGTCGGGGTGGCAGGATTCGAACCTGCGGCCTCCTGCTCCCAAAGCAGGCGCGATAACCGGGCTACGCTACACCCCGAAGATGTTTTGCTGTACTGCCCGAAAGCGGATGCAAAGATATAAATAAATTTGATTTGTAAAAGGAAAAAGTAAAAATAAATAAAACTTATTTTAGGATAGCTATTTCAGATTTATTTTCGGCGTTATTTTTTATAATAAAGTTTACATTTGCATCACAAAAAAACAATACACATTATGTCAGATACAATCGAAAAAATTAAATGCCTTATTATAGGTTCTGGCCCTGCAGGTTATACAGCCGCAATTTATGCAGCCAGAGCAAACATGAATCCGGTTTTATATCAAGGAATGCAGCCTGGAGGTCAGTTGACTACAACTAATGAAGTAGAAAATTTTCCTGGGTATGTTGATGGTGTTACAGGACCAGAAATGATGATTCAGTTACAAGACCAAGCAAAACGTTTTGGTGCTGATATTCGCGATGGCTGGGCTACAAAAGTTGATTTTTCTGGAGATATTCATAAAGTTTGGATCAATGATTCAATCGAATTACACTGCGAAACTGTCATTATTTCTACAGGAGCTTCGGCTAAATATTTAGGATTACCATCAGAGCAGCACTATTTAAATATGGGCGGCGGTGTTTCTGCCTGCGCTGTTTGCGATGGATTTTTCTACCGTAATCAAGAAGTTGTAATTGTTGGAGCAGGAGATTCTGCTTGTGAAGAAGCACATTACTTATCTAAACTTTGTAAAAAAGTAACGATGTTAGTAAGAAGCGAAAAATTCAGAGCTTCTAAAATTATGGAAGAGCGTGTTCGCAAAACTGAAAACATCGAGATTTTAATGAACCACGATACTGTTGAAGTTTTGGGTGATAATAATGTAGTACATGCCATTAAAGCATTAAACAAAACTACAGGTGAAGTTATCGAAATTCCTGCAACCGGATTTTTCGTAGCAATTGGTCACAAACCAAATACAGATATTTTTAAAGAATACATTACACTTGACGAAACTGGATATATCGTAAATACGCCAGGAACATCTAAAACAAATGTTGATGGTGTTTTTGTTGCCGGAGATGCTGCAGATCACGTATACCGTCAGGCAATTACTGCTGCAGGTACAGGTTGTATGGCAGCACTTGATGCTGAAAGATATTTAGCTTCTAAAGAATAAGTCACAGTGTTCAGTTTACAGTCGCAGTTTTCAGTGACAGTTTACAGTTTTTACTGGAATCTATAAACAAAAAGTCCCAATCTCTACGATTGGGACTTTTTGTTTATTTTAAGTTCTGCAAACTGCGACTGAATACTGAAAACTGAATACTGCGACTGAACACTATTTAATCTTCTTAATCAACTTAGCTTCTTCAGAAAAACGGGTAAGCTCAATTTTTGGGTTTCCAAATAAAGAAACTTCTGCTTTATCTCCAATTGCTAAAGAAAGCGTTGTGTCGGCGAAAATAGTTCCTACAGCATAATTTTCAGCAGTAACATTCGCATCTTTTAAAGTGAATTTTGTTCCGGTAAAAATCGAATTATTATCTAAACGGATAGTTGCTTTTTCTGCAATTCCTTCAATAGCAGCAGTTGTTTTTTGGTACAAATCACATTTGAATTTTATGGCAGAAACCAATGTTTTAATTGCAGCGTTTTTGCTTAATTGTAAAGTTCCGTCTTCAGTTTTTAAGTTTAATTCGGTTCTTGATTTATCATCCGCAATTAAAGCGAATTTTTTAGAATTTACATTCAGGTATAATTTAGAATAATCAACGCTGTTAAAAGTAATATCGTCTAACTGAATTTCCTGAAGAGCATAAATTACAGCTTCGTTTTTTGCAATTACTTTGTTTAAAGAACTGGTATAAGTAACTTTAACCGAAAGCTTTTTGAAAATAGTACTTTCTTTTGAGGTATATAAGCGAAGTGTTTTATCTCTTAAATCCATGCTGATAATTTCGTGAAGATTATCATCGGCTTCGATTTTTATTTCATTTTTGTCACCTTTTTCCAAATAGATTTCTAAGTTGTCGTCGGCTTCGAGTGCATCAAAACTTCCTACTTCTTTAATAGAGGTAGTTACAATTTTTGATCCTTTTACTTTTTCTCTTTTTTGTGCAAAAGTTAATGTAGTAACCAAAAGTAATAGGAGTAGTGCTGTATTCTTTTTCATTAATTCTAGATTTGATTTTGGCAAATATAAAAAAATCATCCACTTTTGATGAATGATTTCTTTTATATTTAACAGTTATAGAGATATTAGCTTTGGCTTACGCTTCCTCCAGAACTTGCCGTTTTGTTGATTGTTTTAGGAACATTGTCATAGTTAATGTTACCACCGCTGCTTGCCTCTGCTTTAAGGCTTAAAATAGGGTGAACTTTTGTAACTGCGCCGCTCGAAACATCTGCATCAACATCGTTTGCTAATAAATTTCCAGCTTCGATAGAAGAACCGCTTGATGCCGAAGTTTTAACTTTTAAAGCTTTTCCTTTAATATCAATCGAACTGCCGCTGCTTGAGTGACAAGATATGTTGTCAAACTCAGTGTTAACATTCATTGTTGCTGCGCTCGAAGTTTCTAATTCTATATTTTCTCCATGCAGAACGTCTTTACTGGTAACACTTGAGGCGCTCGATGCTTCTATTTTCTCGACTGCAGGCATTTTTACGGTTACCTTTTTCATCGTGATATTACGAAACGAGTTGAATTTACATTGAATTACTAATGTTCCGTTTTCAACCTTTGTAATAATTTCTTTTTGAAGATTATCATCGGCCTCTACTGTCACTTCGTATTTGTCAGATTGTTCAATAACCAGATCTATAGCGTTGCTTACTTTGACACTTTTAAAATCTCCCTGAACAGTTCTTTTTTCTGTTGTTACATTCCCGCTTCCTTCAATTGTATTAAGATTAAAATTACATGAAGCAAAAAGTAATGCTGTAATTGTTGCAATAACAAATTTTGTAATATGAATGATTATTTTTATCATGGCTTTAGGTGTTAGTTAATTTTAATTACAACTCCGTTTTTATCAGTGGTTAGTTTGCTTTTAGTTTTTTTACCGTTTAAAACTTCTTTTCCATTTATTTTAATCGAAACTTCTTTTACAGTATCATTTTCAATTGTATCTAATTCGTCTGAATCACTATCGTTATCAGTATCAGTGCTGTCTGCTGGGCAGTTTAAGCATTTTACTTTAGAACCTTCAACTTTGTAGCTGTAATCGCCATCATGAGTTAGATTAAAGAAATCATCTTCATAGTTAAAGTAATCGTTTACAGATGTATCAGGTTTAAATAACTGCCCTTCCGGAAGATATAAGTAAATATCAACTTCCTGGCCTCTAAATTTGTTTTTTACATCTGTCAGAAAATAATTGTCTAAAATTAAATGATTTCCGTTAATCTGAAACTTGTAATCAATTTTTTCTGCTCTTTTTTTAGCATTAGTAAAAGAGTTTCCTCTTGCACTTTTTTCTATTTGAATGAATGGAGTAGTTTCATCTGTACGTAAAACGTGAATGCGTACATCATTAGAATAAATCAATTCATTGTTTGCAGAGTCTTGTACAAATTCAAACTCTCTGTAATGATTTAAGCTTTTTGCATAATAATCACTGTACTTGAATTTTACATATAACGTATCAGTTGGTTTAATGCTTATTACTTTTTTCTCGATTATTTTATTATCGTGCGAAATCTCGGTTGCCTGTTTAATTCCAATGCTTACTAAAATAGCAATTGCAATAATCCAAACTGCTAAAAGCGTATATTTTGTAATGTTTCCTATTGATTTTAAGTTAGGAGACAACAATTTAAATCCTAAAAGAGTCAAGAAGAAAAACGGAATTCCAACTGCAAAAAGCATTAATAAACCAAAAGACCAGATTGGATATTCTGTAAAGTTTCCTGCTTCAACGAAATTCTGCCAAGGGAAATCAACAAAAAGATTAGTTCCCAGTGTAAAAACTCCAACTAAAAGCATGATCAAGGTTGAGATTCCTGCGATAATTAGGATAACCCCTAAAAACTTAGCAAAAATTTTAAAAACCGTCATGATAAAGTCTCCAAATGAACTACTTATTCTCCCAGCTCCCGACTTTACCTGGTTTCCCATTTTGTCATAATCTGCGTTTTTAAATTTATCAGATAAGGAATCAATTTCTTCACGAACTTTTTTTTCGATGTTAGAAATCGTAACCGGTTCTCCTGTCATTTCCAGTTTTTCAGATGTTGTAACCGCTTCCGGAGTTACAATCCAAAGAACGAAATAAGCTAAAATTCCAGTTCCAAAACCAGCAAAAACAAATATTAAGAATACGATTTTGATCCATACAGCTTCAATTCCAAAATAATGTCCTAACCCGGTTGCTACACCGCCAATCATACCATTTTCTTTATCACGATATAATTTTTTGTGTCTTCTTGTATTGCTGTTAAAAGACTGGCTTGTGCTTTCTTCGTCTTCAATTCTATAATCTTCAGGTTGTCCCATCACCGCAATTACCTCGTCAACGTCTTTCAGTCCAACAACATGTTTCTCGCTTTTTTGTTTCTCTGTTAATAATTCAGAAACACGCATTTCGATATCTTTAATAATTTCATCCTGACCAGATGAGTTGTTAAGTGATCGTTTTATAGCGTCAAAATAGCGTGTCAATTTTAAATATGCATCTTCATCGATGTGAAAAAACATACCGCCTAAGTTAATATTTACTGTTTTGTTCATGACTTATTGATTTTGATTGGTGATTAGATTTACGGCGTCAGACAATTCTGTCCAGGTACCGCTAAGTTCGTTTAAAAATGTTTGTCCTATTTCGGTTAATCCATAATATTTTCTTGGTGGTCCAGATGTCGATTCTTCCCATCGATAATTAAGCAAACCGTCGTTTTTTAACCTAGTTAAAAGCGGGTAAACTGTTCCCTCAACAACTAGTAATTTAGCGTTTTTTAAAGTGTCTAATATTTCAGATGTATATGCGTCTTTTTCTTTTAGGACAGATAAGATGCAAAACTCAAGAACACCTTTGCGCATCTGTGCTTTTGTGTTTTCAATGTTCATAATTTCATTTTGTTTTTTTTAGATTGAACAATTCGTTTTTTGATTGATGATGATTGATTGATGATTGAATTCGAAACTTATTTTGATGATTGATTGAAAGGTTTCGACTATAACTTTTAATTCTTTATGTTACACTGACCGAAGTCGAAGTACTTCATAAAATAATGATTACTTTATAAAAGGAATCGTTAGCGGATATTGGTATAATTCTCCGTTTGAAGCTTTTATAGAAGCATAAATCACTAAAAAGAATTCAACAAATTTTAAAAGACCAAAAAGTAATACCGCAGTTACTCCAATACTTAAAAGTCCAATGTTTCCTTCGAAGTTAAAATTTCTAATAACAAAATCGTTGTCGTTAAAAATAGCTTCGATTGGCAGGTTTTGTAAAAATACCGTAACAAAAATTGGTACCGCAATTAATGCCAGAACTAAGGTGTAAAGCAATAAACTTAATTGAAAATTCAATGCTTGTTTTCCGTGGTGATTTATAAATTCTGATTTGTCTTTATAACTCGACCAGATAATGATTGGGAAAATATAATTCCCAAACGGAATAAAGTATTGTGTTAACGTACTTAAATGTGTGAATGCCGAAGTATTCTTTTCTGATGATTTTTCCATGATGAGTGGTGTTGATGATTGCATGATTAAAAGTATATAGTAATTTCTTATGCAAATATATATCTAAAAGACAGTATCTTGTTTTGCATAGTACCAAATATTAACATAATTTTAACAAATGTAAAATTGAATCAACATCATTAATTAGCTGAAAATCATCGTGAAGTACCGGTTTTGTTGATAGTCTTAGAAAGTATTATCAATTTATTGTGCGTGCATAGTTTTTTTGTATTTTTACAAAAAAACAAATCACATGGCAATATCTGTATCCAAACTCAACAAATTTGTATTATTCAAATTGCCGTCGGCATACTTTTGCGGCGTGCGTGTAAAAGCAATCGACAAAGACAGATGCATAGTAAGCGTAAAGCACCGCTGGATTAATCAAAACCCTTTTAACTCGATGTATTTTGCCGTTCAGGCAATGGCTGCCGAGCTGACAACAGGCGCTTTGGTTATTTCGCAGATTCAGCAAAGCGGAAAAAAAATCTCGATGCTTGTTGCTAATAATAAAGGAAACTTCACCAAAAAGGCAACCGGCCGAATTACTTTCGTGTGTAACGACGGGCATTTAATTGCCGATGCCATTAAAAGAACAATAGAAACCGGAGAAGGGCAGACTTTCTGGATGAAATCTATAGGAACAAATGAAGAAGGCGTTCAGGTTTCTGAAATGGATTTTGAATGGAGCGTTAGATTGAAATAAGTGTTTGCCACTAATTTCACTAATCTTCACGAATTATTTGTGCAAATTCAATCAGCAATTTAGATTTTAAATTAGTGCCAATTCGTGAAATTCGCGGCGAAAAAAATATATTAGAAAGACCTCAATAGTTTGAGGTCTTTTTTTATACCAATTTGTTAATCAGTATGTTTTTTCGTTTTATTTTGTATTTTTATTACACAATTCCTATTACATCAAAATTCTGTCTTTTAATTTGAACTTCATTTAGTAATACTAGTTTTACATTCAAATTAAGCTGCATTTCAATAAATTTTCGATTTATCTTTTTAAGTATTTGCCTCAAAAAGTAAAAGTATATGGATGATAAAAAACAAATATTCCAGACGGCTACTCAAAAACGCTGGAAAACTTTTCAATGGTCAACACGACTTATTTTGTTTCTTCTTATTTTAATGGTTCCTATTTTCTTTATCACTTTAAAAAGAGGATTAAAACCGCCATTACCACTTTTAGCCAATAGCAGTCAGGTAGGTCATAGCCTTGAGAATCCTATTACACCAAAGAATTTAAGCGCCAAAGAACTCAAAAAGTTTAAAGGATTTGATTATTTCTTAAGAGCAAAAACGAAGATTGATAAACTAAAAAATCAACCTGTTGATTCAAAAACAGCTTCAGAAATCAGAGCTGCTTTTTATGTCGATTGGGATCCGCAGAGTTTGTTTTCCCTTCAAAAAAACATTCGTAAACTCAATATGGTAGTCCCGGAATGGTTTTTTATTGATCCCAAAACCGATTTACTGCGAACAGAAATTGATACTGCAGCCTTAAAAGTAATGAAGAAAGGAAAAGTAAAAATTCTTCCGTTAATCAATAACATCAATGAATCTTTAGGCGAAGGTGACTTCGACGGTGATCTTATTCACCGTATTCTTCATGACACCAATAAAAGAGAAAGACTCATCGACGATATTGTAAAAACATTAAAAAAATATGATTTACAAGGTATCAATATTGATTTCGAAGAGTTTAAAGAAAAGGGTGATGAACCTATAATTGCTTTTCAAAAAGCATTGTATGAAAAACTGCATCCGCTGGGGTATCTCGTTACGCAGGATATCATGGCAGGCGATGATGATTTTAACGTAAAAGCATTGGCACAATACAATGACTATATGTTTCTTATGGCTTATGATGAGCATTATGCCGGCAGTGTTCCCGGAGATGTAAGCAGTCAGAAATGGATTGAAAGAATAGTAGATAAAACGGCAAAAGAAATTCCGTCAGATAAAATTATTCTTTGTTTTGCCGGTTATGGTTACGATTGGCCGGAAAAACAAGAAGGAGAAACCATTACCTACGATCAGGCAATTGCAATTGCAAAACAGCATAATGCCGTGATAAAGTTTGATAATAACAGTTATAGCAATTCTTTTAATTACACAGACAGCAATGGTAAAAAACACACGGTTAATTTTGAAGATGCCGCAACTAATTTTAATACCATCAGGTTTAGCGACGAATATGGTTTGGCCGGAATTGCCTTATGGCGTTTAGGAAGCGAAGATCAGCGTTTGTGGAGTTATTATCAGCGAAGTTTAACAAACGAAAGCATTAAGAAAAAGCCTTTTGATTTTAAGCTAATGAAACGTGTCAATACACGAATCGAAAGTCCTGCTTATATTGGTGACGGCGAAATATTAAATGTGATTGCAGATCCACAGCCAGGAAAAATTGAGTTGGAAATCGATAAGGATGAAAACATTATTACAGAACAGAAGTATGTAGAATTACCAACGAAATACGTAATCAGTAAATTTGGGAATGTACACAAACAAGTCATTCTTACTTTTGATGACGGACCGGATCCTACCTATACACCTCAGGTTTTAGATATTTTAAAAAGAGAAAAAGTTCCAGCTGTTTTTTTTGTAATTGGGATTCAGGGAGAAAATAATATTCCGTTGCTGCAGAGAATTTATAGCGAAGGCCACGAAATAGGCAACCATACTTTTACGCATCCTAACATTGCTTTGGTAAGTCCGGAAAGGGCGGCGAAAGAAATGGAAACCACACGATTATTAATCGAAGCCGTTACCGGAAAAAGTACAGTGCTTTTTAGAGCTCCTTATAATGCAGATGCTGAACCCACAACCGAAGCCGAACTAAAACCTATTGCTTTAAGTAAAGCGCAAAATTATTATACGGTTGGAGAAAGTATCGACCCAAATGATTGGGAAAAAGGGGTAAGTGCCGATTCTGTTTACAGCAGGGTAATATCGCAATATGAGGCCAATCCGGATAAAGGAATTATTTTGCTCCACGATGCGGGCGGAAACAGAGAGTCTACAGTTAAAGCACTGCCTCGCATTATTAAATATTTTAAAGACAGGCATATTCAGTTTACAACAGTAGCACATTTACTTGGTAAAACCAAAGACGAGATTATGCCAAAAGCCGAAGGCCCGCTTATTACAGTAGATAATTTAATTTTTGATTTTGGATACTGGTTCGGACATTTTATTACGGCTACATTTTGGGTTGCTATTTTTCTGGGATTTCTGAGAATTGCCTTAATGGCGATAATGGCTTTAATAAAAAAATGGAAAGACCATAAATACCCGCCTGTTTATAAAACTCCTAATGGTGTTCTTTCAAAAGTGAGCATTATAGTTCCGGCTTATAATGAAGAAATAAACGCAGTAAAAACAATCGAAAATTTACTGGGTCAGGATTATCCGGATTTTGATATTGTTTTTGTTGATGATGGTTCTAAAGACAAAACTTTTGCCATGATTAATGAAGCTTTTGCCAACAATCCGAAAGTAAAAGTGAATACAAAACCAAACGGCGGAAAAGCTTCGGCATTAAATTACGGAATTGCTCTAACTGAAAGTGATTATGTAGTTTGCATCGATGCCGATACACAGCTTAGAACCAATGCCATTTCGCAATTGATGAAAGGTTTTACCATTCAATTAAAAAACAATGAAGAAATTGGCGCCATTGCCGGAAATGTAAAAGTTGGAAATGAAAACACCATGCTTACCAAATGGCAGAGCATTGAATACACAACCGCACAGAATTTTGACCGCAGGGCTTTTGATTTAATAAACGGAATTACGGTTGTTCCCGGAGCAATTGGTGCCTTTAGGAAAACAGCGATAGAAAAAGCAGGAGGATTTACAACCGATACACTTGCAGAAGACTGCGATTTAACGATTCGTATTTTAAGAAACGACTATCGTATTATCAATTGCATTGAAGCTGTAGCCGTAACAGAAGCTCCCGAAAGTTTAAAGGAGTTTATGAAACAGCGTTTTCGCTGGAGTTATGGAATTATGCAGGCTTTTTGGAAAAACAGAGACGCTTGTTTTAACCCAAGATATAAAGGTTTAGGAATGGTCGCTTTACCCAACATTCTTCTCTTTCAAATTGTGCTGCCAATTTTTGCACCTCTTGCGGATTTAGTTCTGATTGTAAGTTTGATATGGAATCATAACGATCCGGATAGTCTCCATAAAATATTGGTTTACTATATTGCTTTTATGGTGGTAGATATGCTGGTTAGCGTTATTGCATTTATTTTCGAAAAAGAAAAACTAACTAAATTAATATGGCTCATTCCACAGCGATTCGTGTACAGACAATTGATGTATGTAATTCTTTTTAGAGCACTCAGAAGAGCCATAAAAGGCGAAAGCCAAAGCTGGGGAGTACTCACACGAACAGGAAATGTAGCGACGGTAAAATAGTTTTTTGATTTTTTTTTGCCACAGATTAAAAGATTAAAAGGATTTGTTTGTTAAGAACTTTGACAAAGTTTAAAACTTTGTCAAAGTTGATAACGAGTTTTTTTGCCACGAATTCCACGAATTCACACTAATTTAAAGTACGCTCCAATTTGCACAAATTAATTCGTGTCAATTCGTGGAATTCGTGGCGAAAAAAACATAAAAAAAGGCCTCAAATATTTGAGGCCTTTAACATTTAATACATGCTGCAATTATTTTTTAGAACAGCATTTTTTGTCTTTTTTGTCATCAGTTTTTTTATGACAAGATTCTTTTTCTTTTGCAGCTTTTTCTTTTTTTGGAGCTGGTTTTGAGTCTTGTGCTTGCACACCAATTGTAAATAAAGCGATAGCTAAAACGGCAAATAATTTTTTCATTTTTATATAATTTAATTGTTAGGTAATATTCCTTTTTTGATTGAAGATGCTGCTTCAAATATAATACGATTTCATTTTGGAAATTGTCAACGATAAGTTAATACGATTTAAAAGTTTTTTTGCCACAGATTATAAAGATCTCACAGATTTTTTAATCTTTCTAATCCTGTAATCTGTGGCAAACAATCAATAATTCAGATTCAATCCAAAACCAATTCCCATGTCGCTGTCATAATGTGTTGTGATTCCGAAATTTCTGCCGGCAACATATTTTAGACCCGCCATATATTCTTTATCCGTATTCCACATTAAATTCATTCGCAAACGTTTAGAAAGCGGGATATCTTTTCGCTCAAATTGAATTCTCACATTTCCATCGGTATACATTTCAACCTGAGCTTTTATGAGCATTGGCAGCGTATATTCCATACCGGCACTAAAAACAGATCGATTGTCTTTGGTATTCTTTTGTCCGAACATATTTTGTTCCTGTTCGTCCATTCCCATTCTTCGATAACGCCAGTCGAAACCTATAAAAGGCATAAACCATTGCATTTTACCAATGTATCTACCAATATGCGTTTCGGTTTCATAACCGTGTTTATCGTTATAACCCAATCTCCATTCAGTGCCAATGCTCCAACGCGTGTTGCTGAACATGGCTTCACCATCATTTCCGTTGGTGGCAAAATCATTCTCAGCCATAAAATGAAACATACGATCGTCCATTTTTAGCATTTTGTACGCCATTTTCGGATCATGAATCAACGGATTTGGAGCGGAATTTTCATAAGTAAAAATACGTCCCATTCCGGCCATCATGTGATATAAGATATGACAATGAAAAAACCAATCGCCATCGGCATTAGCCTGAAACTCGATTGTATCGGTTTCCATCGGCATAATATCAATTACATTTTTAAGTGGAGAATAATCACCATGTTCGTTAATAATCCTGAAATCGTGTCCGTGCAAATGCATTGGGTGGCGCATCATCGATCCGTTGTACAATACAATCCTGACGTTTTCTCCTTTTTTAATTAAAATTTTATCCGTTTCAGAAATTACTTTATTGTCTAAACTCCAAACATAGCGGTTCATATTTCCGGATAATGTAAAACGTAATTCTTTTACCGGAGCGTCTTTCGGAAGCGTTGTTTTGGTTGGAGATTTCAACATTCCGTAATTCAACGTCGTAATCTGGCCCGTTTCGGTGGTATCGCTCGACATTTTCATATCGTCCATTTTCATGTCATCCATATTATGCATCGAATGATCTTCTGCTTTTGCAGATTCTTCTTCGCCGGAAATTTCAGGATACATTACGGCATTCATGTCCATTTTATTCAGCGACATATTCATACCCATATCATTCATCTCTCCGTTCATCTTCATCATATCGTTCATCATTTTCATCCCTTCAAAATATTTCAATTTCGGAAGATGTTTAACAGATTGTTTCGTGCCGCCACCTAAAAATAAAGAAGCAGATCCCGTTCTGTCTTCGGCTGTAGCCAAAAAAGCAAAGGATTTATGATCTTCAGGAATTGTAACTACGACATCATAAGTTTCAGAAACGGCAATAATCAAGCGGTCGACTTCTACAGGTTCAACATCGTTTCCGTCGCTCGCCACAACCGTTATTTTTCCTCCGCCATACGTCAGCCAGAAATAACTCGAAGCGCCTCCGTTTGCAATTCGCAATCGGACTTTATCTCCGGCTTTAAACTGCGAAAGCTGGTCTTCATTTTTTCCGTTAATTAAAAACTTCTCATAATAAACATCACTCACGTCCATGGCATTCATACGTTTCCACTCGTTGGTGATTTTTGTAGAGAATTGTCCTTTCTTGATGGCTTCGGCATAACTTTGAGTTGTCCCTTTTTTTATCGCAAACCAATCATTGGCATTATGAAGCATTCGCTGCACATTTTCCGGTTTAAGATCCGTCCATTCGCTTAAAATAACCGGAACAGTCGGCAAATCGTCAATCCCTTTCCTAAAAGTTGTATCGTCTTTCTTTTTATTGATAATGAAAAGTCCGTACAAACCAATTTGTTCCTGCAATCCCGAATGGCTGTGATACCAATACGTTCCGTTCTGGATAATAGGGAAAGTATATTTATGTGTCGTTCCGGGTTTAATCGGCATTTGCGTTAAATACGGAACACCGTCTTCTTTATTCGGAAGAAATAATCCGTGCCAGTGCATGGCTGTATTTTCTTTTTTTAAATCGTTATGTACATAAATTTCGGCAATATCGCCTTCAGTAAAAGTCAATGTAGGCATCGGAATTTTTCCGTTTACGGTAAGCGCTCGTTTTTCTTTTCCTGAAAAATTGACAATCGTGTCCCGAACGTGTAAATCATAACGAACTACTTTTTGGGCTTTTGCAGTAAAAGCAATCAAAAAAAGAATCAGGATATATTTAATCTTAATCATAGATTATAATTTTTAATTGTTGGGTTAAATTGAATACAATTTAGTTTTAACACATAGAAGCATAGATTTTTGTGTGTAAAAAAGAGATGAGAAGAAACAAGTTTCCACACATAGTTACTATGTTTATTTAAATAAGTGAAATGCCTTTTTAATCTTCAAATAGCTATGTTTCTATGTGTTAAAAATAATTACGCTCCAATTTACAATTTTAGATTTCGCAATCGTAAAGCATTTGCAATTACCGAAACAGAACTTAAACTCATGGCCAGCGCGGCTAACATCGGCGAAAGCAAAATCCCAAATACCGGATATAAAATTCCCGCCGCAATGGGTACGCCCAAAACATTGTATATAAAAGCAAAAAATAGATTTTGCTTTATGTTTTTCATAACCGAAAAGCTTAGTTTTTTAGCTTTTACAATTCCGTTTAAGTCACCTTTTACAAGCGTTATTTTGGCACTTTCAATAGCAACATCTGTTCCGGTTCCCATTGCGATTCCAATATCAGCTTTGGCTAAAGCAGGCGCATCGTTGATTCCGTCTCCGGCCATCGCGACTACTTTTCCTTCGGCTTGCAAACGTTCAATTTCTCTCAGTTTATCTTCTGGAAGACAATCGGCTTTAAAAGAACTTAAATGAAGCTGATCTGCCACTGCTTTGGCTGTATTTTTATTATCTCCCGTAAGCATGATCACTTCAACACCCTGATCGATTAAATCTTTGATCGCTTTGGCGCTGTTTACTTTTATGGCATCTGTAATGGTTACGTAACCCGAAACAATATTATTTACGGCGATGTATGAAACTGTTTTCCCCAGATTTTGCTCGGCTGTAATTTTGTTTTCAAAATCATCAGAAATTGAAGCGTTAATCTGTTCCATTAGTTTTTTATTTCCTAATGCAATTTTTGAATTATTAACGGTTCCCAGAACTCCTTTTCCGGCAACGGCTTCAAAATCCGGAACTTCAAGTAAAGTTTGATTTTTGTTTTTGGCAAAATTGACAACGGCTTGTGCCAAAGGATGCTCGCTGTGCTGATTTAGCGAAGCAATGTTTTGCAATAGAATATCTTCGTTGTTATTGATCGCATAAATTTTCTCGACAGTTGGTTTTCCTTCTGTAATCGTTCCGGTTTTATCGGTAATTAAAACATCGATTTTATTCATGTTTTCGAGTGCTTCGGCATTTTTAATTAAAATTCCATGCTGCGCACCTTTTCCAACTCCCACCATAACCGACATTGGAGTTGCTAATCCTAAAGCACAAGGACAGGCAATAATTAAAACAGCAATTGCATTAATTAATCCGTAGATATAAGAGGGTTCAGGACCAAATTTTGCCCAGATAATAAAAGTCAAAATTGAAATACCAACAACCGTTGGAACAAAATATTTTGCAACGCGGTCTGCCAGTTTTTGAATTGGCGCTCTGGAACGACTTGCATCATTTACCATTTGAATAATCTGCGAAAGCAGTGTTTCTGAACCTACTTTTTCGGCAATCATCACAAATGATTTCGTTCCATTTATAGTTCCCGAAATTACATTATCGCCCGTTTTTTTGTCAACCGGAATAGGTTCTCCGGTAATCATGGCTTCGTCGATACTGCTTTCGCCGGAAGTTATTTTTCCGTCAACTGGAATTTTTTCTCCCGGTTTTACTCGTAGTAAATCCCCTTTTTTTATATTGTGAATGGAGATGGTTTTGTCCGTTCCGTTTTCTACCAAAGTGGCTTCGGTTGGCGCTAATTTTAGTAATGCTTTAATCGCGCCATTAGTTTGTCCGTGCGCTTTGGCTTCTAATAATTGTCCCAATAAAACCAAAGTTATAATAACCGTTGCTGCTTCAAAATAAAGATGAATGGTACCGTGATGCGATTTAAATTCAGACGGAAAAAGATCTGGAAAAAACATTCCTGCAACGCTAAATAGAAACGCAACACTGGTTCCAATTCCAATTAAGGTAAACATGTTTAAATTCCAGGTAATAATCGATTTCCAGGCACGGGTAAAAAACATCCATCCGGCATAAAACAGCACCGGAATTGAAAATAGAAACTGAACCCAATTCCATTTTTCAATTGACATAATTTTAAAAAGCGGGTTATCCGGAATCATTTCTGACATTGAAATAATGAAAATAGGAAGCGTAAACAATGTCGCAATCTTCATTTTCTTCAACAAGTCTGTATAAGTTTTGTTTTCGTCAGATTCAGAGGCCTGCATGGGCACTAAATCCATGCCGCAGATAGGACAGTCGCCTGGTTCATTAGAAATAACTTCAGGATGCATCGGGCAGGTAAATTGTGTTCCAATGGCAATTTGAGGCACTAAATCCATGCCGCAAACCGGACAGTCTCCTGGTTTGTTATAGGTTTTATCGCCTTCGCAATGCATAGGGCAGTAAAAAACTCCCGTCGCATTATGAGGAATTATTGCTTTTTCTTTTTTATGAGAATGCGAAGCGTGATCTTCTTTTTTATGACTTGAACAACATGATTTTACAGCAGGTTCTGTACCATGAGCTGGAGACTTCATTTCAATAGTATACTTTCCCGCAGCTGATAAAGCTTCCTGAAATTTTTGTGTTGGAACATGTTTTTCCATCGTTATGGTGGCCACTGGTGGATCTAACGTTACTTCGGCATGAATGCCTCCGACTTCATTTAGCGTTTTTTCGACTTTGGTGCGACAGCCATTGCATGACATTCCTGAAATTATATATTGATGAGTCATTGTTTTTTCGTTTTTAAGGTATTACAATGCAAATTTCCGAAGTAAGGTTTACAACGGGTTGTATAATTTTGAGAATGATTTGTAATATTTATGAAAGCTTTTTTTAACCGCAAAGAGCGCTAAGGTTTACGCAAAGCACGCTAAGTTTTTTGTTTCATTAATAAATTAAAAAGTTCGCAAAGCTTTATGGTTAAAAAGAAATAGCCACAGATTAAAAAAATTAACACAGATTTTTAAAATCTTTTTAATCCTTCTCATTTGTGGCTAAAAATCTTTGCGAACCTTGCGTAAACCTTAGCACTCTTTGCGGTAAATAAAAATTACAAATTCTCTATTTGAATGCGGTTTTTGTCTTTCAGCTGTTTGAAATAAGTAGGCGTGAAACCTGTAATTTTCTTAAATTGATTGCTTAAATGTGCGACATTGCTATAGTTTAAAAGGTCGGCGATTTCACTTAACGAAAGTTCATTGTAAATCAATAATTCCTTTACCTTTTCTATTTTTTGGCTTATAAAGTATTTTTCGATTGTAGTGCTTTCAATTTCAGAAAACAAATTACTCAATGTGCTGTAATCCTGGTTGAGGTTTTCTACTAAATAATCAGATAAATTAACTTTGAGTTCACTGTTTTTATGATGAACCAAATCGACAATAAGATTTTTTATCTTCTCGATGGTTTTGGTTTTTTTATCATCCAATAAATCAAAGCCCAGCGTTTGGAGATTTTTAAGTAAAACTTCTTTTTCAGAATCGGTAATATCATTTTGCAGTTCTACTTCGCCTAATTCAACAGAAATAGTCTGAAGTCCGAGTTTGTCCAACTCAGACTTCACAACCATTTTACAGCGGGCGCACACCATGTTTTTGATGTAGAGCATCATATTTATTTGATGGTTTCTACCACGTTGCCGCAAGTTAACATCGAAAAACCGTAATACGGATTCTTAACTGCTTTTTCTTTGCTTAACCAGTCAGCATCGGCCATTGGGCAGTATTGTTTGTACACAACGTCAGTAGATTTTGAAACTTTAATTAACGTATACGTGTTTTTTGAAAGTGATTTAAAAGTTTCACGTTGTTTTTTAAGATCTGTTGTAGTCGAAATACTTTTGGCATCGGCAGTTAGTTTTTTAACTACTTTCATCCAAGCCGTGTGTTCGTCAGTTTTTAATTTATCCATTTTTATGGCAGTAATCGCTGTCAATAGATCTTGGGCTTTCGCCGAAGTTAATTTCGCGTCGCTTTTAATTAAAGCATCTTTTACAACAAAATAAGCATCATAAACAGATTGCAGCTGACTTGCATCGGCAGCTTCAGTTACTGTTTGAGTTGCTTTAATTGTATTGGCCTGAATAGTATTTGCAGAAAATAATAAGGTTATTACTGCTGCTATAGTTAATATCGTATTTTTCATTTTATGTAAATTTTGATAGAGAATGTGAATTTATCCTCTAAGTTAAATAATTTATTTTTTTATAGGATGTTTTGATCTCGCAATCCTGAAAGTTATCGGGAGTAGAGTTCAATTTTTTGCTTAGAACCTTAGTATCTTAGAGCCTTTGTGGCTTAAAAACAATTATGGCTGTCAGAAATAGAATTATTATATTTTTGGAATTAACCAAATAGAGGCAAAACCATCGCAGAGACTAGCGGTTTTGTAATAAGATATGGATTTCTCTGGCGAGAAATTAAAGAGATTATTGTTGAAATCAAATTCGTTTGCAGTAATCAGACTAAATTGTAAAATTGATGTTGTACAGCTCGAATGATCACATTTTCCACTGCATCCATGAGGATCTTTTTTAGAATCATGACCTTTTTCGCAGCAATCTTCCTGACAAGCGTGAGCAGAATCTTTTTTAGAAGAGGCTTGTTTTTCACACGAAGTTTTTTCAGAAGCTTTTTCACAGGCATAACCCGAACCTGGCATCAGGAAGAAGCCAAGCATTAGTGTGAAAAATAATATGAAGCATTTTTTCGTCAATGAAAAAGTTTTTTAACAGTACAAATTTAGAGATTTTTTTTAACAGCTGTTACTTATTTAAGATTTCCTATTTTAAGTTTTCTTAAAATCTGTTGGTTTCATGTTTTTTCTCTTTTTAAAATAGTTCGACAAATGGCTTTCATCTGTAAAACCAAATTCATAAGCTATTTGCTTAATTGGTAATTGATTATTGTGTATTCGTTTTTCGATTAAAGTAGTTCGTAAATTATGGATGTATTCTCTATAGCTGATTGAAAATGTTCTCTTAAAATAAGCACTAAAATAGGTTTCGGCAATATTAAAATGATTGGCAATAACTTTTATCTGCACTAATTTTGGCTGATAAATATTCTGATGAATATATGACGTGATTTGTTCGTTATCAATCGAATTTCCTTTTACAACAAGATTTTGTCCGCGCATTGTTTCTTTGATTAATCCAAAAATGGAAAGAATCTGGTAGAAAACAATGGGAGAAGTCGAAACATCGGTTTTACAATTATAAGCTGCAATATTTTCGATTGTATTTTTTAATATTGTTTTGCAGGGATCGTCCAGTTTAAGAACTGTTTCCTTTAAGGTTTTATCACGCATAAAACTTTCCGGAGTATGAATTAAAAATTCGTCGCAGGTAAGGTTTTGTTTGGAGTTAAAATAGCTGTCGGTAAACTTAATGTAAAAAAAGCGAGTACTTTTTTTGATGTCAAAATAGTGTTCGTCTTCAGGTGAAATCACAAATAAATCACCTGTTTTATAAGGTAATAAGTTGTTATTGAGATGATGAACTCCGCTTCCTTTTTTAATGTAAATGATTTCGTAGTAGGTATGTGTATGTGGCGGAAGGTGAAATTTTTCATCTTCGAATTCGTCAATTGCGAGCGTTTTGAATTGATTTAATTTCGGCATAGCATAAATTTACAAGTTTATGTCGCAAATGTACAACTTATTTTAGCTAAAGCGGTGTTAAATTTGCACCATAGAAAATCTAATCCTTTCTTGTAAAAACAAATGAAAAAAAGTCTTATTGCACTCTCATTAGGAGGATTAACAATTGGTATTACCGAATTTGTTATGATGGGTCTGCTTCCAGATATTGCCTCAAATATGAAAGTTTCTATTCCGGTTGCGGGATATTTAATTTCTGCTTATGCTCTAGGAGTTGTTATTGGAGCTCCGTTGTTAGTAATTTTAGGGAGAAATCTTGCTCCTAAAAAAATGCTTCTGATTTTAGCTTTGATGTTAACGGTTTTTAATGCGCTTTCTATCATTGCACCATCTTATAATTTTTTATTCGCTTCGAGATTCCTTTCGGGATTGCCGCACGGCGCCTTTTTTGGAGTTGGAGCAGTAGTGGCAAGCCGTTTGGCTGATAAAGGAAAAGAAGCGCAAGCCATTGCCATAATGTTTTCAGGTCTTACATTGGCCAATTTAATTGGAGTTCCAATAGGTACTTATATTGGTCATCATTTTATATGGCGTTATACTTTTGTATTAATTGCAATTGTGGGTATGCTTACTTTTTTGTTTATTTCGTTATGGATGCCTCGTTTAGATAAAGGAGAATCTGTAAATATGAAAACGCAATTAGAGTTTTTTAAAAGAACAGAAGCTTGGCTGATTATCGGAATCACCGCAATTGGTTTTGGAGGATTATTTGCCTGGATAAGTTATATCGCACCGTTATTAACTAATGTTTCGAAATTTGCCGAAGGTGATGTGTCGTATATTTTAATTCTGGCCGGACTTGGAATGGTAGTTGGAAATTTTGCCGGAGGTAAACTGGCCGATAAATATTCACCAGCACCTACAACATTGGCTTTATTATTTGTAATGTCTATCGATTTGATATTAGTTTATTTCTTTTCGTCGAATCAATACGTGTCTTTGTTTTTGACTTTCTTAACGGGGGCTATTTCTTTCTCAGTTATTGCACCAATTCAAATGTTGATGATACGCACAGCAAAAGGAGCAGAGATGATTGCTTCGGCAGCGCTTCAGGGAAGTTTTAATATCGGAAATGCTTTAGGAGCTTTTCTTGGTGGACTGCCTTTAACGGCTGGATACAGCTATGCTTCTCCAAATCTTATTGGAGTAGGAATGTCGGTTGTTGGAATGCTTATTACACTTACCTTAATTAAAATTCATAGAAATAATTTACAATTGCAAAGTGCCTAAACGGCTTCTTTATTTTTTTATAGAAACCCTTAGATAATCTCTAAGGGTTTTTTTGTGCCCAAATTTATTTTAAAGATTGTTTAATGTTTCTATAAGCTTGAAAAAGGTCAGGAATCAACTGGCTTATGGTCTTACATATTCTTTTTTAGAAGAAAAACTTGTTAAAAAAAGAGCTCTCAAATAAAAATAAATCTCGCTCCAGTCTATTTTAAATGTTAAAAATACACTTAAAAAATTCTTAAATCGTAAGCTTGTAATCGATTGTTTTTTTTGGAAAAACGCAGCAAATTCAGCAATTATAATAATATATTTAATATTTATATATCGATAAAATTACATTTGTCGTATAAAAAACCACTTTTATTTTTGATTTGTAATTTTATTTATGAAATTTTTATGAATTTTAATTTTTTATATAAAAAAAATATCTATGTTTGTGTAATCGATTACAACTTTTGAAAAATGTTAAATGAAGAATCTCTTTTTATCGTTCTAGTCAGGTAAAATCCCAAGATTTTATAGAACAAACATCCCTTAACCGGTATAAATAAAATAGAGTCGATAAGCAAAAAACTAAACCACAAAAACCACTTTAAACAATTAGTAACTTAAACAATCAACCATGAATTTTAAAGATTTATTAAACAAAGGAGCAAATCGTTACTTTGCAGTTGTTTTCTTATTGTGCTTGCTGATGGGCAATCGAGCGCAGGCTCAGACTGTAACATTAGAAGGAACTGTTAGAGATGCGGCAGGACTTTCTTTACCAGGGGTTAATGTACTGGAGAAAGGAACAAAGAACGGAGTTTCTACAGATTTTGACGGACGCTACAAGATTAAACTCACGAATCCGAAAGCAGTTCTAAGTTTTTCTTTTATTGGATTTAAAACTGTAGATGTGCCTGCATCTGGTAAAACTAAAGTGGATGCGGTCTTGGAGGAAGATTCTCATGCACTTAACGAAGTTGTTGTTGTTGGATATGGAACGGTTAAAAAATCTGATTTGACTGGTGCCGTTGCTTCAATTTCAGGAAATGAATTAAAAAAGATTCCGGTTTCTAATGTGGCAGAAGCTTTAACGGGGAGAATTGCAGGTGTTCAGGTTACTTCTACTGAAGGCTCTCCAGATGCGGATATTAAAATTAGAGTGCGTGGTGGTGGTTCCTTAACTCAGGATGCTTCGCCTTTAATTATAGTTGATGGTTTCCCTGTAAACAGCATGAGTGATATTGCAGCTTCTAATATAGAATCATTAACAGTTTTAAAAGATGCTTCTTCTACTGCAATTTACGGGTCAAGAGGTGCAAACGGAGTTATTATCATTACAACTAAAACAGGTAAAGACGGAAAAATTTCGGTTAGTTACAATATGTTTTATGGAATGAAAACAATGGCTAATGATATTGATGTTCTTCCTGTAGATGATTTTGTAAAATGGCAGTATGAATATGCTTTACTTGATCAAACTGATAAAACTATTCTAAGCAATCCAAGCTCTTATACCAAATATTTTGGTAACTGGCAGGACCGCGATTTATATAACGGAGTAAAAGGAACTGACTGGCAAAAACAAATTTACGGACGCCGTGGTGAAGTAAACAGCCGTGACTTAGGAATTCGCGGAGGAACAGACAAGCTTAGCTATAACTTTAATTATGCTTATTATGATGAAAAAGCAATTATGGTAGGTTCTGACTTTAAAAGAAACAACTTATCATTGGCTTTAAAAAACAAAGCAAGCGATAAAATTGATCTTGGTTTTACAGTACGTTACTCTGATACAGAAATAAATGGAAGCGGTTCTAATGAACAAAACGAAGTTTCATCGCTTGACAGCCGTTTACGCCATAGTGTTGGTTATTCTCCAATTCCGATGCCGGGACTTACTACTGATAATGACGATCAAACAGTTAACAGCTATTTAGTAAATCCTTTTTTAGCTATATCAGATAATAACCGCCAGCAGTTTAGAAAAAACTACAATTTATTAGGAAACTTTGGATGGAAGCTTGCTCAAAATTTAAAATTTCAAAGTGATTTAGGTTTGGATAATTACAATTATGCAGATTATCGTTTCTATGGTTCATCTACTTATTTCTCAAGCACTGCTAAAATTGGAGCAGGGAAACCGGGAATGGTAATGACTGATCGTAAAGATGTACGTTTTAGAAATGCAAATACATTAAATTATGATTTTAAAAATATCATAGGAGAGAACCATCATTTAACCGCTCTTTTGGGAGAAGAAATGATTACTACAACTTCTAATACTACAACGTCAACACTTTTAAATTATCCTGGATTCTTTGATTTAAATGATGCAAAGAAATTAACAACTCAGGGAACTCCTTTTTCAATTGATAATTTTTACAGTCCTGATGATAAATTATTGTCATTCTTCGGACGTTTAAATTACGATTATAAAGATCGTTACATATTAACAGCTTCTTTTCGTGCAGATGGTTCAAGCAGATTCCTGGGAAATAATCGCTGGGGATATTTTCCGGCAGCTGCTGCAGCATGGAAAATTTCTGAAGAAAGTTTCCTGAAAAATGCTAGCTGGCTTAATCTTCTTAAGCTAAGACTTAGTTATGGTGAAGCGGGTAATAATAATATTCCTGTAGGACAAACAGTTCAAAGTTATATGTCAAATACTAATTCATATATAAATGGTTTTGATAGTTATTGGTCTCCATCAAGTGTATTGGCTAATCCAGATTTGAAATGGGAAACTACAGTAACACAAAACGTAGGTCTTGATTTTGGATTTTTCAAAAATAGATTAAACGGAACTTTCGATGTATACAAAAACGTAACAAAAGATTTATTAATAGAATTCCCGGTAGGAGGTACAGGATATAAAACTCAGTATAGAAATATGGGGGAGACTCAAAATACAGGTTTTGAAGCAACAGTGAATTTTGTAGCTTTTGAAAGAAAGAATTTTGGTTTGAATTTCTCTGTCAATGTTGGAGTTAACAAAAATAAAATTAATTCTCTGGGGGTAATGGATAATTTTGGAGTAAATACAAACTGGGCATCTACTGATATTGGTAATGATTATGCTGTAAATGTGGGTTCTCCAATGGGATTAATGTATGGCTATAAAAGTGATGGACGATATGAAGTTGCTGACTTTGATTATGTAGGAGGAAAATATATTTTAAAATCAGGTGTGGCAGATGCAAGTAGTGTTATTGGAAGTAATGTACAGCCAGGAATGATGAAATTAAAAAATACGGATGGTTCTGCTGATAATAAAGTTACAGCATCAGACCAGACTATTATTGGGAATGCTAACCCAAAAAGTACAGGAGGTTTAGTTATTAATGCTAATGCTTATGGTTTTGATCTTTCCGCCGCTTTTAACTGGACTATCGGGAATGATATCTACAACGCCAATAAAGCAGAGTTCTCAACGTCAAATAGAAACGGGCAATATAAAAATTTAAGTTCTGAAATGGCTGATGGCATAAGATGGACAAATTTAGATCCTAGTACTGGACAACTAGTGACAGATCCAGCCAGATTAGAGGCTCTTAATGCTGATACAACAATGTGGTCTCCTTATATGCAGAAATTTATGTTTACAGACTGGGCGGTAGAAGATGGCTCTTTCTTTAGATTAAATACTTTAACCTTAGGATACACGACACCAGAATCACTTACATCTAAGCTTGGAGTCAGTAAATTGAGATTTTATTTTACAGCGACGAATGTTTTTATAATTACAAATTATTCTGGTCCGGATCCAGAGGTGTCAACAAAAAGAAAAACACCACTTACGCCTGGAGTTGATTATTCAGCATATCCGCGCAGCAGACAATTGGTTTTTGGTTTAAACCTTAATTTCTAATTTAAAATTTATCAAAATGAAATATAAAATAATAATAATAGCAGGACTAATTATCTCAGGTTTATTGACCTCTTGTCAGGATTTTGGTGATGAATTCTTTGATACTCCTGCACAATCTACATTAGGAGATGAAATTATCTTTTCTAATGCTGAATTAGCGCAAGGCGCTGTTGACGGAATAAAAGTCTCATTTGGAGAGGAGCAGTCTTATAGAGGAAGACTTTTAGCTTATCAAGGATTAAATACAGATACAGAATGGCTTTTAGCATCGTCTAGTGATAATGCTAAATCAGATTTAGTAGTATATAATGCTAAAGCTGATAACACAGAGATGAACTCGCCAAAAAATGCCTGGGCAATGATGTATGAAGGTATTGAGCGTGCAAATTTGTGTATTAGAGGTTTGCGCACTTATGGTAATGTGACATCAAATAAAGAATTAGCACAATTATTAGGCGAAGCACTAACATTACGAGCCATTTATTATGCAGACCTACTAAGAAATTGGGGAGATGTTCCTGCTCGTTTTGAACCTGTTACAACAAGCACTATTTATGTACCTAAAGCAGGACGCGATGAAATTTACAAGCAATTGATCGCTGACTTAGGAGAAGCTTCAAATTTGGTAGGGTGGCCTAATGAAACAGCAGCAACAAATAGTACAGAACGCGTAAACAAGGCTTTTGTAAAAGGACTTAGAGCCCGTTTGGCCATGATGGCAAGCGGTTATCAGCAGTATCCTGATGGTGTTAGAAGAAGTACAGATCCTGCGCTTTCAGTAGCTGCAATGTATAAACTGGCCTTAGATGAATGTCGTTCAGTTATTACAAGTGGTTCTGCGCATTTAGAACCAACTTTTGAAGGTTTGTGGAGAAAATACAATCAAGAAGTTTTAACGGCTGGTGGAGAATCTCTTTGGGAAATTCCTTTTGCTGCTGCTCGAGGAAGAGTCTTATTTACTTTTGCTGTTAGACATGATGCTATAGATCAGTTCCAAGCTATGGGAACTAATAAAGGAGGAGTTAACGGACCGCTGCCATTTGTTTTCTATGATTACGATCAGGCTGACACCCGTAGAGATGTTACCTGTGTTCCTTATAAATGGGGAGCTGCGGTAGGTGGTAAAGCAAAACAAGAACTTACAGACTTACAGACTTGGTATTTTGGTAAATACCGTTTTGAATGGATGACTCGTATCGCAAATGCACCAAATGATGATGGTGTAAATAAAATCTATATGCGTTATGCTGAGGTACTTTTAATTGCAGCAGAAGCAGCTAATGAATTAGAAGGTCCAGGATCAGCTGCGGTTTATTTAAAAGAAATCCGTCGCAGAGCTTTTCCGTCAGCAAGTCAGGCTGTAAAAGTAGACGCTTATGTAGATGGATTGTCTAGCAAAGAAGCAATGCTGAATGCTATTGTAGAAGAAAATAAATATGAGTTTACAGGAGAAATGGAACGTAAGTTTTCTCTTATAAGATGGAATTTATTAAAAGTTAAATTAGATGAAGCCAAGGTTAAAATGGCTGATTTGAAGGCTCGTACCAATAAATATCAAGATGTTCCTTCAACATTGTACTATAAATACAAAGACGACGGAATTACATTGGATATTTATGGTTTAAACCGAGGTGAAACACAGGCTCCAGTAGGTTACACTTCTAAAGCTTGGGATAAATTAGAAGACAATAAAATAACAACATTGTATAAAACTGGGGTTAATCCTGATAAAAGACAATTTTGGCCAATTTGGCAAACGTTTATTGATAATAGTAATGGTCAATTAGTAAATGACTGGGTTTTTGGAAACTAATAACAATTAACAAATAAATTATAGTCATATAATTATGAAAGCAAAATATATATTTAAAGGGTTACTGGTTATGTTTTTACTTATAGTTGCCGCTTGCGAAAGCTATAATGAACCAGTACTAGAAGACATAGGAGCCAGCAGAGCATTTTCTCCAATAGAACTTAAAGCTATTGTTAGAAATCAAACTTCGGTAGAATTAAATTGGACAGTAAAAAGTGACGTCGATCATTATGTCGTAGAATTCAGTGCAGACGATCCTGACTTTAAAACTATTTATAAAACAGTAAATGTTGCGCCTAAAGAACTTCCGGTAACAATTCCGTTAGAAGGAGAAACTATTTATTCAATTAGAGTAAAAGGAGTAAGCGCAACAGGAGCAGGAGATTCTAAATGGTCTATTACTTCTGCCAAAACATTGACGGAACAAATTTTATCGGCTGTTGAAGACATTGATGTTGAAGCTAAACAGGTTACCTTAAGATGGATTCCAAATAGTACGGTAACGCAAATTACAATTGCTCCGGGCAACATTACACACACTATTACTCCTGCAGAAAAAACAGCTGGAGTTGCAGTTGTAACTGGATTAACTGGTGAAACAGATTATACCGCTACTTTATTAAACGGAACTAAAACAAGAGGATCTAGACCTTTTAAAACAGGAATTGATATAGGTACTGGTATTTTAGTTAAAGAAACAGATGATTTAAATGCTGTAATAGCAGCAGCAGATCCTAAAGCTACATTAGTACTGATGCCTGGAAATTATCAGGTATTTAAAGGTGAAATAATTCTAACAAAACCTATTACAATAAGAGGATTGCGTGCAGGAGATAAACCAAAATTACATGTGAGGTTTTCTCTTAATAGCGGTGCAACTGCTGTGAGTTTAATTGATTTAGATTTAAATGGAGACGGTACTTTGTCAGATGCTGTTAAATACAATGAAGTCAGCACAGGTTTTGATGCGCTTTTAATAAGCGGTTGTACTATTCATGACTTTACCAAAGCATTAGTTGCACAAAGTCTTACCGGAATTACTAAAGTTGTTTCTGTAACAATTGAAAACTCGGTAGTAACAAATGTATTAACAAATCAAGGAGATTTTATTGATTTTAGAACAGCACATTTAGGTTCTCTTGTACTTAAAAATAGTACATTCAGCAACTGTGCAACAGCTCGTGATTTTATTCGAATAGATGCCGCTGCAAACTTATCAGGAACTGGACTTGAAACCAATATATTAATAGATGGTTGTACGATTTCTAATAAAGCAATGCTTGCTTCAAACAGAATTTTGTATGTTCGTTTTGTAAAAAATACGTCAACAGTTAAAAACTCAATATTTGAAACAGGACCAGCGCTTTACGCTAATCAGGCAGGAACCGCGCAGCCAACATTTTTAAATAATAATTATTTTAATTCTACTGCATTACATACTGCAGGTGCCTCTGCTGTAAAATACGATTCATCGGGAAGTTTTAATACTCTGGATCCTAAATTTACAAACTCTGCACAAGGAGATTTCACATTAGGAAATCAAACTTTAAAAGATAATAATGTTGGAGATCCGCGTTGGATTAAATAATTCATTTTTCATGTTAATTTTAAAAGGGATGCATTTGCATCCCTTTTTCTATTTTTAATATCAAAGATCTTCCAATTTCAGAGAAAACCTGCGACTGTAACCTGTGGCTGAAAACTTATTCTATGTCCAAATCAAACTTTTCCAGTAAACCAGCCAGTGCCGTATATGAAACTCTGGTTTTCTTTATTTTATTTTCAGAAGGATCGAAAGCGTAGTTTCTGGATGATCTAAAATCGGTTTTCTCCAGAATACATTCCACGAAAGTGGCATTAGATAAATCACAGTTTTTAAAAACGGCCAAAGACAAATCAGTATTCGAGAAATCAACCTCTTTTACAGAGCAGTCAATAAAGTTTGTTTTCTTTAGTTTTTTGTAAATAAAAGTCGAATAATCTAAAAGACAATCCTGAAAATTCATTGAAAACAAAAAGCTGTTACTCGCACTAAAATCCAATCCCATCAATTTACAACCTATAAATTGGATGTTTTTTAATCCGGTATTTTTTAAAACAGCCAATGAAAGATTACAATTTTTAAAAGTAGAATCTAAAAAGTCATTATGGCTTAAATCGCTTTTAGAAAAATCACAATTAATAAATTCGCAGTTTACAAATTCAGTATTCGATAAACTTTGATCAGCGTAATCTACAGTGTCAAAAGTTCGGTTTTGATATAATTTTGTTTCCATTAATGGGTAAGATGATTTTGAAATTAAAGCGATTTTATTCTAATTCTATGCATTCAAAAATGTCGTTGTTCAGTACTAAGTTGGGGATGTCAAGTTCGCTGTCGATTCTTAAAATATTATCGCAGTCCTCCAGATCAAAATTCCACAAAGCATTAGGCAGTAATTCTTGAAGCAAGGCAGAAGCCAACTCAAATTTTGATTGGCTGTCAACAGAAGTTTTAAAAACATAAATCATAATTTGCATTTTTTAAAGAGGCAAATGTCTGAAAAAATGTATGCTGTTTAATAGGATTCAATAATCAATGGTTAGGACTTATCAATCATTTTTCGGTATTGAATTGGTGTAATTCCTTCGTGTTTTTTAAAAAACCGACTAAAATATGATTGGTCTTCGTGACCTACTTGTGCTGCGATTTCACTTACAGAAAGTGAAGTTTGAAAGAGTAAATATTTGGCTTCAAGCAATATGGTTTCATCAATCCATTTTGCTGCCGATTTTCCTGTAACCGTTCTTACCGATTTATTCAAATGGTTGGGCGTAACATTTAATAACGACGCATAATAATGCACCAAATGATGTGTTTTTATGTTTTCGTGAATTAACTCTTTGAACTTATTGGTAATGACTTCGGCGGCCGAAATGCTTTTAGAACTTTTTACCGAATTCTTGTTCATTTCATAAAACAACGTAATTAAATACGATTGCACGATATTTAAATTAGCGCTTGAAGTTTCAGAATATTCTTTTTGAAGCCGACTCAAAATAGCAGTTATATCTGGAATATCTTTTGGGGCTAATGTGATTTTTGGATTGCCGGAAATTTTCATGAAATCAAATTCATTAATCATTTCACGGCTGCCGTATTTTCTAATTAAAATATCGGGATGAAACTGGCAGATATAACCTTTGTGTATATTGTTGACATTGTCAAGAGAGAAAATCTGGCCGGCCGGCACCACAATAATTTCGTTATCGGTAGTGGTATATTCCTGATAACCCAATTTCATTTTATGATGGCCTGAGGTAATAAAAATTAAGGTATGACAAGAGTGTTTGCAAGGCGGAACCGGATACTGCATCTGCATTACTTCTTCGATTTCAAGACAGAAAAAATGATCAGAATCTGACTTAAAAAGCAAATGAATAGGATTATCCTCTCCAAGAAACTTTTCCCGAAATCCTGTTGGCCCGTAGGTTTTTATTTTCTCAACTGTCTTTGTCTTCATACTTAATAATACAATCTAAAATCAAGTAATTTACAAAGGGCATAATGTTTTTGGAACAAATCTTCGACTACTTCGGTCAAATCATCATTCTCCTGATATAAACTAAAAAAAGCTTTATCGATGGTACTGCAGCTGGCAATTTTATTATAAGAAGATCCGTAACCCGAAATCGCTCGAGCGCCGGTAATATCCAGAAAATATTGTGCTTCGTCGTCGTTGAGGTCCAGTCTTTTTTTATTGGCAAAATGAATGATTTTGCCTTTCATCTTTCCTTCAAAAAGTTCGGCTATTTCTTCCAGACTGTAGTAATAATCATGAAGGCAGATATTATTTTCCTGTCCGGGCATAACAAGATAAATGATTTCATAATCCTTAAAATTATGATCGTCATAAAGCAGGGTGTTTAAACTTTCTTCTAAACCTTCTATAGTATCGCAGGCTTTATAAATACTTGCAATACCTTGATCAAAAGCAATTTCTTCCAGATTTTTAACCACATCAGTAGTCGTAACGGTATCTACGTCCTGAACGCCTTCGAGGCAGAAAATAAATTTTTCATTATCCATACTAATGTCTTTTCGATTTCATTTAAAAATAAAGTAGAAATGGGTTTAAGACAAATATATTTTTTTATATGGAAAAATTGCAGCGAGAATTGGATTTTAACGTGTTTTTTAGAATGATGTAAGAATTATGATAATCTTAGAAATGTCTTTTAGGCTAAAGAAATCTTTTTATGTTTAATTTTTAGATTTTTGAATTTGGGCAGCGTATAAGTTATAGCCAAAAATACCTGCGCTTGTTATAAAAGGAACAAAAGCAGAAATTTGCCAAAAAAGATCTTTTCCGGTTTTTAGTCCTTCAATTGAAGTTTCATAAATCCCTATTCCAATAAAGAAAAGGCAGATTACAAACAGGCAAAATTGAATTTTATAAGGTATTTTAATCATAGCTATTTCTAATTTAAAACAAGAAACTAAAATAAGAATATTTTTAGTTTTAACCGATTTTAAAAATACAAAGTTATATTAAGCTGCTTTTTTTGCACGCGCTTTTCTTTCTAAAACCTTAAGTTGGTTTCCTGTGCAAAGAATTTTGTCTTTACTATCACCCTTTTGAATTTCAATCAAATAATGATAAGTCATTTCCTTAATGGCAGATTTTTTAATAAGCCCTTTTTTGAAATCTATTTTTCTTTCTATTACAATTGCCCTGTAAGATCGCCCACTTAATGTAGTGTAGAATACATCTTGTCCTTTTACAAAATTCATCACTTTAGCTTTTAGTTTTTTTTATAATATTCGCTAATATCAGTCTGTCTCAAATTCATAAAAAAGAGAGTTGAAAAATTATTAAGGGGGCTAAAATTTTTCTCATAACTGCTAGTGCAATTTATAAAGATTCTGTTTTACAGCATTACGTATTTATACCTGTTTTTGAGTCGTAAGTCCTTTATTTACAAGGGTTGTTTGTTAAGAAAAAACTTGTTATTACTGTTTCTTGATGTAAAATTTGATACAATTTAGAACAGTGATTTTCAATATGCCTGCTTTTCAAATCCCTAATTTTGAGGAGATGAATTTTCATTCCAAAAACAAATAAAAGATCAAAATGGTACAGGAAAGAGTGATGGAGAAGCTGGCAATTTTAGCCGATGCGGCCAAGTATGATGTTTCGTGTTCGTCTAGTAACAGCAACAGAAAAAATAAAGACAAAGGTTTGGGAGATGCCTCGGGATACGGAATCTGTCATGCTTATACCGAAGACGGACGCTGTGTTTCGCTCTTAAAAATATTATTGACCAACCACTGTATTTTTGATTGTGCCTATTGCGTAAGCAGGAAAAGCAACGATGTAAAACGTGCCGCTTTTACGGTGCAGGAAGTTGTGGACTTAACGATTGGTTTTTACCGAAGAAATTATATCGAAGGTTTATTTTTGAGTTCGGGAATTTTTGATAATCCAGATTATACGATGGAACGTTTGGTGAGGATTGTAAAGAAACTGCGATTAGAAGAAAACTTCAACGGATATATTCATCTAAAAGCAATTCCCGGCGCCAGCGACGAATTATTGAAAGAAGCCGGACTTTATGCGGATCGTTTAAGTGTGAATGTCGAAATGCCTACGGAACAAAGTCTTAAGCTTTTGGCTCCGGATAAAAATCATATCGATGTAATTAAACCGATGGAATATCTTAAAAATGAAATTGTTGGTTACAAAGAAGAAAAAAAGCAAAACTACAAAGCACCTCTTTTTGCTCCGGCGGGTCAAAGCACCCAAATGGTTATTGGCGCAACAAAAGAAAATGATCTGGAGATTTTAGGTATGTCCAATTATTTTTATAATCAGATGAATATGAAACGGGTTTATTATTCCGGATATGTACCTATAAGTTACGACAACAGGCTTCCGGCAATTGGAACTCCCGTGCCCATGATTCGCGAAAACCGTTTGTATCAGGCCGATTGGCTGATGCGTTTTTACGGATTTAATGTAAATGAAATCGTAGGTTTCGATCAGCCCAATCTTGATCTTGATATAGATCCAAAATTAAGCTGGGCTTTGCGCAACCTCAACCAATTTCCTGTCGATATTAATACTGCCGATTTAGAACTGATTCTCCGAATTCCGGGAATTGGCGTTTTAAGTGCTAAAAAGATTGTTGCTGCCAGAAAGTTTAAAAAATTACAGCCTCAGGATTTACAGCAATTAGGAATCGCGTACAGCAGATCGAAATATTTTTTGGCTTTTGCAACGCCATTCCAGTTACAGAGAGATTTAACTTCTATTCAAATTAAAGATCATATTGTAAATACGCAGAAAAGCAAATACAAAAATGATTTCTCAAATCAACTGGCTTTATTTTAAATCAAATGACACAAATAATTTACGACAGCACTTTTGAAGGCTGGCTCACAGCTGTATTTGAGATTTACGAACTTAAACTTCAGGATATTGTTTTTGCCAAAAACGAAGCATCAGGCGCTTTGCTTTTTTCAGAATCTTATTGGGTAACAACCGATACTCAAAAGGCAAAACGAGTCCTGAACGGATTAAAAAGACGACTTTCGGCAGATGGATTTGCGAATATTTACAGGGCCTTTTTATCGGATATAGATAAGATCGAAGAAATCTTATTCCGATTTGTGAAGTATGTATTTTCGAGTTCAATAAATATTGAAGAAGATTTGGCTAATGCCGAAGTTTTAGATGTTAGAAAAGCAGCTCATTTAACAGGCAAAGAAAGCCACCGAATGAAAGCTTTTGTCAGGTTTAAACTAACGAAAGACAATTTGTATTACGCCATTGTAGAGCCGGATTGCGATGTACTGCCTTTAATTGAAAATCATTTTAAAAACCGTTATGCCGATCAGCGCTGGCTAATTTATGATGCGAAACGCAAATATGGCATTTATTATGATCTTGAAAATACCTCAACGGTCGAAATTCAGTTTGATGCAAATTCCAATTCGTCTAAGTTTTTAGCCGAAATATGCGACGAAGATGAAGAGTTTTTTCAAAACCTATGGCGTCGCTATTTCAGCAGCGTAAATATCGAATCCAGAAAAAACACTAAACTTCATTTACAGCACATGCCAAAACGATATTGGAAGAATTTGACGGAGAAGATCCCTAATTTGAAATAAGAGGCTTTGGGGTATTTCGCAGAGATACATGGAGGTATTCGCGGAGATTCACAAAGGTTTTTTATCTTTAGGATGAATTAAAATATGATCTTTAGACTGGATTAAAATCCAGCCCTACAATATTGGTCGAGCCTACGGCTCTTTTTTTTAAGTTTCGTAAGGGCGATAATTTTGTACTGACTGGATTAAAATCCAGCCTTGCCATATTGATCGAGACAAGGGCTCTTTTGGAAAAATTCCGTAGGAACGATTTATTTTGTAGCAACGGATTTTAATCCGTTGAAGGTGATAAGAACTCAAGTAATTAAGTTCCGTAGGAACGAACCATATAAAAACTCTCTACTTACTTTTCTTCAAAGCATCCAGTAATTCCACCATATCCACAACACCATACGTAGACGAATAATCAGAAACCGCATACGGTAAAATAAGGCTGTTATTATGAATAATTGCCCCGCAGGAATAAACAACATTCGGTACATACCCTTCGCGTTCGTCTTCTAAAGGAGAAAGTAATGGTTCCTGAAGTCTTCCAATTTCTTTAGACGGATCATCAAGATCAAATAATGATGCGCCAATGCAGTAACGTCTCATAGTACCTACGCCGTGGGTAATGACAAGCCATCCTTCTTCTGTCCAAAGAGGAGAACCGCAGTTTCCTATTTGCGTTAATTCCCATGTATAGCGAGGTTCTTGCAATAGAATAGGCGTGTTCCATTGCGTAGCACGGTCAGAATACATAATGTAGTTGTTAACCCCATCGATTCTGGCCAGCATGGCATATTTGCCTTTTATTTTTCTCGGAAACAAAGCCAGGTTTTTATTTTGCGCTCCTTCGCCGTGCAGGGGCATTACTCTAAAGGAATAAAAATCCTCGGTAGAAATTAATTTAGGTAATATGGCATGACCATTATATGCCGTATAAGTAGCCATAACACGTACAGAATTGTCATCATCAACAAAACGGACAAAACGCGCATCCTCAATACCACGGCTTTCAGAGTCGGATATTGGAAAAATGACACGTTCTGTAATATCAGAATCATGTTTAAATTGTAAATCGTAAAAAGAATTCGCTAACCATAATATTTCTTCCAGCGCCATTTTTCTTTCCTGACGAATAGACGGATCGCTTAAAGCGGTATTTAATATATTTTTTAAAATCGCAAATTCAAATTCTTCCGGCAGATCCTGCATGATTTGGGCAATATACTTATCCTGCGTATGCATTTCGATTAACTTCGTTAAGAAACGCTCTTTGTTGAATAAAGTTTTGTGCTCAATTTCGGCCTTATCAATATGATGGCCAATTTTCATGATTTGCAGATTATTGTCACGGTCTAAAATCCCTCTTCTAAAAACTATAGAGGAGATATGACCTTCGCCCGTTGCACGGAAAGAAATAATGACACGCTTTTCTCCGGCTTCCAAACCAGACTGATCAAAATCTTCGACAATCGAAGGATTAAAAATAGCCGCCGATTCTATAGCATATTCCATTGTACAATACGAACCAATAAGCATTTTTCTATTCAGCGACATAGCCTCATAATCAATTTGCATGGCTTCTATAATAGGTCTGATCCTTTCACAATGTCTAAAAAACACAGCCGAAATATTTCGGTGACGCCTTGCAAACTCGCGAAGAGTCTGCTCTAAGGTTTCTAAAACCTGCTTTTCGTCCAGCATCATGATACGTAATACCATTTGCTGGGTTCGTTCTTCTCCATTCATAAAATATCGCGCAACAACTCTTCTTGAATCGGGTGTGAATTTTATATTTTTTCGGATGACTGATACTCGCATAGATTTGTGTTTTTTGAAATTATTTTGCTGTTATTCTGCTTTTGCAAAATGGGAAGTACGCTTGTTTGAAACAAGAGTTTTATAGATGTAATCTCGAATTTCAATAACAAGTTACTGATTTTGTTAAAGAAAAAAAACTTAAATCTTTATTAAATTGCTTTTAGAGACTCTATATCTTAATTTATTAGGAGAAAAAACGTTATTAACAGTAAGAAAAATAAGAACGTATAAAAGCAAAATAGCCCATACAGTTTCAAACGAAATGATATGGGCCGGGAAATCTAAGTTAACTAATCTAATCTTTCCTTAGTAAGGTGTAAAAGACAAATAGTCTAAATTCATATTACCGTTTTCTACAATATGTAAAGTCAGTACCTGTTTTCCTTTTTCTAGTTTAATAGTTCCAATATTGTATGAGCTGTTCCAATGATGCCATTGTCTCCAGGCAACAGGATCATTGTCATCATGTGTAGAATTAATTTTCATGTTTCCGGTCGCATCTTTTCCGTTTACAGCAATAGAAATTGCTCCATCGCCATTTGCGGTATACAAAACACCAATTTTATAAGTGCCGGATTTTTTAACCTCAACCGTGTAATTAATCCATTCTGATGGCTGCGTCCAGCCCACATAAAGCTGATTCATTTTAATAGGCACTTTGGTATACGGCGTATCATCAATACTGTCTTTTTTGGTATACGAAATATCAACGCCTTCTTTCAATCTAAATTCATTTAAAGGATTTCCGTTCACCGGATTCAGTTTGCCGCTTCCGTTATTTACTTCATCGGTATCGTGATAAGCCACGCCTTCGCCTCCCAAATCATAGAATTCACATTCTATTTTACCCGGAATCTGCTGTATCTTCTTTATTGGCTTTTCAGCCGATGCCTGTGCAAAAGTTCCGAAACAATTTATTAAGAAGAATATATTGAGAAGTACTAGTGTTTTTTTCATCCGTTTAATTTTGAAATTAACGTACTTCTAAAGTCGCAATAGAATGGGCAAGGCTGGTTATTTTTGAAGCTTTTCCTTTTATCCATAGAAAATATTCTACGTCATTATCAGATTGATTCATAACCACAACTTCCAGATTATTGTTTTGATTTACAAAAGCAGTCGACAAAAGTTTATTACTGCTCGAGTTGCAGGCAACACGTTTTGCACCTGGTTTAATAAATTTAGAAAAGTGTCCTAAATAATAATATCCGTTAGTATAAATTAACTTTCCGGTTTTAAGATCCGCGTGAATAGGCGACATACAAAAGTTTTGTACATGGTTTGGACCGCCTTTTTCATCTAACAAAATATTCCAGTCTGTCCAGGCCACAGTTCCAATGTTGAAATCGTTAATCATCGACATTCCGTATTTTTCGCCATAACTCCAGTCCGTTAATAATTTTGGATCAAAATCAGCAGCGCATCCTTCCGTAAGAATCAGCGGTTTATCTGGGAAAGCTTCTGCCACGCGGCGTTCTGCTTCAAAGTTCATTCCGTTTTTATGCCAGTCTTCATACCAGTGATAACCCACTCCCCAAACATATTTTGAAGCGTCTTTGTCTTCGAGAACCGTGCTTACACGCTGATACATCAAGTCGCGGTTATGATCCCACATGATTAACTTCTTTTTAGACAATCCTGCTTTCTGCATGGTTGGCCCAAGATAGTTTTTTATAAAATCGCGTTCTTCTTCGGCAGTAAAAATACACGATTCCCATTTTTGTACCGCCATAGGTTCATTTTGAACTGTATAACCCCAAATAGGAATTCCTTCTTTCTCATATTCATTAATAAATTTCACGAAAAAGTTTGCCCAGCTTTGGTGGTATTCCGGTTTTAACGTCCCGCCTTGTAATACATTATTGTTGGTTTTCATCCATGCGGGCGGACTCCATGGCGAAGCATATAAAGTCAGTTTTCCTCCGGCTTTTGCAATAGCTTCTTTAATTAACGGAATTCTGAATTTTCTATCATGAGCAACATCAAAAGTTTTTAAGTCTTTATCGCCTTCAGCAATATAGCTGTAAATATCGCTGGAGAAATCACAGCTTTGCATATTGGTGCGGGCTAATGTGTAACCAATTCCTTTTTCTTTATCATAATAAGCCGTTAGAATTTCCTGCTGTTTGTCTTTAGGAAGCTGGTAAAAAACTTCAGCCGAAGCATCGGTAATGGCGCCGCCAATTCCCAGCATGGTTTGATAGGTTTTAGCAGGATCAACAAAAACAGAAATTTCTTTTTCCAGAGGCTGTGGTTTATCAAAAAAAGATAAAGTTTCAGTTTTTGTTAATTTATTGTCGGTGTTTTTTGCCGTTACAAAAACCGTTACACTTTTGTAAGCTGCAACTTTGGGCGCCTGTTTCTGCGCCATTAAATTTACTGCCAAAAATCCGGACAACATGATGGTCAGGCATGTTTTGGTTTTGTTTGTATTCATAGCATTATGGTTAAATAGTTAATATCATTTTATGACAGAATCTGGCCGATTTTCTGAAGCTCATCAGCAGAAAAAGCAGTGTTTTGAAGACAGCCAACAGAATCAGCTACTTGTTCCGGTTTGCTTGCGCCAATGATTACCGAGCTGATGCGTTTGTCTTTTAAAACCCAGGCTAATGCCATCTGCGCCAGACTTTGACCGCGTTCTAATGCCATCTCGTTTAGTTTGCGGACTTTAGCAATGTTTTCTGGTGTAATGGCATCTTCTTCAATTGCTCCGTTGCCGCGATGTGCATTGGCTCTTGAATTTTCGGGAATTCCGTTTAAATATTTATTAGTTAAAAGTCCTTGTGCCAAAGGAGAAAAAGCAATACCGCCAACTCCGTTAAGTTCTAAAACATCCAGTAAACCATCTTCAATAGTACGTTCTAGCATTGAATATTTAGGCTGATGAATCAGACAAGGTGTTCCTAAATCTTTTAAAATTTTAACTGCTTTTTGTGTTTCAGTGGGGCTGTAACTCGAAATACCAACATACAACGCTTTTCCCTGACGTACGATTAAATCAAGCGCGCCCATGGTTTCTTCGAGTGGTGTATTGGGATCAGGTCTGTGGTGATAAAATATATCGACATAATCTAATCCCATGCGCGAAAGACTTTGGTCTAAACTGGAAACTAAATGTTTTTTTGATCCCCAATCGCCATAAGGGCCATCCCACATTGGCCATCCGGCTTTAGTAGAAATCACAAGTTCATCGCGCAAAGGTTTGAAATCTTCTTTAAACAATTTTCCAAAAGTAGTTTCTGCAGATCCTGCCGGCGGACCATAATTATTGGCTAGATCAAAATGACTGATGCCATTGTCAAAAGCGGTGTGCAAAATATTTCTGGCGTTTTCGATGCTGTCAATTTCGCCAAAGTTGTGCCATAACCCAAGAGAAAGGGCAGGAAGCATTAAACCGCTGTTGCCGCAACGACGGTATTCCATTTTTTGATATCGGTTTGAATCTGGTAAGTAGCTCATATTTTTAATTCTGATTATTTAATTTTTCTAAATGCTTTAATTACAATTTCAAGGTCAGTTGCTCCTCTAAAGCCGCTGAAACCAACAGAAAGTTTTGTGCCGTCTGACATTGTTAAAGGTTGTCCGCCCTGCCATCCTATAAGGTCTGGGGCGTCAATTCCGTTTGCGTTTTCCTCCACAATATTATTAAAAACCAATCTTTCATATTCTCCTGTTTTAACTCCGGTAAGCCATACCTGACTTGCTTTTGTCCAGGCTATTTTATACGATTGTCTTTTTCGGGCTTTATCGTTTCCGTACATTCGGCCGTAAACATTGCCTTCTTCGTCAATAATACATACTGCCACATTTCCGTTAGAAATTACTTTGTCTTCTTCAATTTCCATGTAATTTGGAATCAGGTCTTCGATGGCTAATAAAACTAAAGCAATTTTTAGGTGGAGAATTTGATCGTTCATTGTTTTTAGGGGATAAAAATGTTAAGTTTTCAAAGATCAATTATTTTGTTACCTAATTTCTTAAACTAGATCAAGAAATATTAATAAATAAACTTGTTTGATGTAGTTGTTTTAAACACATAGAAACATAGTCCCGAAGCTTCGGGATAAAAACTTTAAAAGGCGTTTCACTTATTTAAAACAAACATAGGACGCTATGTGTTAGAAACATGTTTCTTTTTGTGTTCTTTTCTGCATATAAATCTATGTTTCTATGTGTTAAAAATAATTTAACCTCGAAGATTAATAAATCATTCTTATCTTATATTTACGATCCGTAAAGCAATCCTAAACCGTATAAAAATGTTTCAAAAAATACACGATTATCTTTCCAGGTCTGTCCGCCTTTCAGAACGAGAGCTTAAAATTTTTGAAAACAGTCTCGAATTGAGGATGGTGCCAAAAAAAACAATTTTGCTGCACGCAGGCGAAGTATGCAATTTTGAAGCTTACATTAATAAAGGCTGTATCAGGGAATATTTTATTGATGATCACGGAATCGAACTGACTTTACAGTTTGCAACCGAAGATTGGTGGGTAAGTGATATTACGAGTTTTGAAGATCAGATTGCGAGTGATATGTATATAGAAGCCCTTGAAGATTGTGAGCTGTTGGTTTTGAGCAGACAATCCAAAGAAAATCTTATTAACGAAGTGCCTCAATTAGAAAGAATGTTTAGATTGATGATTCAGAGGCATTTGTCTAAATTGCAAAAGCGTTTGTTTAAAACCGTTTCTTCCTCGGCCATGGATCAATATATTGAGTTTGTTACTCGTTATCCTACTATATCACAGCGGGTTTCGCAGCAATATATCGCATCATATCTTGGCATAACGCCTGAGTTTTTAAGCAGATTGCGTGCAAAGCATTTAAAGAACGGAAAAAATTAGATTATAAATAAAAAGCTCCATTAGAAATAATGGAGCTTTTAGTTTCTATAATCAGAATCCGGATTTTTTAATTCCAGATTTCATTCATTTCTGTTAGGATAATTGGTTTTCCTTCGGTAACTACAATAGTATGTTCGTGCTGCGCCATAAAACCGCCTTTGTTTCCTACCATTGTCCATCCGTCGTTAAGTTCGACAGCAATAGAGGATGAGGTTGAAATAAAAGTTTCGATTGCAACCACAGAATTTTTCTGGAAACGTCTTTGATCGTATCTATTTTTATAGTTTAATAATTCATCCGGCTGTTCGTGCAAGCTTCTGCCAATACCGTGTCCGCCTAGATTTTTAATGACTTTATAACCTCTCTTTTTTGCTTCTGTTTCGATAAGATACCCTATTTCAGAAATTTTTACGCCGCCTTTTATATTGTTGATTGCTTTTTGTAAAATAAATTTCGAAGCATCGACCAGTTTTTGATGTCCGTTTTTATCTTCACCAATAACAAAAGAACCTCCGTTATCTGACCAAAACCCATCTAATTCTGCCGAAACATCAATATTAATTAAATCGCCTTCGTTAAGAATTCTTTTATCTGACGGAATACCGTGGCAAAATTCGTTGTTTACACTAATACAAGTCCAGCCCGGAAAACCATAAGTTAAATATGGTGCAGATTTCGCTCCCAGATCATTCAGGATTTTACCGCCATATTCATCCAGTTCCTTAGTTGTCATACCTGCCTGCGCAAAGTTTCTCATTTCTTTTAAAGCATAAGCTACCGCTTCGCTTGCCTTTTTCATTCCTATTAATTCTGACTCTTGTTTTATTGACATGGTATTTTGTTTTGAAGTGGAATTTCTTTTAAAAACTGAAAATACAAAATTATTCTTTTTTGAAAGAACAATCAGCTGAAACAGAAACAAACTTCTAATAAAAATTCCCCTTTAATCATCAGATGACCAAAGAGGAATTAAACAAAATCTCGAATTAACAAAAAACTATTTCTCTTTATAAATATTTACCTGAAACCATTTTTTACTTTTATCAATCATTTCCTGTCCGTACTGTTTACGCATAGTATCATGAACCCATTGCAGGTTTTTTTCTCGTAACGAATCTTTTATCTTGTTTTCTGTCTCAATCATTGCCAGATGTATGGCACAGAAACTGCCTTTTTTCCACGGAAGGTTTTCTTTGTCGAGCATTATACAATTATCTCTGATTTCATTGCATTCAAAAAAGGAGATTTCTCCTTCTACAGCAAGAACAATATCCAGAAATGTGATCTCTGATGCAGATCGGGCAAGTTTATAACCTCCTTTAACTCCTATATTCGAACGTACTATTCCTGCTTTCTTTAATTTTGTAAAAGCCTTGGCCAGATAAGTTTCGGATATGTTTTGAAAATGGGCCAAATCGCGCACCGTAATTGTGTTTCCTTCCGGAGTATCTATTAAATAGACCAGAGAATGTATGGCATATTCTACATTTTTTCCTAAAGTTGGCATATTCCTGATTTGATAAATTTCATAAAAGGTTTCATCTTAATACTAAGCATTTTGACTAACATTTGGAACTTCAGGATAAGAATCTTCTAATGCAGTTTTAACGTCATCTGCAGGATATATTAGTTTTGTAGTTACTTCCATTTTTATAGTTTTCCCTTCAAGTCCGCTCACGGCTAATGAGCGTTCCCATCCCGTAGTCAGTAGTCCATCTTCCTGACCTAAGTCTAAACAAGTGACATAATCTGTGTAATGATAAGGTTTTAGAGGCTGCGAAAATAAGCTGTTAACAGCATTATGTCCCGCCCATTTGCCCAGAAACATAGAAAACTGACATGCCATAAGTGAACTGTTCCCTTTATCGTCAACCGGAATATTTGCCACATCACCCGCCGCAATTACATTTTCATATTCTTCGAGCTGCAAATATTTATTTACATGCAGACGCCCAAGTTTATCTTTTTCTCCTTTAAAGAAATTGCAAAGAGAACTTGCTGTTAGTCCAATAGTTGAAATCACCGTTTGTGCCGGTATAAAACGCCCGTCACTTAATATAGCTCCGTTGGGTTCTACCCCAACCAGCTGAACGCCATTTGCCATGGTTATGTCTTTAGCTTTTAATACATCAATGACATAATTTTGCGCATCAGCAGCATAATAATTACCTACTTTTTCTGATTTTTCTATAAGCACTACCTTAAATTCAATAGCGCTCTTACCTTGATGCTCTAGAATTTTAGCTGCTTTTTCTTTAATTACAGTAGCAACTTCAAGACCTGTTAAGCCGCTTCCTGCAACAACAAATGTAGATGCGCCTTCTCCTTCAAAGTTTTTAGCAGCTAACTGCTTTAAGTGATCTTCTAGTTTCTGTGCTGCGTTAAAAGTGTCTACATTAAAAGTGTTTTCAATACCCGGAATATTAGCTGCTTTTAAAGAACTTCCTGAGGAAAGAATTAAATAATCGTAACTTAAAACTCTTGATCCGCTTTCGGTGGCAACAATTACCATTTTTTGTTCCGGTTCAATGATTTCAGCTTTTCCAATAATAAGATTGATATTTAGTGGTTTAAAATATTTATTCAGTTCGACTCTTAAACCTTCTAAAGAAACCTCGTATAATCTTGGGCGAATAGTTAAATATTCATCCATATTAATTAAAGTTACCTCTAATTCATTTTCTCTTTTTAGTTCACGACTTTGACGAATAGCACTCAATGCACTCCAAAAACCAGCAAACCCACCTCCAATAATTAATAATTGTTTTTTCATTTTTAATAGATAATTACGATAATATTTGTCGCAAATTAAAGCAAATAAAACATAATTGTAAAGTTATTCTTTCAATATATTTTAATTAATTCGATTAAAAGTAGCTAAAAACCTACTTTTTAATTGGTTGTGATGTGGTTTAAAAAGATGATTTCTTTGTTTTGATGATGAAATTTCAAAAATACCGAGATAAAACTCCAATTAAGGTTATCGAGATTCAAATAAAAACCCCTTAAACAAAATGCTTAAGGGGTTTGCCTTTTTATAAAAAATAGATTATTTAACACATAGTCCCGATGCATAGGTTTTATGTGTGGAAATGAATATCAAAAGAAATATATTTTTAAGAACTCTCTATGTGTTAAAATTAATTGCCCCCAAACAATTTCTCTATTTCACTAAATAAGGAATTTCGTCTGCTTCGCAAAGTCTGAAATAACCTAAAGCAAAATTATTGACGTCGGTATTATTTACAATGTTTCCTCTAATGTTTCCTGGCGGCACAATAAACGGATTTGCGCTTGAAGCTTCTAAAATTAATTTCATGTAATTGTAGAAATTTTTAGAAAGACCTCTATGTGTAATATTTACTGTATTTCCGGCTTTCATATCTTCGTCTGAAAATCTGGTGCTTACTTCATTACCATTATAAAATTCGTCATTTGATATTTCGTACTGCGGAAATATTAAGAATGAACTTCTGTATTCTGTCATATAAAAATTGACCTGATCTGCGGGATCTTTATAATAATAAGTAAGTTCGATTACATCTTTACCGCTAATATCAGGAACTATTGCTTGTTCTATTCTATCGATTGGAGTTACAGAAGTTAATTTTTCAACCGCTGTTAAACTTTTTCCTTCGGCTTGAATAAACAATTTATACTCCATGTCGATTACCGGAACAAAATTAGTACATACATAAACCCCCGGCTCAGATTCATTAAAAGTAAAAACATCACCTTTAGTGTTTTCAACTCTTACTTGTGCGCCTGAAACTTTTGGTGTAGTACTGCTGTAATACGAAGCAGTTTTACTGATTTTGATAACCTGATTGTTTCCTGTTGTTCCTTTTTTCCAGATTATTTCGGCATCGACAACGATTCTGGATTCGCCCGTTTCTAAATCAAGGTTTACAACATCTTCGCAAGAAGTAAAAAATACAACAAAAAGAAGACTCATTAATGCCAGCGCTTTATTCATTACATTATATTTTTTTAATTTATTCATAGCATTAAAATTTAAAATTATAAGAAACTCCCGGTACAATACCAAAAATGGAAAGTCTTCTTGTTTCATTCGCTCCAGTATCTTCATTAGTTGTAAAACTCATAGAAGCAGCATTTTTTCTGTTGTAAAGATTATAAATACTGAATACCCAATAGCTTTGCCAGCCTTTCTTTTTGTCTGGTCTTGGTGTATAAGTCGCCGCTACATCAAGGTGATGGAAAAGAGGAAGTCTGTTTTCGTTTCTTAAAGAGTAGTTTGGAACATTGATTCCTCCAAATTCATAATACCCATTAGCATACGTTACCGGCTGACCTGACTGCAAAGTGAAATTACCATTAAAAGACCATTTTGGACTGAATTCATAACTTCCTACGATGCTTAAATTGTGCATTTTATCGTATCCTGATAAATACCAGTCGCCATTTGCAATTCCTGGTTCTTCAGGAGTTCTGCCCGGTGTTTTTTGTTCTGCTCTTGATAAAGTATAAGAAACCCATCCGGTGAAAAGACCTGTATTTTTTCTAAACAATAATTCCATACCATACGATCTGGCTTTACCGTTTAGGATAACCTGCTCGATGTTATTGTTGGCCAAAATATCTGCTCCGTCGATATAGTCAATACGGTTTTTAACGGTTTTATAGAAAAGCTCTCCTTCAAAAGAATAATCGCGGTCTTTAAAGTTTTTAAAATATCCTATCGCATATTGATCCAGCATTTGAGGTTTTGTAAACGGACCGCTTGGTGTCCAGATACTCATAGGCAATGGAGATTGTGTATTAGATAAAATATGAATGTACTGCGCCATTCTGTTATAACTCGCTTTAACCGAAGTATTATCATTAAAAGCATAAGACAAAGCAGCTCGAGGTTCAAAATTATTAAACTTACTAATGGTTTTATCGCTTCCGTAACTGATACTTCCTGTAGGAGTACCTTCTTCATAGATTTTATACAACGGATTGTATACAACTGCCTGATTGTTTTCGTAAGTACTGATAACTTCTGGCCCTAAACGATAAAACATACTGTAACGAAGTCCGTAACGGAAATTCAATTTCTCTGTAATCTGGTTTTCAAAATCGATAAAAGTAGAAGCTTCTAAAGCGTGTTTTTTATCCAGCTGTTTATAATTATAAGGAGAATCTGAAGTAGACGGTTTTACAACACCGGGATTAAAATCATAGTACAAACCATCAATTCCGTAATTGGCTTTAAACTTGTCTGATATTTGATAGTTCCAGTTGTATTTAAGTCCGTAACTTTTAATATTGCTGTCCCATTCAAACTTTTCTGTTGAAATGCCCAGATTAAATCTATAATCACTGTAAAAAACAGAAAGATTAGAATTTAACTCGTCAGTAAAAGTATGTTTCCAGCTTAAAATTCCCATAGTGTTTCCGTATTTACTTGAGAAACGATCGTTAATATCGAATACGTCGTTTCCTAAATAACCAGAAAAGGCAATGGTGTTATTGGCATTTAAACGATAATTTAATTTGGCGTTGAAGTCATAAAACATAGCCGAGTTTTTGTTGTCGGCCAGTTTTAAAAATAAGTGTGCATAGGAAGTACGACCCGACACGATAAAAGAACCTTTGTCTTTTTTTATCGGACCCTGCACTAAAAGTCGGCTTGAAATAACACCAATACCACCATTTACCTTGTAATCTTCAAAATCTCCGGTTTGCTGTGTAACATCTAAAACAGACGAAACACGGCCTCCAAATTTAGAAGGAATTCCTCCTTTATATAAATCTAAGCCATTGACGATATCGGCATTAAAAATCGAGAAGAAACCAAACATATGCGAATCTGCATAAACAGGAGCACCATCAAGAAGAATCAAATTCTGATCTGCAGCACCTCCGCGGACATTAAAGCCAGAAGAAGCTTCTCCGGCATTGGTAACTCCGGGTAATGTTAGAATCGATTTTAAAGGATCAGGTTCTCCCATTGCCACAGGAATTCTTTTAATTTCCTGCATCGAAAGCCTGTTCACACTCATTTGCGGTGTTTTAATATCAACCGCTTTATTAGTCGTGATAATTACCTGTTCTAACTGCTGGCTGTCTTCTTCTAAATTAAAATTAATTGTCTCATCATCAGAAATGCTAATTTGTTTTTCTTTATTCCTAAAACCAACATAACTAATAGAAACCGTATAATTTCCGTTTGGAATTTCAATGCTGTATTTTCCGTTAGCATCTGTTACGGTGCCTATTTCCAGTTCTTTAATGTAAACATTAGCACCAATAACAGATTGTTTAGTATCATCAAGAATTCGTCCCGTCAGCTTACTTTTTTTTTTAGACGCCTTAACAGGTTGAGATTTTTGTTTCACAAAAATATTATTGCCCACAATAGAAAATTGAACCAATGCAGTTTTGTTTAATTCAGAGATCAATTTCTCGATATTTACCAGCTTAAAAGAGTTTTTCTTAGTGAAGTATTTTTGACTTGTGTCAATTTGATCCGTAAAGGCAAATTTAAAATCGGTTTGATTTTCGATTTGCTTAAAGAATTCTTTTAAAGTTACATTTTGGTCTACAGTTACGGTAACGCTTTGAGCAGACATACACAAACTGAATAAAAAAAAGCATGCTGAAATTATATGCTTCATGAATTTTTGTATTTTTGGATTATTATTAAATGGAATAACTTCGTGTTATCCTGATTATGAGAAGGATGTGTAGTTTCGCGGCTTACATCCTTTTTCTTTTCTATCGAAAAGTAATCTGTTTTAAATCTTCATTTATTTCAAAATTTAGGTTATACATTTCTGATATTAATTCTACAATCGTTTTTAATTCTTCTTTTTTATTTATTCTCACTGTAATTTTTTGACTGCTGTATTCCTGCGGAATTATTACTTTATAACCGTAATTTTCCTCAATATAAGTACCTAAAGCAGTTAATTTTTCGTTGTCAAAATCTACAAAGCGGCTAAACTCAGATACCGAAGCATTTTGATTTCCGTAGGTAAATTTCTGGCCTGGTTTTAAAATCCATTTTTGATCCTGACCTTTCACATTCATCTGAACGCTTCCTTCAAAAAGTTCAACCGTTACTTCTTTTTGTTCAAATCCTTTAACAATAAAAGAAGTTCCTAATACCGTTGTGGTTGTTTCGTTGCAAAAAACCTGAAAAGGATGCTGTTTGTCTTTTTTAACCTGAAAATAAGCTTCTCCGGCAACCTCAACTTTTCGGTTTAAAGCAAAATTCTCTCCGTAGGAAATTTTAGATTTAGGGCTTAAAGCTACTTTCGAATTATCCGGCAGCACGATATGTTTTATTTTCGTCGTCGTATTTTCGATTACATTCGAAGCCAGAATTACATTTTCGGTTTCCTGACTATTATTAAAATAAATTCCTGTCCCGATAAGAACAAATAATAAAACCGACGCGGCTGCATAATAGCGCCAAGGTTTAAACTTTCGCTTTTTAGGAGCAAAAGTTTTGGAATAAAATTGTTCCCAAGAAGCTTCTTTTATCTGATCTGAGTGTGGGATGGGGGTCTCATCCCAAAATTTTTCAAACTCATCGTCTAATTTTTCCTTATCCATATTTTTGGGGTTATAGTTTTTGACAATAAAATCCTTGTTTATTAAAAACACCAATAACCATTTCCTTGATCTCTCTGTTAGTTTCGATTCGTAAAATTCTTTCGCGTTTTTGAAAATCAAAATTTATAATACAATCGGAAATAACAAACTGTAAAAGAGCTACAATTAGACTAGCATCTTTTTTTGTTCTAATATTCGTTTTATAAGCTTCGCTGCGCATTTTTTGTTCTTGTTTTTATATATAACAAACGAGAACAAAAAAGTTCCTAATGGTTTTCGATTTTTTTTCGAATAAATTTACTGGCGAGATAAATATGATTGGCAATGGTCTTTTCAGAAAGATCCGTAATCTCTGCAATCTCCTTATAGCTAAGGTTTTCCAGTTTGTGTAAAGTAAATATTTTTTGTTGCTGCTCCGGAAGCTGATTAATGAAATTATATAACTTTTCTTTTCTTTCGTCATAAATTCCCATGTCAGTTTCCTCCTCAGCGATATCAGCCTTAGAAGGATTAAGCTGTACTATTTTGTTTTCTCTGTTAACATGATTGATGATGATGTTTTTGCAAATGGTAAACAATTGCTTGTCGAACAAGACATCTTCATTAAGTAATTCTCTTTTATTGTACAATCTTAAAATACTCTCCTGAACAAAGTCTTCGGGAGTAAGAACAGTAAGTTCAAAACGTCTGGCAATATTTACAAGCTTATCGTAGTAATTGAAGTAAACCTCCTTGAAGGCTGCTTCATTACCTTTTTTTAAACTTAAAATAAACTTTTTATTGTCCATAACGAAAATATCGAAACTAGTTTACCTAGTCAAAACTCACTGAATTCAATATTATTGTATTCAAAAAATGACCAATTTCAAATTGTGAATGTAATAAGTTACAAAGAACCGTATTTAATTTTAAGGTTTGACGTTTGCTGCCTAAAAATGTTACATAATTTTGTTCACTTTTTAATTTTAACATTTAAAATTTAACATTGAGGGTGATGTTGAAATCTTGTGGATTAAAGATTTAAGGCGGTTTTTTTGTTTTTTTTTGATGATGAAAAAGCATCATAAATAAAATCCCTTAAACAGAAAAGCTCAAGGGATTTTGTCTTTTTAAAGATGAAGTTTCATGCCTTCGTGTGTAGCCTTAAAACCTAACTTCTCGTAGAAATGAATGGCTTCGGTTCTTTTTTTATCTGAGGTTAATTGAATTAAATGCGCTCCTTTTTCTTTTGCCCGTTTAATCGCCCATTCAAAAAAATAAGTTCCATATCCTTTTCCTCTATAATCGTTTTGTATTCTAACGGCTTCAATTTGAGCTCTGATGCCTCCTTGGTAAGTTAAATATTGAATAAAACTCAATTGTAATGTTCCTACGATTTTATTTTCTGCATTTTGAACCACAATTAATTCCTGATGCGGATCATTATTGATAATATCAAAAGCATCGTAATACTTTTGAGGCAGCGGATTTTGAAATGATTCCCTAAGTTCTCCTAATTTGTCATCTGAAAGCATGGCGACAATTTCATAGACATCTTCTTTGTTTGCTTTTCTAAATTTCAAATCCATTTTGAAGTTTTTTAGTTGTAATCTTTTAATTGAAGTATTTAGACCGTAAAATCTCAATACTTGATTTATGTAATCCCTTTTAAAATTTCCGAAGGCGGAATGCCGTATTTTTTCTTAAAAGCAAAAGAGAAATGAGAAAGATCTTCAAAGCCAAGATCAAGATAAATATCAGAAGGTTTCTTCCCTTTTTTCTCCATCAAAAAATAACCTTCCTGAAGTCTTCTCTGAATTAACCATCTACTTGGAGTATCTGAAAAGATAGAAGCAAAATCACGTTTAAAAGCCGAAATGCTTCTTCCTGTAAGATAAGCAAAACGCTCCATCGTGATATTAAATTTATAATTCCGATTCATGTAAGCTTTTAAATCTATTTTTTCCGGCGGAGCAAAATCAAAAAGAATATCTTTTAACTCAGGGTTTTCTTTTAAAAGAATCAAAAGCAGTTCCTCGCGTTTTATGTTCGAAAATGTATCGTCAAGTTCGCCTCCATCATTATAATACGGCATTAAGGACAGAATGAAATTAGGAACAAGATTCGTTTTTTTTAAAAGAACAAACGCAGCTTCATCAGTTGCTTTTTGTGCTGTTATTTTATGTTTGGCAGCAAAAATTTTTAAAAATTCAGTATCAAAAATTACGACCACCTTTTCGAATTCGCCGTCTTGTTTTTGTTTGTTGTATCGTGCGAGATGATTTTTTCGGGCAATACAATATTCACCCGCCTTTAAATGGTATTTATTAATGCCGTCATATCCTTCAATTGTACCTTTTGCGAGATACAAAAAGAAATGTTCCGCAATAAATTGTTCCGGTGAAATTTCTGGACCTATATAACAGCTTTTGATTTCTGTATATTTCATGGAAGTTCGGGTTTATTTTTCAGAATTACTTTTCCACCATTCTTTGAAAACATTGTTACCATCAAAAATAACGATTTCTCCAATAATAGGCGTAATAAGCGGAATGTGATATTTCTCGTTTAATCTGCTGATTTCGTTTAGAGGTTCATTCCAGGTATGTTTGGCCAATGCAAATTTAGAATTGTGAACCGGAACCATGCTTTTGGCTTTTAGATCGCGTGCCGCCTGTAGCGTTTCTTCGGGCAGCATGTGAATGTAATGCCAGGCTTTATTGTATTGTCCGTTTTCCATAATCGCAATATCAATTGGGCCAAATTTCTTCCCTATTTCGGCAAAATGAGTATCGTAACCTCCATCACCGCTGTAAAAAACTTTTAGAGTAGGAGAGTTGATTAAATAAGAAGCCCATAAGGATTGGTTCTGTGTTAGTCCACGCCCAGATTTATGTCTGGCCGGAAGCGTATGAATAGTGAAATCTTTCCCAATAGTAATCGAGTCGTTCCAGTCTTCTTCAATAATTTTATCTTTAGGATATCCCCAGCGTTCAAAATGTGCGCCAACGCCTAAACCGCAAATTACAGTTTTAACTTTATCCTTTAATGCCAAAACAGTAGGATAATCAAGATGATCGTAATGGTCGTGCGAGATCAATAGGTAATCAATTTCGGGTAAATCTTCGACATGGTAATTATCTGTTCCGTCAAAAACTTTTACGCTGTTTGGAATTGGAGAAGCATTGTCGCTGAAAACCGGATCGATTAAGATTTTCTTTCCGTCGATTTGTAAAAAAGTAGACGAATGTCCAAACCAAACTAAAAGATTTTGATCTGCAGGTAAATGTTTTAAATCTCTTTTTACAGAAGGAATTCGGTTTGCGGGCTCAGTTGGAACTGCTTTATCAAAAAGCTGTGCTGTTATTACGCCCCAAAAAGTATAACCCGGAGCTAATGTTGGTGTGTATATATTATTTTGAAATTCACCATTTTTATAATGCTGCGATTTCTCTATACGAGCCATACTTTCGGCAGAAGGCAGACTTCCAAACGTTGCCTTTTGCATGTACAACCACGTACAGAAACCAAGAACGAGTATTATTACCAGAAGAATTAAAAGCATTCGTTTGATGATTTTTAGGAGTCTCTTTCTCATTTTAAATTTGCTGCTTTTTTAATGTCAACGGCTTCCAGAATTTTTTTTGAAAATCCAAATTGGGTTACTGCAATCATAGCACGTCCTATTTCTGTAGTTTTACAACCTGTATAAAACAAACCCAGAATAGGGTAGAATAGTGGAATGTATTTGTTGTATCCTTTAAGCTGCGTTTGCGTTTTATCTGGTTTCATTAATCCCGGACGGAAATTGTATTGTCCTTTGAAAGGCAGTGTCTGTAAAGCATTTTCAGTTTTTCCTTTTACGCGTGCCCACATCACTTTTCCTTTTTCGGTGCTGTCTGTATGCGATCCTGAAATAAAATTGAAAACCAGATTTTGGTTTTGGTACAATACTACTTTTGCAAAATGAAGTGTAGTGTCGTATGTAATATGTTTGTATTGAGCTTCATCCATTCCTACGCTGCTTATTCCGGCGCAATAAAAACACGCGTCATAACCTGCAAGTCTGCTGTCTTCAATTTTTAGCGAAAGAAAATCAGGAATAAGATATTCTTTTAATTTTGGATGCGATTTGCCGCTTGCTTTTCTACCCACATACAATACTGATTCTACTTGAGGATTGTCAAGGCATTCGATTAAAACTCCTTCGCCAACCATTCCGGTTGCGCCTGTTACAATTACTTTCATCTGTTATATATTAAGAGATTTCCATTTAATTAAACTAATAACCGAAGCTGTTACAGCTTCTTCATTGCTCCGAGGTTTCCATCCCAGTATTGTTTTTGCTTTTTCGTTACTTGCATTGCGATAAATGCCTACAAGCGGTAAAACAGCTTTTGCCTGATCATTAAACAATGCGCTTAAACGTATTATAAAGGTAGGCAAAGATTTTGTAGGTGCTTTTGTGGTTATATAAGGCATTTTCTTTTTTAACAGCTTTACAATTTCTAATAATGACATTGTGCCTCCTGATAAAGCTAAAAAGCGCTGTCCTTTTGCGTCCGGATTTTCCATTGCCAAAATGTGTAATTCGGCAACGTCTCTCACGTCAACAATTCCTAATCTGATATCTGGAATTGCTTTCATGGTGCCGTCCAGTAATTTTTTAAGAAGTTCAAAGCCACTTGATAAATCAGAACTTAAAGACGGTCCAAAAATTCCCATCGGATTTATAACCGAAAGTTCTAGTGATCCGCCTTCATTTTTCATGAAATCCCAGGCTGCTTGTTCTGCAAGAACTTTAGATTTGTTGTAAGTCGAAAGTCCTTTTTCGTTGGGATTTGTCCAGCTTTCTTCTGTAATAAGAGAATTTTTATCTTTATGGCTGTAACCTACAGCGCCAAAGTTAGAAGTCATAACCACACGTTTTACTCCGGCATCTCTGGCCGCTTTTAGGATACGCAGAGTTCCGTCAACTGCAGGGCGAATCATTTCGTCTTCATTCTTTGGTAATCTTAAAAAGATAGGCGAAGCAATGTGCAGTACATATTGACATTCAATCATCGCTTCCTTCCAATTTTTGTCTTCAGTAAGATCAGCCTCAATAAATTCTAGTTTACTAAAATCGGTAAGGTTGCCATTTTTAAGCATATCAAAAATTTTGCCTTTGCTTTTTAAGGATCGAACCGTGGTTCTAACCTGATAACCGCGATTTAATAATTGTAAAATACTATGTATTGCTACAAAGCCCGTTCCGCCGGTAACTAATACTTTTTGATTGGTGTCTATCATCGATTGTATTTTTATAGGACAAAGTTCCGAAGAAAGCACAAAGTCGACTTTGTTTAAAAGTCCAAAGTTATTTTGTTGAAAGGTTCAGATTATAACAGGGAAATTTGATTGGAAGATTCTATTTGTCTGATGAGGTATATAAACAAAAAACACCAGCTTTAAAAGTGGTGTTTTGTATAGCGAAAAGAGTTTTAAATAAATATTAGATTTATTTTATTTCTCCTGTTGTTGATTATCAATATCAGAAATTTGATCGAGTATATTGGTTTGGTTAGGCGAAATGTAGTTTTTTACTTCACCGGGATTTTCTTTTTTAAAAAGAAGATCTAACGCATGGTATAGCTTTAATAAAACATCTTTGTCTTCTTTTGCGATGTCTAAGGCAGTATTAAAATTAAAAACATAATTATTAGAATTGCGTACTTCTACTTTAATCGTTTTTGATGTAATTTTAAATTTGACTATATCCATTTGTTTATGAAATACTTAGGTTGTAAAATATCGTTTTAAGGACTATTGACTAAAAAAAAGTAGCCGCAAAAGCGTCGTTAAATTACAAAAATGTTCTAAATAAAAAAAACACCACTATAAAGTGGTGCTTTTACCTGGTAGCGAGGACGGGAGTTGAACCCGTGACCTCAGGGTTATGAATCCTGCGCTCTAACCAACTGAGCTACCTCGCCTGGACTGCTATCATGAATTCCTGATTGCGGGTGCAAAGATAGAAATAATATTAAAGCTTCCAAGAATAATTTGAAGAAAAAAAAATATTTTTAAAAATGTATTGTTTTTGAACATATATTCTTATATTTCGAAAAAATTAAAAGTAGCACATGGATCCAAAAATACGTTACGAAATCGAGTTTCCGATCAATTCTTCGCCGCAGTTATTGTATCAATATATATCAACTCCGTCAGGTTTATCAGAATGGTTTGCTGACAATGTTAATTCAAGAGGTGAATTTTTTACTTTCATCTGGAACGATTCGCAGGAAAAAGCACGTCTTGCCTCAAAAAAAACAGGCGAAAAAGTAAAATTTAAATGGGTAGACGAAAGCAGTAAGGATACTGAATACTTTTTTGAATTGCATATTTTAGTTGATGAATTAACTAAAGATGTGTCATTAATGGTAGTTGATTTTGCAGAAAAAGAAGAAGTAGGAGAGGCTAAACAATTGTGGGAGAATCAAATCTCAGACCTGAAACATCTTATAGGATCTGTTTAGTAAAAGTCTATTTTATGCCTTATATTTGCCCTGAACAAAATTCAGGGTTTTTTTATGATCAATTTTAACGGAAACATAGCTGCAGAAGAAAATATACTAACTCAAAATCGTGCTTTTTTATACGGAGACGGAGTTTTTGAAACAGTAAAAATTATCAATAACAAAATTTTGTTTCTCGAGGATCATTATTTTAGGTTAATGGCTTCTATGAGAGTGGTTAGAATGGAAATTCCGATGAATTTTACAATGGAATATTTTGAGGAGCAGATTTTAAATCTTGTTCAGGAAAAAAATATTACAGCATCGGCAAGAGCGCGAATCACCGTTTTTAGAAACGATGGAGGTTTGTATCTGCCAAAAACGAATGAAGTTTCGTTTTTAATTCATGCAACGCTGCTTGATAGTACTTTATATGCTTTAAATACAGGTGAATACGAAGTCGATTTGTATAAAGACTTCTATGTAACAAAACAATTATTGTCGTCGATTAAAACGACGAATAAGATGATTAATGTTACCGGAAGTATTTTTGCTCACGAAAACGGACTTGCGAACTGCCTTTTAGTAAATGATACTAAAAATGTGGTTGAAGCACTTCAGGGGAATTTATTTATGGTTGTGGGTAAAAAACTAATTACGCCTCCAGTTTCTGAAGGATGTTTAAACGGAATTATGCGCAAGCAAATATTAGCCTTAGCTAAAAAAACAGAGGGCGTAGAAGTAGTAGAGGAAATAATTTCGCCGTTTGATCTTCAAAAAGCAGACGAATTATTCCTGACAAATGTAATCACAGGGATACAGCCGATAACTAAATATCGAAAAAAAGAGTTTACAAGTAATCTGGCTCATTTATTAGTTCAGAAACTGAATGAATCTATATCTGAAAATTAATTCAGATATGGATTTTCAGGTGCATTTGACCAAATAAGGTAATCTCCGCCAAGCTCAATAATCTGCTCTTTCCAAAAGTGGGTGGTAGATTTTCCGATAATTTTGTTTTTGTAATTATTATCAGCAATAATCCAGGAGTTGCCTTGCATTTCACTTTCAAGCTGATTTTCGTCCCAACCAGTATATCCTAAGAAAAAACGAATATTGTTCTTGCTGATCGATCCGTCGTTTATTAAGTCTTTGGTTGATTCAAAATCTCCTCCCCAATAAATTCCGTTAGAAATCTCGACACTATTCGGGATTAAATCAGGAATATTATGAATGAAGTACAGATTGTCTTGTTCAACTGGGCCTCCGTTGTATATTTTGAAGCTGGCATCAATTTCAGGTATTAAATCATTAATAGTGTATTTTAATGGTTTATTAATGATAAAACCTATTGATCCTTCTTTGTTATGGTCTGCTAATAAAATTACCGATCTGTTAAAAGATAAATCTCCAATTATTGAAGGCTCGGCAATAAGCAGGTGTCCTTTTTTTAATTTTTCTGAAATCATACGGCTACAATTTTTATTAAATTTAATAATAAAATTTTTAAAATCGCAAAAAAAATCGTTAAACCGCATAAAAAAACCCTCCAAAGAGGGTTTTAATTATATTATTTAGTTTAGAGAACTTCTTACTTAGTTCACTGCACCTTCTAATTCAGCTCCAGCTTTAAATTTTACTACATTTTTTGCAGCAATTTTGATAGTTTTTCCTGTTTGAGGATTTCTACCGTCTCTAGCAGCTCTCGCAGATACTGACCAAGATCCGAAACCTACTAATGAAATTCTTCCGCCTTTTTTCAAAGTAGTTCCTACATTTCCTAAAAATGACTCTAAAGCTAATTTTGCCGCAGCTTTTGTAATTCCTGCATCAGCAGCGATAGCATCGATTAATTCTGATTTGTTCATAATAATTAGTTATTAATTGTTGGTTAAAAAAAATTGTTAATACACAAATTTAGTAGGAAATCCGTTGCGTGCAAGTGTTTTCTTTAATTTTAGCAATAATTGTTGATAACTTACTTTTTTTGTTCATAAAGCGGGTAGTTTATCGATCAAAAACAGGTACAAACCCCTGTTTTACTGACGTTAATAGACCTTTGCGCTATCAGAAAAAGTTATCCCATTTAACAATTCTGCCACTTGCATTCTCTTTTTTCCTGGTAATTGTAAACTTAATAACTGTACGAAGCCGTTTTTTATTGCAATTTTAATTTCTTTTTTACTGCTTATTAAGCTTCCTGTTTCGAAAGAATGGGCTTCTGCGATAAGTTTTGCCTCATATATTTTGATGTTTAACTCCTCGTCTTTGTCTTTTAAAAAGCACCACGCTGCAGGATAAGGACTTAGACCTCGAATTAAATTATTGATCTCGTTTCCGGATTTTGTCCAGTCAATTTTACAATTCTCTTTGTTTAGTTTGTAAGCGGTTTTAATTTCCTCGTTATCTTCCTGAATTGTAGTTGTAACATTTCCGTTTTCAATTACTTTTAAAGTGTCAATAACAGTCTGGCTTCCCAAATTCATTAATCTATCGTGTAATTGTCCTGCATTTTCTGCTGGTTCAATCGCAATTTCCGAATTTAAAATCATGGCTCCGGTGTCAATTTTATCATCTATAAAAAAGGTAGTCACTCCGGTTTTAGTTTCTCCATTAATAATCGCCCAGTTAATTGGCGCTGCTCCGCGGTAATTTGGTAATAAAGAAGCATGAAGGTTAAAAGTTCCTAAACTTGGCATTTCCCAAACTACTTTAGGAAGCATTCTAAATGCTACAACAATTTGTAAATTGGCGTTCAAAGCTTTTAATTCGGCCAGGAAACTTTCGTCTTTTAAATTCGTTGGCTGTAATAAAGTAAGGTTGTTTGCTAATGCGTATTCTTTAACAGCTGAGTATTTTATTTTTTGGCCGCGTCCTGCTGGTTTATCTGCAGCGGTAATAACGCCAACAACATCGTAATTGTTTTTAAGGATGGTATCCAAAATGCCAACGGCAAATTCTGGAGTTCCCATAAATATAATTCGTAATTTTTCCATTATGATTTTAAAGTGTATTTATTATTGGGCAATATAATGATGTGATTGTTTTCTAATAATTCCTTTAGGACTAAAAGAACATCTTTAGCATCTAGTTTGATTTGATTTTCAATTTCCCGCGAAGTTAAGGCAGTTGCTTTTAAAAGATGCAGAATTTTATCGGCAATAGAATCGGCTTCGGTAATTTTTCCTTTTTGGGTTATACAATAAGAACAAACACCGCAATTTTCTTTTGTTTCTTCTCCAAAATAATCCAAAACCAACCTGTTCTTGCAGGTTTTGTCTTCCTTTATATAATAGAGTACAGACGAAAGCTGATCTCGTTTTAGTTTATTCTGTTTCTCCAGATACTTCGAAATTCGGTTTATCGTTAAATCATCTTCGCGGACTTCGTTAAATAAAATAGTAGCGTCGTTGTTTTTAGATTTATATTCGATGATTTCTCTTTCTTTTAATTTTTCTAAAAGTGCTGTAACTTGTTCTTCTTTATAATTAGATTTTTTAGCAATCAGCGAAAGATTAATTGGTGTTTTCATTTCGTGAACTCCTGGATAAGTTCTTAAAATGGCCAGAATAATTTCTTCATCATTCGGATTCAAACTCATGTATCGCATAGTTTCTTTTGATTCAGTTAAAAACTGCATGGTAACTTTTTCCGAAAATTCCTGAGACATTGTAATAATGCCCTGCTGGCTTAAAAACTGCAAAGCATTATAGGTCTTTAAAGTAGGGAAGTCGTATTTATTGCAAAAATGATTCATTTTAAAAGAATACGAATCGTCTAGACCTTCGCCATACGCGATTTGAAAATAATTGCAAAGCTTGATGTACATTGTTTTTAAGAACTTTTTATCAGGCAGTACATTTATAAACTGCTGTTCGGTCTGGTTTGCATCTGAATTATTAAATAACAAAACCGAAAAAGCTTTTTCGCCATTTCGCCCCGCTCTTCCAGATTCCTGATAATAATTTTCTAAGTTTTCGGGCAGCTGTGTATGAATAACCGTTTTTACGTTGTCTTTGTCAATTCCCATTCCAAATGCATTCGTGGCAACAATAACCTGTGCTTGTTCTGACATCCAAAGCTGCATGTTTTTATCTTTTTCCTGAGCCGAAAGTCCGCCATGATAATACGTTGCTTTGAAGCCTAAAGATTGCAATTGGGTAGACATATTAAGGCACGATTTTCTGTTTCGTACATATATAATAGAAGGCTGCGGGTTTTTTTTCAAAACCTGCTCCACGCGATACAATTTGTCTTCGACTTCAAAAACCATGTACGCAATATTTTTTCTCTCAAAAGACTGCTGGAAAAGTTTGGTATCTTTTAATCCCAGTTCGGTTTTAATATCTTCTACAACTCTGGGTGTTGCGGTGGCAGTTAAAGCCAAAAACGGAATTTTAGGAAAGTATTTTTTAAGTTCCGAAATTTTTAAATAAGCCGGTCTAAAATCGTGACCCCATTGCGAAACACAATGTGCCTCGTCAATAGCAATTAAATTGATAGGAAGATTTTTGATTCGCTCCAAAATCCAATCCGATTGTAAACGCTCCGGCGAAAGATATAAGAATTTGTAATTCCCGAATTGGCAATTGTCCAAAAGATCAATGATTTCTTCGGTATGAATACCGCCTGTAAGTGCAATCGCTTTAATTTCTCTTTTTTGAAGATTGGCAACCTGATCTTTCATCAAGGCGATCAAAGGAGAAATAACCAGACAGATTCCCTCGCGCATCATGGCCGGAACCTGAAAACAAATTGATTTTCCGCCCCCGGTTGGCAGCAGTGCAAAAGTATCCTGACCCTCTAAAACCGAATCAATAATTTCTTTTTGGAGCGGTCTAAAACTGGCGTGTTTCCAGTATTTTAAAAGAATTTCCTGTGCGTCCTGCATGGCCTGTGTTTTAAAGTTAAAAATGTAGAAAACAGTTTCTAGTTTTGCAACTTTAAAACCGGCTGCTAAATTTTGTCTAAGATATAAAGAATTCTGTTTTCTACTGTATCTTTCGGAACCTCAATTAAGTTGTAACCGTATTTTTTATACGTTTCAATTAAGTGTTTCTGAATCGTTAATGCCTGTTCGAAATTTTCGTAACGTTCTGTATCGCTTTGATAAATTTCTTCCCAGGGAGGTAAAATAAAAGTTTTAGAATATTTGAAATTCTCACACGCTTTTACAAAATGTTCCGGATATTCGTCTCCAATATAATCCATATAAGCCACAACATCTGGAATACCGCGATCGATAAAAACGATATTATCGGGTTCTTCTTTAGCGTTTTCAAACTGCTTGATGCGTCCTTCCAGAAGCATTTCGCTAAATAATAAAGGCTGTTCCAGAAACAATTGCTCGACACCTCTTTTTTGGGCTTCGAGTGTAACTTCTCTAGAAATTTCAGGGTAACAACAATAGCCACGAGCGACTAATTCGTTTATAAGTGTAGACTTTCCTGTACCAGGACCACCAATGAGAACTATGATTTGTTTTTGCACTATTCTAAAAATAAAGCGCAAATTTACCTAAACTTATTCGTATTTAAAAAGAATATTTATCAAGAGCGAATAATTTTGCATTTTTAGCCAAAATGTGTTCCTGCTGTCCGCTTCAATCTTTTGCTTTTTAAAGGAAAAAGCAAAAGGATTTCCGCTTCCATCAGGGCTAGAGGAGAGGCATGGTTTTGTTTTTGGAATGATTTTTCAGATTGCATTTCCCGCAAGGTTTCAAAACCTTGTAGGTATTCTTTTGAAATAAAAATTAATTGATTTAAATTTTATATGTTTCGTTCCTACGGAACTCTTGTTTTGATAATGATTCGTTTTCAACGGATTAATCCCGATAGCTATCGGGAGCTGCTACAAAATATATCGCTCCGCTGGAGCTTTTTGATAATCGGAAATATAATTTTCTATAAATGTTTTGCTCCGCCGGAGCAGTTTCGGAATATTGAAAAAAGAGCCTTTGGCTCGACAAATATTGTAGGGACGAATTTTAATTCGTCCACATAATGAAGGTCTACGAGTTAAAGAGCCATCGGCTCGGTCCATATTTTGTATTACATTAATTTTTAAACCTACAAGGTTTTTAAAACCTTGCAGGAAACGAATAATAATTTTGGATAGTTGTTGGTTTCTGCCAAATTAATTACTCACAAAACAAATATTTCTCGGAACCTTTTCCTTTTTTAGAAGGCATGATCAAATGCGATTCGAATTTCTTTCCTTTTAAAACATCATTTACAAAATCGAGAACATATTGTTGTCCGTCATGAAAAAGATAGCCAGAGAATTCATGTCCGCCTCCGCAGAAAGTAATCAGCTCAATATCTTTATGTAAATCCTGCATGTGATTGTAAACGGCATACGATCCAAATAAAATCAACCAGCCCGAAGCATTTGTTGGGCAAGATCTATGCGAACCTGCGCCGTAAGGAACGGTATCGTCATTGCTTCCGTGTGCCAATAACATCGGAATTGCTTTTTCTTTCGTAATTAAATTGATATCCTGAATTGCTCCCGAACCTCCAATGAATCCGGTATATTTGAAGTTTTCAGGTAAATTACTTTTATATAAATTCATGAGTTTATAATCCCAAAACGAAGCGTGGAAACCAATTTCAGCACCGGCACTAATTCCTGAAATAAAGATTTTAGAAGTATCAAGATTATATTTGTCGGCATTTTCGATTAAATACGCAGTCGCCTGCCACATATCGCTCACGCCAATTTGAATTGCTTTTATTTTTTCGGTTAAAACACCTTTACAGCCAAAATCTTTTCCTTTCATATATAAACTGTATGAAATGCTGGCAACGGCATAACCATTTTCGGCCATAAATTTTCCGAAGTTTTTTTCGCTTGTACGTTCACCGCCAGAAAATCCTCCTCCAAAAGCAAACATGATTAACGGAATTTTCTCGCCGGATTTTTTCTTTGGCAGATATAAATCTAAATCCAGTTTTAATGTGTCGTTTTGGAAATAAGTTAAAGTTTTGACTTCTTGTGCTTGAATTGAATTTATTGTTAATGCGATAAAAAGTAAAAGGAGTTTTTTCATTGTAATGTGTTTTTAATCTCGCAAAGCCACAGGGACGTAAAGAAATTATTAATCTTAAAAACTTCGCGTCCTCGCGACTTCGCGAGCAAATTTCGTAGGAATGCTTTCTCAAATATAAGCGTTAAATTTACAATGAAATAATCTTCCAAAGCTTTTTTCTCTGCACCTTTGTAACTTTGTAACTTTGAACCTTTTTTCGAAGAAAAAATATAAAAAATCTAAATTCAAAAACCGTATATTTGCGTTTATTTTTAATTACGAATGGAGAACGATAAAGAAAAAAATACCGCCGAATTTTACGAAAGATTAAAAGTCGAATTAGATAACGCAAATACTTGGCCAGCAGAATATTTGTACAAATTCATTGTGCCGTCTGTAGCCGATAATGTAGAGCGTGTTGAAAAAGCTTTTGATCGTATGGGAGCGGTTATTAAAACAACAAAATCTAAAACCGGTAAATTTACCAGTGTTTCTGTAGATGTAACCATGCACAGCTCTGACGAGGTGATTGGTAAATACAAAGAAGTATCTACAATAGAAGGTATAGTTTCATTATAACTTATGGTCGAAAAATATAAAAAAGAAGTCGCAAACGACGTTGTTTTTAACTTAGAATACAATTCTGAAAGACAGCGTTTGATTATTCCGGAGTACGGTCGTCATTTACAAAAACTGATTGACCAGGCTACTGCAATCGAAGATGATGAAACGCGCAACAAAGCAGCGAAATACATCATTCAGGTTATGGGAAGTTTGAATCCGCATTTGCGCGATGTACCGGATTTTCAGCATAAATTATGGGATCAGCTTTTTATCATGTCTGATTTTAAACTAAATGTAGAATCGCCGTACCCAATTCCATCAAGAGATGTATTGCAGTTAAAACCGGATGTTTTACAATATCCGCAAAACTTTCCTAAATACAGGTTTTACGGAAACAATATCAAATATATGATTGATGTTGCCAACAAATGGGAAGAAGGCGAAATGAAAAATGCATTGGTAATGGTTATTGCCAACCACATGAAAAAATCATTCTTAAGCTGGAACAAAGATACCGTAAAAGACGATGTGATTTTTGAGCATTTATATGAATTGTCTGGAGGAAAAATAAACTTGCTGCACAGTACCGAAGAATTGTTGAACACAACAGATTTAATGCGTACCAACAAACGTGTGTCAAACAAAATAACACCAGCCGGACAGCCAAAAATTCAGAATAACAAGAATAACAACAAAGGCGGACAAAAAAAGACATTTCAAAAAAACAATAATCAGAAATAAAAAAGGGGCTAAGATGCTAAGTTACTAAGATGCTAAGATTTTAGCTCAGAACCTTAGAATCTCAGAACCTTAGAACCTAAACAAGATCTATGGGAATTTTTAAAATCGAAGGAGGAACTCCTTTAAAAGGAGAAATCACTCCGCAAGGAGCAAAAAATGAGGCATTACAAATTTTATGTGCCGTGCTTCTAACGGGAGATAAAGTGAAAATTAATAATATTCCCGATATTATAGACATCAATAAATTAATCACTTTACTGGGTAATTTAGGAGTAAAAATTCAGCGCAATGAACCGGGTTCGATTACGTTTCAGGCTGATGAAGTTAATGTTGGATATTTAGAAACAGAAGCTTTCAAAAAAGAAGGAGGAGCGCTTCGTGGTTCTATTATGATTGTTGGACCGCTTTTAGCACGTTTCGGAAAAGGATATATTCCAAAACCGGGAGGAGATAAAATAGGCCGTCGAAGATTAGATACACACTTTGAAGGTTTTATTAACCTTGGAGCAAAATTTAGATACAACAGAGAGGATCATTTTTACGGAGTAGAATCTCCAAAAGAAGGACTTACAGGAACAGATATGCTTCTTGACGAAGCTTCTGTAACCGGAACAGCAAATATTGTAATGGCTGCTGTTTTAGCAAAAGGAACAACTACAGTTTACAACGCTGCCTGCGAACCATATTTACAACAATTGTGTAAAATGTTGAACTCGATGGGAGCAAAAATTACAGGAGTTGGTTCTAACTTATTAACTATCGAAGGTGTTGAAAGCCTTGGTGGATGTGAGCACAGAATTTTGCCTGATATGATCGAAATTGGGTCTTGGATTGGTCTTGCGGCTATGACAAAAAGCGAAATCACGATTAAAAATGTAAGCTGGGAAAATTTAGGTTTGATTCCAAATACGTTTAGAAAACTGGGAATTACGATTGAAAAACGTAACGATGATATTTACATTCCGGCTCACAAAAACGGATATGAAGTAAAAACAGATATCGACGGTTCTATTTTAACCATTGCCGATGCACCATGGCCAGGATTCACTCCTGACTTATTGAGTATCGTTTTGGTTGTGGCAACACAAGCAAAAGGCGATGTTTTAATTCACCAAAAAATGTTCGAAAGCCGTTTGTTTTTCGTAGATAAATTAATCGATATGGGAGCTAAAATCATGTTATGTGATCCGCATAGAGCTGTGGTTATGGGACATAATTTTGAATCTCAATTGAAAGCAACAACAATGTCATCGCCTGATATTCGTGCAGGAATCTCATTATTGATTGCGGCGCTTTCTGCAAAAGGAACAAGCACAATTCAAAATATCGAACAAATCGACCGTGGATACGAGCGTATCGACGAGCGTTTAAGAGCTATTGGAGCAAAAATCGTGAGAGCGTAAAAAAAGTTAGCCACGAATTCACGAATTGGAATGTGTGAATTCGAGGCAAAAAAAATAGTCTACATGACAGATGAACAAAAAGCTGTAAAAGCTACTATATTTAGTATAGTTGGAAACACCTGCTTGGCCTTGGTAAAAGGCTTGGCAGGTTTTTTTGGCAATTCTTATGCCTTGATTGCAGATGCGATAGAATCAACAGCGGATATATTTTCGTCTTGTTTGGTTTTGTTCGGGATTAAATATTCTAATAAACCGCCAGATGAAAATCATCCTTACGGTCATGGCCGAGCAGAACCTTTAATTACGTTTTTAGTTGTTGGTTTTTTAATCACTTCGGCAACTATTATTGGATATGAAAGTATTGCCAATATTAGAACGTCACATGATTTACCAAAATCCTGGACATTATATGTTCTGGGAGCCATTATTATCTGGAAAGAATATTCGTTTAGATTGGTCATGAAACGAAGCAAGGAAACAAACAGCTCGTCTCTTGCTGCCGACGCGTGGCACCACCGAAGTGACGCTATAACTTCTGTAGCTGCTTTTATCGGAATTTCGATTGCCTTAATTATGGGCAAAGGATACGAATCTGCAGATGATTGGGCGGCGCTTTTTGCAGCATTTTTTATTTTATACAACAGCTATAAGATTTTCAGACCTGCACTTGGCGAAATCATGGACGAAAATCTGAACGATGATTTAGTCGAAGAAATTAGGGTAAAGGCCTTAACAGTACCCGGAATTCTTGGAACCGAAAAATGTTTTATCCGCAAAGCAGGAATGCGTTATCATGTTGATCTTCATGCTATTGTTTCGGCTAAGATCTCGGTAAAAGAAGGGCATGATTTATCGCATAAATTACAAGATACCTTAAAAGAACAAATTCCGCAGTTAGGAAATGTCTTGATTCATATTGAACCAGATGATTATCATTGTTGAGAAAGGTTCTGAGTTACTAAGATGCTAAGGTGCTAAGGTTTTAGCTTCAAAGCTTCAAAGGTTTCATATACAGTAGAGTTCTTTGTCAAAGTTCTAAACTTTGACAAAGATTAAATTAAAATCCGCCTATTCTAAAAGAGTAGGCGGATTTTTTTGTGCGTTACCTCCGGCCCGGGCTGTCCGCTATATCTTTTTATTTTTAAAGAAAAAATAAAAAGGATGCCGCTTCCATCCCTAACGCGCACTCAGGTAATGAGAACCTTCGACAAAGCATTTCGACTTCGCTCAATGTGACAAAGTGATAAAAAAACTTAGAACCTTAGTATCTTAGCATCTCAGTATCTTTAATCCAACACATTCAAAATCTTCAGCCCAAAAACAACACCATTTTGCTGGATGCCGCCTTGATAAGAATGTACATAGTCGACTCTGAAAAGTTTGAATTTTCCGAAACCAAGATTATCTAAACCAACCGTAAATTCAGAATAAGGTTTACGATCCGGAATTGCCAGTGAATGAAACCCAAGATTCATAGTTGACTTTAAGAGATTCAAAAGCGGAATTTTATTCATTACATATCCCATGTCGTTATGCTCTAAATGCATTTCAAAATAACTGTCGTTTGTGCTGTTGGCATAGTAAGGCATTAAATTAAAAACATTTAAATAACGACCGCTAGTGCCAATATGAGTTTGGTTTCCGTTAAAATGGCGGTAATCTATAAAAGAAATATTCTCGGCATTAAAGAACTTTTCTGCTTTAAAATTCATTCCCAAAGTACCTTTGTTTCCAAGTTGTAGATCGTATTGAACCGAAGAACCAATTCTCTCGAATTCGTATTTCTTTTCGCTTCCAGCAAACGCTTTTTCGAATCCTATAATTACAGTTGGATATTTATCATCTTTAAAATTATATCTTCCGTCAGGTCTTGAAATGTATTTGTTGCCAAAATTAATTCGGGCACTTACACTGGTTTTAAATAAATGATGCTGCTCGAATGGCGCTGTTGTAAAATCATTTGGAGCCAGAGGATTATTAGAAGAATACAAATCATCTCTTTTAAAAAAAGAATAATCAGTGGTGTTAAAAAGAGGTTTTCGTTGTTCATAAGCTGCTTTGGCATACAAATTAACTCCGTTTAAAACGTTTTGCGAATAGTTAATCTGAGCATATTCTAAGTTATACAATTTCATATAATTGTCTTTAAAAAACAAAGAACTTACAGAGTTGACTAATTTAGTAATAGGTTCCGCGTTATTAAACTGCTCCGTTTTTGTTCCTCCGGATATTCCAATAGTGGCATAATTTATATTATTGAATTTATGAGTAAATTGTCCGGTTACGCGGAAACGTTCATCAGAAAATCCGTAATTGAAAGTGGTGCTTACAGAAGTTGTTTTTCCTTCTTCGTCATTGCCTTTTTTAAATGAAAACCCAGAATCCAAATTAAATCCCTGAACCGTATTAAAACTTAGAGAAGTAATTTTTAGTAAACCGTCATAACTAAAAGAATACTTTTTGAACGTATTTTTATAATCATAACCCATTAAAACATCCCAAACCTTAAACTTATTGTTTTTCGCATCGATAGAATCAGTGTATTTTCTGGATGTTCGAATCGTTAAAAGACTGTCTTTTTTTGTGTAATCATTACTTTCTTCAATCGTTAACGGAATTGGACGAATTTCGTTCCAGAAAGCATCGTCTTTTTTATTCGCATTTAATTCAAAAGAGACGATTTCGTTGCCAAAAGTTTTTTTCTCGAAAGAAGATGGAAACTCATAATTAGAATAAACGTAATTGAAATTTCCGGAAAATTTTATCCCAAAAATACCCGCATTAAAAGAAAGAGTCTGCGCATTTTTAGACCAGATTTTGTTTTGTACGTTATAACTAAAGCTCTGTTTTAAATTCATGACTTCGGTAAACTCATTTTTCATTCGATACCCTTTTATGTCTAAATCTATAGCATAAATGGCAAAACTATCGTCGACTATATATATGTAGCCTTCAAAAACAGGTTCTTTATCACGTTTAGGGATCACTTTAATTTTATAAATCTGTTGATTATTATCATTGTAAGAGGTGCCTTCTAACTTGTATTTGTAGTAATTAAAGGCATTATCGGCAATAGGAGAAACCATTTTAATATCAAATTTCACCGTATTATCATAGAAATCGTAAGTAGATAAAGCGGCAGTATTATAGCTGTATCCGCGATTATTTCCTGAGATTTTAGAGGCAATAATTTTCTCTTTTAGCTTTTCAGGTTTTTCAAAAGTGATTTTCGAAACGGTTTCAGATAAATATAAAATTCCGGTTCCGGTCGAATCTAAATTTGAAGCCATGTCTGGACTAAGATCTACTTTTTGCCCTAAGATTTTTTTAGGAAGATCTTTCACTTTAAACATGCCTTTCGAATAAAAATCGGCTGTGTAACGTGCAGTTTTATCGGAGTTTTCTTTTTTATTTGCAATGGCACTTTTTATAATAGCATTTGCAGGATTGCTTTTAGGATCAATCACAACTTCATTTAGCGAGAAGCTTTCTTCTTGCATTTTTATATCCAAAATGGCTGTTTTCGTTGCAGCGAGAACAATTTTCTTTTGAGTTTTATAACCTAAATATTGAAAAGTGATTGTTTTTCCTGCAATTTCTTTTATGTTCAGCTGATATTTTCCCTGTTCATTAGAAGTGGTGCCGTTATAGGTGCCTTCTTCAAAAATAGAAACAAATGGAAGCGGATTTCCCTTTTCATCAGTTACAGTTCCTGTGATTTGGGCGAAATTAGAAATAGAAAATAATAAAAAGGCGATTAAAGTATAGTTTTTCATGAAAGTGGTTTCTCTCACAAAAATAAAAGAAGTTGAAAATGAGGTTACTAATAATTTGTTAAATTCTAATTTGGTTTTAGTTTGCCTTTGTCAGGCTGAGCGAAGTCGAAGCCCCTTTTGTTTTAATTAGCCTTCGACTTCGCTCAGTATGACATTCATTGAATCAAGTTTTTATAAAAATGATTGAATCGCCAATTCATAGCTTTTTAATCCAAATCCCAGAATAACACCTTTGGCATTTCCGGATAAATACGACTGATGTCTAAAACTTTCGCGGGCATACGTATTCGAAATATGTACTTCGATTACCGGAGTTGTAACTGCTTTTATGGCATCGCCCAAACCTATAGAAGTGTGTGTGTAGGCGCCGGCATTTAAAATTATTCCGTCAAAAGTAAAACCGCATTCCTGAATTTTTCCAATCAGTTCGCCTTCGATATTGCTTTGGTAATACGAAAGATCTATGTTTGGAAATTTTTGCTTCAACGTTTCAAAATAATCCTCAAAAGTCTGGCTTCCGTAAACTTCCGGTTCACGTTTTCCTAATAGATTCAAATTTGGGCCGTTGATTATGCAGATTTTCATATTAATAAGATGTGTTTAGCAAGTTGAAACATTTAGATTTTTAAACCATATTAGAGATATAAGTTCAATTAAGCTAAATATTTATAAATTGAGATTATTATTGATTCTTTAAATTGGAATTGCCATTGTAATTGCAATTGATTTTGAACTTTGTAAAAATAAAAAAACCGCTCTAATTAATAGACCGGTTTTTATAAAAGTATGTGATATTCTTTTAGAACATATATCCAGCTGAAAGTTGGAATACAGAGTTCTTAAAGTCAGCTTCTTTTGAAACTTCTGTTAAACCTATTCCGTAACGAGCCTGAACAAAAAGACCTCCAACTACTTTTAATCCAAGACCTGCATTAAGAGAGAAGTCAAATGTTTTTGGATCTGCAACATCAAATTCCTTTTTATTGCTTACTAAGAATGAAGCCTGTGGTCCAAGTTCTAAGCTAAGAGATTTAGTCATATAGATTTTAGCCATTACCGGAATAGCAATATAACCCATTTCATTTTTAAATTCCGAATAAGCATTTTTATAAGTTGCTCCTTGTGTCGTATACAAAAGCTCTGGCTGGATAGAGAATTTTTCTAATAATTTAAGTTCTGCTACAAGACCTGCATGGTAACTTGTAATACCTTCTTTGTCAACAGAAATTCCATCAAAACTAGAGCCTCCTGTTTGGTTAGCAAAGTTAACCCCTGCTTTAACCCCGATTTGTACAAATTGAGCCTGAACTGCAGCTGATGTTGCTAGGAACAATACAGCTGCTAAAAGTATTTTCTTCATAAAAAAAAATTTAGTGTTTGGTATTTTAATGTTATCTATAGTTCAAAACTACATTATTTCGGTTTTATTGTTTTATATAAAGCTTTATATAATTATTAAAATTTACATCTTTTTTAAGATTTTTAGTTGATTTCCTTGGGTTTATTTTGCTAATTGTTTGAAAGTCAAGTCTGTATTTGTAATTAAATTCTGTCTTATTTTCATAATTAAATAGTATGAAAAATGTTTTTTTGATAAGTAAAATCTTAATTCTAGTTTTTGATTTCCCAAAAAATGCTCGTAGAAAAGTAAGAACTGTTAGGCTGAATTTTTCTTTTTCGTGTAAACAGTTTGATTTAAAATAAAGCTTTGTTGTAGTTTTTAAGTTCTATAAAAGATTTCATTTTTTACACAATTTAAGATCGGATTAAAATGTAATTTATGTTCTATTAACAATTTAGATTCTTATTACTATTTTATTTGTTAAATTCCAAATTAATTTTTATGAAGAATATATTTATATTTGGTTATTAAAATTAAAATTTAACCAAAACAAATTATATGAAGAAAATTATTTTAGCTGCAGCTGCAGTAATGGTATTTGGTTTTGCTAACGCGCAAAAAACTAGATTTGGAGTAAAAGGTGGTTTAAATATTTCAACTGTAGTTGGAGGAGACGTTGATGATACTAAAGCTTTAGTAGGTTTCCACGTTGGAGGTTTTGCTGAAATTCATGTTGTTCAGAGATTTTTCATTCAGCCAGAGCTTTTATACTCAGCTCAAGGTACTAAAGTTGATGGTCCTTTTGGATCTGACGCAGATATTAAACTGAATTATTTGAATATTCCTGTATTGGCAAAATACTACATCGTTGACAATAAGTTTAGTGTAGAAGCTGGTCCGCAGCTTGGTATTTTATTGTCTGCTAAAGCAGATGGTGATGATATTAAAGATTTTACAAGATCAACGGATATTGGTTTTAATTTAGGAGCAGGATATAATTTTACTGATAATTTATCAGTTGGTCTTCGCTATACTATTGGTTTATCTCCACTTACTGATAAAGATATCGATAATTCAGATGATTATTATGATAGTGCAAAAAATAGCAATTTGCAGATTTCTCTAGCATATAAATTCTAATTATTTGTTTTAATAATATTTGAAACCTTCCTGATTCAGGGAGGTTTTTTTATGCTTTGTATTGTGCTAAAAACTAGTTATATATGAATTTAGTTTAAGATAAAATTTTATATTTGTATAAGAATATACTGTTTTTTTGATGTTGTGCTTTTCCCTTAATTTTAATTTACAGAGAATGAGAAAAATTATTTTACCAATTATGGTCTGTATGGTATTTGGATTTGTGAATGCTCAATCAACTAGATTTGGAGCAAAAGGAGGATTGAATGTTTCAAATTTTACAGGTTATGAGGAAGATGTTAAGTCTTTAATAGGCTTTCATGTTGGAGGTTTTGCGGAAATAAAAATTGCAAAAAAAATTACTATTCAGCCTGAATTTTTGTTTTCTACCCAAGGAACTACAATTGAAGGGAGCGAGGGAGATTCTAATACCAGCATCAAAGTGAATTATTTAAATATTCCGGTTTTGGTGAAATATTACATTACAGATATGTTCTCTGTTGAAGCGGGACCACAAATTGGTCTTTTACTATCTGCGAAAGCCAGAGGCGAAGATATAAGTGATCTTTATAAATCAACAGATTATGGTTTTAATTTAGGATGTGGATATAATTTTACAGAAAATATTTCTGCAGGTGCTCGTTACACAATTGGCTTAACAGATGTTAATAATACTTCTAATGAATCTCAATATCCGGATTTGTATAATGCAAGCTTTAAAAACAGCAATTTTGCGTTGTCTCTAGGATATAAATTCTAGTTATTTAGCTTTAATAATATTTGAAACCTTCCTTATTCAGGAAGGTTTTTTTATTTTGTTTTTTTTGGAAATATTTTAATGACTTATTTATGTCTTATTTTATTGTTCAAATAACTTTTACTGTAAGTTAGGGCTTTCTTTTTTTGTTTTTATTTGAACTTAACTAAAACTTAAAATAAAATGAAGAAGATTATTTTATCTATGATTGCAGTAATTACATTTGGATGTGTAAATGCTCAAGATGTAAAATATGGTGTTAAAGCAGGATTAAATGTTTCGAATTTTTCTGGAGATGTAGAAGGGTTCAATTCAAGAGTTGGATTTAATGCTGGTGCTTTTGTTGAAATTAAATTATCGGATAAATTTGCTATTCAACCCGAAGTACTGTATTCAGAACAAGGTGCAAAAATCAAAATTATTAGTAGTTTTTATGATGGATATAATTATCAATATTATAAAAGTAAGGTTAAGTATAATTTAGGATATATTAATGTACCTATAATGTTTAAATACTATGTATTTGAAAAGTTAGCAATTGAAGCAGGACCACAGGTAGGGTTTTTGGTTAGTGCAAATGGTAAAGTAAAAATTGATGGTTTGAAAGCAGAAATGAGTATTAAAGATTATTATAAGACAATTGATTTTGGTTTAAACTTTGGTGCTGGATATAATTTTACAGAAAACATTTCTGTTGGTGCAAGGTATAATTTAGGACTAGCTAATATTGGTAAAACTGTGGATGGTGATGATGGTAAAATCCATAATGGGGTGTTTTCAGTGTCAGCTACATATAAATTTAAAAAGTTTTAATAAAATATTTAAAACCTTCCTCATTCAGGAAGGTTTTTTTATGTTCTAATTTTTTTTGAATAAATACTATTTTGTTTGTTAAATTAAAATGCCTGATTAATAAGTATATTTTTATATTTGGCTAAATATTTAACCAAAACAAATTAAAATGAAGAGAATTTTTTTATCTGCTATTGCAGTTATGGCATTTGGTTTTGCAAATGCTCAGGATGGACACTTTAAAGTTGGAGCACACGCTGGTGTGGTTTTAGGCGATTTAAAAGATTCCTATACTGCTAATTTAGGTGTTGATGTGGCGTATCTTTGGAATGTTGCTGACAAATTCAGCGTTGGAGCAACAACGGGTTATACCGCTTATGTCCCAAAATCTAACGACTATGATTATGGTTATGGACATTTTGAAATTAAAAGCCCTAATGCTGGTTTCATTCCGGTAGCAGCAACTGCACAATATTCAATTACCGATAATTTATTTGTTGGTGCTGATTTAGGATATGCAATTTATGCATCAAGCGGAGACGGAGATGGAGGAGTTTTGTATCAGCCAAAATTTGGATATCAAAACCAGAAAATTGAATTGTTTGCTTCTTATAAAGCCATATCTGACGATGCGACACTTTCTTCTTTAAACATCGGATTCAATTATAAATTCTAATTTATAGTTTGCTATATTTTTAAAACCTTCCTTAACCGGGAAGGTTTTTTTATGCCTAAAAAATGTTTTACTTTGTGAATATGAAATGGAATAATTATATAAAAGATTATCAATCGTATTTAAGGATAGAAAGAGGTTTGTCTAAAAATACAATTGAAAATTACAGCTTTGATATAGAGCGATTGTGTCTTTTTTTAGAGGTCAATCAAATTGATGTTTCTCCCATAAAAATTACCGACGAAACGGTACAGCAATTTATATATGCGGTTTCAAAAGAAGTAAATCCAAGATCGCAGGCAAGAATTATTTCGGGTTTAAAAAGCTTTTTCAGCTACTTGGTTTTTGAAGATTATCGAAATGATAGTCCGTTAGAGTTAATTGAAAGTCCTAAAACAGGACGGAAACTTCCGGACACATTATCAGTTAAAGAAATTGATGCGCTTATTGCGGCAATTGATTTAAGCAGTAACGAAGGCGAACGAAATCGTGCCATGCTCGAAACGCTTTACGGATGCGGGCTTCGGGTTTCTGAATTGGTTACGCTTAAAATATCCGATTTATTTTTTGATGAAGGTTTTATCAAAATAACCGGAAAAGGAAACAAGGAACGTTTCGTGCCCATTGGAAAATTGACAAAAAAATACATCGAAATCTATCAGGATGAGATTAGAGTTCATCTCAATATAAAAAAAGGCTGTGAAGATACTTTGTTTTTAAACAGAAGAGGAAATCAACTGACACGCGCCATGATTTTTACAATTATAAAAGATTTGGCAGTCAAAATCAATTTAAATAAAAGCATCAGTCCGCATACATTACGCCATTCTTTTGCTACCCATTTGCTGGAAAACGGAGCCGATTTACGATCGATTCAGTTAATGCTGGGGCATGAATCTATTACTACAACCGAGATTTATGTTCATTTAGACAGGAGTTTCTTAAAAGAAGTCATGCATTCTTACCATCCGCGTAAATAATTTTCACGGCAGTTGTTAATTTTTAAATCAAAAATTAATACCTTGTATTAAAGTTTTACATTAAAGCGAGTAAAATAAGCTGATTTTTGAGCATTCTTTAGCTCGAATTGGTATAGTATTATTTACTTAAATAGCGATATATGGTTTTTGATTTATACAGTAATGAGGATTGCTTAGAAATAAATAATTTTTACAGGAAGTTGTTTGCCGAAATGCCTGATCTGCTTTTTCAGTTTATCATAGACAGCGATAATAACTACACTTTTCCTTTAGTTAGTAAGTCGGCAGATGAAATTTTTGAAATTTCTGTAGAGGAGTTTACAGATGATATCAAATTGATTATTTACGAACGAATTTTTGAACAGGATCGGGATTTGTTTTTTCAATCTTTGGTTAAAGCCAGAAAAGATATAGAACCGTGGCAGATTGAATTTAGAGCTGTTTTGCCTAAAAAAGGGCTTCGATGGTTTAAGGTTAAGGCCAAAACAGAATTATCGGCTGAGGGAAGAGTGAGCTTTTTTGGGCATATTTCGGATATTACGGAATTAAAAGATAAAGAAGAAAAGCTTCGTATTTCTGAAGAACGATTTCAGTTTGCTCTTGAAGCTTCGACGGCCGGAATATGGGATTGGGATATGGTGACTAATAATGTTTTTTATTCTTCGCTTTCGCTTAAAATTTTAGAATTAGAATCGGCAGATATTTTTGATGATCCGGAACGCTGGGATAAAATCGTGCACCCGGATGATCTTCCAAAATATTATTCAGATATCAGAGAACATTTCGATAATAAAATTCCGTTTTACGAAAATTACCATCGTGTAATGACTTCAAGCGGTAATTATAAATGGATTCTGGATCGCGGAAAAGTGATTAAACGTGATGAAAACGGAAAGCCGCTGCGTGTTATTGGAACTCATACCGATGTTTCTGCTCAAAAAGAAAAAGAATTAGAATTGCTGAAAACAATGAAATTGTACAGCGATCAAAACAGCCGACTGTTGAATTTCTCTCATATTGTTTCGCATAATTTAAATACACAGGCCGGAAATATCAAAACGATTTTAGATTTTATTGATGCCGATGGAGACAGGGAAACGGTTACAGAAATGCTGGAACATCTTCGAACGGTTTCGAATGATTTAAATGAGACGATTTCTAATTTAACACAAATTGTAAAAACCCAAAGTAATATCAATATTGCGGTTGAGCCTTTAAAACTTCATGAGTACATCGAAAAAACAATTTCGACTATTAAAGGGTACGACAAACAAAAGAAAGTTACGATTGTAAATAATGTACCGCAGTATTTAACGATTAACTTTAATCCGGCTTATCTGGAAAGTGTACTGCTTAACTTTACCACAAACGCCATAAAATATGCGCATCCAGATCGTGATCCGCTTATTGTTTTTGATTTTGGAATTGAGCCGGAAGGGTATAAGTCCTTAAAAATTACAGATAACGGTTTAGGTATCGATTTGAAAGTATATGGAGATTTATTGTTTGGAATGTATAAAACATTTCATAAACACAACGAAGCAAGGGGAATTGGTTTGTATATCACCAGAAATCAAATAGAGGCCATGAAAGCGACTGTTTCTGTAGAAAGTGAAGTTGGAGTAGGGACCAGTTTTAAAATCGTTTTTAATGATCTTTAAATTATCTATAAACAAAAAGGCTGTCTTGATCAAGACAGCCTTTTTTTGGTTTTATATAAATGGAGAATTATTTCGCAATATTGACTGCTCTTGTTTCTCTAATTACTGTAACTTTTACCTGACCTGGATAAGTCATTTCTGTTTGAATTTTTTGTGAAATCTCAAAAGATAGGTTTGCTGCGTTATCATCAGAAACTTTTTCGCTTTCTACAATAACACGTAATTCTCTACCAGCCTGAATTGCATAAGCATTTTTAACACCGCTGAATCCGTAAGCTACATCTTCAAGATCTTTCAAACGCTGAATGTAAGAATCTAAAACCTGACGTCTTGCGCCTGGTCTTGCTCCAGAAATAGCATCACAAACCTGAACGATTGGAGATAATAACGATTTCATTTCGATCTCGTCGTGGTGTGCTCCAATAGCGTTGCAAACTTCTTCTTTTTCACCGTATTTCTCAGCCCACTGCATACCTAATAATGCGTGTGGTAAATCACTTTCTGTATCTGGAACTTTACCAATATCGTGTAGTAAACCAGCTCTTTTAGCCAGTTTTACATTTAAGCCTAATTCAGCTGCCATAATACCGCAAAGTTTAGAAACCTCTCTCGAGTGTTGTAATAAGTTTTGTCCGTAAGAAGAACGGTATTTCATTCTACCCACTACTTTAATCAATTCTGGGTGTAAACCGTGAATTCCTAAATCGATAACAGTACGCTTACCAACCTCGATAATTTCGTCATCAATTTGTTTGGCTGTTTTAGCAACAACTTCTTCAATTCTTGCCGGGTGAATACGTCCGTCAGTTACTAATTTGTGCAAAGACAAACGAGCAATTTCTCTACGAACAGGATCAAAACAAGAAAGAATGATAGCTTCTGGTGTATCATCAACAATGATTTCAACTCCGGTTGCCGCTTCAAGGGCTCTAATGTTACGACCTTCACGACCAATGATACGTCCTTTTACATCATCAGACTCAATGTTGAAAACAGAAACGCAATTTTCAACTGCTTCCTCAGTTCCAACTCTTTGAATTGTATTGATGATGATTTTTTTAGCTTCTTGCTGTGCAGTAAGTTTAGCCTCTTCAATCGTATCTTGAATGTGAGACATAGCTTTGCTTTTAGCTTCGGCTTTTAAACCTTCAACTAATTGTTCTTTTGCTTCTTCTGCAGAAAGTCCGGAAATTACTTCAAGCTGTTGTAATTGACTTTTGTGTAATTTGTCAACTTCAGCTTGTTTTTTGTCCAGAACTTCAATTTTATTATTGAATTCAGCCGTTTTAGCTTCAAAATCGTCATTGACTTTTTTGGCTTTAGAAAGTTCGTTAGAAACTTGAGATTCTTTATCACGCACTCTTTTTTCTACTTCGGCTACTTTTTTATCGCGTGCCAAAATAACTTGTTCGTGTTCAGATTTTAATTCGATAAATTTTTCTTTTGCTTGAAGTATTTTATCTTTCTTAATATTTTCGGCTTCTAAATTAGCGTCTTTTAATATTGAAGCGGCTTCTTTTTTAGCGTTTTTGATTAGGTTTGAAATATTACTTTTCTCGATAATTTTAGCTATTGCAAAACCTGCTGCAATACCTACAATACCAATGATGATCGTTATGATGTCCATGTTTGTTAGGGTTTATATATAAAAAAAGCCTACATTAATTGCTTGTATAAACTCGTAAAGACAAGTTTTGAGCTAACTCACTGTTCAAGTTTCCCGGTCAAAGCTGGGCATACTATAGTAGCGACGATTTGCTCATTCTAAATTGTTAGTGTTGAGTTTACCAATTGTGAACTAATGTAGGCAGTATCTTAGTTTCTGTAAAGAACGTTTAATTTTCGAGATATTGATCTAAAAGCGAATTTAATCTTTTAATTCTTTCGATAGTTTCTTCGCCATCGATTGCGTTATCAATTTGTTTTTGTTCCACCTGCGATGCAAATTGCAATGCGCACATGGCTAATACATCTTGTTTATCGCGAACTGCGTAACTTTCTTCGAATTGCTTAATCATAGCATCAATTTTTTTTGAGGCGCTTCTAAGGCCTTCTTCCTGAGCGGGTTCAACCGTTAACGGGTAAACGCGGTCGGCAATTGATATTTTAATTCTAAGCTTTCCGTCCATGTTTTCTAATCTGATAGTTGTGCTATACAGTAATCAATTTCGCGAATTAATGAATTTATTTTAAGCTTTGTCTCTCTCTTGTTGTTGTCGCTGCCAAGTAACGAATTGGCTATTTTAAGTGTTTCATATTGCTTTTTCAAAGCTTCCATTTCTTCAGATTGTTTCTGGATAATTTGCACGGCTTTGGCTAATTCTAATCGTAATTCCTGATTATTTTTTTCAAGGCCTTTTGACTTTTCAAAAAGCTTCTCGACTTTATATTCAAGAGTATCAATTATTTCGGCAATTACACTCATTATAAATCCTATTCATTACTTAATCATACAAAGTTAGTATTCCTTTTTATTAATGCAATTTTTTCTCGATTTTTTTGCATTAAAAATAGACAAATAAATGAAATTCAATCAATTGTGTTTTTGTTGGTTTTTTCTCGGTTTTTACCTGTTAATTTTTTATCTTAGCAAAAATGTTACCTATGAAATTATCAGTATTTGCCTTATTCTTTTGCCACTTTCTATTTGCCCAAACACAGTATCCTAAAGATTATTTCCGTCCGCCGCTGGATATTCCAATGCAGCTTTCGGGGAATTTCGGAGAGTTAAGACCGAATCATTTTCATGCCGGTTTTGATTTAAAGACCAATCAAAGAGAAGGATTAAATGTGTATGCCATTGCTGATGGATATGTGTCAAGAATAAAAATTTCGACTTTTGGAAACGGAAAATGCATTTACATTACGCATCCAAACGGATATACTTCTGTGTACGGACATTTGCAGACACCAATAGGGCCAATTCTGGATTATGTTAAGAAAACGCATTACAAAGAAAAGGCATACGAAATTGAAATGTTCCCAAAACCAGACGAACTTCCGGTTACAAAAGGACAATTAATTGGGCTTTCAGGAAATACAGGATCTTCGGAAGGGCCACATTTGCACTTTGAAATTAGAGACACTAAAACAGAATTTGTAATCAATCCGATATTTTTTGGCTTTGATAAAAATATAAAGGATACTAAAAAACCAACCTTGTCAAGTTTATATGTTTATCCTTTAGACAATGCGACGGTTAATCAGTCTAAACAGCCTTTGCTGGTTAATATGACACTTCAAAAAGACGGAACATATTTAGCAGGAAAAGTAAAAACAAACGGAAAAATTGGTTTTGGGATTAATGCCGTAGATACCGATGATGTTTCTCATAACAAAAACGGCGTTTTTAATGTTTCAGCTTTTTTAAACGGAAATCAGAATTACAATTACCAGTTCAATACCTATTCGTTTGACGAAATGCGTTTCATTAACGCTTTTATCGATTATCCAAGATATAAAAAGACAAGTCAGCGTGTTCAAAAACTTTTTATGAAAACGCCTTTTGCCTTAAGTATTATTAAAACCGATGCTGAACGCGGTATAATTTCGGCGCAGCCTAATCTGGCTTCGACTTATAAAATTGAAGTTTCGGATTATTTCGGAAATCAAAATTCAATTACCGTTCCAATTGAATACGATACTGCAACACCGCTTGTTCAGGCAGAACCTGTTACGTCAAAATATTTTGTCAGATATAATAAGGATGCAAATTTCGAGAAAGATAATATGTCAGTTTTCTTTCCGGCAGGAACTTTCTACGATGATTTTAATATGAACTTTGATGTAAAAAACAATAAAGTTTACATTCATGATGATACGGTTCCCGTACATTCAAACTTTACCATTACGATTAAAGACGACACTTATCCTGAATCTTTGCGCGATAAATTATATATAGGAAAAGGAAACAGCTATAACGGAACGATTAGAAAAGGAGATGTTTTTACTGCCAAAGCTAAAATATTAGGAACATACGGTTTAGTTCTAGATACTATACCGCCGGTTATAAGAATTACAAATCCTGTTGAAGGAAAATGGATCAGCAGTCAGAAAAAAATAGACTTTACAATTAGCGATTCTTCCTCTGGAATTAAGTCTTATAACGGATATTTAAACGGAACCTGGGTTTTATTTGAATATGAAAATAAAAGCAAAAGAATTACCCATACTTTTGATGATCAGTATTTGATTGAAGGCGAAAATATTTTAAAAATTGAAGTGGTTGATAATGTAGGAAATTCTACTATCTTTGAAACTCGTTTTTTTAGAAGTCAACAAAAATAAAACCCAAATCCTTGAATAAAAACCGGTTAATATTCGCTTTGCTTTTTTTGTGCTTTACTTGTGTTTCATTTGCTCAAAATGCTCATGTAAAAGGTATTATTTTAGATAATGAAAATCATCCGGTTTCTAATGTAAACATAACATCGGGTAAAAATAATACCCAATCTGATATTAATGGTTTTTTTGAAATCGAGGTACTTTCCAATAAAAAATCGTCGATTATTTTTACACACATTTCTTTAAAAATGATCAGCCTTACGGTGAGTTTAAAACCCAATGAAGTTTTTGTTTTTAATCCTGTAATGAATAATTCTCAGGAACAAATGGGAGAAGTTTTTGTTTCTTCCAAAAATAAAAAACGAGTTCAGGGAATTACAAATGTAGAAACCGCGACCATAAAAAAGATTCCGGGTGCCAATGCAGGAATAGAAAATATTCTAAAAACACTTCCGGGTGTCAATTCAAATAATGAATTAAGTACGCAATATGCAGTTCGTGGGGGCAGTTATGATGAAAATTTAGTTTATGTAAACGAAGTCGAAGTTTATCGTCCGTTTTTAATACGTTCAGGACAGCAGGAAGGATTGAGTTTTACGAATACAGATTTGGTTCAGAACGTAGATTTTTCTGCCGGAGGATTTCAGGCCAAATTTGGAGATAAATTATCTTCTGTTTTAGATATTACCTATAGAAAGCCAACTCAGTTTGGTGCTTCTCTTGAAGCAAGTTTTTTAGGCGGAAGCGCGTCTGTCGATTTGGTTTCAAAAAACAAAAAATGGTCGGCCGTTACCGGAGTTCGTTACCGAAATAATAGTCTGCTTGTAAACAGTCAGGATACTCAAACGAATTATAAGCCCACTTTTGCCGATTTTCAAACGAATATAAACTATGATATTTCTGAGAAATGGCAAGTAAGCTTTTTAGGAAATATCTCGGAAAATAAATATTTGTATCAGCCTTTAACCCGCGATACAAAATTTGGGACTATCGATCAGCCAATGGCTTTGGCCGTTTATTATGAAGGTCAGGAAAAAGATCAATACGATACTTATTTCGGAGCTTTAAAAACAACTTATAAAGTTTCGCCTTCGCTGACTTTAAAGTTTATTGGTTCCTTATTTCATACTACAGAACAAGAGCATTTCGATATTCTGGCTCAATACCGTTTAGGAAATGTTGATCCTGAAAATCCAACAAACCCATCATCAATCGATTTTACGCGAGGTATTGGTTCTCAACTTAATCACGCCCGAAACGATTTAGATGCCTTAATTGCAAATGCTGAGATTAAAGGGTTTAAAGAGTGGAAAGAAAGCCAGCTTGAATTTGGGTTAAAATATACCAGAGAATCAATCCGGGATAGAGTTGTAGAGTGGGAGATGATCGACTCGGCAGGGTTTTCTATAAATCCGCCATTGGTTATTCTGCCCAAAAACAATCAGCCTTATTCTCCTTATACTGGTCCGCTTTTGCCTTATCAGGATATTCGCGCTACTAATTTTAATACAATTAATAGATTTTCCGGATACGCACAATGGAATAAACAATCAGAATTGGGTTCGAGCCAGATTTGGTATCATATTGGAGCGCGTTTTCAGAGTTGGAATGTTTCCGGAGCTTCAGTAGAAGGAAAAAATCAAATTGTGGTAAGTCCGAGAGCTCAGTTTGCTATAAAACCAGATTGGGAGCGTGATATGGTTTTCAGGATTTCTGGAGGATTGTATCATCAGCCACCGTTTTATAGGGAACTTCGAGATTTAGACGGCGTTGTAAATCCGAATGTGAAAGCGCAGGAAGCAATTCATGTGGTTTTGAGTAACGATTATAATTTTAAAATGTGGAATCGCCCTTTTAAATGGGTTACCGAAGTTTATTATAAATCGCTTTCGGATGTAAATGTATATTCAATCGACAACGTGCGAATTCGATATGTAGCCAATAATAATGCAAAAGCATACGCACAAGGTCTTGATTTTAGATTAAATGGCGAATTTGTTCCGGGAACGGAATCTTGGGTAAGTTTTGGATATTTAAAAACCGAAGAAAACTACGAAAACAAAGGTTATATTGCCCGACCGACCGACCAGCGTTTGAAATTTGCAGTGTTGTTTCAGGATTATATGCCTAATATTCCTAGTGTAAAAGTATATCTTAATATGGTTTACAATACTGGTTTACCAGGCGGTGCGCCAGCTTATTCTGATCCGTATTTATATCAAAACAGATTAAACGATTACAGGCGAGCTGATATTGGTTTTGCTAAAGTTTTTGTTGATGCCAGCACGCAGAGTTCTAAAACAAGCTGGTTGAAAAACTTTAAAGAATTAGCTGTCGGATTAGAGATCTTCAATCTCTTTAACAATCAAAATGCAATTACAAATACTTGGGTTCGCGATGTATATTCTAAAAATCAATATGCGATTCCAAATTATATGACTTCAAGAGTTTTTAATGTAAAGATCAATGCGAGATTGTAAACTTTTTGAATTTGTCTAGTAAAATTCAATAAAAACCAAAATTACAATCAAAAATAGTATATTTGGTAATCGAATATAATCATTGCAGATGAAAAAGTATTTTAAATATATCGCCATAGTAACTTTCGGAACATTAATTAGTTGCCGAGAGGAAGTTCAAAAGCCAAAAGTAAGTTACGACGTATCAAATAAGGTAAGTGTCACAAAAGCTGATTCTACGCAGGTAGAAGTTGCCGATTTGCCTATTCAAATGCAAGGGACAGATTACTTAATTCACCCGGTTGGTGACTTAAGAGTTTATGAAAGAGGTTCGAAAGCCCGTTACGGATCTTCGAGTGTAAACGATGTGAGCTTTACTATTTCTAATTTAGGTGAATATGAAATTACGGGTTATCTTCAAAACCTGAAATTTCAAAAAGTCGATTCAGATTCTATACGTCCTTTATCAGATAAGCCAGTTTTGATTTTAACGGCTACTTATTTAAAAACGGTTGCAGACAGAACACATAATAATGTTATGGTATATACGCTGACAGATTCTGATACCAATAAAGATGGAAAAATTGATACAAGCGATATTAAAACTTTGTATCTAAGTAATATCAGCGGTGAAAATTTTACAAAAGTCTCTGCAGATCTTCAGGAATTAGTTGACTGGAGTTTAATCGAATCTAAAAACCGTTTATATTTTAGAACAATTGAAGATACTAACCAAAACGGTCAATTCGATAAAAACGATGTCCTGCATTATAATTATATAGACTTAGCTTCTAAAAAATGGGAAGTGAAGAGTTATAAACCTATTTAGAGGTTCTGAGATGCTAAGGTTCTGAGGAGCTAAGATTTTGGAATCAAGAAAAAGCTCTTTAAAAATTAAATCAATTAATTTTTAAAGAGCTTTTCTTTTAAGGGGTGTTTAAAAAAAAAACTTAGAATCTCAGAACCTTAATACCTTAGTATCTTAAAAAGAACCTTAGCACCTTTATATCAATATGTCACTTTCCAGGTCAGATTTTTCGATTTCAAAACCAAATTCCAGGCGCTCTACCAATTCGATTACGAGTTTTTTATACCAGTTTTCAGATTTTGGATGAATGTATATTTTCTCAATTAATTGATTGATATCAATGTTGATTTTTATTCCGTCGTTTAGTTTGATATCACTTTTTGAAGTGTCGGTAAGAATGCGTACTTCGCGCTCGTACTGAAAGCTTTTTCGTTTAAATAAAAACGGAAAAAACAAATCATCAAACGGAATATACTCTTTTTTATAATCGATGTAATTGACTTCGCCAATATACTGGTCAAAATTATTTTCGGGCTTTACTGCTTTTTGAAGTCTTCCAATTGTAGATTGAATCGCCAAACCTTCATTGTTTTTTGTAAAGATCTGCCACATCGCAAAAGATTCATATTCGTTAATATGCCAGCTGCTAATGGCTACTTTTTCGCGATGCGTTTTATGGTAATTTAAAAACTCAGGATTATCAGCGGCCAATTTTTTAATTTCTTCGAAAGTAGGTTCGCTGAAAGTTCCTTCGTATTGATCTTCAAACTTATCAGAACGAGACATGAATAGTTTCTTCGAAAGTAATAAATCAAGGAATTTAGATAAGTCGAGGTATTTCCAAACAATAGTATCAGGGTCGTCCGGAAGTTTTAGGTTAAGGCTGTTAAGATACATTTCTGAAAGAATTAAAGTTTAATCTTTAACCAACCTAAAGTTATAAAAATAAACACAGATTAAAGAAACTAAACGGAGTTTTAATGTTTCCTTAATCTGTGTAGATTATTTGTTCTATGTGTAAGTCTTTAAGATTCGAAAGACTGCATGGTCACTAATTTGTTATAAGTGCCATTGTGGGCAATTAATTCGTCATGCGTTCCCTGCTCAACGATTTTTCCTTTTTGCATTACCACAATAACATCTGCTTTTTGAATAGTCGAAAGCCTGTGAGCAATTACGATTGAAGTTCTGTTTTGCATCATGTTTTCAAGCGCAACCTGAACAAATTTTTCGCTTTCGGTATCTAATGCTGATGTCGCTTCGTCCAGGATCATAATTGGCGGATTTTTCAATACCGCTCTGGCAATAGACAAACGTTGTTTTTGTCCGCCGGAAAGTTTGTTTCCACTGTCGCCAATGTTAGTATAAATTCCTAATGGCAGATCTTTTACAAATTCGTATGCGTTAGCAATTTTCAAAGCTTCGATAATTTCATCATCATTAGCATCTAGTTTTCCTAATGCAATATTAGCTTTGATGGTGTCATTAAATAAAATACTGTCCTGAGTTACTAATCCCATTAAACTGCGAAGCGATTGCAGGTTCATGTCTTTAATGTTGACTCCATCAATAGAAATAGAACCGTCAGTTACATCATAAAAGCGGGTTAATAAGTTCGCAATGGTACTTTTTCCGCTTCCGGACTGCCCAACAAGTGCAACAGTCTGCCCTTTTTTAATTTTAAGAGAAAAGTCTTTTAATACATTTTCGTCTTCATATTTAAAGTTGATATGCTCAACACTTATGTTGTCATCAAAAGTTGTTTTTTCAATAGCATCAGGTTTAGACGTAATGGTGTTTTCCTGATCTAAAATCTCCAAGACACGTTCTGCGGCAGCATTTCCTCTTTTTACTCCGTAGGAAGCTTTAGAAATTGCTTTTGCAGGAGTCAGGATATTGTAAGCTAATCCCATGTAAGCGATAAAAGCAGCGCCGTCTAAGGTTTTGTCAATTAAAACCATCTGGCCTCCATACCAAAGTAATACAGCGATAACCGTAATTCCCATAAATTCACTCGCTGGTGAAGCTAAGTTCTGACGGTTACCAATACTGTTTGATAGATTGAAAAAACGTTCTGTAGAGTTTTGGAAAACGCTGTTGAAGTAATTTTCAGAATTGTATCCTTTTACCACTTTCAAGCCGCCTATAGTTTCTTCTATAGTCGATAAAAAAGTACCTTGTTCTTGTTGTGCTTTTGTAGATTGTTTTTTAAGCTGTTTCCCGATTAATGAAATGATATAACCTGAAACCGGAATAAATATAAAGACAAATAAAGTTAATTTCGGACTGATAATTAACATTGTCGTTATAGTAAAAATAATCGTTAATGGCTCTTTTACAATAAGCTCGAGAATAGCCAAAAACGAGTTTTGAACCTCATTTACATCGGCAGAAATTCTGGAAATTACATCTCCTTTTCTTTTTTCAGAATAGAAAGCCAAAGGCAGCTCCAGTGTTTTTTTGTACATCGCATTTCGCATGTCTCTTAAAACACCATTTCGTAAAAAAGTGATAAAAAACATGGCAGCATAATCGGCTAAGTTTTTAAGCAAGAAGATCGAAATAATAATCGTAACCATTATCGATAGAACATACCCGGATTCGTGTGTGCCTTTTGTTGTTGTAATATAGTAGCTCAAATAGTCTTCGCCATATTGCTGGATTTTCATTATCCCGTGAAATACCGGTTTTACTGAGTTCTGTTTTGTTTTATCAAAAAGAACCTGAAGCATTGGTATTAACGCAACAAACGAAAGAGTACTGAAAAGCGCATATAAAACATTGAAAAAGATGTTTAAGAATGCGTATTTTTTATATGGATATATAAAAGGAACTATTTTTTTGAAATTACTCATTTTTATGTATATGGTTTTCTGCTATGGCAATGGCTCTCTCGAGTTTTTCCAGCAATAATTTTTTTTCTGGTAATTGGGTTAAATAAGCTGAGACTTTAATTTGTTCATCATTATCCAGCATTAAATAATTAATCTGTTCAGGTGATTTTTCACTGCACAAAATTAATCCAATTGGTTTGTTTTCTCCTTCTTTTTGTTCGTTTTTCTCTAGCCAGCGCAAATATAATTCCATTTGTCCTTTATAACCAGCTTTAAACTTTCCTAATTTTAAATCTATGGCAACCAGACGTTTTAAACCGCGATGATAAAAGAGAAGATCGATGTAAAAATCTTCATCGTCGATAGTTATTCTTTTTTGTCGGGCCAGGAATGCAAATTCACTTCCCATTTCAGTAATGAAATTTTGAAGTTGTGCTAAAATGGCGCTTTCTAAATCTTTTTCAGAATAGGTGTCATGAAGTCCTAGGAAATCTAAAAAATAAGGATCTCGAAAAGTTAAATCTGCACTGATTTGCTTTTCGTTTTTTAATAAAGCTAAGTCGTTAACGATTGTTTCTTCTGGTTTTTTGCTGATGGCAGTTCTTTCAAAAAGCATGCTGTCAATTCGATCTTGTAAAGTCCGTACACTCCAGTGTTCGTGAATACTCATTTGAATATAGAATTCACGCTTTATATTATCTTCTATGTAAATTAGTGATCTAATATGAGACCAAGTCAATTTTGCACACAGTGTGTGCAAAATTGTAAAGTCTTGTATAACAGAGTTTAACTTGATAAAACTTTGTAAGTTTCTTTTGTTAAAGCCTATTCCGTATTTCTTGGTTAAAGCTTCGCTTAATGCAGGAATTATTCTCTTTCCATAATCAGCTCTGTCGTTTTTTAGAATTTCATCATTGATGCTTTTTCCAATCTTCCAATATAAGAGCGTCAATTCCTGATTAACTGTTTTGGCAACAAAATGACGGCTTTGATCTATTAGTCCAATTATTGAATCTAATAGTTCGGGTTTATCATGTGTGTCAAGTTTGTTACTCATTTTATTAATTCAATTGCATATCTGCAATGATATTCTGTATTTTTTGGTCTAAGAAACTTTCGGCATCATCAAAATCTAAAACCGATTCTAATTCTGCATTTACGCTGATGTAGAATTTAATTTTTGGTTCCGTTCCGCTTGGTCTTGCGCAAATTTTAGAACCATCTTCTGTATAATAAATCAATACGTTTGATTTCGGAATATCCATAGAAGATTCTTCGTTTGTCAATAAGTTTAATGCTGTCGATGATTGGTAATCTTCAACCATAATTACACGCTGACCGTTAATTTCTTTCAAAGGATTTTGACGTAAATTAATCATCATTTGATTGATTTCCTGTAAGCCTTCCATTCCTTTTTTAGTCAGCGAAACTAAAAATTCTTTATAAAAACCATTTTCAACATAAAGTTGTAAAAGTTCTTTATAAACAGAACTTCCTACAGCTTTGGCCTGCGCAGCAACTTCGCATATTAATAAGGTAGCGGCAACCGCATCTTTATCTCTAACAGCATCGCCAACCATAAAGCCGAAACTTTCTTCGCCTCCGCCAATAAATTCCAATTCAGGAAAATCTTTGATCATTTTAGCGATCCATTTAAATCCTGTTAATCCAACTTTGCATTCAACGCCGTAGCTTGTTGCTAATTCCATCATCATTGGAGTCGAAACAATAGTGGAGCCTACAAATTGTTTTCCGTTAATTTTTCCGGCTTTTTTCCATTGTTTTAAAAGGAAAGAAGTCATTAAAATCATGGTTTGATTTCCGTTAAGCAAAATCATTTTGCCGTCGTTGTTTCTAACAGCAACACCAAGACGATCACAATCAGGATCTGTACCTACAACAATATCAGAATTTGTTTTATCTGCCAAAGCCAAAGCCATTGTCAAAGCTTCTGGTTCTTCTGGATTTGGAGATTTTACAGTTGGGAAATCCCCGTCTGGAACTGCCTGTTCCGGTACAATATGAACATTTTTGTATCCTGCCTGCGATAAAGTATCAGGGACAGATTTTATAGAGGTTCCGTGCAATGAAGTAAAAACAATATGAAGATTGTCTTTGGCTTCAGTTGGAGTATTAAAACTCGCATTGTCTATAGACGATTTTACAAACGCCTTGTCAATTTCAGTATCGATATACTGAATCAAACTTTCGTTTGCGCTGAATTTAATCTTATCGTAGCTTAAGTTTTCAATTACATTAATAATTGCAGCATCTTGCGGAGGAACAATTTGTCCGCCATCTTCCCAATACACTTTATAACCGTTATATTCCGGCGGATTATGCGAAGCCGTAAGAACGATACCACATTGACAACCTAAATATTTAAGTGCAAAAGACAATTCCGGAGTAGGTCTTAAATCTGAAAACAAATAAACCTGAATTCCGTTTGCCGAAAAAACATCAGCAACCACTTTTGCCAAAGTATTACTATTATGACGGCAATCGTAAGCGATAACAACCTTTAAAGGCTGATTTGGGAAAACCTCATGTAAATAATCAGATAAACCCTGAGTATTTTTTCCAAGTGTATATTTATTAATTCTGTTGTTTCCAACGCCCATAACACCACGCATACCTCCAGTTCCAAATTCAAGGTTTTTATAAAAACTTTCCTCAAGTTCTTTTGGCGAAGTAGTCATTAATTCTTTTACAGCTGCTTGTGTTTCCTGATCAAATGTTGGTGTTAACCATTCGTTTACAGCGTTTAAAATATTAGGAGCTATATTCATGTAAATGTCTTTTTAATGTTTTAAATAAAGATAAGTTTTTTCAGGAGCTGATTCCTGCTGTCCACTTATTCCCGATTAATAAAAACTACGGCTAAAAAGCCTTGTTTTTTTAAATCGGGAGATGCCGTTCCCATCAGGGCTAGGACTTTACGTTAAAAATTAACCTCTCGGGATACTTTATAACGTTCTTCGTTGTTTTTAGTTCTCAAAATAATTTCACCTAAAAATCCGGCTAAGAAAAGCTGAGTTCCAAGGATCATGGTAGTTAAAGCGATAAAAAACCACGGATTATTAGTAACCAGGCTGTATTTCATTCCGTTATACATATGGTATAGTTTTGAAACACCAATATATCCCGCCGATAAAAATCCGATGATAAACATAATAGAACCCATTGCGCCAAATAAGTGCATGGGTCTTTTTCCGAATCTTGATAAAAACCAAATGGTGATTAAATCAAGGAATCCGTTAATAAAACGTTCCATACCAAATTTGGTTTCACCATATTTACGAGCTTGGTGAATGACAACTTTTTCTCCAATTTTGCTAAAACCTGCATTTTTTGCCAAAACCGGAATATAACGGTGCATTTCGCCCGAAACTTCAATGTTTTTTACAACCGCATTTTTATAGGCTTTTAAACCGCAGTTAAAATCGTTCAGCTCAACGCCCGAAGTTTTTCTGGCGGCCCAGTTAAACAATTTCGAAGGTAAATTTTTAGCTACAACAGAGTCGTAACGTTTCTTTTTCCATCCAGATACCAGATCAAATCTTTCTTTGGTAATCATTTCATACAATTCCGGAATTTCGTCTGGACTGTCCTGCAAATCGGCATCCATCGTAATGATAACATCACCTTTTGCTTTTGCAAAACCAGCGTGTAAAGCCTGCGATTTTCCGAAATTCTTCATGAAACGAATTCCTTTTACATTAGGGTTTTCGTTAGAAAAACTTTCAATAATATTCCAAGAATCATCTGTACTTCCATCATCTACAAAAATGATTTCATAAGAGTAATTGTTAGACTGCATCACTTTAATAATCCATGAATAGAGTTCTTTAAGCGATTCCTCCTCGTTTAGAAGCGGTATAAGTATAGATAGATTCATTTATAATTTTTATTCTTGTGTAGATTTGCTTTTAAAAAATGCAGCTAAAATTAATCCTAAAATAGAGTAGCCCACAATACTAAAAACCAATGCTTTTAATTGTTCGATAGTCGAGAACGGACTGTTTTCTTTCATTTTAGCCAAAGCTTCGTTTATGGCAGAAGCAGGAGTTCCAAATTTTTGTAATGTTTCGGCCATATATTTAATAAGTAACTGCTGTACCGTTTCTTTTGCTCCCGGATCAATTACATTAAATAATAGGATACTGAACAAAGTAGAAATTGCAACAGCAATTATTGTAGCTATAAAAAAAGTGGTAAAGGCATCTTTAAAAGAGAAAAAACCGATCTCTTTTTTTGTTTTTACCAGTAATAAAATACCAACTACTAAATAAATAACAAACGACAGACCGCCAATCCAGCCAGAAACAAACAATTTTAAATCAATGGCATATATGCTTGCCGTGATTAACGCCAGAATAATACCTAAGGTAATTCCGTATGTAACTCCATTCTTTTTTATAACTTCATTAATCATATTTATATATGTTTTAAAATTAATCCACAAATATAGCAATTCCCAATATATTCGAAGAGAAAAAAAGCTTTTAGAATTTAACTAAAAAAAAGTAAGCTAAGTATTTGTTTATTAAAAAAGAATTGTAAATTTGCACACTCAAAATTAATTAAAATTTTAAACAAAAAGGAGCATTGTTTGTTTATACCTTTTTCTAACCATGAAAAAGCTTCAAAATAAAAATGTTCTAAACAATAAATAAAAAGAAAAGATGAAAAAAGGAATTCACCCAGAAAATTACAGATTAGTTGCATTTAAAGACATGTCAAATGATGACGTTTTTATCACTAAATCTACTGCAGATACAAAAGAAACAATTGAAGTTGACGGAGTTGAGTATCCAGTTGTAAAAATGGAGATTTCTAGAACATCTCACCCTTTTTATACTGGTAAATCTAAACTTATCGATACTGCAGGACGTATTGATAAATTCAAAACTAAATATGCAAAACACGCTAAAAAATAATAGCTGTTTTAAATTATACAAAAGCCTTCCAATTTGGGAGGCTTTTTTTATGGAATTGTAAAATTTAACCGCAAAGTGCGCAAAGATTTTTATCTGACATTATGTTCAAAAAATACAAAGTTCGCAAAGCTGCATCTATACAAAGCTTTGCGAACTTCACTTTTTATAAAAACTTAATAATATAAACTTTGCGCACTTTGCGGTTAAATGATTACCAATATAAAAAATAGGTTAGCCCAAAAGCAATTATTTTCTTATTTTGAATAAGAGTCCTTTTAATCAAACACATAAATATTTGTAACTTTGGTCTCGGTAACCAAATCAAATTTTAACACATTAAATTAATTGTATGAATTACATTCTTTTTGACGGTCCCGTCCGGAATGCTTTATTACCTTTTACATTTACAAGGCCCGTGGCCGATATCTTAATCGGAATCATGACGATTCGCCAGAAATGGGAAACACGCTTAGGTTCGACTATAACAACAATTACTGAAGACTACTTATCTGCCAAATTCCCAATGGTAGAAATGGAAGAAAATGTAATGATAAATGCAGCATATTTGCCAAATGATACGCTTGCAGAATTAGTTTCTGATTTAAAACCAAATCAGGCAATTTTTAAAGGAGATGATGTAATTGCTTTTTTTACAACTGAAAACCAGGAAGAAGTTGATTTCGATTCGTATGAAATCATTCACTATAACGATGAATGTTTGACAGTTGAACATACTTGGGATATTTTTTCAAAAAATGATGCAGCAATCCGTATTGATTTTGCTTATTTGACCGAAGACAGAAAATCGCATCCTATTCCTAAAAGCGTAAATACAATTGCGCCGGAGAATATTTTTATTGAAGAAGGAGCAAAATTAGAGTTTGTAACTTTAAATGCTTCAAACGGTCCTATATATATAGGTAAGAATACCGAAATTATGGAAGGTACGGTTATTCGCGGCCCTTTTGCTTTATGCGAAAATGCCATGGTAAAAATGTCGGCGAAGGTTTATGGTGCAACGACTGTTGGACCCGGATCCCGAATAGGAGGTGAGGTTAAAAACTCAGTTCTTTTTGCCAATTCAAATAAAGGTCATGAAGGATTTCTTGGAGATTCTGTTTTAGGCGAATGGTGTAATATAGGGGCCGATAGTAATAACTCAAACCTAAAAAACAATTACGAAGAAGTAAAATTGTGGAGTTACGAAACTGAAGGTTTTGCCAAAACCGGACTTCAGTTTTGCGGTTTAATGATGGGAGATCATAGTAAATGCGGTATCAATACCATGTTTAATACGGGAACCGTTGTTGGAGTAAGCGCTAATATTTTTGGAAGCGGTTTCCCGCGTAATTTTGTTCCGAGTTTTTCTTGGGGTGGCGCAGCAGGTTTTACAACTTATGTAACCAAAAAAGCTTTTGAAACAGCAAAATTAGTAATGGGAAGACGAAATGTAGATTTCGACGAAACAGAATCTGCAATTTTAGAACACATTTTCGAAGAAACAAAAAAATGGAGAAAAGATTAATTCAATTAGATAATTAGTCAATTTGATAATGAGATAATTTAGCAAACCCGACAGGTTTTTAGAACCTGTCGGGTTTATGTTTTTTTAAGGTTTTAGAGAATTTTCTAATTTTCTAATTGACACATTTTCTAGTTTTACTTATTTATCAATCTTAATGAAATCTCCTTTTAAGTTGAATTTTAATTCTAAACCGTTGCTTAGTTTTGTTTCGTAGCCAGAGGATCCTAATTCTATTTTGGTTACTTTCTCTTTAGGGAAATTTGTTTTTATATAAGAAGCGATTTTTTTCGGAATAATAGATTTTGGGATTTTAGCGTTTTTTCCATCCACTTCTTTCCAGTTTCCTTTTTTGTCAAATTCAATTTCAATTTGATTGTCATATTGCACTTTGTATTCTGTCGAAAGGATTTCTTTGTCTTCTAGTATATAACTCGGTTTTTTTGATCCAAAATGAGTTTTTAAGAAGGTTTGCGCGTTTGCGGGTAAAGCTTCTTTTTTAATTACCGTTTTTTGCGCATTTGCAGAAAGTCCGAATAGTAACGCTGAAATTAGGCTGGCTGTCAAGTTTAATTTCGTTCTCATATTTTGCTGATTTTTAAATTCTTATACAAGGTAAGATTTAAATTTTAAAAGAGAAAAACCTAAGCAGCTTTTAAAATCAGTCAATTTTTTTTAGCCACAGATTGAAGGATTTTCACTGATTATTTTTTAAAGAATCGTATAATATACAAAAAAATCTTTTTAATGCCTTTAATCTATGGCAAAAAAAAGCAGAATTATCTAATTATCACATTTCCAAAATTATCTAATTTTCAAATTGGCACATTATCTAATTAAATCTATCTTTGCAGCACGAAAAAAATGGGTAGTCAGATAAACGATTAACCGATTAAACAAAATTCACAAAAACAAATGATTACAGTTAACGATATTTCGGTTCAGTTTGGTGGAACTACACTTTTTAGCGATGTTTCTTTTGCTATCAATGAAAATGATAAAATTGCCCTTATGGGTAAAAATGGTGCGGGAAAATCGACACTTCTAAAAATAATTGCCGGTCAAAGCAAACCTTCTACCGGAAGTATCTCTACACCAAAAGATGCTGTTGTGGCTTACTTGCCTCAGCATTTATTGACTAAAGACGGTTCGACTGTAATGGAAGAAGCATCTAAAGCTTTTGGCGAGATTTTTAGAATGAAAGCCGAAATTGACGAAATCAATGAACAATTAACTGTTCGTACTGATTATGAAAGTGACGAATACATGAAATTGATCGAAAGAGTTTCGGACTTAAGCGAGAAATATTATGCAATCGAAGAAGTAAATTATGAGGCTGAAGTTGAGAAAATTTTAGTTGGTTTAGGTTTCGAGCGCGAAGATTTTACCAGACAAACTTCTGAGTTTTCAGGAGGATGGAGAATGCGTATTGAGCTTGCTAAAATTTTATTGCAAAAGCCGGATCTGATTTTACTGGATGAGCCTACCAACCACATGGATATTGAAAGTATTCAATGGTTAGAAGAATTCTTGGTAAATTCAGCAAAAGCAGTTGTGGTAATTTCGCACGATAGAGCGTTTGTAGATAATATTACAAACCGTACGATCGAGGTAACAATGGGAAGAATTTACGATTATAAAGCGAAATATTCTCATTACTTAGAATTAAGAAAAGATCGTCGTATTCACCAGCAGAAAGCGTATGACGAGCAGCAAAAAATGATTGCTGATAACAGAGCTTTTATCGACCGTTTTAAAGGAACATTTTCTAAAACAGATGCGGTTCAGTCTCGTGTAAAAATGCTGGAAAAATTAGAAATCGTTCAGGTTGATGAAGTAGATACATCGGCATTGCGTTTAAAATTCCCGCCTGCGGCACGTTCTGGACAATATCCTGTTATTGTAAAAGAAATGGCGAAATCGTATGGGGATCATGTGGTTTTTAAAGATGCTAATATTGTAATCGAGCGTGGTCAGAAAGTGGCTTTTGTTGGAAAGAATGGTGAAGGAAAGTCTACGATGATCAAAGCCATTATGAAAGAAATTGGCGTTGATTCTGGAAGTGTTGAAATTGGGCACAATGCACAAATTGGATATTTTGCACAAAACCAAGCTTCATTATTAGACGAAAATGCAACCATTTTCGAAACGATTGATGCTATTGCGGTTGGAGATATTCGTACGCAGATAAAAAACATTCTTGGAGCATTTATGTTTCAGGGTGATGATATTACCAAAAAGGTAAAAGTACTTTCAGGAGGAGAAAAAACACGTTTGGCAATGATTAAATTATTGTTGGAGCCAGTGAATTTATTAATTCTGGATGAGCCTTCGAATCACTTGGATATGAAAACCAAAGACATTATAAAAGATGCTTTACGCGATTTCGACGGAACTTTGATCTTGGTTTCTCACGATCGTGATTTCCTTGACGGATTAGCAACTAAAGTTTTTGAATTTGGAAACAAACGAGTAAAAGAACATTTCGAAGATGTTGCAGGTTTCCTTGCTCATAAAAAAATGGACTCGATGAGAGAAATCGAAAAGTAATTTAGTTAAAAACATGATAATATAAGTAAAGCGTTAGTTAATTCTAACGCTTTTTTTATTTAAAAAAATATAGAAAAATGATTATTAAATAAATGTTAAGAAATATGATATAAGTCAGATTTATAACTGTAAAGACTAGATAAATTTAATGTTGTAAAAATAAACATATTGTAGTTTAATTTTTACAAAAAAAATAAATCTAAACTTTTGTTATGAATTCTTTCAATATTTTTTTTTCAAAAAAGATTGCGTTTTTAATCTTTTTATTTCCGTTTTTTTTAAAAGGACAAACGGTAGAAACTAATGCTCAAAGCGAGATAAAATATCCACAGTTTAAAGTTCAGGGACTTTTTCAAGGACGATATTTAAGTGGTTTTACGCATGGAGTAGATGCGGTAACGGGACTGCAGCATGCAAATGGTGATGCGGTCGAAGATACTTTTGATATTAAAAGAATGCGCTTGGGACTTACAACTAAATTAGGAGAGGGATTTGATATTGTCGTACTGGCTAATTTTGCCGATTTTAAATCAGATCCTAAAGGAAAAGTTTTAGAAAATGCTTTTGCAAGATACACTTTTAGTAAAAGCATTGGTATTATGGCGGGTCAGTTTAGACCTGCTTTTGGAATCGAGGAATTAAATCCTGCCGATATTCTTCGATCATTCGATTACTCTAATCAATACACTGAATTTGGGAACAATGGCTGGGCAAGCTTTCAAATTGGAGCTTCTGTATTTGGAAGTTTTAATCTTGGTAAACTGCCAGTTAGTTATGCCTTTTCTGCCGTAAATGGCAACGGAAGAAATCAGGCATCAGACAAAGACAATGGCAAGCTATACTCTTCTCGTTTTGCTTTCGAATTAGATAAAAAACACAATATTAATTTGGGAATCAATGGCGGTATTGGTGAAGTTTTTACTACCAAAGTTTTTGCGGTTGCATTGGATTTTACAGCCGACTTTAAGTTGGCAGATAAACTAATATTCCAAACGCAGCTTGAAGCAAAACAAGGAATCAATCATTATATGTATTACTCTTTAGCTGCAGATTCAAGAACTGGAAATATTAATGATTATGAAATGCGAGGTGCTTATTTCTTACCCAATTTAAGGTATGAGATTAAATACCAAAAATTAACTGCCATAGAATTTTCATGCCGTTACGAATATTTTGACAGAAGTTTTAAAATCAATTCAAATGCCAGACAGACTTATACGCCTATGGCGGGTTTAGAATTTGGAAAAGGGTATACAGGACGTATCGAAATGGGAATGCAATTTGACAATTATAAGCGAAATATAGCAAATACTACTGCATACGATAATAACTTATTTATCATTCAGTTTCAAGGCAGATTTTTCTAAACAAACTATTAAAACTATATAATCATGAAAGAAATTAATATAAAAAATTCACTTATTACAGTTGTAATAGGATTGGTAATTTGGTTTATTCCTACGCCAAAAGGGCTTTCGCCAGAAGCATGGCATTTGTTTGCCATTTTTATCTCAACCATTATTGGTATTATTCTAAAAGCAGCCCCAATGGGTACAATGTGTATGATTGCCGTAGCCATAACCGCTTTTACTCAGGTTTTGGCACCGGAAAGTGCCGGAGATTCTATAACACTCGCTTTAGGAGGTTTTGGAAATAAGGTAATCTGGCTTATTGGGATTTCGTTTTTTATTGCCAGAGGTTTTATAAAAACCGGACTTGGTAATCGAATTGCTTTTTTATTCATTAAAATATTCGGGAAAAGTTCTTTAGGATTAGCCTATGGTTTGGGATTGGCAGATTTGGTTTTAGCACCTGTAGTGCCAAGTAATACAGCAAGAGGAGGCGGTATTATTTACCCGATTATGAAAGCAATGTCCATGAACTTTGGTTCGGATCCTGATAAACCTGAAACACGCAGAAAACTTGGTGCTTATCTTACATTAAGCAGTTATAATGTAAATTTAATTGCTTCGTCTATGTTTTTAACCGGAACGGCTAGTAACCCGATGTGTCAAAAATTTGCTGAAAATTTAGGAATTCATATTTCGTGGACTTCATGGGCGATTGCGGCATTAGTTCCGGGGTTGGTTTCTTTCTTTACAATTCCTTTTCTGCTGTATAAAATTTATCCTCCAGAACTAAAGAAAACCAGTGACGCAACAAAAATTGCCGGAGAAAAGCTGAAGGAAATGGGAGAAATTACAAAAAACGAATGGCTGATGCTTCTTACGTTTGGTATTTTACTTTTTCTTTGGATGACGGGTGATTTGTTTTCAATTGATGCCACGACAACAGCTTTTATAGGATTAGTTGTTTTATTATTGACATCGGTTTTAACTTGGGAAGATGTAAAAGCCGAAAAAGGAGCCTGGGATACCATTGTATGGTTTGCTGTTTTGGTTATGATGGCGAGTTCACTGGATAAATTAGGTTTTATAGGATGGTTTAGCGAAATCGTAAAAGGACAAATGATTGGTATGAGCTGGCCATTAGCCTTTATCATTATTATTGCGGTATATTTCTTTAGCCATTACATTTTTGCCAGTGCAACAGCTCACGTAGCAGCTATGTATGCAGCACTGCTGGCTGTAGGAGTATCATTGGGCGTTCCGGGATTATTTCTTGCTTTTATGTTAGGATTTATTGGTTCGCTTTATGGAACGTTAACGCATTACGGACATGGTCCTGCGCCGGTATTTTTTGGCAGCGGTTATGTAGATTTAAAAAGCTGGTGGGTTAAAGGACTTATTACAGGACTTGCAATGCTCCTTATTTATTTGGTGATAGGCGGTTTGTGGTTAAATGTTTTGGGATATGTAAATTAGAGAATTCAGTAAAAGTACAAAAGCACAAGAAATTTCACTCTTGTGCTTTTTTGTTTTTAAGTTTCTTTTAAAACTGATTTCTTTTTAAAATATAAAGCAATATAAGCGGCAATTGCACAAACGACTCCTATAATAATCATGTTCCATATTGCTCCGGTAGTTTGCGATAAAGTTCCGTTTTCAATTATTAATATTCTAAAGGTTTTTAGGAAATGAGTCAGCGGAATAACATTTGCAATAGCCTGTACGGCTTGTGGCATTTGGCTTAAAGGCCAGGTAAAACCGCTTAAAATAAAACTTGGAGTAGCAATTACCATTAAAATCTCAGTTGCTTTAAGCTGACTCGGAACCAATATGCTTACCATTATGCCTATAAATGCAACAGAAAGTACAAATATACCGGCAATGAAAGTGAGCGGAAGCAGGTTTTCGTAAAAAGGAAGTCGGAACCATAAAGTAAAAAGCCAGTAAATCAGCCAGATTCCAAAACTCATAATCATATAAGGGATAATTTTTACAGCCAATAATTTTAAAATAGAAGGACATCTGTTTACTAAATCTTTAAAAGTTCCGTTTTCAAATTCTGAAGCAAACGAAAGAGCTAATCCTAATAAAAGAACTTGCTGCAGTACCGTTGCCAAAACACCCGGCCAAAGAAAATACATATAGTTGGTGCTTCGGTTGTATTTTTTGATGAAAGTGGTTTTAAAAGGTTCGTATTGTGATGCCAGTAAATTTTCAGGAACACCTTGTTTTCTTAAAGTTTCGATTTGAACACCGGCTTTTAAAGTTCCTAAACAAACTTGTATAGCCGTTGAGGCATAATTGGCTGTTAAAACATTAGAGGTATTTACAATCGTTGTAATTTCAGGATACTTCTTGGTAAGCGTCATTTTCTCGAAATCCTTAGGAATAATCACAACACAAGCCGCTTCTTTTTGAATAGCAATCTGCGAAAGATTATTTTGGTCGTATCGAAGAGATGCTATGGAAAGGACTTCGTTGTCTTCAAACATCTGAATCGCTTTTGAGCTCAGTTCAGACCGATCCTGATCTACCACAATTATGGGTAAATCGGTTACCTTACCTTTTCCATAAACATAACCCAATAAAACACCATATAAAATGGGCGCTCCAATAAATAACAATCGGAGCACATTATTACTCCAAAATAATCGGAATTCCCGTTTAAGCAATGAAAAGAAATTTCGCATAGTTAAAGAGATAAGGTAACGGTTGTTTTTGTAATGAGATCTTTTGTTTCGTTTAAATTAGAAGGAGTTATTTTGATTTCGAATAAACTTTCCTGCATTTCGTAATCTGGATACGCTGTTGCAATATTACCGTAGGCTCCTAATTGTTTTATGGTAGAAATAGTTCCTTTGATATCTTCTTTCTTATAAGGAACGTGGACTGTGATTTCCTGACCTTTTTTAAATTTTTCTAATTGGTTTTCGGCTATTGTAAAACGAAAATAAATGCTGTTATCGATATAGCCATTAAATAAGGTATAACCAGGCAGGGCAAGTTCTCCCAAATTTAGTGTAATGGTTTCGATACTCATGTTTTGAGGTGCAATCACGTAACGTTCCTGATTTGCAGTTTCTACTTCCTGTAAGGCGCCGAGTGCTCGGTCCTGCTGTCCTAAAGCCATTGTCTGCTGTTCAATGCGTGCCCCTTTTTTTGCGTCGTCCAATTCGGCGATTACAGCATTGTATTGTGCTTGTGCTCCTTGGTATTTGGCAAAAGTTTCATCGTAGGTTTGCTGTGATATCAAAGAATCTTTAAGCATATTGGTTAATCGTTTAATCGATTTTTGTGCAAATTCATATTGTTCTTTTAATCCCATTTTTTTTGCTTCCAGCTGTTTGATTTGGTTTTCGGTTGCTCCTTTTACCGCCATTTTATATTGTGCTTTTGCAGCTATTACGGCACCTTCGGCCTGACTTTTTTTAGCATCAACTTCTGGAATATCAAGAATTGCAAGCGTGTCTCCTTTTTGAACAAGATCTCCTTCTTTTACAAAGATTTTTAAAATTTTGCCGGGAACTTTGCTAACCACCGCTATTTGTTCTTTTTCTATTTTTCCCTGAATTACATTGGCTTTCTTATCTTTCTGACAGCTGATAAAAACGAGAATTAGACTGAATATGATAATTGCTTTTTTCATAAATAGAATCTTTTATTTAGATAATTTTTTTGACAAATCTCCAGTGGCGATAATAGTTTCAATAGCTGATAAACGCTGATCAATTAAGGTAGTAGTTTTGTTTACCGATGCTTTATAAGAGTCGTTTTCGGCTTCCAGACGTTCCGAAATATTGATTAAACCTTCTTTGTATTGTTTAATGGCAAGATTTAAGTTATTGTCGGCTACTTTTTCCTGTTGTTGGGTAATATCAATTTTTTGAGTTAAAACGGTATAATCAACAAGGTTTTTTTCCAGAAGCAGTTCTAGTTTTTCTTTCGTATCGTCAATTTGGTTTTGAACCTGTTCGATGTTTATTTTGGCTTCGTGAACTTTGTGTTTTCTTTCAAAGCCCGAAAAAACTTCCCATTTCATTGCGGCACCAACAACCCAGTTATTGCTTATGGTTAATTCGTTTAAACCTAAATATAGCGCTTGATTTATTCCGGTTATAATAGGCGTCGTGGCATTGGCATCAAACAAACTTGAATACGAAACTCCTCCAAAAGCCCCCAAAGTTGGCAGGTAAGTTCCTTTTTCTTTTTTTAATAAATATTCGTAAGCCGTTTTAAACGATTCCAGTGCTTTTATTTCCTGTTTGTTTTGAGTGGTTAGTTTTTCATCGGCAATTAAATAAGGAACTAAATTGTATTGCACACTTTCGATTTCGCTGACAGAATAACCGGTCAGGTATTGAATTTTTTTATAAACTAATTTTCGTTTTCCGTCCAGTTCAATTTTTTTAGAAGCCAATTCTAAAGAAGCGAGCTTGATTTTGTCTCTGTCATACGGAACTGCAAGTCCTTGTTCTATGGCTTTTGTTACTCGTTTGGTTTCGGTATTCAATCTGTTTTCGCTTTCCTGTATCAATTTGTCGATTTGTTTTAAAAGTTCAAGCTGATCAAAAGTGTTGATGACATCCTTTATAATTTGATCCTTTTCAGATTCTTTTAAAAATGCAGTTCCTTTGGTTTTTTCTTTTACAGCTTTGGCTCCGTTAGGAATTTGCAGACCGCTAAAAAGAACGGTTTTTGCCATTACGCTTCCATTAAAAATGTTTCCGTAATTTTTAAAAGCAGTTTTTCCATCAAACAATGGATAGTTTACAATAGGAATGGTAGCGGTAGGAAGATCAACGGTTAGTTTATTGTCAAAATAAGAGTAAAGCGCACTGGCTTCGACCGTTGGAATGTATTTATTCCAAATACCTTTTTCCTGCAAGTTTAACTTTTCAATGTCTAAGTCTTTATTCTTTAACGAAATGCTTTTTTCAATTGCTTTATTTATAGCGTCTTCCAGAGTTGTAGAAACTTCGATCTGGCTGTAGCTGTAATTTAGAAAAAGAAAAAAAATGAAAATAGGTAAATGTTTTCTCATCGTAATTTTGTTTCTATAGTTGCACTAAATCTTAAACAGTTTTTTGTAAGATATTCAAAGAAAAGTTTAAAGAGCGATAAGGGGTACTTACAAAGTTAAGGATATTAATCTTACATTAAATGCTTTGCAGTAAGTAAATTGAGGGATAATTGATTGTTTTGAGAATGTTTTGAAGATATTTTTTATTAAGAATAGAAAGTTATATAACGATGTTAAATTCTTACGTTTTTTTTATACCTTAGTCATCCTAATTCTATTAAACTAATTATTAATATGAAAAAGAGTATTTTATTTTTTGCTATTTTAATGACGGGTTTATTTAGTTCTCCTGTGTTTTCTCAAACAGATGATGAGCCAGTTGCCTTGGGTCTGCCGGGAGATAATCTTAATTTATATGCTGTTTTGGATATTTTTCAAAAATCAAAAACTTTAGAAGATTTTGAAAAAGCATTAAACGATCCGGATAATAAGGTTAATAATTTAGATTTAAATAATGACGGAGAAATCGATTATTTAGAAGTAGAAAGCCAAAAAAAAGGGAATACGCACGTAATTGTGATTCAGGCTGCTATAAATAATGTCGAAACGCAGGATGTCGCTGTAATTGAAGTTGATAAAGATAAAAAGAATAATATTCATGTTCAGGCCATTGGCGATGAAGATTTGTATGGCAAAAATTATATTGTAGAACCTGCAAATACTAGTGCCGGAACACCAAATCCCGGTTATAAAGGAGACGCGACTGTAATTGTGAATAACAATACAACTAACAATTATAATACAACCACTAATCCAAGTTATGTAAGCACAAGTGTGAGTGCCTGGCCGGTAGTATTATTTTTATTTTCACCAGTATATGTGGTGTATAGATCGCCATGGCATTGGGGTTATTATCCTCCGTACTGGCGTCCTTGGCGTCCGGTTTATTACCATGATTATTGGGGATACCACGGACATTATTACAGAAGTCCTTATTATAGAAGAACCGTTGTAGTGAGAAACCCAAGATACTATAACAGCTATGCTTCAAGAAGAAATACATCTGTAATAGTTAGAGATAATCGTGCTAACGGACGTTATAATACTACTTATAATGGCAGAGATTACAAAAGACCTGCGCCGGTTACAAGACCAAGCAGACCTGGAAATACGACCAGACCTGTAACACGTCCAACAAATCCATCAACAAGGCCGGGAAATACAACTCAGCCTGTAACGCGTCCAACAAATCCGTCAACAAGACCAGGAAATACAACCCAGCCAGTAACGCGTCCAACAAACCCGTCAACAAGACCGGGGAATACAACCCAGCCTGTAACGCGTCCTACAATCCCGTCAACAAGACCAGGGAATACAACCAGACCTGTAACGCCGACTAATCCGTCGACAAGACCGTCGACAAGGCCGGCAACACAACCTTCAACAAGACCCGCGGCAACGCCTAGACCTGCAAATAGCGGGTCTAACAGAAGATAGAAAATAGTAATAAAAGGCTAGTTTAGCTTAAATTTTTATAGAGCGTATGAGTAAAACTTTACACATCATATTAATTTTTGTTTTTTTAGCGGTACCGCTTTTTGTGAATGCACAGACTGATAATGCATTGACACCGGCCCCGGCAGCTTCTGAAAGCACTATTAAATATCCTCAATTTCAATTTAAAGGACTTTTACAAGCCAGATATTTAGAGAGTTTTGGGGATAATATTGATGTTTTGGGAGTTCATCATTCTACAGGAGAAGTTACTCAGAGTTCTTTTGATATAAAAAGAATGCGTGTAGGACTTAATACAAAATTAAGTGAGGCGACAGAAGTGGTAATCTTGGTTAATTTAGCCGATTTTAAATCGGATCCGAAAGGGAAAGTTCTTGAAAACGCTTATGCGAAATATACATTTAATAGATATCTGGCGTTAACAGGCGGGCAGTTCAGACCTGCTTTTGGTATTGAAGAATTGGTTCCGGTTGATATCATTAAATCATTTGATTTCTCTAATCAGTATTATGAATTTGGAAAAAACGGATGGACGAGTTTTCAAATTGGTGCTTCTGCATCAGGATCTGTTGACTTGGGTAAAATACCTTTTAGTTATGCTGTTTCTGTTTTAAACGGAAATGGTAGAAATCAGGAAATGGATAATGATAACGGAAAACAATATGCTACAAGATTAGTTTTTGGATTGTCAAAACTACATAAAATAGATCTGGGTTTAAATGGCGGAATTGGGAAAAGGTCAAATCAAAAGGTTTTTGCTGTTGGTATAGATGTTACAAGCGATTTTAAACTGACAGATAAATTTACTTTTGATCTTCAAATTGAATATAAACAAGGAACGAATCAAAATCTATATTTTACTTTGCCTCCAGAAGCTAGAACGGCTAATATTGATGATTATCAAATGCGTGGGATTTATTTTCTGCCTAATTTGAGATATCTGGTTGATTACAAAAAATTAACTTCACTGGAGTTGTCCTGCCGATTTGAATCTTTTGATAATAATTTTAAAACAAACCCCAATTTAAGAAGAACTTATACACCTATGATAAGTCTTGAATTTGGTAAAGCCTATACCGGACGTATTGAAATGGGATTTGAGATTGACAAGTATGATAAAAATGTACCTGATACATCCTATTATAATGATAACTTATTCATTATTCAGTTTCAGTGCAGACTATAATTTAATTTAATTCTTGTTTTTATGAAAGAAGTAAAAATCCCTCAAACCTTAATTACACTTGCAGTTGGAATTGCAATTTGGTTAATTCCTGCTCCAGATGGTGTTGTTATCGAAGCCTGGCATTTGTTTGCAATTTTTGTTGCAACCATTTTAGGAATCATTCTAAAAGCGGCTCCAATGGGAACCATGTGTATGATTGCCATTGCATTAACAGCCTTTACACAGGTTTTAGCACCTGGCGATCCCGGAAAATCAATAACATTGGCATTAAAAGGTTTTGGTGATAAGGTAATCTGGCTTATTGGGATTTCATTTTTTATAGCAAGAGGGTTTATAAAAACAGGTTTAGGAAACAGAATTGCCTTTTTGTTTATTCGAATATTTGGAAAAAGTTCACTTGGATTAGCTTATGGTTTAGGATTAGCCGATTTAGTATTGGCTCCGGCCGTACCGAGTAATACTGCCCGAGGCGGAGGAATTATTTATCCTATCATGAAATCAATGTCGATGAGTTTTGGCTCAATGCCGGAACAACCCGAAACACATCGAAAACTGGGGTCTTATTTAACGTTGAATTGTTACAACATGAACTTAATTGCGTCGTCAATGTTTCTTACCGGAACGGCGAGTAACCCAATGTGCCAGAAGTTTGCGCTTAATTTAGGAATTAAAATAACCTGGATGTCGTGGGCAGCAGCTGCGATTGTTCCGGGATTATGTGCATTTTTTGTAATTCCGTTTGTGTTATATAAAATTTATCCACCGGAACTTAAAAAAACTGGTGATGCACCTCAAATTGCTTCTCAAAAACTGAAAGAAATGGGGCCCATTACACGTAACGAATGGATGATGCTTTTGACTTTCTTTATTTTGTTGTTTCTCTGGATGACAGGCGATTTGTTTTCTATTGATGCTACAACCACAGCGTTTATTGGATTGGTAATTCTGCTTTTAACTTCAGTTTTAACCTGGGATGATGTAAAAGCCGAAAAAGGAGCGTGGGATACCATTGTCTGGTTCTCGGTTTTGGTAATGATGGCGAGTTCCTTGAACGAATTAGGATTTATAGGATGGTTCAGTAACGTTGTAAAAGCTCAGATTGGCGGCTTGAGCTGGCAAATGGCTTTTCCTATAATTATATTGGTGTACTTTTTCAGTCATTATCTTTTTGCAAGTGCAACAGCTCACGTGGCGGCAATGTATGCTGCGCTTTTAGGAGTTGGAGTTTCGCTTGGAATTCCAGGTCTGCTTTTAGCTTTTATGCTTGGTTTCATGGGATCGATCTACGGAACTTTAACGCATTATGGTCATGGTCCGGCTCCTGTTTTCTTTGGGAGCGGATACGTCGATTTAAAAAGCTGGTGGGTTAAAGGGTTGGTAACCGGACTGGTAATGCTTTTTATTTATATGGTAATTGGCGGATTATGGCTTTGGGTAATCGGAGATTTTTAAATCCTGATTCCTGGAGGCAATAAATCTTTGTATTTTGGATTTTTTTTGAAAAAAGCAGCAATTTTTGGGTGAATTGGAACAACTCTAAATTTTTTCTCTATGCTTAATTCCATTATATTTTTAAGCAAAGTGTCAATTACAGGTTGGTTTTCAAAATTTTCCGGGGTGTTGATTTTGGTTAAAAAAATCTTTTTTTCTTGAAAAGAATATTCAACGCTTAATAATCCTTCAGGGACTACGGTTTCAAATTGTCTTGCAAAAGTATTGTCTTTGATTTCCATAGCGGCAGTAGATTCCATATTTGTCATGTTTTTGGGGTGGATAAAAAATATTAGAAAAAGAACGATAGAATGCAGTTAGATACTGTTTTTTAAAAAGATATCTAAAATGATTATTTGGAGTACAAAGGTAATCATTTGATTTTCAATATCGAGTTATTTTAAGATCGTTTTAAGTAAGTCGCAGTTTTGTCATTTAATTTGTTTTAATATTTAATTATGGTGTAAGATTTGCTGTGCATATTATTTAAAAAAGTAAATTTAGCCCTAAATTAAAATTGGCAATTATAAACTGTATTAAAAGAAATGAGTAAAGTTCCAGTGTATTTTATGCCCGGTTTGGCGGCAAGTCCGGCGATATTCGAAAGAATCAAATTAGATGAATCTGTTTTTGAGACATGTCTTTTAGAATGGGAAATCCCGCATCCAAAAGAAGCATTGTCAGACTATGCCCTTCGAATTTCTAAAAATATAAAACACGAAAATCCTGTTTTGATTGGTGTTTCTTTTGGTGGAATTTTAGTTCAGGAAATTGCAAAACACATTAATGCCCGAAAAGTTATTATTATTTCGAGCGTAAGGAGCAATATGGAATTCCCGAGAAGAATGAAAATAGGGAAGACCACAAAAGCCTACAAGTTGATCCCAATGAAGCTGATTTTGAATATCGAAAGTCTGGCGAAATATTCTTTTGGAGAAAAAATCAATAAACGTATTAAGTTATATGAGAAGTTCCTGGCAGTTCGCGATCTAAATTATTTACAATGGGCTGTAGAATCGGTTATATTGTGGGATCGAAATAGAGTAGACGAAAATGTAATTCATATTCACGGCGATCAGGACGAAGTGTTTCCTATAAAATATATCAACAGCTGTATTATAGTAAAGGGAGGAACTCATATTATGATTCTCAGTAAGTACAAATGGCTGAATGAGAATTTGCCTTCTATTATATTGGAATCTTAATTTTCAATTTTTTAAATTCCAAATTCCAATTTTTTCGGGTTAGAATTCTTGACTAAGTTTTAAGCTTTGACAAAGGTAGCTGCGCAAAGTCATTGCGAGGAACGAAGCAACCACACTAACAAAGATATTAGCAATGAAATATCAGCTGAGATTGCTTAGTTCCTCGCAATGACAAATAAAAAATCCCAAACTCTTTTAGAATTTGGGATTTCAAATATTGTAAGTTAGAAAATTTAGATTTTCTTCATTTGTTCTTTCATCATAGAGATTTGCTCTTTCAGCATTCCCTGTTTGTCTAGTTTTTTAGCTTCGGCTAATAAATTAGTCGCTTCCAGTTTTCTGCGGCGTGACATTGCTACTCCGGCAAGGTTTAATTTTGCAACAGCTAAGTCCATATCCATAGATAGTCCAAGTTCTATTGCTTTTTTGAAATGTTTTTCAGCCTGAATCAAATTAGTCTGCGAAAGCATAATTCCGTGCAGGTAATTAAAATAACCTTGTTGTTTTCTTACTAGAGCAGTTTCAGGGTTTTTGATATATGCCAGCCATTTTTTAGCGCCTTCGAAGTCTTGTTTTCTTAATTTAAGGAAAGCTAATAAGATAAATTCATTTTTAAAATAAAGAAAAATAGGAATTGCAGACAATAATATTAAGAAGATTCCATTTCCGATTTCTTTATCGATAATCTGCCAAACGCCAGCTACTACTAGAAGTCCGGCTAGAATAAGTTTGATAATTTTGTTAAACATAATAGATGTATATTTGTGATTGCAAAGATAGTAAAAGGAATTAAAAATATTTTTATAAAACTACTTGCCAGAAAAAAAAGTCTTTGTATATTTGCACTCGGTTTTAGAATAACGATCTATAAAACCAAAAAAAGAGATATTAGATACCCATTTTAAAGATACAAAGCAATGAGCAAAAGAACATTTCAACCATCGAAAAGAAAAAGAAGAAATAAGCACGGATTTATGGACAGAATGGCTTCTGCGAATGGAAGAAAAGTTCTAGCGCGTAGAAGAGCAAAAGGAAGACATAAATTAACTGTTTCTAGCGAGCCTAGACACAAAAAATAATGTTTCTATAAACATAAATAAGGCGTTACTTTCTTAGTATCGCCTTTTTTTATACCTTGTCGGTAAAAATTTTCTCAACATTCTAGTTTATAGTACACTAAGGATGTTTTTTAAAATACTTTTATAACTACACAATACATATACAATGCCTAAAGACACATCAATAAAATCAGTTTTAATAATAGGTTCAGGACCTATTGTTATTGGTCAAGCTTGCGAATTCGATTATGCGGGATCTCAATCTGCACGTTCGATTCGTGAAGAAGGAATTGAGGTTATCTTGATTAACTCGAATCCAGCGACGATTATGACCGACCCAACTATGGCCGATCATGTTTATTTGAAACCACTAACTACAAAATCGATTATTGAAATTCTGAAGGAACATCCACAAATTGATGCTGTTTTACCTACAATGGGTGGGCAAACAGCCTTGAACTTGTGTTTGGAAGCTGAAGAAAAAGGAATCTGGCAGGATTTCGGAGTAAGATTGATTGGAGTTGATGTAAATGCAATTAATATTACAGAAGACAGAGAGCAGTTTAAACAGCTTTTAGAAAGAATTAATGTACCAACTGCACCGGCAAAAACAGCTACTTCTTACCTGGAAGGAAAAGAAATTGCACAAGAATTTGGTTTTCCTCTTGTAATTCGTCCTTCATTTACACTTGGAGGAACTGGAGCTGCAGTGGTTTATAAAAAAGAAGATTTTGATGAGCTTTTAACTCGCGGACTAGAAGCTTCTCCAATTCACGAAGTCTTAATTGACAAGGCTTTAATGGGATGGAAAGAATATGAGTTAGAGCTTTTAAGAGATAAAAACGACAATGTTGTAATTATCTGTTCTATCGAAAATATGGACCCGATGGGAATCCATACTGGAGATTCGATTACAGTGGCGCCAGCCATGACGTTATCGGATACAACTTTCCAAAAATTACGTGACTACGCTATCTTAATGATGAGAAGTATCGGAAATTTTGCCGGAGGATGTAACGTACAGTTTGCAGTTTCTCCAGACGAAAAAGAAGATATCGTAGCAATCGAGATTAACCCTCGTGTATCTCGTTCTTCTGCTTTAGCATCAAAAGCAACGGGTTATCCAATTGCAAAAATTGCTTCTAAACTGGCTTTAGGATATAATTTAGATGAATTACAAAACCAAATTACAAAATCAACTTCGGCTCTTTTTGAACCAACTTTAGATTATGTAATCGTAAAAATCCCACGTTGGAACTTCGATAAATTTGAAGGTTCAGACAGAACTTTGGGTCTTCAGATGAAATCTGTAGGTGAGGTTATGGGAATTGGACGTTCTTTCCAGGAAGCACTTCACAAAGCAACTCAATCTTTAGAGATTAAGAGAAATGGTTTAGGTGCTGACGGAAAAGGATACAAAGATTACGAATTGATTATCGATAAACTGACTCACGCAAGCTGGGACAGAGTTTTCGTAATTTATGATGCAATTGCAATGGGAATTCCGTTGAGCACGATTCACGAAATTACAAGAATCGATATGTGGTTCTTAAAACAATACGAAGAGCTTTATACTTTAGAAAAAGAAATCTCAAACTACAAAGTTTCAGATCTTCCTAAAGAATTGTTACTTGAAGCGAAACAAAAAGGTTTTGCTGACAGACAATTGGCTCACATGATGAACTGTCTGGAAAGTGAAGTGCATACTTTACGTATGGAGAAAAACATTAACCGTGTGTTCAAACTGGTTGATACTTGTGCGGCAGAGTTTAAAGCAAAAACACCTTACTACTACTCAACTTTTGAGGCTGAAATTGAAAAAGCCAATGGAGAACGTTATGTAGATAACGAAAGTGTTCTTACAGATAAAAAGAAAGTAATCGTTCTTGGTTCTGGACCAAACAGAATTGGACAAGGAATTGAATTTGATTACTCTTGTGTACACGGAGTTTTAGCAGCTAAAGAATGCGGTTACGAAACGATCATGATTAACTGTAATCCTGAAACAGTTTCTACTGACTTTGATACAGCTGATAAATTATACTTCGAGCCAGTTTTCTGGGAGCATATTTATGATATTATCCAACACGAAAAACCAGAAGGTGTAATCGTTCAGTTAGGAGGTCAGACAGCTCTTAAATTAGCAGATAAATTGTCTAAATACGGTGTAAAAATCATCGGAACAAGTTTTGACGCACTTGACTTGGCAGAAGATAGAGGAAGATTCTCAGATTTATTGACTGAATTACATATTCCTTTCCCAAGATTTGGAATCGCTGAAACAGCTGACGAAGCTTCAAAATTGGCAGATACTTTAGATTTCCCACTTTTAATTCGCCCTTCTTATGTATTAGGAGGTCAGGGAATGAAAATTGTAATCAACAAAAAAGAGTTGGAAGAGCACGTTATCGACTTGTTGAAAGCAATTCCAGGAAACAAATTATTACTAGATCACTACTTAGCGGGAGCAATCGAAGCTGAGGCAGATGCAATTTGTGATGCTGATGGAAATGTGTACATCATCGGAATTATGGAGCACATCGAGCCTTGCGGCGTTCACTCTGGAGATAGTAACGCAACATTGCCTCCTTTTAACTTAGGAGAATTTGTAATGCAGCAAATTAAAGATCATACGCATAAAATTGCAAGAGCTTTAAAAACTGTTGGTTTAATCAACATTCAGTTTGCGATTAAAGATGATACAGTATACATCATCGAGGCAAACCCAAGAGCTTCAAGAACGGTTCCGTTTATTGCAAAAGCTTACGGAGAACCTTATGTAAACTACGCTACAAAAGTAATGTTAGGTCACAATAAAGTAACTGACTTTGATTTTAACCCGCAATTAAAAGGATACGCAATCAAACAACCGGTTTTCTCTTTCAGTAAATTTCCAAATGTAAACAAAGCATTAGGGCCAGAAATGAAATCAACAGGAGAAAGCATCCTGTTTATTGATGACTTAAAAGACGATCAATTCTACGAATTGTACTCTAGAAGAAAAATGTATTTGAGTAAATAATCTCAAATTCCACCATAAAAAAGCTCCAATGAAAATTGGAGCTTTTTTGGTTTTTGGTTAGTTTTTAATATTATTCGCTTTGGCTAAAGTTCATATTGTCTCTAGTGTTTTTTTGCACCGAAATAGCACCAAACAAAGCCAGTAAAAAAGCAAAAGCATAGAAACCTTTTTCGCTTGGTAAAATTGTAGCATTCCATAATCCTACAACCAAAAGAACAATTGATAATAGGGTTCCAAACCAGCAGATTCCGTAATAAATATCGGTTACAGGAAGTTTTTCAAGTCGGTCTCTAACGCTTTTTTGCAAAGAAACAACAGCAAAAAGTCCGAACATTAAAACGGTGAAATAATATCCTTTTTCGTTTAACAGCATTTCGGCTCTGGCAAGTCCAACAATAAATCCAATTGTTCCGGCTCCAAGAGCAACCCATGATGCCGCGATAAAGGCATTTGATGTTTTTTGTATCATAATTAATTCAGGTTAATTTAAATTTTGAGATATAAGTTTTTGGTGGTTTTAAATCTCATTTTGTAAATGTAATTAAATTCAATTAAGATCAAAATAAAAATTATCACGTATAATCCTCTTAAATGACATCGTGACGCATCTACCCATGTTCATGCTTTGCGTAGACGCACTGCTGTGCGTCTCTACGATATGCTTTGTGTTATATGCGCTGTGCGATATGATCTGTGTAATTTGTTTGTTGGATAATATATAATTAATTCATCCCAATTTTCCGTAGAGACGCACCGCAGTGCGTCTACGTCTAGTATCCATGATATGTTTAAAACAAAAAAAGCTCCAATAATGGAGCTTTAATCATTTATAAAGTAAGGTAAGATGTTTTTATTTAATTAACTGCTGCAAAGGTTTCAGTTGTTCCATGTCAATTTTTGATTCTTTCAAAACGGACATAAGTGTCATAATATTGTTCGGATTCATATTGTTTCCTAAAACACGAACAACAGCAAAACCATTCTCTTTTCGGTTGGCGAAAACGATAAATTCTTTTATGTTATCATCTGGGCCAACATAGCTGATAGAGGCGCCGTCTTTACCGGAACCAAATTTCATTAATTCCTGATATTTTGGATCTTTTAATATAGCCGAAACCTTTTTGCGTTCAATTTCGAATTCTGCCTGATTTTTATCGTTAGCTTTAAAGGCCAGGATATTCATTTTGTCGAATGAATTTATCGCTTCTTTTTGTTCTGCTGATAGTTTTGTCGCTTCTAGATTTAAAATACTAGGCGAAACATCAACGGCAATAAAATCTTTCTTGTCTGTATTTTCGACAAAATATTTTTGCAATGAAGGTTCAGAATTACAACTCACAAAAGTTAGTAATGCTAAAATGGCTGTGGTAAAAACGGTTGCTTTCATGATTATTTTTTGCCTTTAGAAGCTTTTTTTAAGTCAGAACCGCCCGGAAGCTGCATTTTGTCTGTTAGTACTGAGATTTCATTTAAATCAAAATTACCCGTAAGAGACAATAAAACAGTTTCGTCGTTTTTAGCACCATCAACAAACATCAACAATTCTTTGATTTGTGTATCTGTTGCTCCTGATTTTACCATTATTTTGACATTTTTGCCGCTATCGTTTACACGCATTAATTCTTCTAATCCGGCAGTTTTTATGTATTTATCTGCAGAGGCTTTCATGTCGGCTTCAACTTTAGGGTTTTTTGTTGTAAACACTTTTAAATAGTCTAATTTTTTAATTAAGTTAATGTATTGCTGTGTTTCTTTATCAGAAGCATCAACTTTTACTTTACTCATTAAATCAAACATTTTTTTGTTTACAATTACTGATGTTACATCGTCCTGACCATCAAATTTGTCAAAAGCGCTTTGTGCATAAAAAGCTTGTGTAACGAATGCGAAAACTAGAGTTATGATGAAATTTTTCATTTTATTTAATTTACTGTTTAAAAATTTTGTTTTTTGATTGTTCATATTCTTTAATGTATTGTACACTTTCAATACCTACATTAACATTGTTCGACAATAAGGCCAAAGCTTTTTGTGTTGCGGCCAGCGCTTCTTCCGGATTGTCGTAGGTTCCTAGTTCTGATTGGGCTGTAATCGGAGTTGTTTTTTCGCCTGCAAAAAAATAGGTTCCAATTCCCAGCAAAACAACAACTGAAGCAGCAATCGATAACCACACTACATTTCGTTTCTTAGTTTTTAGTGGAAGTTCCTGCGTTGATTTTTGTTGTTTTACCTGAGAGAAATAACCAAAAATTGGTTTGTACTGCTCCAAATGCTGCGCAACATCTGACGAAGAAAAATATTCTTTTAATTGATTTTCTTCAGCAATAGTAGTTTCTCCCTGAAAGTATTTTTCTAATATATTTTCTATTTTATCTAATTCCATAACTGTGTGCATTTACCATTGATTCTCTTATTTTTTTTCTCGCTCTCGAAAGTGCTACCCTGATTGCAGTTTCGTTCATATTAACAATTTTTGCAATTTCTTCAAATTCATACTGTTCTACATCTCGCAGCTGAATTAAAATTTGAAGTTGTTCCGGCAGCTGATTTATAATTTTTTCAACCCATTCTAAACTATTAGCATCTTCTAGTTTTTTGTCTAATTGCGGCTCCCGATCTGTATAATTATTATGAACTATCTGCAGATTTCCGGCTCTTTTAGATTTTAATTGATCCAGACAATAATTTTTTGTCATCGTCATTGCCAATGCTTCTACACTATTATAAGTGTCCAGATTCTCTTTTTTACTCCATAATTTCACCATTACTTCCTGAGTAGCATCTTCGGCCTCTTCGGTACTGGTAAGCAATCGTTTTGCCAGACGAAAAACTTTGTCTTTAAAAGGATTAACTAATTCTATAAACACATTCTGGTTCATAAATTAAAAGGTTATTCGTTAGCTTATATAGTCAAGACGAACCACAATTATTTTTGTTACAGGAATTTTGTAAAATTTTTTAATTAAAAATAATAATTGTTAAAACTAAAGGTAGTATTTTTACGTTAATACTATACCGAAACCTACTTTTATGAAACCAATTTTAAAAAGTCTTATAGTGCTGTTTCTTCTTGCGTTTGCTTTGCAATCGTGTGAAGATCAAGATGATGTTGCAGCTCCCGCACAGTTACAAGTCAATGATTTTGTATGGAGAGGATTAAATGAATATTATTTATGGCAGTCTGATGTGCCTAATTTAGCTAATGATCGTTTTAGTTCGAAAACGGCATTGTATTCTTTTTTAGAAGGATATTCAAGGCCTGAGGACTTATTTCAGGATTTATTGAATAAACCGGTTAGCAAATATCCGAGTAATCCAATCGATCGTTTTAGCTGGATAGTCAGCGACTATACTGTTTTAGAACAGCAATTAGGAGGTATTACAAAAAACAATGGGGTAGATTTTAGGTTAACCAGTACTGGTGATGGTTCTAGTAATCTGGTAGGTTTTGTGCGTTATATTATTCCTAATTCTGATGCTTCAACTAAAGCAATAAAAAGAGGTGACTTATTTACCAGCGTAAATGGTGTACAGCTTACAGTTTCAAATTATCAATCCTTATTAACAAATTCAGACAGCTATACTTTGCAGTTTGCAGATGCTGTTGGTTCCTCATTTGTTTTAAATGGAAAATCAGTTTCTTTAACTAAAACAATTTTAGAAGAAGATCCTATTTTGATAAGTAAAGTGATTCAGTCAGGTGGTCATAAAATTGGTTACTTAATGTATAATGGTTTTTATTCTGAATATGACAGCAAATTAAATCAGGCTTTTGGAGATTTAAAAGCGCAAGGTGCAACTGATCTGGTTTTAGATTTAAGATATAACGGAGGAGGATCTGTGCGCTCTTCAACACGTTTAGCGAGTTTGATTACCGGACAGTTTGAAGGGAAGATATTTTCGAAAAGACAATACAATTTTAAGCAAATGGCCGCTCTGAATGCCGAGGATTTAGAAAGTTTAAACGAGCGATTTGTAAAAGATATTAACGGTTCGCCATTAAATGGTTTAAATTTATCTACAGTTTACATCTTGACAACTTCAAGTACTGCATCAGCAAGTGAATTGGTTATAAATGGATTAAAACCTTATATTAATGTAGTTCAAATAGGGAGTACAACTATTGGTAAGAATGTAGGTTCAATAACACTTTATGACTCTCCAAGTTTAGTTTCAAAAAGAGAGATAAATCCAAATCATAAATATGCTATGCAGCCTTTAATTTTTAAAACTACAAACGCAGCAGATTTTGGTGATTATACAGGTGGTCTGGTGCCTACTTATGTAAAAGCAGATTCGTTTAGAAGTTATGGAGTTTTAGGAGATCCTTCGGAGCCGTTACTAAATTTAGCTATATCTAAAATTACAGGTATAGCTGCTAAGAAAACGCTGGATGATGGCATAGAATTACCTTATGTAAGTGATTCTAAAAAAATCAACGGACTGCGAAATGAAATGTATTTAGATGGCGCTTCAAAATAGTTTGTAAAACGATATTATAATAAAAAATGGCTTTCAGAAATGAAAGCCATTTTTTATTATAACGTTAACTCAAGAAAGAATTAGTTGTTAAAGTAAAAACCGTTTGGAGATACTCCAACGTTAAGAGTTTTACTAAGTGTTCCTGTTAAAGAGTAGATGTATGCATTTCCCGGATCTGTATAATTTACAGCATCACCAATATAGATATTATTGTTTTTTACAGCAAAGCCATAAAGGATCTTAACTTCTGACGCTTTGAATAATGCGGTTGTTGGTAATGCTGTGGCACTTGTAGCAGCAGTATAGATATTATTCCCAACAGTATAATAAAACTTACTGTCGTTAATGTCTAAAAATCCTGGATGAGTTAAACCTGTGAAGTTTAATGTCGCTGCAACTGTATTATTGCTTAAATCAACTTTTACTAATTTACCAGCAGTTTCTGGTGCAGCGTATGATGGTCTTCCTGCGCATAAAATATATAAAGCGCCATTATCTTTTACTAATGAAGTTGGAACGTCTCCTACAGCAAAGTTTGTCGCCACAGTATTTGTAGCGGCGTTTATTACCGTTAAGGAATTTCCTTGACCGTAACCGCCTTTTTGAGCTACATAAAGTTTACCGTTATTTTCTATAATTTTTTCAGGACCTTCAACTACAGGAATGGAAGAAGTAACCGTATTTGTTGTAAGATCGATTACAGCAACATAATCATCTGCTGCATTATATGGATCTCCCCAGTTTGTAACATATCCTTTTCCGTTTGCAAAGGCAATATATCTTGGGTATTTTAAACCAGTTGTAATGGTAGCGATACTTTTAAATGTATATCTGTTTACTACTTCAATTTTATTAGATGCGTTTGCAACTACATAAGCATTGTCTCCTTGAAAACCGATGTTTTGTGCCGTATCTCCAGTTATTTTTCCAGGATTAACTAATGAGAATATATTGTTTTCAAGAGTTAAATTGTCTGATAAATAAGAAACAGATCCATTAGGAGTTTCGAATTTACCTTCATTTAAAATAAATAATCCTCCTTTATAGTCTCCACTTGCTTCTTCTTTGTTATTGTCATCATCGTTGCTGCAAGAAGCAAAAAATGCCGAGCTTACAATGACTGCTAAAAATAGTCTATTAAATTTTTTCATGATTTTTAAAAATTAAGGTTTATGTATATAGTATAATTTCTTCCCGGCATTTGTCTGCTGATTACGGACTGATAGTTTTCATTCCACAGATTTAAAACTTGAAATCCAATTTTGTAACTGTTCTTTGTTCCAAAATCATAATCTACTCCAATATTTCCAACATTGTAATCTTTTACTCTTGTTGCCGGATTATTAAAAGGAGTACTGTAAACTTCTCCATTGTACAAATACTGGAAATAAGAAGATAGCTTTTTCCAGTTGTATGCCACAGATCCCGTTAACTTATGATAAGGAACATATATTAATTGTTTGTAAACCAATTCGTTTTTAATTAATTGTTTGCCTTCTGAAACCGTATAGGCATAAGTACCATTTAGGGTAAAATTATGTGTGCCAATTTTAGGTTTCCATTCTAAAAGAACCTCGGCTCCATAGGCTCTAACTTTATCCGTGTTTTCTGGAGACCAAATATCTCCGCTTCCTTCCGTTGGCACCCAGCGAAGTAAATCCTTGATAGAGTTGTAATAAGCAGTAATAGATAAAGAAAAGTTTTTTCTAAAGAATTCGTTACCAATCTCGGCCTGATATGATGTTTCAGGTTTTAGGTTAGGATTGCCGCTTCCTTCCCAAAATAAATCATTGTAAGTTGGCATTCTGAAATTCTTTGAAGCATTAAGCTTTATGCGGTAAAAGTCCGTAAATTGATATCTTGTTCCGAATGAAAAAAGAAAAGGATTACCGTAATTATCCGTTATTTCATGACGAATACTGGCATTGTAATCCCATTTTTCGGTAAGTAAATGATGCAGCAATAAACTGGCAGAACCAACTTCTCTTTTTACATTATCAATACTCGAACCGTATCCTTTATTTCTGCTGTAATCTACAATTGAATTTAGTTTGATTTTATCATTTACATCAAAAGCCAAATCATATTTAATAATAGAAGTTTCGACTTTTCCGTAGGTAAATGTTTTAGAATCAATGTTTGGAAAATATTTATAAGATTCGCCAATATGCGCCACTCTTAATTTTGAAGTAAAACGATTAAAAAGACTTTCCCATTCTAATAAATTGCGAGTATTAAAATCGTTATATTTTGTTTTCAACGCGTTTGGAGAAGTTAAAGAAAAATGACGTTCTGAATCGTAAAACTGACTATAAGCTTTTATAATATTATTAGCATTGAATTTATAGCCAAAAGTAGTATTCATACTCGTGTTATAATATTCACCATTAATATTTCTCTGATCAGAAGTACCAGGATATTTAAAATCATTCTCAGAACTATTTCTTGAAATGCTGACCTGTAAGCTGTACTTTTCAGATGAAACTATAGTACGATAATTAGCGCTGTATGTGTCGTAACTTCCTGCACTAAAGAATACATGATTTGAAAATTCGTTTTTAAAACGTAAATCATTATTTAAATGAATACTTCCGCCAATGGCACTGCTTCCGTATAAAACACTTCCTCCTCCGGCTTTTACCGTTATTGAATTAAAATCTCTGGTTCCAATGGTATTAAAATCCGATTGGCCTAAGAACTGTGAATTAATGTTTATTCCGTTCCAGATTACAGCAGTCTGCGCACCCGTTGTTCCTCTAAAAGAAGGTGCCGAAGTCATACCAAGACCATTTTCCTTAAAATAAATAACAGTGTTGAAATTTAAAAGAGACGTTAAAGAAGGCTGGTTGGTATCAATAATAGAATCATTTAATACCTGAATTGACTGAGAACTGGAATATTTCTTAAGATTAGAGTCAGAAACGATAACTTCTTTTAATTTAATAGAATCGCTCTGCGCCGAAACGAATTGGCACAACATGAAAAGAAAAAAAACAAAACGTATTCTTATAGTCATAATTTCTACACTCTTTTTCCCGAGAGCTCGATATTTGTTATAAAGGCAGGTCTCCTGGCTTGCGTCTTGTTGTTTACCTTCCCATTCGCCGGGGCGAGCAGTGGTTTTGCAGTTTACAACAAGCATTCGTTTTAGAACAAAGCTTACAGTTGCGGGTACAGCTCAAGATTTACTTGATTCCCTTTTTAATGCGTTTTTTAATAAAAAAGCAACCTTAATTTGCTGCAAATATAGAGTTAAATATGCTGATAATTTAAATATGTTCTAATTTTTAGATGAAATAATAAGGCAAAAGAAAGAATTATACTTCTATTTTTATGACTTCTCCAAAATCGACTTTATTCTCGAATGCATCTTTTAAAGGCAGTGAGGACTGATGACATAAGATACTGCGTATAATGCCGGCATGAGCAACAATAACAACCGGATGTTTGATTTCTGAAATTCTATCAGATAAAAACTCCCCAACTCTTTGATGCAATTCTACAAAAGATTCTCCATTAGAAACCTGAATGTTTACAAAATCTTCCATCCACGGATTTAATTCTTCCGGCGGAATTTCATTCCAGTTTTTTAATTCCCAATCGCCAAAATTCATTTCCTTTAAGCGATCGTCTTCCTGATAAGAAATTGTTTTGATGTTATTCTGAATGTGTTTAGCCAAGATAGAACAACGCTTTAACGGACTTGAAAAAATAATGGCTTCAGCCGGCAATTCCGAAATAATTCTATCGAAGATTTCGTTAAAAGGTTCGGCAATATTTACATCAGATTGTCCGTAACAAATGCCTTTTTCGCAGATCGTTTCGGTATGGCGGACTAAATAAATTTCCATATAAAAAGAATACTTAAATAATAGATAACTTCACAAACCTGCTGCGTTGCCCCAAGACAATCTCCGGTATAACCGTCAATCCATTTTTTGAAATATCTTGCCAGAAAATAACGCGTGATAAAAACAGGAACTACAGCCAGAAGTATTTTATAATTGAAATAGGAGAGTGCCAACACCGGAATTAATCCAAAGAAAAACGAACCTAAAACTTCTTTCCAGCTGTGTTTTTTTGCTATCGGTTTGCTTTTGCTGGTAGCATCATCGCGAGAATATTCATGTGTAAAAATAATACTGATGGCAGCTAAACGACTTAATGAATGGGCAGAAATGAATAAGAGAAAAACCAGAATAATGTTGGCAGTAAAAAGTGAAATGGATTCCGATAGCAATTTAAACTTTACCAGAAAAAGTAAAACCAAACCTATTGCTCCATAAGCACCAATGGCGCTGTCTTTCATAATGATGAGGATTTTTTCTTTTGTCCAGCCTCCGCCAAATCCATCACAAACATCTGCAAAACCATCTTCATGAAATGCTCCGGTTGTTAAAACAGAAATGATAATGGCAAAAATAACTGAAGTTTCGGTTGATAAAAAAAGGGAGAAAAGATAAAAAGCCAAAAATGAAATGGATCCGACAATCCAGCCAATAAAAGGGAAATATCGTGTAGCTTTGTTTAAGTAATCAGGATTGTGATCAATGTTTTTTGGACACGGAATTCTAGTATAGAACATTAAACAGGTAAAGAAAATATGTAGTTCTTTTTTCATGTAAGATAAAAATTTAATTGAGTTTCTGTCATTGCGAGGAACGAAGCAATCTCGCTAACAATTGATTCAGATAATGAGATTGCTTCGTTCCTCGCAATGACAAATATGGATTTACTTCCTACTAACTCTCGCGCTTTCAAAACTAGCCATTTCGTTCAAAAAAGCTTCAGCCGATTTTAAAATAGGAAAAGCAATTGCACAGCCCGTTCCTTCGCCCAAGCGTAAATCTAAATTTAATATGGGTTTTGCTTCAAGATATTCCAGTAACTTTAAATGTGCTTTTTCGGCAGAACAATGACAGAAAACGGCATTTTTTTTAATATTCGGATTTATTTTTGAAGCAATTAAAAAAGCCACACTGCAGATAAAACCATCAACAAGAATCAGCATTTTGTTATTAAAAGCGGTAAGCATACCGCCTGCCATTTGTATAATTTCGAAACCTCCAAAATAAGTGAGCTGCTTTTTTAATTCGGCTTGACCGGAATAATTTCCTAAAGCTTTTTTTAGAATATTTTGTTTGTCGAGAAGTTTTTGATCGTTGATTCCAGTTCCTTTTCCAACGCATTCTTCAATAGGAAAACCAGTTAAAAGACTCATTAAAACAGAAGCCGTAGAAGTATTTCCAATTCCCATTTCACCAAAACCAATGCAGTTTGAACCTGTTTTAGCAATATTTTCAACAATCGATTTTCCTTTTTCAAAACACAACTGAAGTTCTGTGTCACTCATAGCTGGAACATGCAGAAACGATTGCGTTCCTTTTGCTATTTTGGCATCAATTAATTTAGCATTTGTTGGGAAATCATAATTTACGCCCGAGTCTACAATCGATAAATTGATATTATTTTGCTTGCAAAAAACATTTATTGCCGCACCGCCGTCCAGGAAATTATTTACCATTTGACGTGTTACATCCTGCGGATAATCGCTCACACCATGATTCGCAATTCCGTGATCGGCTGCAAAAACAATAATATTTGGATGTATGATTTTTGGGTTTAAAGTTTCGAAAACGGTTGCCATTTGAAAAGCCAGCGTTTCTAAAGTTCCCAGAGAACCAACCGGTTTTGTTTTGGAATCTATTTTTTCTTGTAAAAGTGTATCAAAATCAGTTTTGGTTTCTGTTTTATTTTCAGAATTTAAACTAAAATCAGAAATGTTTATTTGATGAATTTCGTTGATTTCTTTACAATCAGCGGTTTCAGACTTTTGTTTCCAGTGCAATTGCTGTAACATAGGCTGATTGCCGTAATTGGTGGCAGGTTTTCCAATGCAGAAATAACCAAGGGGTTCAATATTTTCGGGTAAATTTAGAATCTTCTTAAACTGAAAATAGTTTAAAATCGAAACCCAGCCCATTCCGTAACCTTGTTCTGTAAGCGAAAGCCAAATATTCTGCGCAGCACAAACCGAGCTGAACTTTACAGCTTCATTACTCCCAATAGTTCCAATGGTAAACTGATTCAAAACAGAACGATCGTAAGCAATTATAAGTCCGATTGGCGCTTCTTCAATTGCTTCCAGTTTTAACGATTTATAAAGTTCTTTTTGTTCCGGGTTATCTGTAAGTTCCTCGGCTTTTTTATTGTAATCTAAGAATAGATTTTTAATAGCGCTTTTAACTTCATCTGATTTAATGATATAATATCGTGTCGCATCGGTTAATCCAACAGAAGGCGCCCAATGTCCGGCCTGTAAAGCTTTTTGAATTACTTCATCAGGAACCGGATCGGTTGTAAAATGTCGGGTATCACGACGTGATTTTAATATATCGTCTAAACTGCTCATAAAAACCAAAATTTAAATCCCAAATTCCAAATTTGAAAATGGAAATATTCTAGTAAAGGTAAAGCATAGCTTTGGAATTTGGGATTTAAAACTTGGATTTTCCTTTCAATTTATTGGAATTTGGAATTTAAAACTTGGAATTTTACCCTTTTATTTTAACTGGAATTCCGGAAACCATCAAAACAACTTCATCTGCTTTTGAAGCTAAAAACTGATTCATCCAGCCTTGCAGTTCGGTAAATTTTCTGCCAATTTCTGTTGCAGCATGAACGCCCATTCCAATTTCATTGGTCACTATAATTAAGGTGATGTTTTCCTGACCGGCAATTGCAAGAAACTCTTTTTTTGCTTCTTCCAGGCTTAAACTTACCTCATTTTTATGATCTACAAAAAAGTTGGTAAGCCAAAGCGTAACACAATCGATTAAAGCTGTTTTTTTAGAAAAATCAATTTCGCTCAAATACTTTTCTTTTTCAATATTGGTCCAGCGTTCGTCTCTTTCTTGTTGATGACGATCGATTCGGTTTTGAAAATCCGAATCCCATTTTCTGGCCGTTGCCACATATATAGGTGAATCTGAAAGCTGCAACGCTAAATTTTGGGCATAAGTACTTTTTCCTGATCGTTCGCCTCCGGTAATTAGGTAAATCATTTATAATGGTTAGTTGTTGATTGTTAATTATTAATTTAATTTGGAAACTCTTTTTGCCTCTAGATGATTTTTGGAAGTTTTAAGAATACTCGTTATAGTTTTAAAATTGAAATTGCATCATTGTTAATGTTTTCGAATTCCTTTTCATTTAAATAATCAGTTGCCTTTAATAGTTCTAACCAATAAACGGTTTCATTGGCTTCTTTTTGCGCAATTGAAAATTTATGAATAAAATCACTTTTACTTTCAGCATGTTCTGCTTCCCTAATCATTGCCCCAATACTGGTTCCTGATCTAAGAAGTTGTTTAGAAAGAATAAATTCTTTTTTATCATTATTTAGATATTGATATAATTTAATAATTCTCACAGCAAAGTCAAAACTTTTATTTTTAATAACGTTGTTTTTCATAATTAACAACTAACAATTTATAATTAACAATTAATAAGGGCAATGTCGGCATTTGTTTCCGCAGCAAGTGCCGCGTTTTAAGTGATACCAGGTTTTAAAAACCATATTGCCATTTTCGATGTAGTAGTCTATATCTTCAATTAATTTTTCTGATTTAGGTAAAGATACGGCTTTGTTTTTAAGGGCATTTTTTGGGGTAATAGTTTCAACATAAGCCTCGATTTTATCTTCACAGGCTTCTTTGAAGCAACTTGGGCAAAGGCAGTCGCCTCCATCTGAAAGATTAAAAATAGGCGGATAATCATTGCACCAGCATTTGTTTTCAACCGAAATATCGCCGCAGCTGAATTCAGTCTCACAGCTTGAGCAGATTTTTATTTTTGTGGTATTCATAAATGTAAAGATACAGTTTTGTTTTTTGTAGGAATAAAGGTAAATAAAAAATTTAGAAAATGCTTTACCTTTGTTCCTATCGAAAACGCAAAATATGAAACATTTATTCCCTAAACTGATTTTTCTTTTTTCTTTTTTTGTTCTAACAGGATGTAAGAAGAATGAAACAACCGAAACTGTAAAAACTGAAATTGCAAAAAACAGCATTGAATACGCTTCTGGGCTTTCTATCGTTAAATACGACGATTATTCTGTTGTAACAGTTTCAAATCCGTGGCCCAATTCGAATAAAGATTTCAAATATATTTTAAAAGAAAAAGACGCTAAAGTTCCGGATAGTCTGCAGACATTTACCACGATTCAGGTTCCGTTAGAATCTATTGTCGTGACTTCAACCACTAATATTCCGTTTTTAGAAATGCTGGAAGTCGAAAATAAACTGGTAGGTTTTCCACATACAGATTATATTTCGTCTGAAAAAACAAGAGCCTTAATTGATAAAGGTTCTGTGAAAAACGTTGGACAAAATGAAAAATTAAATATCGAACAATTAATAGAATTATCGCCAAATTTGATTGTAACTTTTGGAGTAGATAACAATAACCCGATGTTGGATAATTTGAAAAAAAGCGGTTTAAATGTTTTAATTCAGGGTGACTGGATGGAACAATCTCCGCTTGGAAAAGCAGAATGGATAAAACTATACGGTGCTTTATTTGGCAAGGAAGATAAAGCAAAAGAATTGTTTGATAAAATTGTTCAAAGTTACGATCAGGCTAAAAAACTGGCAGCAGAAAAAACAGCAGGTTCAACTGTTTTATACGGATCAATGTATGAAGATGTTTGGTATGTTGCGAAAGGAAACAGCTGGGTTGCCGAATTTATGAAAGATGCTCATGCTAATTATTTATGGGCAGATTTAAAAGGAACAGGAAGTGAAGGCTTATCTTTTGAAAAAGTTTTGGATAAAGCGAAAACAGCAAATGTCTGGATTGCTTCGGGTTCATTTAAAACTTTAGATGAATTGCAGAAAGCAAATCCGCATTATGGAGAGTTTGACGCTTTTAAAAATAAAAACGTTTACAGCTTTGAAGGTAAACTGGGCGCAACGGGAGGAACAGTTTATTACGAACTGGCACCAAGCCGTCCGGATTTAGTTTTAAAAGATTACATCAAAATTTTCCATCCGGATTTACTGCCTAGCTACGAATTTACTTTTGCATCAAAACTGAATTAAATTGGCGAATAAAAAACGAAATACCATTTTATTTGTCATCTTGTCATTAGGTCTTTTACTGATGTTTTTCGCAAGCATTAGTTTAGGATCTGTTACGATTCCGCTTAAAGATGTTTTTACAAGCTTAACTGGAGGACATGCGGCAAAATCAACTTGGGAATATATTATTATTAATTACCGTCTGCCAAAAGCGATTACGGCAGTTTTAGTTGGAACCGGACTTTCGATCAGTGGCCTTTTAATGCAGACTTTATTTAGAAATCCGCTTGCAGGGCCTTATGTTTTGGGATTAAGTTCCGGAGCCAGTTTAGGTGTTGCTTTTGTGATTTTAGGTGCCGGATTTCTGCCTTCGTTTTTAAGTGTAATTGCTTTATCCTCATACGGAATTGTAATTGCCTCAACATTTGGCAGTACCTTGGTTTTATTATTGGTTTTAGTAGTCTCGCAAAGATTACGAGATACAATGGCAATTTTAATTGTTGGTTTAATGTTTGGCAGTTTTACAACCGCAATCGTAAGTGTTTTGACTTATTTCAGCACCGCAGAACAATTGCAGAAATTCACTTTTTGGTCCATGGGAAGTTTAGGAAATCTTTCGTGGTCAACTATCGGAATTTTGACTTTCTGTGTTGGAATTGGATTGCTTTTAAGCGCTAAAAGTATCAAGCCTTTAAACGCTTTGCTTTTAGGCGAAAACTATGCAAAAAGCATGGGTTTGAATTTTAAAAGAGCCAGATTGATTATCATATTTGCAACCAGTATATTATCGGGAGCAATTACAGCATTTGCAGGACCTATTGCTTTTATTGGTTTAGCGGTACCGCATATTGCAAAACTTACGTTTCAAACCAGTAATCACACTATTTTGTTTTGGAGTACTTTATTTTTAGGATCGATTATAATGTTGTTTTGTGATATCGTTTCTCAAATGCCGGGATTTGATGTTACACTGCCCATAAATGCCATAACATCGATTATTGGAGCACCGGTGGTAATCTGGCTTTTAGTACGAAAAAGAAATTTTCAATAGATATTAGACCACAGATTTTACAGATTAAACGGATGTCACAGATGATTTTTTAATCATTTTAATCTGTGGCAAAAGAAAAAAAACTCAGCAGCTTAGTATCTTACAACCTTAGCATCTAAAAAAATGATAAGTATCTTAAAAACTTCAAATTTAAATATTGGATATAAATCCAAAAATTCGGTTGTGACTATTGCCGATAATCTGAATTTGAATTTAAAGTCAGGAAAACTCATTTCTTTGATTGGAGCAAACGGAATTGGAAAATCGACTTTGCTGCGCACTATTACCGGAATTCAGCACCCGTTATCAGGAAGTGTTTATTTGAATGATAAAAATATTACCGAATATAAATCTCTGGATTTAGCGCAGAATTTAAGTTTGGTTTTAACTGAAAAATTACCACCAAGTAATCTTTCAGTGTTTGAATTAGTCGCTTTAGGACGTCAGCCGTATACCAATTGGGTTGGAACTTTAACTGATGCTGATATCGAAAAAGTTCAGGAAGCAATGCAATTGACGCAAATTGAACATCTTTCTCATAAAAAACATTACGAAATAAGCGACGGACAATTGCAAAAGGTTTTAATTGCCAGAGCTTTGGCACAAGATACACCGCTTATTATTTTAGACGAACCCACAACACATCTTGATTTACTGCATAAAGTTTCTCTATTTAAATTATTAAAGCAACTAACTCAGGAAACCCAAAAATGCATTTTGTTTTCAACGCACGATATTGATTTGGCAATTCAATTAAGTGATGAAATGATTGTGATGACGCCGGAAAATGTTGTTCAGGATGAACCTTGCAATTTAATTTCAAACGGAAGTTTCGCAGCCTTGTTCAAAGACGAAAATATCATTTTTGATGCTGAAAAAGGGAAGTTTATTGTAACTTAACTTTTCCCGATTAAACAGATAAACGATTAAACGTTTTTAAGTCCAATCTGTCTTTTTGCCTCACCAACAACAAAAGCAACCGAGTTTGCGATATTAAAACTGCGGATAAGCGGAGACATCGGAATTGTTAAATGGTTTTCAAACCTTGCCATAAATGCTGCGCTCAAACCAACGCTTTCTTTCCCGAAAACTAACCAGTCGCCATCTTGAAATTCGATTTCAAAATACGATTTTTCGGCATGAGAACTCATTAAGAATACGCGGGAATGATCCGGAATTTGTTTCACCCATTCGTCTACATTTTGATATTCGGTTACATCAAGGTGAACCCAATAATCCAAACCGGAACGTTTTAGGTTTTTATCATTAATTACAAAACCGAAAGGATGAATTAAATGCAGACGGCTTTCAGTTCCTACGCATAATCTTCCAATATTTCCGGTATTGTTTGGTATTTCTGGTTCAACAAGAACAACGTTTAGCATTATCGTTTATTTGTTAATTCGTTTAATCGTTTATTTGGAAATTATCTAATTCTCAAATCGACTCATTATCTAATTTAAAATCGTTTACTTCTAAAACCTCTCCGGCTTTTAAGTTTTGCAAATATACATTTCCTATTCGAACACGAACTAACCGCAGAGTAGGAAAACCAACCGCAGCGGTCATTTTTCGAACCTGACGAAACTTTCCTTCGTTTACGGTAATAGAAGCCCAGGAAGCAGGGCCGTGTCGTTCGTCTCTGATTTTTTTGGCTCTTGGACCAAAATCCGGAATTTCGGTTACAATAAAAGCAGAGCAGGGTTTTGTTTTGTATTTTCCACCTTCAAAACCTATTTCAACGCCTTTTTGCAATTGTTCAATCGCTTCGGGCGTAATAATGCCGTCAACCTGAACATAATATTCTTTGTCGACTTTTTTACTTCTTATCTGCTCGCTTACTTTTCCGTTGGTTGTGAGCAGAAGCAAACCTTCAGAATCTTCGTCTAATCTTCCAATTGCCATTGTTCCTTCTGGAAAATCATGCAATTCGCCCAAAAGTTTTTTCTTTCTTTTTAATTCGTAGATAAACTGGCTTAAATAACCATAAGGTTTAAAAAGAATGAAGTGTCTGTGCATGTTTTATTTTTTTGCAAAGATAATGTTGTTCTGCAAGTATTAAAGCAAATCTCAACAGGGATTACTCGTTTTTTAATTTCATCTTTTTCAGCCATTCATAAACAAACCAAACTGCTGTAACAACAAAAACAATCAATAACAGCGTATAATAGTCTTTGAAGAAGTCGTGAAAATAACTTCCAATAAAAATATAAATCGATGCCATGCACAGTTTTATGAAAATGAATTCGGCATTAGACCAGCTTGTTTTAATTTTAAAGAACTTCATAAGATTTGTAGTTTAATTGTTTGATAAATAACAGATTGTGAGTTAATGTTTAAAGTTATGAAAATGATTTATAAACCAAAAGCAATGTTAAACCCTTTCGTTTTAAAATTTAGAATTCGTAATATTAATATAGAAACTCAAAATAATAATGATATGGGAACTAATAATTTAGGCTCTAAAAAAATAAATGGAGTACAAAAAAATATAGACGAATCGAAAGGAAAGAATATTTCGCACGACGGAAAAGCTGATGATGCCAACTTGAAAAAAGAAGTCGTAACAGATGCTGACGGAAAAAAAGAAGTAGTCGAAAGAGCGCGAAATGAAAACGAGGATATTAAAACAGTCAAAGATGATGTGAATCCGAATAATCCAAATGCAAATCGAGGTGTTTCATCCGAAGAAGAAGCGAAAAAAACGGTAGAAAATAAAGACCGAAATTCTGATGTTGAGCCCAATCGTTATCCAAATTCTCATCCGGATAATCATGAAGATCGCGGTAACATGAAACTAGATGAAGATAATTAAATAAGCAAAAAAGAACGGTTTTGTGTGATTTTTATGTGAAATAACATTTGATTATGATAAAGTCTTAATCTTATTGTAAACTCGGTTTTTGCCATGGCCAACAGGCGATATCTTCGTAAATTGTAGCTAATAATTTAAATTTTAAGATTATGGCACTTTTAGAAAACAAAGTAGCTTTTGTCTCTGGAGGCGGTTCAGGAATTGGACGGGCAGTGGCAGAAGCCTACGCTCGAGAAGGAGCAAAAGTTGTAATTTCGGATATTAATGTAGAACACGGAGAAGAAACCGTAAAAGTTATAAAAGATAGCGGCGGGGAAGCCTTTTTTGTAAAAGGAGATTCTTCGAGTGCAAGCGATAATATGCGAATGGTTGAGGTAACGGTTTCAAAATACGGCCGACTTGATATTGCCTGCAACAATGCGGGAATGGGCGGTCCGGCAAAACCAACTGGAGAATACGAACCTGAGGCATGGGATCGCGTAATTGCCCTGAATTTAAGTGGTGTGTTTTATGCCTGTCGTTATCAGTTAGAGCAAATGGAGAAAAATGGCGGCGGGAGTATTGTAAATATTGCTTCTATTCACGGGCAGGTTGCGGCGCCGTTAAGTCCGGCCTATACAGCTTCTAAACACGGAGTTGTGGGTTTAACCAAAAACATTGCTGCTGAGTATGCTTTAAAAAACATTCGTTGTAATGCGGTTGGACCAGGTTATATCGAAACAGCATTGCTAAAAGACAATATGAATAAAGACACCATGAACTCCATAGCTGCAAAAGCACCAATGAATCGATTAGGAACTGCAGAAGAAGTTGCCGAACTGGTACTATTTTTAAGTTCTGAAAAATCTTCTTTCACAACCGGAAGTTATATTATTGCTGATGGTGGTTATACCGCAGTTTAAAAACTATAATAAAAAGCATTTTTTAAGAAGCTGTCTGTTTTATCAGGCAGCTTTTTTTGCTCTATAATAATAAATAATCGAACTTAATAAGTGTATTTTCTTACTAATTATTGTTGTAGTGTAAAGTAATTGTAAATGTTATAAAAATCGCCAAAAAGCCCAATATACTTGATAAAAACAACAATTGAGGATAAAATACATGGCTTTTTCTCACAAATAATTGCAAAATAGCTTACGGTAAATTTATGTTTTTACAATATTCTCTTAACTTTAAACGAGATAAATTTGAATTCTAAAACTCTATTCTTAAAACGTATGAAAAACAATTACTCTTTTCGTCATTTAATGACTTTTTTAGGTTTTTTTTATTGTTCGATAAGTCTTTTTGCTCAGACTTCTCCGGCAGCACAAACATTACCTTACACACAAAACTTTGATGCATTAGCAGCAAGTTCGACAACTTATCCAGCTGGATTTCAGGGTTGGGGAGCAACGACAACAGCTCCGGCAGCAACATACAGTACTGCTTTAATTAGTGATAAAGCTTTGGTTGCGAATAGTACGGCTTCAATTAATAGTGGTAATATTCATAATTATAATGGAAAAATTGGATTTTTAGACACGGGAAGTGCTGATTTAGCTATAGGTTTTGCTTTATCAAGTACTGGTCAAACAGCGGTACAAGTCCAATATGATGCAATGGTTATTCGTAATCCTTATGATGGAACCAGTTCTAATAACCGTGTTTTAGAAATGGCTTTGCAATATCGTGTAGGTACTACAGGAGCTTTTATTACCCTGCCATCTACAGCGTATTTAAGCGGCACAACGCTGCAAGTAGGAGCTGGTGTTACTACACCATTAAACCCATTAAGAATAAAAGTAACATTGCCTGCAGAATGCGATAATCAGGCAGTAGTTCAAATAAGATGGATTGCAAGACAATATTCTGGCTCAGCAGGTGCCCGTCCTTCATTTGCAGTAGATAATATTGATATTAGAAGTGATATCGCTGCTCCCGTGAATGTTGCAGGTTATCCAAAAACAAATAATATTTTAGGACAAAGTTTTGATTTTATCAATAAAATAGATGAAGCAGGAAAAACGTACTATGTTCTTTTACCTGGAGGAAGCGCACAGCCAACAATTGCTCAAATAAAAGCAGGTCAGGATGCAGCTGGAACAACAGCTTTACAATCTGGATTTTTAGACATTACAGATTCATCTCAGGAATATTTAAAAACTTTTTCAGGATTAAGTCTTAGCACTGCATATTCTGTTTTCTCTATTTCAGAGGATCCTTACGGAAATGTTCAATCAACAGTAAATAAAGTTGATGCAACAACTTCAAACGTTGCACTTCCTTCTATTTCAACAACAATTGCTGCGTTAGATTTAGGTTCTTCTGAAGTAAATTTTGATTCGGCGGTAGTAAATTACCAAATTCAGGCAGCTAATCTTACTAATGATGTTGTGGTAACTTCTTCGGCAAACTTTACAATTTCTGAAGATAACAACACGTTTGCATCTTCTTTGACATTCGTTCCTGCTGATTTTGCATCTAACGCATCTAAAACAGTTTATGTAAAATTTACGCCAAATGCAGCCACTAACTTTACAGGACAAATTACTCATGAAACAACTGGAGGTGCAGCAAAAACAATTACACTTACAGGAAACGGAATCAATCCTTATGTACAAGGATTTAACGATGCAAATGTTTTATCAAACAGCGGCTGGACTCAATATAATGTTGCGGGAACTTTAAATAAATGGGCTTATACTAATACTGCCAGAAATATCAATTCAGGAGCTGGTGCGGTTTTAATGAATGGATTTTCTGATAACGGACCAAGTAAAGACTGGTTGATTTCGCCAAAATTACATTTAGATACTTTTTCCCAATTTGCATTATTGTCTTTTTACTCACGTAAATTTTATGCAGGACCAAGTTTAAAATTAATGGTTTCTACTAATTATGATGGGGTAAGCAGTCCTGAAACAGCAACGTGGACAGAAATTGATGGTAAATTTCCAACTACAACCGGAACTTACGTACAATCGCAATTTATAGATTTAAGCGCATTTAAAACTCCAAATACTTATGTTGCCTGGGTTTATGAAACAACAGCAGGAGGATCAAATAATGCTTCAGAATGGTCGTTAGATGATGTTGCTATTACAAACGAAGCAGGTTATGTAAATGCAAATCCTGTTTTAGATTTCGGAGATGTTAATCCAAATGCGGTTTCTGCTAGTCAGTCTTTTGTTTTTAAAGCCGAAGGTTACGGAGATATTACGATTACAGCTCCTGCAGATTATCAATTGTCATTAAATAATAGTTCGTTTCAATCAAGTGTAGTGGTAAGTGCTGCAGATGCTTCAACAGGGAAAAACATTTATGCAAGATTTGCACCTACTTCAAAAAAATTAAGTATTTCGGGAGTTTTAACTGTTACAGGAACTTCATTAAATAAACAAATTGGTTCATTTATAGGTTCTTCATTACCAAAAGCAGATACATTTGATGTAGTGACTTATAATTTAGAGTTTTTTGGATCAGATGTTAAAGATAAAAGCAATGTTGAATTTGGACCAACTGATGATGCTTTACAAATAGAAAATGTTGCTAAAGTAATGAACAAATTAAACGCTGACGTTTATGTAGTTCAGGAAGTTTCTGATGATCCATCTATTGATATTTTAATTTCTAAAATAAACATCAACGGAAAAACATTCGATAAAGTAATTTCTACTTCTTGGTCTTATTCGTTTCAGGCTTTAGATCCTAATTTCCCTCCGCAAAAATTAGTGGTGCTGTATAATACACAAACAACTACGGTAAAAAATACAAAAGTATTGTTTAAAGATTTATACGATCAGGTTCGTGCCGGAACGGTAGTTTTACCTAATTATCCGGGAACAGGTACTGCTGAGGCTAATGACGACAGCTTTTTCTCATCTGGACGTTTACCATATTTAGTTCAGATAGAAACTAACCTTGGAGGAATCAAAAAAGAAATTAACCTGATCGATCTTCATGCTCGAGCGAATAGCGGAACTGATATCATGAAATACAATCAGCGTAAATATGATATCGAATACCTAAAAACGGCTTTAGATACAGATTATCCAGATGCTAACCTTATTCTTTTAGGAGATTTTAATGATGATGTTAAATCATGGGTTGGAAACACGACTATTCCATCTTCTTACCAAAAATTTGTAGAAGATACATCAGGATATAATGCTTTAACATTAGGAATCAGCCAGGCAGGAGCTTACAGCTTTTTAAGTTCAGGCGGTTTCTTAGATCATATTATAATTTCGAATGAATTGAATGACGAATATATCGCGAACTCAATTGCAGTTTACGATCCTCGTAATGATATTCCAAGTTATACAACAACAACTTCAGATCACGGTCCGGTAATTGCTCGTTTTGAATTAAAAGAAGATGTTTTATCGACACCTGATTTTGTAACTAAGAACGGATTTTATGTAAAAGCATATCCAAACCCGGTATCTGACGATTTGAATCTTTCGATAAAAACTAACGAAAGCAGAAATCTTAAATTAAGACTTTACGATTTAAATGGCCGTGCATTAGGAAACGCAATCGATGTTCAAAGTAACCAGGACGTAAATACTGCAGTAATGTCTTTACGTAATTTAAATTCAGGACTTTACATTTACACTTTATCAGAAAACAATAAAGTAGTTTACAAAAACAAAGTCATCAAAAAATAATAAGAGTTTTTAAAATTATAAATCCCAAATTCCAAGCTTTGCAATTGGAATTTGGGATTTTTTTATTGTGATTTACTAAATAAAAATTTAGCGCAGTCAATATCAGTTTTATCAGAAATAGACAAGAAATAATCCAGCTGCCATTGTTGTGTTTTCTGAGCTTGTTTACTTGTTGTTTCATCCCAGGGCGGATAAACTCTCGTGGCTCTGATTCCTTCTTTGGCTGGTGTGGTGAAAATTCCTTTTTTAAGTAAAATATCTTTTGGGAAAATAAACTGACCTAATAAATCTTTTTTTTGAACGCTTACAATAACAAAATCAATTTCATCATTATAATCAAAAGGTTCGATAATTCCGGTTTTATTCCGTTTCCATAAAGTTACAAACTGACCTGTTTTTGTCGGTGTAATCTTGGCCGATCTAAATTTAATCTGGCTTTCGCCGATGTTAAAATCGAACGCTTCATATTCCTGACTTTCTTTCTCAGGCTGAGGTTCAGAACATTCAAAACCGCAAATATCGTAAACCAATTCTTTGGCGGTAATTAAACTTTTTGGCAGTGCTTTCGAATCTTCCCAATTCTTTTTTGAAGTCATGTATTGAAGTATTTTTCTCCGAAATTACAATAAATACAACATTAAAAGTTCACGTTTAATCCAAAATTTAATCCCCACTGAAACTGGTTAAAAGACTGGCTGCTTAGCGGATTTATATAATAATTTACAGCCGGCTCTACAAATACATTTGTTTTTTTGTAAACACGATATTGAATTGTGCTGCTCAATGTAGAACCATATACATAATCGTTTGCATTTACGTTTTCACCAATAGAATTACCATCCAGCGCCACACTATTCGAAATTAATTTACCAACAAATGCTCCCGTATTTAAATAGATGTTTGCTTTGTTTTTGTTGAAAATGGAATACGAAACCTCTAGAGGCATTTCGAGATATCTTAAATTTTGATCTAAATTACCCGTTTGAACATTTTCACTGTTTATAGCCTCTCTTGCATTGTTAGAAACCAAAACATAATTAGCATCGCTCGCAATTTGTTGAGGCATACTTGCATTTTGTGCAAAATAATCAACAGGTGTAAAAAGTGCACTGCTTTTGGCATTGTAATACGAAACATTGGCAACGCTTTGTCCCAGTTCATTTATTTTTAATCCAGAAGCAACCGCCCATTTTTTGTTGATTTTATATTGTGTTTTTACACCGTAAGAGCTGCTTTGTTTAGAGTCGTTTACGTTTCCAAGGGTTTTATTATTTCTATAATTTTCAGAATTGGCAACTCCGGCAAAAACCTGTAAAGCCCATTTTTCTTTTTGAGAAAGCTGTTTGTCTTCTTTTTTCCTTTTTTCTTCTTCAGGCGCAATAATTCCTTTTTCCAGATTTTGAAGTTCTGCCAGCTGAGCAGAATCTTTTTTGCTCAATACATTTACATTCGTAAAAGACGAATTACTTCTTGTGTTGTCTTTTTGAACGCTCGCAATACTTCTATCAGTTCCTGTTTTCTGGACATTCTGTTTTTCTTTATTAGTATTCTGATTTCCGTTTAAAGAAGGACTTAAAGTATAGGCAATACTATTGTTGCTGTTTGAAGCGGCACTATTTTGAAAAATTGAATTTGACAATTGATTTTTCGAAGCAGTATTAAACTTGTTCTGTTTCCCTGAAGTAAAAGTTTTTTCAGCAAGAGCTTTGTCGGCATTTTTTCTTTCAACATCAACCAATTGACTTTTTGAAGCCATATTAAAGCTGTTGGTTTTATTTGGAATAAAAGATTTCTCCGCTGCAATTTGATTTGATTTTCCGTTTTTGGTATCAAAAAACTGATTCTTTGAAGCTGAATTAAATGTGTTATTCTCTTTTGCCGGATTAAATGATTTTTCGGCTACGGCTTGATTAGAAACGGCATTTTTATCATTTAATATCTGATTTTTAGAAACAGAATTTAATGTGTTTTCTTTAGCTGCAACAGTCGATTTTTCGACTGCAGCGTTATTACGGTTTAAAATAGTATTAGGGTTCTTTTTTGGTGCAAAAGAACCGTTGTTTGTTTTGTTATCAGAATCAGCTTGATCTCCTGAAGTTCCCTGATTTTGATTTAAAGAACGGCTGGATTGATTTGTTGTTTCTTCTGATGAGGTAATTTGATTGGTGTTCGTTGATTGATTTATTGTATTGTTTTCTTTAGAAATGCCTTTGTTTTCGTTTGCCTTTTCTGTATCATTATTTTTTTCGTCCAGAACAATGCTGTTGTTTTCTAAAGTGTTATTTTGAATAGTGTTGATCTCTTTGCTGTTAGAAGTAAAATGCAAAACAGATGGGAGCATTAAGCCCAGTAATAGGCATGCAGCAGCCGACCACCAAAGAATCACTCTCTTCTTCTTTTTAGGTTTGTTTAGTTTTTCTTCAATTTGACCCCACAATTCAGGAGGCGGAACACTCGAAAAGTCTTCCATTGATGAAAAAATATCTTCTATTTTTTGCTTCTTCATGCCGTCTTAAAATTTTTTATGCTCAATATTCTTTTTTGCAAAATGTGCTTCGCCCGATTTAAATTAGATTTTGATGTTCCTTCGGATATTTTTAATAAATCGGCTATTTCTTTGTGTTTCATTTTTTCAAAAACATACAGGTTAAAAACCGTTCGGTATTGATCTGGTAAATCTCGTATATATTCCAGAAGTTTTTCTTGTTCTATGGGCAGTACTTCCAGTTCTTCTTCTTCAATAAAATCTGTGTCCGGATCAAAAACATCTAAAAAGAAACTCTCTTTTTTCTTCTTATTTAATGTTTCGATAAGTTTATTAATAAAGATTCGTTTTAGCCAGCCTTCAAAACTTCCCTCAAATTTGTATTGGTTTATTTTTTGAAAAACAATTACAAATGCTTCCTGAAAAACATCCTTTGCATCGTCTTCATTCTTCATGTATTTTAGACATATACCATACAAAACAGGAGAGAACAACTGATATATTTTCAGTTGTCCCTCTCTGTCATTTTTCATGCACAGTTTGATATATTTTTCTAAATCGTCTTTCAAAAATGTGGTATTGTTTGGTTTTGCAAAAATAGTTTTTATAAGCTTATAAAACTACCTTTTAAAAATAGTTCGAACGGCATCTGCATTATTGCTTACAATTGTTAGGTTTTGATTATCAAGGTTTTCAATGATGTATGTCTTTCCTTCAAAAGTAATAAGGTTATGCTCTGCCTGATCTGCAAAACCAGGACCTTTTTCTATTTGGTAATTGCTTACTCTAATCTCAACATTGTTTTTATAAGTAATAATTTTTCCTTCGGGAGTAAAAACTACTTTTTTTGTAAATCCTGCAGTTTTTGGGGTTGCTGTATACGGGTTAGACCCGCCGCCAATTGATTTTTCCCAAATCCAGGTATTTAGTATAGAACTGGAACCCACTTCAATCGATTCTAATGAATAGGCAGAAGACATAAGAGAGCAAATAAGTAAAAAGATAAAATGTTTTTTCATACGCGAATTATTTTAAACTTGTAACTTTATCCTGAATAGCTTTTTTGAATATTTTGATCTCTGTACTTTGATCGTCTGTATCATTCGCGTCAATAGTAATTTTAGTAACTGTAGCACCTTGGCGTAATTCAAAATAAACACCGCCTTTGTCTGCCGGGTTAGGAGTTCCGTAAGTTTTTGTTTGTCCTTTTATTGCTAAAATTTCTGAAGGAACACCTTTTGAAAATGCTGTATAATCGCCTCTTCTTGCTTTGGTTGTGTATTTGTATTGGTTAAAATCGTAATTTCCTGTTACTACATTCTGAAATCCCAAGATGTTATAATCATTTAATTGAAAGAAAGAATTAGCAGTTCCAAAACTTCCAATTACAATATTGTCTGAACTTTCAGTTGTTTTATTAAAAATAATAGGCTTTAAAGTTCTTGGAATCAAGATAAAATCCGATGGATAAGTTGGACTTCCAGTTAAAGTTTCACCTACTAAAGGCGCTTTTTCGTAAAAATTGATTTTAATCTGGCAGTTGTTTTCAATAATCGAAGTTATTTTAATCGTATAACCGCTTGTAGGTTTTTGGCCTGCAAAAATTCCAACCAATAAATTTTTAGAAAAATCAATGTTAGGATCGCTTGGAACTGTACATGAATTGTCATGCTTTGTAAAATAAGTATCCATTCTTTCTTGTGATTCAAGAACGTATGCAGTTGGATTATTAGGTAATGTTTTTACAGTATAATTGCATAAAAGAGGGAAACCTGAAAATGTTACATTAGAATCTGTTCCACAATCAGAAACCAGGTCGTCATTATTAAGCGAGCATCCGCTCAATCCAAAAGCTATAAATAAGCTCAACATTAATTTTTTCATGATAAAATTTTAATAGGTTATATGTACAAGATGAGGCACTTTGAAAATGGTTGCGTTAAAATTTATTTTTTTTGAATTTTTTTTGAGCCCTTTTTAGCAATTGTTTGTTTAATTTAGGATCGGTACTAATTCGTGAAATTTTAATTTTAAAAACTTTGAACTACGTATTATTGCGTACTTTTACTTAAAAATAACTTAGCTATGTTTGATTTTCTTCCGTATTTATTGGCCTTTGTAGTGGCTTTGATTTTAGGGATATACTTAGGAAAAGTATTGTCTTCGGCTAAATTTCAGTCAGAAAAAGTGTCTTTAGAAGAAAGATTAAATGCAAATACCCATCAGGCTCAATTGCAGAAAGAGCAATTTGATCTGGAAAGAAATAACTTTCAAAAGCAGCTTCAGGTCATTAATTCCGAAAAAGAAAATATCCGGACAGAAAAAGACAGCCTCGCGATTCAGCTTTCGAAAAAAGAAGTTGATTTCGAAAATTTATGGGAACGCCATAAAGAACAAAAAAGCGAAATAAACGAACTTCAGGAAAAGTTTACCAAAGAATTTGAGAATCTTGCCAATAAAATTCTCGAAGAAAAATCGGCTAAATTCACAGAACAAAACAGCGAGAATATGAAAAATATTCTGTTGCCGCTTCAGGATAAAATTCATGTATTTGAACAAAAGGTCGATCAAACACATAAAGAAAGTATCGATTATCACGCGGCACTTCGTCAGCAGATTATTGGTTTAAGCGAAATGAACGCACAAATGAGCAAAGAAACCCTAAACCTGACTAAAGCACTTAAAGGCGACAGCAAAATGCAGGGAAATTGGGGTGAATTGGTTTTAGAACGCGTTTTGGAGAAATCCGGTTTAGAAAAAGGCCGCGAATACGAAGTACAGCAGTCTTTTACAAACAGCGAAGGAAATCGTGTTTTTCCCGATGTTGTAATCAACCTGCCGGACGGAAAGAAAATGATTGTCGATTCTAAAGTTTCTCTCGTAGCGTATGAAAAATGGGTAAACGAAGAATCTGATTTGTTGAAAATAGATTGGCTTAAAGAACACGTTTTGTCTATAAAACGACATGTAGAACAGCTCGGAAACAAAAACTACCATGATTTATATCAAATAGAAAGTCCGGATTTTGTTTTGCTTTTTATTCCAATCGAACCTGCGTTTGCCATTGCATTAAATGAAGATTCAACTTTATATAATAAAGCTTTTGACCGAAATATTGTAATCGTAACGCCAAGTACGTTATTGGCAACGCTGCGAACAATTGACAGTATGTGGGCGAACCAGAAACAGCAGGAAAATGCTTTTGAAATTGCCAGACAAGCGGGCGCACTATATGATAAATTTGAAGGTTTTGTAACCGATTTGGTTCGAATTGGAAATAAAATTAAAGACACCAAAACAGAATATGAAAGCGCAATGAACAAATTGGTAGACGGCAAAGGAAATTTAATTTCGAGTGTGGAAAGATTGAAGAAAATGGGAGCGAAGGCCAAGAAATCACTTCCTGAGAACATTATCAACAGAGCTTTAAATACTGATGAAAACGAATTACTGAATTAAAAATAAATACCAAAATATTCCAAAAACAACAAACATGACTGCAGATTTTAAACCCGTTTCATCATCCAAGATTAGTATTTCAGAATTAATGCTTCCGTCGCATACCAATTTTAGCGGTAAAATTCACGGAGGATATATTTTGCAATTACTGGATCAGATTGCTTTTGCTTCGGCATCAAAATTTAGCGGTAATTATTGCGTAACGGCCTCGGTCGATACCGTAAACTTTCTTAAACCAATAGAAGTGGGCGAATTAGTAACCATGAAAGCTTCTGTAAATTATGTGGGAAGAAGTTCTATGATTGTAGGCATTCGTGTTGAAGCAGAGAACATTCAAACCGGAGAAATCAAACATTGCAATTCTTCTTATTTTACGATGGTTGCCAAAGACAAAGAGGGAAAAAGTGTTCCCGTTCCAGGACTTATTTTATCTAATTTAGAAGAAGTTCGACGTTTTAGAAAAGCAATTAAACATATCGAGGTTAAAAAAGAAATTGAAGAACACGAAAAAGTTACCAGCGTTAACTCTATCGAAGATTTAGCAAGTCTGGATAAATACAATGTACTTTTAGAAATCAGCTAAATTCCCTATCTTTATTAAATACACATTAAATAAAGAAATCATGATAAAGTTTGGATATACGATTTTATACGTTGAAGACGTAGAAAAATCAATAGAGTTTTATGAAAACGTATTTGGATTTACAAGAAAATTTATAAGTCCGGATAATGATTATGGAGAATTAAGCACCGGAGAAACAACGCTTTCGTTTGCCTCAAAAAAGATGGCGGCTCAAAACTTAAGCGACGGTTTTATAGAAAGCAGTTTAGAAGATAAACCTTTTGCAATTGAATTAGGTTTTATAACCGAAGATGTTGGTGATCTGGTACAAAAAGCAACTTCTTTTGGCGCTGTTTTAGTAACAGAACCAAAGAAAAAACCGTGGGGACAAATTGTGGCGTATGTAAGGGATACAGATGGTTTTTTATTAGAAATCTGTACACCAATTCAATAATAAAGAATTGTTATTAAAAAATATCTCGTAGAGATATCTAGTTGGTAAAATTCACAAATATTTAGCACAAGTTCTAGAACCTCGCACTTATAAATTTCGTAACTTTAAGTGTAATCATTTGGGTTACGAAATTTTTTTTAACGGAGTACTGCCGTTCTATTTTTTTAAAGTCCAGTTTTTCTCTTCTTAAAAGAAAAATAGAATGACATAATTGTTTAAATGACGACGATTATGAAAAGAACTACATTGCTTATTTTACTTTTTACCGCATTTTCGTTACTTGCTCAGGATAAATTTAAAACCAGTACGGCAATCGTAAATTTTGAAGCTTCTGTACCTTTTTTTGAAGAGGTGAAAGCGGTAAATAAGCTCGGAACAATTGTTCTCGAACCTCAATCCAGTACGCTTATTTGTACTGTTGCAGTAAAAGATTTTCGTTTTAAAATGGATTTAATGCAAGAACATTTTAACGACAATTATTTAGAAACCAATCGATACCCAAAAGCTGTTTTTAAAGGCAAAATTGAAAAATTTGATTTAAAAGACATCGATGGCCTTGAAAAAGAATACAATGTAAAAGGAAAGCTTTACCTGCATGGGAAATCGAAAATTATAGAAATGAAAGCCTTGATAAAAAGAGTGCCGGAAGGCATACAAATATCTTGTAATTATCCTATTTCAGTTTCAGATTTTAATATTGCAATACCAAGTATGGTGGCCAATAAAATTTCGACAACGGCCAATACCAATTTACTTGGAGTTGTACAAAATGGAGAAGAAAAGAAATACCTGACTTTAAAGTGATTTCCTAAAATGATTTAATGAATACAGCTTATTAATGCTTTTTCTAAATCGGTAAATTGAAATTCAAATCCGGTTTTTTGTATTTTTTCTGATGACACCCTTTGCCCTTCTAAAACAGCTTCGCTCATTTCTCCTAAACCAATTCTAAGAATAAAAGGAGGAACTTTAGGAAGCCAAATAGTATATCCGTATAATGCTGCCAGAATCTTAGATAATCTGGAATTTGTAGTATTATCTGTAACGGCAGCATTATACGGACCATGCATTTGATCGTCTAAAACTGATTTACAGTAAATCTGGCATAAATCTTCGATATGAATCCAGGGAATATATTGTTTTCCTGTTCCTAAAACAGCGCCAAAACCAGATTTAAAACTCGGATTTACTTTCTTTAGAAAACCTTCGTCTTTTCCTAAAACAATTCCGGTTCTGATTTTTACGGTTCGAATGTTTAAAGCCTCAATTTTATCAACAGCGTTTTCCCATAACTGGCAGGTTGTGCCCAAAAAATCATCTGCTGGAGGCATATCTTCGGTACAAATTGTATGAGTTGTAAGAGCGCCGTAAATTCCAACTGCCGAAGCAGAAATAAAAGCATTTAGTTTTTTATTGTTTTTTTCTAAAACCGAAAAAATCAAATCGATGGGTTGAGTACGACTTTCTAGAATTGCTTTTTTTCTTTTTTTAGTCCATCTTTTTTCTACAATTCCTTCGCCTGCAAGATGAATGATATAATCTGCATTTAAAACCGCATTTTCGTCAATATAATTCTTATTTAAATCCCATTTGTAATAAGTAACTGCGGGTGTGTTTTCTTTATTACTGCGACTCAAAACAGACACAGAATATCCTGCTTCAATAAGAACATTTGTTAAATGTTTTCCAATGAATCCGCTTCCGCCGGTTAATAGAACATTTTGAGCCATAATAGTTTATAATATATTTAACAGTGCATATTGTTTAATGATAAGTAAAGGTACTTAAACAATGTTTACCTTTATGGCAAATTCTAAATTTAAATACCATGACGACTAAGAAAAAGGTAATTACCAAAGATGATATCGTTTCAAAATATATGAATGAAGTTTTAGAAAAAGGCCAAAAACCAAAATCGGTTTATCATTTTGCCAAAGAAAATGATTTTACCGAAGCCGAGTTTTATTCCTTTTTTGGAACGTTAGAAGGTTTAGAAAAAGAAATATTCCGACTGTTTTTTGAAAATACAGTTGAGCTGCTTCACAAAAACGAAGAGTATCAGCAATATGATATGAAAAATAAAATGCTGAGCTTTTATTTTACCTTCTTCGAGATTTTAACAGCAAACAGAAGTTATGTTTTGCAAACACTTAAAATCGACCGAAACCCGCTTAAAAATTTAGTACAACTTACTACGCTTCGTGAAAGTTTCAAGAACTATGTTGCAGAAATTCTAACGGATGATTATAGATTAGAACAAGAAAAGTTTCAAAAATTTCAGGAAAAAACAATTCAGGAATCAGCTTGGCTGCAATTAATGCTTACGATTAAATTCTGGACGGAAGACGAATCGGCAGCTTTTGAGAAAACAGATATTTTTATCGAAAAATCAGTTAATGCCTCATTTGAGTTAATGAATGTTGCGCCAATGAATCATTTAATAGATTTTGGAAAATTTCTATTTAAAGAAAAAATACACAGCAGATAATGAAAACGATCGATTATATTCCAACATCCAAAATAGAAAGAGCCGGGAAACTGGTTCAGACAGGTGCTAAAATCGGAGTAAATTATATAAAGCATTATGCTGAAAAAGTGGTTAATCCTGATTTAAGTCGAGATAAACTAAATGAAAACAATGCCGAAGATATTTACGACGGACTAAAAAGCCTTAAAGGAAGTGCGCTTAAAGTTGCTCAAATGTTGAGTATGGACAAAAACTTTCTGCCACAGGCTTATGTGGAGAAATTTTCGTTGTCGCAATTTTCAGTACCGCCGCTTTCTGCGCCTTTGGTTTTAAAAACATTCAAAAACAATTTTGGAAAAACACCTTATGAAATTTTTGATGAATTTAATCCAAATTCGGTAAACGCTGCGAGTATTGGTCAAGTGCATTTAGCAAAAAAAAATGATAAAAAACTAGCTGTTAAAATTCAATATCCTGGAGTGGCTAACAGTATTTCCTCTGACTTGGCTTTGGTAAAACCAATTGCAATTAGAATGTTTAATCTGCAGGGAAAAGATTCTGATAAATATTTTAAAGAAGTCGAAGATAAACTGATCGAAGAAACGAACTATCTGCTTGAATTAAAACAAAGTCAGGAAGTAGTTGAAGCCTGTAATAAAATAGAAAATATCACTTTCCCGAATTACTATCCGGAATTTTCATCAGAGAAAATTATTACAATGGATTGGATGACGGGAATTCATCTTTCTGAATTTACAGCTATAAATACAAATCAGGAAGTAGGCGATAAAATAGGGCAGGCGCTTTGGGATTTTTATATGTACCAAATTCATGTTTTGCGAAAAGTACACGCAGATCCGCATCCGGGGAATTTTTTAGTTGACGATCAAAATCAATTAATTGCTTTGGATTTTGGCTGTATGAAACAAATTCCTGAGGATTTCTACACGCCTTATTTTGAATTAATCAACAAAAACGTTATTACAGATTCGGCGCTTTTTAATGAAAAGTTGTTTGAATTAGAAATTCTTCGCCCAGATGATACGCCGGCAGAAGTGGAGTACTTTACCGATATGTTTCATGATTTGTTATCGCTTTTCACGAAACCTTTCCAAAACGAAACTTTCGATTTTGCCGATGAAACCTTTTTTAATGCGATCGCCGAATTAGGAAAACGTTTCTCTGAAGATACAAACTTGAAAAAAATGAACGGAAACCGTGGTTCTAAACACTTTATTTACATGAACCGTACTTTCTTCGGACTTTATAATTTAATGTTCGATTTGAAAGCGAAGATTGTTGTAGATAATTATTTGAAGTATTAGGATGTCATTGCGAGGAACGAAGCAATCTCACTAAAAGATATATTACATGAGATTGTTTAGGTGGCAGATTGGGAAATAAGCACACGGATAACACGGATTCGCTATCGCGAAAACGCTGATTTATACGGATTTTTTACACATAGACCTTTGTCAAAGTTTTAAACTTTGACAAAGGTTTTTTATTTTCGTCAGGATGAAAAAAATGAGTATAAATCTGCTTAATCTGCCAAATCTGCGTGAAACAAATTTAAACGTTCAGTAAAACCTGAAACCTGAAACAAAAAAACTACTTCAAAATTCCCGCCTTATAAGTCGCAATCGCACGATCTCTTGCAAAGGCATGATCGACCATAGGTTCGTTGTAACCAAAATCAAATTCAGGAATCCACTTGCGGATGTATTGGCCTTTTTCGTCAAATTTCTTTTGCTGGATTTCCGGGTTAAAAACCCTGAAATACGGTGCAGCGTCGCAACCTGTTCCTGCTGCCCATTGCCAGTTTCCTACGTTTGAAGCCAATTCGAAATCTAACAGTTTTTCGGCAAAATAAGCTTCGCCCCACTGCCAGTTAATCAATAAGTGTTTGCATAGAAAACTCGCCACAACCATACGAACACGATTATGCATATAACCTGTTTCGTTTAGCTGACGCATTCCGGCATCTACCATTGGATATCCGGTTGTTCCGGAACACCAGCGTTTGAAATCTTCTTCGTTATTTTTCCATTGGATTCCGTCGTAAGCCGATTTGAAATTGTGATTGACACAATTAGGAAAACTGAACAAAATTTGAATAAAGAATTCTCTCCAGATCAATTCGCTTAAAAAAGTTTGATTTTTTCTATTGGCCCAGTTTGCTAATTTACGAATGCTTACAGTTCCAAAACGCAAATGAGGCGAAAGATAAGAGGTGCTGTCAAGTGCCGGGAAATCTCTGGTTTCTTTATAATTGGCAATTTGTGTTAAGTTATGCGGTTGTACTTTTATAGTGCTTCTTTCAAAACCAATTACGGCTAAATCAGGAAATGGAAATTGATTTTTTGCGAAATTAGACTGAAAGGGAGTAAAATCAGATTCAGGTGCTGCGCCTGATAAGTGATATTTCTCGAGCCATTTGTTTTTATAAGGTGTATAAACGGTATACGGAAGTCCGTCGGCTTTTGTAATTTCTTTTTCTTCGAATATAACGTGGTCTTTAAATGAAAAACATTCGATGTTGTTTTCTTTTAATAGAGAACAAATCGAGGAGTCTCTTTTAATGGCAAATGGTTCGTAATCTTTGTTGAAGAATATGTTTTGAATATCGAATTCGGTTATGAGTGATTTCCAGACTTCATTTGTTTTTCCTTTTTTAATTAAAATCGAAGATTCAAATGCATTTAGTTCTGTATTTATTTTTTGAAGTGAATCGTATATAAAACTCACTCGGGCATCGTTTTTTGGAAGATTATCCAGAATGTCATCATCAAAAATAAATAAAGGGATTACAGGAAAATCCGATTGTAAGGCGTGAAATAATCCTGTATTGTCTTCTAAACGTAAATCACGTCTGAACCAGAAAAAGGAAACTTTTTGTTTTGTCATTATAATGAATTCTACTTTTTGTTTTTTGCGAGAGATTGTTATGTTTAGATTTTTTGTTTCACGCAGATTTTGCAGATTTAAGCAGATTTTATTTTTTGATTATATTTAAAAATTAATTTGCATCGATCTGCTTAAATCTGTGAAATCTGCGTGAAAAAAATATGCACAAAATTATTTTGAATTAAACAATTCTTCGATTTTTTTGTAACGGAAATCAAAAATGCTTTTGAGTTTGTTCTTTACTACTAAACGATTCATGATTCGGCCGAGAAAGCCTAGCGGAAGCGCGTAATGAACAACATCTGTCATTTTGGTTCCGTTGTCTGGTGCTGGTTCAAAAAAGTGTTTGTGATGCCATAATGTGTATGGACCAAAACGTTGTTCGTCTACAAAATATTCATTTTGCTGCGAAATTGTAATGATCGTCATCCAGTTGATTCTAATTCCTAAAAGTGGTTTTAAAGTATAGGTAATAACTTGTCCGGGATACATACGTTTGTTGTCAAAATCCTGGATTTCGAAACTCATGGTATCGGGTGTTATAATTTGAAGGTTTTTTGGGCTGGAGAAAAAATTCCAACATTCTTCGATACTGGCGTTTATATGTTGTACGGCTTCTAATTTATATACTTTCATTTTTTATAAATCAATTGTTACAAATGTTTCTTGTAATACGTGAGCGTTAGGGATTGCAGTGGAGCTCTCCCGATTTTTCATCGGGAAGCGGGAACGAAAAGCCCGACCCGCCGCGACGGGGAACGCCCAAATAATGCTACATTTTATAATATTTAAAAGGCACAAACAGCATTCCGAAACATTCTCCTTTTTCTTTTTGAAGGTGTTTATGATGTATTTTATGTGCTTTCCTAAGTCCGATGAGGTATTTGTTTTTGGTGTTTTTGAACCATTTAAAACGCTGATGTATCAAGACATCGTGAATTAAAAAATAGCAGGCTCCATAAAGCGTAACCCCACAGGCAATGAAAAACAAATAATTGAATCCGCCCTGAACACCAAAATAGAATAAAAGAATACTTGGAATGGCAAAAATGACAAAGAAAATGTCGTTGCGCTCAAAAGTATGTTCGTATTTTGGCTGATGATGATCTGCGTGAAAATACCACATAAAACCGTGCATTACGTATTTATGAGTAAGCCAGGTTACACATTCCATAAACAGAAAAACGCCTAAAAAGACTAAAAAAGAAATCATTTTTTATGTTTTGAATTTGTTATAATAGTTGTTTGATTTTACAAATGTGATTGCTTCGTTCCTCGCAATGACAAACTGTTGTCGAGATTAAACCATTTTTAATTTGTAAGTTACAAAAGACTGCGCTAAAAGCCCGGCTTTTGTGTAGTTGGAAACGCGGATTCTGGAATTTCCAATTTCGTAATAAGGCGTGTTTTTTAGTTTTGTCAATAGTTTTCTGTAATAGACATAAGCGGTATAAACGCCAAATTTAGCTTCGATTGGGAGTTTTACAATTCCTTGATAGGCAATGCGGAAATCTTCTTCGATTTCTTTTATAATCTGCGCTTTTGCCTCTTCGTTGAAATTGTTGAGGTTAACACCCGGAAAATAGGTTCGGTTTAAAATTGTATTATCGTCTTTTAAATCCCTTAGGAAATTCACTTTCTGAAAAGCCGATCCTAAACGCATGGCTTCGTTTTTTAATTGTTCGTATTTGTGTTCTTTTCCCGAAACAAAAACTTTTAAGCACATTAAACCCACGACATCTGCCGAGCCGTAAATATAATCGGCGTATTCGGTTTGAGTGTCGTAAGTTGTTTTTATAAGATCGAGTTTCATGCTTTTTAGAAAAGCCTGAACTAAATCGTCGGTAATATTATATTGTTTTACGGTATGCTGAAAAGAATTTAAAATAGGATTTAAGCTGATGCCAAGCTGCATTGCTTTGTAGTATTCTTTTTCGAAATCGTCAATAAGGTATTCTTTTTCATAATCATGAAAGGAGTCTACAATTTCATCGGCAAAGCGAACAAATCCGTAAATGCTGTAAATAGCATCGCGAATGCTTGGTGACAGCATTTTTACAGCAATCGAAAAAGAAGAGCTGTAATTTTTGGTAACCAATTTACTGCATTTAAAAGAAACGGCGTCGAATAGTGATTTCATTTTTTAAGATCTTAAAGATTTTTGAATTAATTCAGCTGCTAGTTTTCCTGAAATTAAGGCAGGCGGAACACCTGGACCAGGAACGGTTAATTGTCCTGTAAAATATAAATTCCTGACTTTTTTACTTTTTAATTTGGGTCTTAAAAATGCAGTTTGCAATAGGGTATTGGCCATTCCGTATGCATTTCCTTTATAAGCATTATAATCTGTTACAAAGTCGTTTTTACAAAATGACTCTTTAAATATAATGCTATTTCTGATTTCCTGTTGTGTAAGCTGTTCAAAACGAGTGATTATTTTTTCGAAATATTCTTCTCGCAATGCTTTGGTATCTTCAATTCCGGGTGCAAGCGGAATTAAGAAAAATCCGGTTTCCATTCCGTCTGGTGCTGCGGTTAAATCTGTTTTTGATGGAAAATTGGCATAAAACAGCGGTGCTTCGGGCCATTTTGGATTGTCGTAAATATCTATTGCATGTTGATTAAAATCGGTATCAAAAAATAAAGCGTGATGCGAAATGTTTTCTACTTTTTTATTGAAGCCAATAAAAAACAGGAGAGAAGAAGGGGCGAAGATTCGGCTCTGCCAATACTTTTCAGAATAAGCGCGATGTTCTTCTTCCAGCAACGATTCGGTATGTTCGTAATCGGCGCCGCTTAAAATAATGTCCGCTTTTATAATTTGGCCGTTAATGACAATTCCTGATGCGGTTTTGTTTTCGACAATTATTTTTTCAATTGATGAATTGGTTTTGATGGTAACGCCAAGTTCTAAAGCTAATTTTTCAATTCCGCGAATAACGTCAAACATTCCGGTTTTAGGATGCCAGGTTCCTAAGCCAAAATCGGCATAATTCATGAAATTGTAAAATGACGGCGTTTTGGTTGGTTTTGCTCCAAGAAATAGAACAGGAAATTCAAGAATCTGAATTAGTCTTTCGTTCTTGAATTTCTTGCGGATATCAGTGCTTACATTACCCAAAAACTGATTGAGTTTTAAAGCAGTTTCTTTTGTTATTAATTCTAGTGGAGAAACTCCGGGACGATAAACTAACTCTTTTATTGCAATGTCGTAATTGCTTTTGGCTTGATTGATAAAGTTTTCGAGTTTTTGCCCGCTCCCTTTTTCGATACTTTCAAATGTGGTTTTGATTTCTTCTAAATTGTCATAAATACTAATGAAGTCATTTATGCCAAAATAAACCCGATAGGCCGGATTTAGTTTTATGAGTTCGTAGTAATCAGAGGTTTGTTTATTGAAATCACTGAAAAAACGATCAAAAACATCTGGCATCCAATACCAGCTTGGTCCCATGTCGAATGTAAAGCCGTCTTTTTTAAACTGTCTGGCACGACCTCCAATAGATGGATTTTTTTCATAAATAGTGACCTTGTTTCCTTGTTGTGCCAAGTAACATGAAGCGGCTAACGAAGAGAAGCCTGATCCTATTATCGCGATAGTTTTTGTCATTTGTTTAACAAATATACAAAAACTTTAAACAAAATAATTATATAGAATCCATTGTTTCTTCCATCGAATCAAAAATTCGGATTCTTTCTGTTAAAACCTTTGGGTCGATATGTTCTACCATTTTACCCATAAGCCAGATTTCGTTGTTTTTTTGCAGTAATTTTTGTCCCATCGATTTTACATATTGGTTTATTACGCTGCGATCCGGCTGTATGGTCATGAATGAAACAAAAGTAATGTTCTCGAAATGTTTGGTTAAATCCTGCAGGTTTTCGATTGGCATGCTTTCGCCAAGATAGATGGTTTTGTATCCTCTTGATAGGATTTCATATTGAAGGTAAAGTAACCCTATTTGATGAATTTCATTTAGAGGAAGTGAAAGAACAAAAATTCTATCTGTTTTTGTTGGTTTCTGAATTTGCAGGCTTTCTGTGTAAATTAAGATTTTCTGCTTGATCAAATGGCTCATGAAGTGCTCATTTGCAGGCGTAATGGTTTCAGACTGCCACAACAATCCTAATTCTTTTAATAAAGGTAAAAAATGATCTTTAAAAACTTCTTTGAATGTTTTTTCAGAAATAAGCCAGTCAAAAGTATTGAAAAACAATTCCTGATCGAAATTCATCATTGCCATTTTAAAAGAGGTGATGGCGTAGTTTTGAGAATTTTTCTTTGAGATTATTTCACGAACTAACTGCGGAATCTTTTCGTCCGGATAAGTTGCGATTTTAGAAATTTTATAACCGTATTCGTGTAATAAAGTAATGTTTAAAAGTTTCTGTAAGTTCTGCAAGTTATAAAGCCTGATATTGGTGTCTGTGCGCATTGGTTCTAAGATGTTGTATCTTTTTTCCCAAATACGTATTGTGTGTGCTTTTATGCCGGATAAATTCTCGAGATCTTTTATACTGAAAACAGTTTTTATGTTGTTTATCATTTTTTTCGATTAGGTGAACAAAAGTAAAACAAAATCTCAAAAAATAAATGAAACTTGTTAAAATTCGTAGATTCTTAGCGGTTTACGGCGCTTTTGGATTTTTGTTTATGTACGAAAAAAATGATTTGAAAGATTTTATATTATATAAAAAAGCAATCTGTAAATAAAGTTTTACAGATTGCTTTTTGAATGTTTGGTCTTTTGTTATTTACAGAACGTGGCTCTGTTTTTTGAAGCGCTTTGGCTTCCTAATTCAACTGCTTTAGAGAAATCTTTGCACGCATTTTTTTTGTCTCCAATTTTATTGTAGGCTAATCCTCTTAAATTATAGGCAATGTAGTCTTTAGGATTTAAACCAAGAGATGAAGTGCAGTCTTCAATGGTTCCCTGGTAGTTTTCTAATTTGTAGTTAACATTGGCTCTGCCTGTAAAAGCATCGGCATTCATGCTGTCTAAGTCGATTGTTTTGCTAAAATCAGCCTGAGCGCCTTTTAGATCGTTTAGTTTGAATTTAGCAACACCTCGGTTCTGGTAGGCTTCTACAAATTTAGAATTCATGCTAATGGCTTTTGTGTAATCGGCGATAGCGCCTTTTGTGTTGCCGGCTTCGGCTTTTTTCATGGCTTTGTCGAAATAAGCTGTTGCAGATTGTGCCCAGGAAGAGCAGGATATCACCATAAAGGATATCAATAGTAGGTTTTTCATAAACTAATTTGGGATTAGTGGGTTAATTATTCTGTAAACGAATTTAGGGAAGTTTTATTCTTCTACTTGAATTTTTTGTAAAATTTTGATTAAAAATATATTGTAGATGCATTAAAAAAATAAAAAGCACAATCCTTAAAAATTAGAATTGTGCTTTTATTTGGAATTAGATGTTGTCAGGTTAGATCTTTTTATTTCCGGATTTGTTTTGTATTATTCAAACCATTGTAACCATGGTATAGTTCCGTCAAAAGTATCTATGCCTATTTGTTTTCCGTTTTTATAAACTCGTACATCAGTAATAGCACCTAAGGTGCCTATGTTTTTAATGTAAAAAGTTCTCAGTCTATTTATGCCTGTAGGAAAGCGATTGCTGCTATTGTTGAAATAAAACTGCCCATTTTTAATGGTAAATCTAATAGTTTTATATCTTTCAAATATATTGTTGACAGTTGGAGGTGTTAAATATGTGTATGCTACATATTTATAGATTTCACCTAAGTCGTTCTTAAAAATAGATTCTTTAGTGTTTCCTTCTACAGGAATATTACAAGTTATAGTTTGGTTCTTTCCTCCATAAGCGCCGTTCCATAACTCTAGTTCAATTCCTTTTTCTATGTTAGCAGGGTAATTTGAACCTTTTTTTGATGTAATTTTTAGTCTTATTTCAAAAGTTAAATCTCCAGTTACATCAATACCTTCATTTGCAGGAGTAAAATAGCTTAAACTTAAAACAGGATTATCGTATTGGTCATAGTAAGATTTTACTAAATTATTATTCCAGTTTAATTCTCCATTATTGATAAATGAAGGCATTTGGTTTGATAAAAAGTCTATATTATCGGCAGGATTATTTATATTTTTAGTTAGGTAAACAAAAGCTGAAGATGCATTTTTATAAGATAAAGGATTATCCTTTTCAAGTATATATGTGTCTGATGTTATTACTTTTTCTATTTTTCTATAAGTAGCCCATATGTATCCATTGTTGCCCCAGTTCGATCCCCATGAGTTAAGAAGTCTAAAAGCTTGTTTTTCATCGTCATAACCAGTTAGAACAACTGCGTGCTGATCAATATTATTCGAATTGTTTAAATCCCACAATCTCAGATTAGACGATGAAAAATCTTGATCTATAGGTATTCCTATTAACACAGGGTTTCCATTTGCAATTTGTCTTTTGATTTCTTCAAGTTCTGGCTTATCATTATTAGATTGAAGTCTGTAGTAGTCATTTATTCTATTTTTTGAAGCTTTTTTTTCTTGTTCTGGTGTTGGAAGAGTGCCGCATAATACAAGTCCCATATCGGCATAACTCGGTGTACCTTCTGTTTTTAATGCATCCAGACCATTAATAAAGGTAATGCCGTTACAGCTATTTAAATATGTTTTATATTTTTCAAATAGATAGTCCCCACTTGCATAAGCTTCGTAGTTTGGAGTTCCATCTGCTAAAATTTTTGATTCAGAATTCAGAATAGTACGTGCGTGGGCAATAGAATATGCTACGCAAGAGCCTTTTGCACCTTGATTAAGAGCAACAGGTAATTCTGGTAGTGAAAATTTAGAAGGTAGAACTTCTTTTTTGGTGAGCGAGGAGAGGTTTAATGTTTTAATTTGTGCCAGTTCTTCTGGTGTAGATGGGATGTACCCAGTAGGTCGATTTTTATTTAATGAATTGTAATTTTCCGCATTTTGAGGAAGTTCATCTTTTTGACAAGATTGAACCAATAGGAAAGCAAATAGTGCGCCAGTGAATTTTAAAAATTTTGTTTTCATGGTTATGTAGTTTAATAATTTACACAATAATACAAATAAAATCATTAAATATACTATTTTACTTACATTTAATTTTTAAATGAATAAAAAAAGGACTACAAAATTATTGTGTTTGCATAGACTAATAACTAAGATGTCTGTGAATATGGGTAATCATGAAAAGAGAAAATCTATTGTGTTGTTGAGTTTTTTACTAGTGCCTAGATTAAAAACGCAGGGATTTTGATATTGCCTTGGGATTGCCATATTCAAAATGGCGAGACTGCTGTTTCTTGATATGGTCTAAAATGAAAAAAGGCCAAGTAAATTAATACTTGACCTTTTGTGACCCGACTGGGGCTCGAACCCAGGACCCCATCATTAAAAGTGATGTGCTCTACCGACTGAGCTATCGAGTCTGTTGCTTTCTTCAACGAGGGTGCAAATATAAGGACTTTATTTAGTTTGCAAAGCCTTTTTTGCAATGAATTTTGTAATAAATTATAAAGCTCTGTTTTATAATAAAATAGAGTCCTAATTTTTTTAGTGAACTTCTTGGTGCAAAATTCGAACCTTTTATTAGAAGATTTCCAGATTTTAAACGACTTTACAGAGGCTTGAAAAGAAAAGCATTTGATTATCAAGACTTATGAAATAAAATTTGACTTAATAGAACTATAGATTTTATGCTCATACTTCCCTCAGTACTGCTGAGGGTTTTAGAAGACTTGAGTAATTAAAATAGATAATAATAATCCTCTATATCTCTACTGGAAAAAAATTGACTGGCTTCTGTTTTATTGGTCTCATAAACTTTTTGTAATGAAACACCTACGGTTATTAATTGATCTGCATTTATTGAAAAGTTGTTTGCATTGCATAATTCCTTAAACAGTATTGGAGTACTTACAAAATATTCTGTCTGGTTATTTCCTATAAATAATATTCGAGGAGGTCTACTGTTTTTTGGAGGTTTTGGATTTGCAATAGTTTTTTTCAAGTGCTGTATCACTTTTAGAAGTATAGTTATTACAAGAATCATTATTGGTTGGAATCGGGTTCCCGCTAATTCATCAAAGTAGCAAAACCACCGAATTTCTATTTATTTTAATAAGAAAAATATTTAATTAATAAATATTTTATGGAATAAAAATCCTATTTTTGCTAAAAAAGTTCTTATAAACAATATTTGCGACTTAAACAAAAAAGATTCATTAGTGTTACAATGGGCAGAAATAAAAAAAAACGAACAAACATTTATAAATAACATTAGAAGAGCCAACAGCCAACAGTTGCTGCAACGGATTAGGGAAATAGACTTAATAGAAAGTTGGTTTTGTACTTCGCATTGGCAAATCCGAGAATAGGGCTTAATTTAGTATGAAACCCGCTGTGGTACAGGGTGTTAAATGTTATTTAAAAAAAATAAACGTAAACAAAAAAAAATGTTATGGATATTTCGAATAAAGACAACGGATTTATTGAACTTGAAAGTGGTAGGCAATCAAACGATGCAATTTTAAAAAACTTTGCATTATCACTTCCGGACAAGACACAGGTGGCTGAGATGATTCAGGTGGATCGTTTTATGGAGAAGGACAATAAGGCTGTGGCAACTACTAACACGCTTGGATGGGCGAAAATATTGGAAGTGATTAATTCTAACGAGGACATCACGACGATTCAGTTTGGGTCAGGAAAATATTACGTTGATAATACTTTAAAAATCCCATCTAATGTAATTATCAAAGGAGCAACGATGAATGCGAAAGATAGTGAACTCGTTTTTACAGCCCCTAGCCAAGGTTTGACGACAGAGGCGGCGAATATTGTGGACCCTAACTACATAAAGAACGTGTTGATTCGTGATATCAGCATTAGGTATGAGATTGATCCAGTCATTATGAGTGGACATGCTTACGCGTTTTCGCTGATTAATTTTGCAGGTGCTTATAAGGATGATGGTACATCGCTTGCTGAGCCTTACGAACTCCTTGATAATATCCAAATAGACAACATTATTGCGGACGGGAATGAGCAGGCGAACTCGATTATTTATTTGGGTGGTATTAAAAATGGTTCGGTGAAAAACTCGGAAATTCGAAATTCTAATTTGCAGAGTGGGATTGCTCTGGAGTATTGTCAAACGATGATTATCGAGAAGAATAATATTAGAAATGTTGGTCGTGCGGGCATCGTGATGTATCGCGGGAATGGTGGTAGTGGTGCGAAGCAGATCTCGATTATTGGGAATGAGATCAAGGATTGGATGCAGCGCTATGGTACGCAGCACTTTTATGCGCCGGCCAACATGGAATATTCAGTGGATGATCGGAAATCGATGGTGGATGGTGGAATTGATAGTTATGGTGCCGCGAATAATAATATTATCATTAATAGCAACCGCCTTATAAGTGGTGAGGGCGGTAATAAATATAATCCGAGCAATATTCAAATCAATAATATCGAGAGAACAAAGAAGAATCCTCAAGCAACGGATTTAAGTTTGCAGCATGAGGTGCAGACGGATAATAATGATAAAATTGTGGCAGATAGTTTAGACGCAACGTTACAGAAAAATATGACGGGTTACACGGCAATTCGTTTGTCAGGCGCGGAAAATGTGCGGGTTACAAATAATTTTGTTCAGTTGGATAGCTATGATAATTTTGCGTTTATAGCGCTGTACGAACGGGATCGTCAAGGTGTGAAAACGACGCCGAAAAATATTATTATTAAAAACAATGATTTCAATGCGAGTGGCAGGATTCGCTATCCGATTCGAATTTTGACGGGTGAGGTGAATAAGTCGCGTGGTATCAGTATTGAGAACAATCTTTTTGATGTGGATGGATTGGTAGATAACTATTATAAGGTAATGATTGAGGTTCGAAATCCTGTGGAGCTACTTAGTGTCACGGATAATATGGTTTCTTGGGATAAGCAAATCAATGGATGGGTAACGGTTGCGGATACGGCGACTTCGAACTATATTAATAATCTCTTGATTTGGGGGAATTCTGGTACAAAGAAGACGGATATGACGCGTGTGCTAAATAATACGATGCCGTCGACGCTAAGAATTGCGCCGCTTGAGCTTCCGAATCCAGTGACGCCTTTTATTGGGAATTTATACACGGGATATGCGGATTATAAGGTTGGTGAAACGAATATTAAGGGCATGTTGGTGAATAACCAAGGGCGTTATCAGATTGTGATGGTCGTTATTAATGGTGTTGGTATTAAAAATGCAACGGTGAACACTGATGGAAGTTTCTTGATCAATGTGAAAGCGAACAATATCACGAAGGACACACAAGTTGCTGTGCGCTACCGAGTGAATGGAAATGAGACGTATGATTCTGAGATGCAGGTGAAAATTACAGAATAAGAGGTTGGAAAACACGTCGTCTGTGTTAAAGAAGTAGTTACAAGATAGGCCGTGTAAAATCAACAGCCACAAAGGTTTGTCAATTATTCAAAAATAGCGACGATTTTGTTGAACCAAAAAAAGCCTGTAAAGTCAATACTTTACAGGCTTTTTAATTTTCTTGTGACCATGGAGGGATTTGAACCCTCACGCCCTTACGAGCACCACCCCCTCAAGATGGCGAGTCTACCGTTTCTCCACATGGCCTAAAATAAAAAAGGTCAAGTAAATTAATACTCGACCTTTTTGTGACCCGACTGGGGCTCGAACCCAGGACCCCATCATTAAAAGTGATGTGCTCTACCGACTGAGCTATCGAGTCATTGCTTTCAAGAAACTTATTTTGTTAATCACAAATTTTGTGACCCGACTGGGGCTCGAACCCAGGACCCCATCATTAAAAGTGATGTGCTCTACCGACTGAGCTATCGAGTCATTGCTTTCAAGAAACTTATTTTGTTAATCACAAATTTTGTGACCCGACTGGGGCTCGAACCCAGGACCCCATCATTAAAAGTGATGTGCTCTACCGACTGAGCTATCGAGTCATATTCGTTTCTTGAATGCGGGTGCAAATATAAGGAGTTTTTTTTGAAGTTTCCAAGCGATTTTATTATAAATTTGTCTTTTTTTTGGAAAAGTTTCCAATTGCTTAGTTTATAAGGTTTTATTAATATGAAAAAAATTGTACTGTTAGGTTATATGGGTTGCGGAAAGTCTACGATTGCCCAAAATTTGTCTAAAATCACCAATATTCCCTTTTTAGATTTAGATGTTTGCATCGAAAAAAAAGCAAATTTATCGATAAAAGAGATTTTTGAGCAGTTTGGAGAAATTCATTTTCGCAAGTTAGAGCACGAAATGTTCTTAGAATTACTTCAATCTCCAGAAAATAGTATTATTGGTTTAGGCGGAGGAACTCCTTGTTATGCCAATAATCATTTATTATTGCAAAGAGAGGATATCGATTCTATTTATCTTAAAGCTTCAATTGATACTTTGTATAATAGATTAGTATATAATAAAAGTAAACGTCCGTTAATTGCAGATATGGACGAGGAGGAAATGAAAGAGTTTATTGCAAAGCATTTGTTCGACAGAAGCTTTTATTACAACCACGCGCAATACAAGGTTGTGGTTGATAATAAAACGGTCGATGAAACGGTTGAGGATATTTTGAAAATCCTAGCTTAAAAAGGCGTGATTGCCTTCGTTTTTGTCAAATACAACCTGAACATGCTCTAATAAAGATGTAGACAGAGAGATTCCTTTAAAATCGGCCTTTACAGGGTATTTTTTATGATTTCTGTCTACAAGTACCGCCGTTTTGAATTTCTTTAACGGTACGTCAAGGAAATGACGAACAGCATATATTAATGTAGTTCCAGAATTTAGCACATCATCAACTAATACTAATCCTTTGTTTTCGTATTCTTCTTTCTTTAGAGAAGTCTGAATAGGCGACTGCGGATTTTGTTTGTCGATTTTTACTTCGCAAAGTGATACTTTAAGTGTAGAGATATTGCTTAGAGCGGCAGCTAGTTTTTCTGCAAAAATAGATCCGTTAGAAGCAATTCCGGCAATTACAACTTCTTCTTCGTCAACAAATGTTTCGTAGATTTGATAAGCGATACGTTTTATTTTGTGTTCGATTTCCTGATTGGTTAAGATGATGTTTTTGCTCATGATTTTATTTTTTTGCTAATATAATTAATTTAAATTCCAATTTTTGAAAACCTAAATTCGAATGTTGAGGTTTTGATTTTAGATGGTTTGGGATTTAAAGTTTAATTGTTTTGTTTGTTTTGGAATTTGGAATTTAAACATTTGAAATTTAATTTTCGTCTTCTTCGTCAATAATGTCATTTCCGTATTCGTCAATATCGCGTCGGTCTTTTTTGGTTGGTCTTCCTGTACCGCTTTTCCTATAATGCTCTTTAGAAAGTTTAAGCAGTTCTAAATGTGCATAAGCTTCCGGCGGTGTTTCGTTCTTGCGGTAAATATCTACAAGTTTAGCTCCAACGCGGCTTTCCGGAATATCGAGTACGGTTATAATTTGTGTAATTTGATCTTTTCTAAAAGTGATTCTATCAGTAGGAAAGACTTCTTTTGATGGTTTTGCAACCTGTCCGTTTACGGTAATATGGTTCTTTTTACAAGCCTCAGTTACCATGTTTCTGGTCTTGTAATAACGAACGCACCATAAGTATTTATCTATTCTCATAATTTTTCTAAAATCCAAGTTAAATTCTTTACAAAAATAAATCAATATTGTATCTTGCGCACCTAAAAAATTAACAATAATGAATAAATTTAAATATTATTTTATTTTATTACTTGCGGGAGTTACGATTGTATCTTGTAAAAAAAGTGATGATGATGATGTTGTATTAATACCTCTAAGAGATTATCAGGAGCAATATAATGTTGATAACGCAAATATTGAAGAATATTTAAATACCTATTACTTTACTGTAACTCAAAGTCCGGGTAACCAAACAGATCAGGATGTTACATTTACAAAGATTACAGATCCGGCCTCACAGCCTTCTATAATGTCTTATTTAAATAGTGCTTCGTATCCTAAATTATTAAGAAGGGATATCGACTTGCATGGAATTCTTTATAAAACTTATTATTTAGTTTTAAGAGAAGGTACAGGAACTTCGCCAATGAATACAGATGCTGTACTTACAGCTTATAAAGGGGAATATTTAACTCGTGTAGAAAAAACCGCTAAGGATCCAGAATATGTAAAAACAACTCAATTCGAAGAAGTTAAGTTTCCGCAATCTCCTTTAGATTTGTTTGGTACAATTATGGGTTGGAGCGAACTTTTTCCTCAGTTTAAAACAGGTGATTCGTCAACAAATCCTGATGGAAGCGCGAAATATGATAATTTTGGTGCAGGTGTATTATTCCTTCCTTCTGGATTAGGGTATTATGCTTCGCCTCCAGGTGCAAGTAACATTCCTGCTTATGCTCCTTTAATTTTTAGTATTAAATTATACAGCTATAAAAGAATGGATCATGAATATAATGTTTCTAATGGAGCAATTATCCCAAATCCTGATGGAGTTTATGATTATCAAGAAGATTTGAATCATGATGGTTATGTTCGTGATTATAGAAATACAACTTTGTATCCTAATAAACCGGTTAATCCTGATGATACTGATGGTGATGGAATTCCAGATTTCTTAGATCAAGATGATGACGGAGATGGTTATAGCACAAGATTTGAAATTACTAAACCAAGTTATGATTTAGATCCTGCGGTTTCTGGTTTAAGTAAATATTATCCTTATGATCCAGTTCCGGATAATCCAGCGACTCCTAACGTAGATGAAACAGAAAGACATGGTATTCCTGCGTTTTCAGCATCTGGAGAAATAGATTATACTTCTCCGGGAAGAATTAGAATTCACGTAGACAAAGATCACCATTCGGCAAAACCGTAATGATTTTAGAAATAGATAAAAACCTCGAAATTCAATTTCGAGGTTTTTTTATGCTTTCAATTAAAAAAATAGTTAGGTGGCGAAATTATAATATTATGTTAAGGTTTGTGGGTTAAGTACTGTATGTTAATCAATGTTATTGGTGTCAGGTTTAGACACGTAGTGGATTTGTACAATGAAACGATTGATTTAAATGATATTATTCAGTCTAGTAAGAATTATTCACTGTATCTTATATATCAGATGTTAATTTCTTCATTACTGGTTCAATAGTTCGTAGTATTGATGGTGTAATTCCAGCTTCGCAAATTTCTATGGAGATGTCTTGGTACTAATAAAAACTAAAAAACCTCGAAATTCAATTTCGAGGTTTTTTTTATAAAGTAAGAAAAGTAAAAAATTATTTTCTTTTGATCACTCTTTCTACAGCTTCAACAATGGCTTGATTGTTTAATTTGTATTTTTCCATTAATTGCTCTGGAGTTCCAGATTCACCAAAACTATCGTTTACAGCTACAAATTCTTGCGGAGTTGGGTTGTTTAGAGCTAATACTCCAGAAACACTTTCTCCAAGACCTCCAAGGTAGTTGTGCTCTTCGGCAGTAACTATACATCTTGTTTTTGCAACCGATTTAAGAATTGCCTCTTCATCAAGAGGTTTAATTGTGTGGATGTTGATTACTTCGGCAGAAATTCCTTTTGCTTCTAAAGCTTCTGCAGCAATAAGAGCTTCCCAAACTAAATGTCCTGTTGCAACAATTGTTACGTCAGTTCCTTCGTTTAGTAAAATTGCTTTTCCAATTACGAATGGTTCGTCAGCAGGAGTAAAGTTAGGTACAACCGGACGACCGAAACGTAAATAAGCTGGACCATGATGATCTGCCAATGCTAAAGTTGCAGCTTTAGTCTGGTTGTAATCGCAAGTATTGATTACAGTCATTCCTGGTAACATTTTCATTAATCCGATATCTTCTAAGATTTGGTGAGTTGCACCATCTTCTCCTAGTGTTAAACCAGCGTGAGAAGCACAGATTTTCACATTTTTATCTGAGTAAGCAACAGATTGACGAATTTGATCGTAAACTCTTCCTGTTGAGAAGTTAGCGAAAGTTCCTGTGAAAGGAATTTTTCCTCCAATTGTTAAACCTGCAGCGATACCAATCATGTTAGCTTCTGCGATTCCAATTTGGAAAAAACGCTCTGGATGATTTTTTTTGAAATCATCAAATTTTAATGATCCAATTAAATCAGCACATAATGCCACAACGTTTTCGTTTTTTTGACCTAATTCAGTCATTCCCGCTCCAAAACCAGAACGAGTATCTTTACTTCCTGTATTTTCGTATTTTTTCATTTTGTTTTTTGCTATATGCAATAGGCTGTAGGCAATAGGCTTAAAGCTTAGTGCTTACTGCTTAAAGCTTTTTAATAATCCGCTAAAGTTGAGATGTTTTGAGCTAAAGCACTTGCTAACTGATCGTTGTTTGGTGCTTTACCATGCCAAGCATGTGTATGCATCATAAAATCAACACCATTACCCATTTCAGTGTGTAATAAAATACAAACTGGTTTTCCTTTTCCTGTTCTTGATTTAGCATCATTTAAACCAGCGATGATAGCATCGATGTTGTTTCCTTCTTTAATTTCAAGAACGTCCCAGTCAAAAGCTTCAAATTTAGCACGAATGCTTCCCATTGGTAAAACTTCATCCGTTGTACCGTCAATTTGTTTTCCGTTAAGGTCGATAGTCGAAATAATGTTGTCTACTTTTTTAGCAGAAGCATACATAATTGCTTCCCAGTTTTGACCTTCTTGTAATTCACCGTCTCCGTGTAAAGAATAAATGATATGATTGTCACCATTTAATTTTTTAGCCTGAGCTGCACCAAGAGCTACAGATAAACCTTGTCCTAATGAACCAGAAGCAATACGAACTCCAGGTAAACCTTCATGGGTTGTTGGGTGCCCTTGTAAACGAGAGTCTAATAATCTAAAAGTGGCAAGTTCTGAAACTGGAAAATACCCGCTGCGTGCTAAAACGCTGTAAAAGACTGGAGAGATGTGTCCGTTTGAAAGGAAGAATAAATCTTCTCCAATTCCGTCCATATCAAAACCTTCTTTGCGGTCCATTATATTTTGATATAGTGTTACTAAAAATTCAGTACAACCTAATGAACCACCTGGGTGACCTGAGTTGACAGCATGTACCATTCTAAGAATGTCTCTTCTTACTTGGATCGTTAAATCGCTTAATTGTTGTGTGTTAGGCTTCATTTTATATGTAAAATTTTAAACTGAAGCAAAAGTAACGGATATTTTGTGGGGAGACAAATGATTTTCTGCTTTAGTTTGCCACAATTGTTAAATTATAGCTCTTTTTTTACTGATTTAGAGAAAAGTTTTAAATCTTCTTTCTCGTACATAAAAAGTTTAGCCACAGATTTCACAGATTAGTAAGATTTTAAAAATCACTTTAATCTGTGAAATCTGTGGCTAAAAAAATAAGCGATTATATTGATAGATTACTTATAATAATTACTTGGTATCGCTTTCACTGTAGAAATTATTTTCTTCGTCTTCTGATCCTATATCTTCTTGTTCGTCATCGAGTTCTGATCCGGGAACATCCAAGTCATTTCCTAGTTTATCGCTATTTTGTTTCCATTCGTGATTATCTTGGCTGATGGTTTTATCTGTAGAAATTTCTTCCGGATTAATGTCTTCTAATTTGTCTTCCTGATTGTAAATATCTTCGCTTGCCGGATAATTTAAGTTTTCCAGATTTCTTTCTATCTCATTTTCTTTTGCCGGATTTTTATCTTCTGAATTTATCATGATTTTTAAATTTAAAATGTTCTTATAAAGTTATGAAATCTATTCGTTCAGTTCTTATATTTTTAAAATCAGGATATTACAGTATTTACATAAAAAAGAATTATCTCATTTTCTAATTGATGAATTATTTAATTGCCGAAATCTCTTTCCATGTAACTAATTGAATTTTGTTTTCTTCTAGTTTTGCTTTGCATTCCGGACTTGTAAAAAAATCAAAGTCGATTTGGCGCCATGCTGAGCCAAAATTTGGATGATTAACCGTGATGCCCTGCATTTCAAAATCATCAAAAGCGGGATGAAGGAGGAAAACGTTGAATCCAGGTGTGACTTTATCTAAAGCTTTTTCGTATGATTTTTTAAGTTCTCCCTTTACAAAGTCGTTGTAATATCCAATTAAAAGATTATCAGCTAAAAGTGTGTTTTCGAAGTTATATTTTTCATCGGATAAACTAACCGATTCTACAAAATCTTTATTGATGAAAACAGGAAGATTATAAGTTCTTCCGAGTTCTTTATAAATTTCTAAAATTTCCGAAGTCACTCCGACACTGCACATGTGGGAGTCGAGATGGGTTGGCTGGATTCCGAATTGTAATGCTCTTTCAATCTGAGCGGTTAGTTCTTTTTTGATTTCAGAAAGTTTTGCATGCTCTCTAAAATCTTTTCGTGTTTTGTAGAAATAACCATTTTGATCGACTAAACTTGAAACTTCGGAAACAGGAAGAATAGGACCAAATTTGTAATTTTCCCATTCGCAAGTCAGCGTTAGGTGGACACCGCAATCATAATTTGGATTATTTTTGGCAAATTCAGCCATTTCAAAAAACCATGGACACGGCACCATTATACTATAGGAGTTTACAGATCCGTTTTGAAGCGCTTTTATAGTGGCCTGATTTTCTGAGTGAGATAATCCGGCATCGTCGGCATGAATCATTAATAATTTGGTGTTTTCCGGATATCCAAGTTTTTGAGCTAAGTTCATTTTTATTTTGATTGAGTTTAATGGGACGCGGATTTTCGCGGAATTAAACGGATTTTATTTTTTTATTTGATAGCTTTTCTGTGAGAGGCTTCGACTTCGCTCAGCCTGACACTGTAGAGTCTTTTCCTTATTTAAAGGAAGAAAGGATTTTAATGTTTATTCAAATTTAAAAATTTCTCTTGGAACCGTCACGTCTTTTTTGCGTTAGGGATAGAAGTGAAAAGCCCACAGCCTGACGAAGGAAGTGCGAGGACTTGCAGCGGATAGCCCGACCGGAGGGAACGCCCAAAATATTAAATGCCAATTTTTGAAATTCCAAATTCAAATTCCAAAAACTAAACTTTTGGATTAATGATAATCATTATCTCATTTTATAATTGACAAATTTTCTAATTGATTAAATTTCCCTGAAATTAGCTTATCTTTGCCGACTGAAAAAAGAAACAGATGAAGTTTGATTTATTACAAAAAGATCCGCAGTCTAAAGCAAGAGCGGGAAGTATAACTACTGATCATGGCGTGATTGAAACGCCTATTTTTATGCCTGTTGGAACAGTGGCTTCTGTAAAAGGAGTACATCAGCGTGAATTGAAAGACGATATTAATCCGGATATTATTCTTGGAAATACGTATCATTTGTATTTGCGTCCGCAGACAGAAATTCTTGAAAAAGCAGGAGGATTGCATAAATTCATGAACTGGGATCGTAATATTTTGACAGATTCTGGCGGTTATCAGGTATATTCTCTTTCGAGTAATCGAAAAATTAAAGAAGAAGGGGTAAAGTTTAAATCGCATATTGACGGTTCTTACCACTTTTTTACTCCAGAAAATGTAATGGAAATTCAGCGTACTATTGGTGCTGATATTATTATGGCTTTTGATGAGTGTACGCCGTATCCTTGCGATTACCGTTATGCACAGCGTTCTATGCACATGACACATCGCTGGTTAGACAGATGTATTAATCATTTGGAAAAAGTACCTTATAAATACGGTTACGAGCAGACTTTTTTCCCAATTGTTCAGGGAAGTACTTATAAAGATCTGCGTCAACAATCGGCTGAATATATTGCAAATGCAGGGCAGCAGGGAAATGCTATTGGCGGATTGTCAGTAGGAGAACCTGCCGAAGAAATGTATGCTATGACTGAAGTTGTCTGCGAAATTCTTCCAGAAGACAAACCTCGTTATTTAATGGGAGTTGGAACTCCTATAAATATATTAGAAAATATTGCGTTAGGAATTGATATGTTTGACTGTGTTATGCCAACACGTAATGCAAGAAACGGTATGTTGTTTACAGCAAACGGAACAATCAATATTAAGAACAAAAAGTGGGAAGCTGATTTTTCTCCAATCGACGAAATGGGACATACTTTTGTTGATACAGAATATACAAAAGCTTATTTACGCCACTTGTTTGCTGCTAACGAATATTTAGGAAAACAAATTGCTACAATTCATAATCTTGGTTTCTATATGTGGTTGGTTCGTGAAGCTAGAAAACATATCTTAGCAGGCGATTTTAGACCATGGAAAGAAATGATGGTTAAAAATATGAGCCAAAGACTTTAAAATATGTTGATTTGTTTAATCGTTTATTCGGTTAAACGATTAAACAGATAAACGATTAAACTTTACTATGCTGACGATAATAGATAAGTATATTTTAAAAAGATATTTAGCCACTTTTTCGGTGATGATCTTGTTATTTATTCCAATTGGAATTGTAATTGATGTCTCAGAAAAAGTAAATAAAATGCTGGAAAACAAGATTCCGTTTACTGCAATTGCGCTCTATTATTACAATTTTACGGTTTATTTTGCAAACTCATTGTTTCCGATATTTTTGTTTTTATCGGTAATTTGGTTTACTTCAAAATTGGCAAATAATACTGAGATTATTGCGATTTTAAGTTCAGGAATTTCTTTTACACGCTTTTTGAGACCTTATATTATTGGAGCAACAATCGTTTCGGTTTTTGTGCTTTTAATGGGATTCTTTATTGTTCCGGCCGCTAGTGAAGGTTTCAATAATTTTAGATATACTTATTTAAAAGGTAACGGAAAGGAACTCATGCGTGGTGAAAACACTAATGTTTACAGACAGATTAACGATCACGATTTTATCTTTGTAAATAGTTTTAATGAAGAGTCTAAAACGGCATTTAATTTTACGCTGGAGCATTTTGAGAAGGAAAAATTGACCTATAAAATTACAGCAAGCCGTATAAAATGGGATCCTAAAAAGAAAATTTACATTTTATACGATTATACTAAAAGAACACTTGGGGAATTAAACGATGTTATTGAGAAAGTTCCGGAGAAAAATGTAAATTTTAAATTTGAACTTGCTGATTTAACTCCGGTTGTTTATATCGCCGAAACACTGCCTTTAGGCAAATTATACGATTTTATCGAAAAGGAAAGAAAAAGAGGTTCAGGAAACATCAATACTTATTTGGTAGTACTTTATAAAAAATACAGTGTACCGGTTTCGGCTTTTATTCTTACTATTATTGCAGTGTCGGTTTCCTCAATGAAACGTCGCGGTGGTATGGGGATGAACCTGGCAATTGGAATTGCGATTGCGTTTTCATTTGTATTCTTTGATAAAATTTTTGGTACTCTTGCCGAAAAATCTACTTTTTCACCCTTATTAGCTGTTTGGTTCCCAAATATGGTTTTTGGAGTTCTGGCAGTTTACTTATTACGTAATGCGAAACGATAATTTAAAAAGTTACCTAAATCTTCATTTAATTGTTTTTATCTGGGGTTTTACGGCTATTCTTGGTGCTCTTATTACAATTGATGCCGAAAATTTAGTGTGGTATAGAATGTTAATTGCGGGACTTTTTCTTGGCGGTTTTATCGTTTATAAAAAGCAGTCTTTTAAAATATCGGCACAATCTTTTGCAAAATTAATTTTCGTTGGATTGTTAATTGCCCTGCATTGGATTTTCTTCTTTAAGGCGATTCATGTGTCCAACGTTTCGATAACATTATCTATTTTTTCTCTTGGAGCCTTTTTTGCTTCGTTATTAGAACCTCTTTTTTACGGAAGAAAGGTGTTGTGGTACGAGGTTTTCTTCGGATTAATTATTATAGCCGGATTAGGATTGATATTACAGGTTGAAATAAAATACCTTACAGGCGTTTATTATGCTTTAATCTCGATCATTCTGGGTGTTTTATTTACTTTGATGAATGGAAAATTAATATCAGATCATGAACCATCGGTTATTACATTCTACGAATTTGGCGCAGGAGTTTTCTTTATTTCAATTTATTTTTTAGTTATAGGAAAATTTAATGCTGACTTTTTTGTGATGTCTTTAAATAACTGGATTTTGCTATTGGTTTTAGCATCTGTTTGTACAGCGTATGCCTTTACCGCATCTGTAAAAGTAATGCAGCGATTAACACCTTATACCGTGATGTTAACCACTAATTTAGAGCCGGTTTACGGTATTCTTTTAGCTTATTTTATATTGGGCGGAAAAGAAAAAATGAGTACGGAATTTTACATTGGCGCCATCATAATTGTTATTACAGTTATATTAAATGGTGTTTTTAAACATTATAAGAATAAAGAAAAAGTGTAATATTTACCTTATTTTTAAATTACATTTTTGCATTTTAAACACGAAATAATAACACGAATAGTATAATATTTTTATATTTGCCGTTCGATTTAAAAACAAAATTCAAAAATCCATGGAATATTTAGATTTTGAGCTTCCAATAAAAGAACTTGAAGAACAGTTAGAAAAGTGTGTTATAATTGGAAAAGAATCTGACGTTGATGTTACGCCAACTTGTAAAGAAATCAACAAGAAATTAGAACAAACTAAGAAAGAAATATATAAAAACCTTACAGCTTGGCAGCGTGTACAATTGTCAAGACACCCTAATAGACCTTATACTTTAGATTATATCAGAGCAATTTGCGGTGATACATTTCTAGAACTTCATGGAGACAGAGGTTTTAAAGATGATAAAGCAATGGTTGGTGGTCTTGGAAAAATAAACGGACAGTCGTTTATGATCGTGGGTCAGCAAAAAGGTTTTAATACAAAAACACGTCAATACCGTAATTTTGGTATGGCAAATCCAGAAGGATACCGTAAAGCTTTGCGTTTGATGAAAATGGCAGAGAAGTTTGGAATTCCGGTTTTAACTTTAGTAGATACTCCGGGTGCATATCCAGGTCTTGAAGCCGAAGAAAGAGGACAAGGTGAAGCTATTGCAAGAAACATTTTCGAAATGGTTCGTTTACAAGTGCCAATTATCACTATTATTGTAGGTGAAGGTGCTTCTGGAGGAGCATTAGGAATAGGTGTTGGAGATAAAGTTTATATGTTAGAGAATACGTGGTATTCTGTAATTTCTCCAGAATCATGTTCGTCTATTTTATGGAAAAGCTGGGAGTACAAAGAACGTGCTGCCGATGCTTTAAAATTGACTTCGTCTGACATGAAAAAACAAAAATTAGTTGATGATGTAATTCCTGAACCACTTGGCGGAGCACACTACGACCGCGAAACTACTTTTAAAACAGTAGCAGAATACATTACCAAAGGATATAACGAATTGAAAGACTTATCAACAGCCGAGCTTATTGCCCAAAGAATGGACAAATACAGCAATATGGGTGAGTATAAAGAGTAAATTCATATATTATGATTAAAAATCCGAAGCCCTGCGGTTTCGGATTTTTTTTTGGTTATGAACAAATCAAGATTATTTATAAACATTTAATAGTTATAACTCGATAGCAATTTTTTTTTAAATTTTGTTACTTTCGCTATATGGAAAATTTCAAGAATGTAAACCCTGTAAAGGTAGATAAAACTACGATTATTAATCTAGAAAAAGGAAAACTCCCTCCGCAAGCTCTTGATTTGGAGGAGGCTGTGCTTGGTGCGATGATGATTGATAAAAAAGGGGTAGATGATGTAATTGATATTTTACAGCCTGATGCTTTTTATAAAGACGCACACAAACATATTTTTGAAGCGATTTTACAGCTTTTTACCGAAACGCAGCCAATTGATATCTTAACAGTTTCGACTCAGTTAAAGAAAAACGGAAAGTTAGATTTAGCAGGCGGAGATTTTTATTTGATTCAGCTTACTCAAAAAATTGCTTCTTCGGCGCATATCGAATTTCACTCACGTATCATCCTTCAAAAATTTATTCAAAGAAGTTTGATTAGAATTTCTTCAGAAATTATTGAAGAATCGTATGATGAAAGTGCAGACGTTTTTGATTTATTGGATAAAGCGGAATCTAAATTATACGAAGTAACTCAAGGAAATATCAAACGCAGTTCTGAAACTGCACAAAGTTTAGTTTTACAAGCTAAAAAGAAAATTGAAGAGATTTCTAAAAAAGAAGGATTAAGTGGTGTAGAAACTGGGTTTCATAATCTGGATAAGCTTACGTCTGGATGGCAGCCAAGTGATTTAATTATTATCGCGGCAAGACCTGCGATGGGAAAAACGGCATTTGTACTTTCTATGGCAAGAAATATTGCTATACAATATGGGCATGGAGTAGCGTTATTCTCTCTGGAGATGGCATCTGTACAGTTAATTACGAGGCTTATTTCTTCTGAGACAGGATTGTCATCAGAAAAATTGCGTACTGGTAAATTAGAGGCTCATGAATGGACTATGTTGAGTACTAAAGTAAAAGATTTAGAGAAAGCGCCTTTGTTTATTGATGATACACCTTCACTTTCTATTTTCGATTTAAGAGCAAAATGCCGTCGTTTAGCATCGCAGCATGGTATTAAAATTATCATTATTGATTATTTGCAGTTGATGACTGCCGGAGGAAATAATAAAGGGGGAGGAAATCGTGAGCAGGAAATTTCGACAATTTCCCGAAACTTAAAAGCTTTGGCAAAAGAACTTAACGTTCCGGTTATTGCACTGTCTCAGTTGTCGCGTGCTGTAGAAACGCGTGGATCGAGTAAACGTCCGCTTCTTTCGGATCTTCGTGAATCTGGAGCGATTGAGCAGGATGCTGATATCGTTTCGTTTTTATACCGACCAGAATATTACAAAATTGAGGAATGGGATGATGAAGAGGCTTCACCAACTGCTGGTCAGGCTGAAATTATGATAGCCAAGCACCGTAATGGTGGTATCGAAAACATTCGTTTGAAGTTTTTAGGACACTTAGGAAAATTTGATAATCTTGACGAATTTACGGGCGGTTATGATGATTTGCCGTCAAAAATGAATCATGACGATAATCCATTCATTACCCATAATCTGCCTTCGGCAAATGAGGCCTTCGGAAGTAATTTAAATGACGACGACGACGACAGCGATGTTCCGTTTTAAAAGATATAAAAATTTTAGTAAAAAGTCTTTGTAAGTATGTTCTCGCAAAGACTTTTTTTTGTTCAATACTTACCTATTTATACTCATTATTTGATGTAATAATATTCCTTATTTAGAATTATTTCGGTAGTTTAGCGAGACCATAAACAAATTGACTAATTTTTAATTCTTAAAAAACTATGAGCGAAAAAGACTTTCCAGAAGCTGTTCAAATTCCATTGGATATAGCCCAAGAATGGAAAAAAAGATTTCAGGAAGATAACACCCCCGAAAATCCAAAAACAAAAGTAACCTCTTATTTAATTCCAAGAAAAACTTTAGAAAAAGTATTAGAACTTGAAACCGAAGTTGTTCGCGCCTATATTGGGATTAACGACGAAAAGTTAAGAACTTTACTTTTTGTTGGAGCAAAACTAGATGAAAAAACGGGTAAATATGTAGATGTTTACGGACAAGAAGGCTCTGTATTTGCTAAATCTGCAGATAATGTAGAAGGTGGTGATGTAGTTTATGATGGAATACGTCCTAGCCCGCCATATTAATTAAATGAAAAGTATGTAAAAAATGAATGATTTTTTAATATACTCGACTTATTTCGTTTTATTAATAAACTTAATTGTCTATTCATATAGCTTTTTCCGAAAGGGAAAAGCTAATGTTTTTTTTGTCTCTTATTTGGCATTTTGCTTTGCTATGCAGTTTACCATGGAGCTGATGTATCATCTTGGAATGACTAATTTAGTCGTGGTCAATATATTTTTTATAGGGCAAATGATACTGCTGGGTATCTTTTACAATTCGTTAACGCAGGTAAAAAGTCAAAAGATATTTATAAAAATCAGCTTAGCAGCAGCTTTACTGGTTTTGGCAATACAATTTGGTATAGATTCAAGTCAGTTTACTAAGTTTAATTTATTTGCAATTACCTTAACCAATTTATTAATAGTAATTTTTGCTTTGTTTCATTTTTATAATATGCTTACAGAAAGTAAAACGTATTACTATACAAGTGTTGGTCTTGTTTTTTATTTATTGGCAAGTACCGTGTTGTATTTAATTGGAAATCTTTCTTTAGGACTTAGTGATAATCTTAAATATCTTACCTGGCAGCTAAACAATTGTTTAGTTGTTTGTTATCAGTTTTTTATTTTATACGATTGGATAAAAAGTTTTTCCTCAAAAAGCACCTTAACTAAATAACTATTTGTAATTATTTGTTATGAACACTCACTCAATTCCAGAAAAAGAACTCGTTGCTATAATATTATATATTTCACTTTTCTTTATAATTGTTTCAGTTGTATTGATAATATTTTTCTATTTCTCTAGAAAGAAGATCATTCAAAAAGAACTTGAAAAGAAAGATTTAGTATTACAATATCAAAAAGAACAATTGCATGCTATTGTGCACATGCAGGAAGAAGAGCGTAAACGTATTGCACAAGATCTGCATGACGATATAAGCTCTAAGCTTAATATTGTTTCATTAAATACACATTTGCTTTCGGCACCAAATTTAACAGCAGAAGAGACGATAGAGATTACAGATAATATTATCAATCTAACAGCCAAAGCTTTAGAGAATTCCAGAAAAATTGCACACAATTTATTACCTCCAGTTTTTGAAAAATTTGGTCTTCATGCGGGTATAGAAGAATTATGCGAAGAATTTGAAAGCAGCAAATCTGTTAAAACGCATTATAAAAATGAAATCAATTTTAAGGATAATGAGATTGATCGTCATTTACATGTTTTTAGAGTTTTGCAAGAACTAATGAATAATTCGCTTCGTCACGGAAAATCTGATCAAATTTGGATAAATTTTAAAAACAATCAAGGTATAAATACTTGCGTATATAAAGATAATGGAGTAGGATTTGACAGTGAAGATTTTGAAAATTACCGCGGATTAGGGATGAAAAATATCAACAGCCGTATTTCTTTCTTAGATGGAACAATCAGTTTTGAATCGGAAATAAATAAAGGAGTAGAAGTAATTTTTACTTTTTAAGTTAAAAAGCAAAAATAAATTGATGTAAATACCAATAATGTAGGGTTATTTCGCTTTTTGTGATTCAGAATTTTGTATTTTCGGCATACCAAACGACCAAAAATAAATGAAATGAATGCCATTATTAAAATTGCTTTAGTCGACGACGAAGTTCTATTTCGAAAAGGAATAGCTTTTTTATTGCAGCGAGAAGATAATATTGAAATTATTTTTGAAGCATCAAACGGCGAAGAGTTAGTCAATAAACTACTTGAAAACGAAGTTAAGCCTGATATTATTATCATGGATCTTAAAATGCCAGTTTTAAATGGAGTTGAAGCAACAAAAATTATCCGAAAATCTTTTCCTGAAATAAAAATTATTGCACTTACGAGTTACGATTCAAAATCTTTTATCGCTAATATGATTCAGGTTGGCGCCGTTGCTTATTTAATTAAAAATACCACTCCAAAAGATTTAATCAAAACAATTAATGAAGTCAACAAAAAAGGTTTCTATTACAGCGAAAGTGTCTTAAAAACGGTTCAGGAAACTATTGTATCTTCAAAAAATTCTAAAGGAAATTTAGAAACCAGTTTTCTTTCGCCTAGAGAAATTGAGATTCTGCAGTTAATTTGCCTGCAAAAAACAACTTCAGAAATTGCCGAACATCTTTTTTTAAGTCCACGAACTGTCGAAGGACACCGCAATAATTTGCTTCTAAAAACAGAATCTAGAAATATTGCGGGTTTGGTGGTATATGCGATTCAAAATGAAATAGCTGTTTTAACATTATAACTTTAACTTGTTAGAAACTGAATTGATAAAACGTAATAGGCGATTATTGTTACTACAAGTACACAAAGACCAATTTTTTGCATTATATTCAACCCTCTGGGCTGGTTATTACTTTCATTAAACTTCATGGTGGTTTTTTTTACATCAGATTAGTTTGATGATTAGGATTTCAAATGTAGTTAGAAAAAGTTTTTAAGAAATAGGTGTTTTTACCTGTTTTTGCGAGCGTTCTGGTTAATTTTTCCGATGTAGAACTTTAACGCAGCTTTTAACTGCAAAACCTCGGGATTGGTTATGTTTTTAAAACGTTCCTCATTATCTTTACTAAAATAATTTTCTAATGAAGAAAGGTTTAGTTTGTATTTTTTTATTGATGCTTTCGCTGCAAATGAAGGCTTCGTTTATTTTACTTCCAATGGACGAAACTACGCAGCAAAATCATTTAAAAGCTTATGGAATAACATATTGGTGCCTAAGTAGGGATTATAAAGCCAGCTGGCTTTTAAATTATCGCGGAGGTTCCTTTTTATTGCCGGATGCAGAAGAAATTCGAAAAGAATGCAAAATACGAGGTGTTAGTTTCGAAGTGCTTTCTGATAGTGAAGAAGCTTCAATATTAAATGATATTTCGAGTCCATCACAAAATATGGAATCTGTTATTCTTGAAAAAGCACCAAAAATTGCGGTTTATACTCCAAAAGGAAAACAGCCGTGGGATGATGCCGTGACTTTGGTTTTAACTTATGCCGAAATTCCATTTACTCCAATTTACGACGAAGAAGTTTTAAGTGATCAATTATTACTTTATGATTGGCTGCACCTGCATCATGAAGATTTTACCGGACAATACGGAAAATTTTATGCAGCATACAAAAATACACCTTGGTACATTGATCAAAAAAGAGATTCAGAAGCACTGGCAGCTAAACTTGGTTATTCTAAAGTTTCGCAGGAAAAAGGAGCTGTTGCAAAAAAAATAAGAGATTTTGTTATTGGCGGCGGTTTTATGTTTGCGATGTGTTCTGCCACAGATAGTTTTGATATTGCATTAGCCGCTGATGGGGTTGATATTTGTGAAACAATGTTTGACGGAGATCCAAGCGAATCGAATTATCAGGCCAAATTAAATTATGGAAATTCTTTTGCTTTTAAAGACTTCATTTTAGAACGAAGACCTGAAGTTTATGAGTTTTCGGATATTGACATGACTGGAAAAAGAAGAGTTCCAATGGAAAAAGACTATTTTACCTTGATGGAATTTTCTGCAAAGTGGGATCCAATTCCGAGTATGTTATGCCAAAATCATACACAATTGGTAAAAGGATTCATGGGACAGACAACTTCTTTTAATGAAACCTTAGTAAAATCGAATGTTCTAGTTATGGGAACTTGTGAAATTAATGGCGAAGCAAGATACATTCACGGCGAAAAAGGAAAAGGAATGTTTACTTTTTTCGGTGGTCACGATCCCGAAGATTACCAACATCAGGTAGGAGATCCTCCAACCGTTTTAGATTTACACCCAAATTCTCCGGGTTACCGATTAATTTTAAACAATGTTTTATTTCCTGCGGCAAAAAAGAAGAAACTTAAAACGTAATTAATTCAACGAAAATTCAAACCAAATAGGAATATGGTCTGATATTTTTCTGGCCTCTTCAAGCGAATCGTAATTTTCGTAGAATAAAACGGTTCCTGAATCGATGTGTTTTAATGTATTTGATTTGTAAAAGATATTGTCAAATTCAGATGCCAGACAATTTCCTGCTTTACATTTATGTTTTAAAGTCGTTTTTTGTTTTTGCAAAAGTGAAACATACCCCATTTTTTTTAATGGATTAAAAACGGTGTGTGATTCCGGACAATTAAAGTCGCCGGTAAACATTAAATTTAGATTGGGATATTCCTGAGGTAAAAATTTGAAATATTTAATCTCTGTTTCAGGTTGTTTACTTTTTGTTATAGCATGGAAATTAACAATAGTAATGCTTTTTTTGTTTATTTCGAATGTTGCAAAGTAAGGCTCGCGGTCTATTTCGAGATGGTATTTTTTTTCAAGCCAGGGATCGCTCTTTAATTTTACTTTGCTTGTTTTCCAGAGAAAAGCATAACGCTCTTTTTTATAACTCGTTCCGCTCGTAGGATTACTTATTATGTAATCCCATTTAGTTCCTTTTTCGTTTAATATTGAGGCCAGTTTGGCAACAGCTTGTGCACCGCCATAACCGGCAACAACTTCTTGTATTGCTGCAATATCATAGTCTTGTATTGTTTTGGCAATAGAAAGTAAACTAGTTTGAGATTTTGATTTTCCAAAGTTTTCTATATTCCATGAAATAAACTTGGTTTGAGAAAATGCTTGGAATGAAGTTAAAAGAAATAGAAGAAGGTAAAATGTACTATTTTTCATTAATTTTTAAAAATCCAAATATAAGAATATAGATTTTTATTTTCCTGTTTACTTAAAAAATTAATGCTTCTTGTATCTGTTTTTTAAAGCAGTTCCAATAATTATGATTTGTAAAACCAGTAATGCCGGAATACAAATTAATTTCCAGTCAATTTCAAGCCAGCCGGTTCTTTCAGAAATAAGAGCGAAGCTTATTGAAAGAAAAAAACAAAGAAACATTGTTTTCATAATAATTTTATTATTGGTTGTGTTGATTTTCGCAAGAAGATCAAACTTATATTTAGGTTTCATGGTTAATAGTTTATACAAAGTTAAATCTATATAAAAATATTTCCTTACGGGAACCCGTAAAGGGCTGTTAAAATAGCCCTATACTAAGCCAAAATCTTTTGCAATGGCAATTAAATGCACATTATTATTAGCTTTAAAATAGATTTTTAATTTGTTGATACGTTTTTCTATGCTGCTAGTTCCGTTTGGAGTTATTGAATTTGCTTTAAATTCGTTCGAAATATTCTCTAAAATATATCCTTTTGCTAAAAGAGATAAGATAGATATGTCGTAAGATTCAATTTCAATTAGCGATTTGTCATTAAAATTAAAGTTTAGATCAGATGAAAGGATTCTTTCTTCATTTCTAAAAGTTTTTTCAAGCGCTGATCTAAGTTCCTGCATACTGTTTCTTCCTTTAGATACATAAGCATTTACACCTAAATCTTCAAAAAGGGTTTTAATGCGATACGATTTATCTTCTATAGAAAATACGATTTTCTTAAGTTCTGGCTGTACCTTATTAACCGCTTCTATTAGTTCATCGCCACTTTCAAGATCATTTTTACGATGATCTGTTTTAAATGATAAATCAGTAATAAGTAAATCGTATGGTTCCTTATCATTTAAGGCTTTTTTTACTTTTAATAATCCTTCATCACAATATTTTACATGATGAATTACGGGTATTTTTAAGTCTTCAAGAACTTGAACAACTGCGATGCTTATACTATCTAAATCTTCTGCTACTAAAACTTTTTGAAACATATTAATTATTTTTATTGGGGGAATGTTATAATTATTTTGAAACCATTTTCTGTATAATGGTCAAAATTAATAGTTCCGTTTATAGTTTTAATACGGTTTTCCACATTTTGTAAATCATTTTTTAAAATTTTTCTTTCATTTTGGGTTTTAGGCCTGTTATTGCTGTATGTTACGGTAATATTTTTTTCGATTATTTTAAAAGAAATTGCAGCTAAACTTACCTCGTTATCATTTTTCATGTACAGAAGTAACTCCTGTAATACTCTGTAGAGGATGATTTTTTTAATTTTATTTATTCTGTTCCAGTTTATATCATCCAAACCGTTTATCAATAAATTTAGATGTGGAGTTTTAAATCCCGACATTATTTCTTTTAAACCAATGCTGTATTTTTCATTGGTTACAATACTGCTGTTTTCTCTTGAAATATTTCGTGTTTGCGAGTATATTTTATCTAAGTTGGTTAGCAGCTGATTTTTATTTTTGCTATTTTCTAAATCTTCGCTTTGAGCAAAAAGTAATGCATTTTGAGTTTCTTGTGTAAGTTCATTTCGAAGTTTGTTTGAAATTTTAATTTCGCTTTCAAAAACAGCATTTTTTTGTTCTTTTTTTCCTTTTATAGACATATAAAGAGGAAGCGACAAGAGAATTCCAAATGCAAAAGTGATAATGATATAAGATATGATGTTGTGCGTTTTATGACGTTCTAATTGTAGATCATTTTCTGCTTTTTCTGCTTTAAGTTTTAGGTTTTCATCTTTATCAGCTTTAGATTCATATTTAACTATTGCGAATCCGTTTTTGTTTGTTTTTGATGCTTTTGCTAAACTATCTGTAAGATGGATATATCTTTCAGAGTATTTTTTTAAGTCACTTCCTTCACTGCATTTTATCAATACATTTAAGCAGAGAATAGTTTCCTGTACCGATTTCATTTTTGTTGCCGCTTTTAGTGACTCCATGGCATATTTTTTTGCCAGGCCGGGATTTCTTTTTTCAAAATAACTAGAAAGATGACGATAACTATTTACAATACCTTCGCTGGTTTCTGGGTTTAGTCGAATTTCTAATCCTTTGTTATAACATTTTAGCGCTTTCTTATAATTACCGGTTTGAAAATAACAATAGCCCATGTTGTCAAGAATAAAAGCGTAATTGCTGAGATCTAAATTTTTATGTTTAGAGTTGTGAACATGTGAAGCTAGTATTTCATATATTTCTATAGCTTTTTTATATTGATGTCTATCCTTATAAACGGCACCAATATTATTTAGAGCAATACGTTTTCTCCATAAACTTGTTTTTAATCTTAAAGCCTTTTTAAAATAAAGTTCAGCATCATTAAAATTATAAGTGTTTTGATAGGTTATTCCCTGAACATTATAGAGAAGCCAAGCGTATCTTGGGTTTTTAACTAGTTTTAAGTAAGGTAGTGCTTTTGTAGCTGCCATTTCACTGGAAATGAAATCTGAATTTATGTTGTAAATCTCAGCAATACAATAAAGAGCATAAACATAATCTGTTGAGTTTACTTCAGGATTACAAAGTTTAATCGCTTTATTGAATAACAAAAGAGCCAGGTCTCTTTTATCTTCATCATAATACAAGTCAGCCTTATCAATAAGTTTTTTAATTTCCTTAGCATTATCTTTTTCCTTTTTTATTGCATTTTTTTCAGTTCTATAGGATAGATATAGAAGTATTGTTCCTGCCAGGCTTAATGACAAGAATACCAATGCATATTTTAGAAACATCCTATTTTTTATAAAATACAGTATCTTCATGATTATATAGGAATAATAAGAGAAGCTTTAAATCCTTTATCCGTATTAGAATCAAAATGGACGTTTCCTTTAATGTTTGAAATGCGATTTTCAATTATTTGAAGTCCGCTTTTAGTTATAGCATCAATGTTTTTACCCTTGCCATTATCGGTATAATTAACAATGAGATTGTTCTCGTTGGTTTTAAAATTGATACCAGCCAATGTTGCCTCACTATGTTTTTTCATATTTAAGAAGATTTCTTGCAAAACCCTATAAAGGATAATTTTTTTATGCTTATCAATTTTGTTCCAATTGATATCATTCAATCCATTTATTAATATGTTTATATCAGAAGTTTTAAATTCAGATATCATTTCCTTTAGCGTGACATTATAGTTTTGACCCGTTGCAACTTTACTGTTTTCTCTTGAAATGTTTCTGGTTTTTGAGTAAATATCATTAAGATTAGAAAGCATCTGATTTTTATTTTCGCTATTTTCTAAATCTTCGCTTTGAGCAAAAAGTAATGCATTTTGAGTTTCTTGTGTAAGTTCGTTTCGAAGTTTGTTTGAAATTCTCATTTCATTTTCGAAAACAGCAGATTTTTTTTCTTTTTTACCTTTATAGGTTTTATAAATAGTAAAAAAAAGAGTTATAAGACTAATGATAGAAATGATAACATAAGAAATGTAACTTCTATTTTTTTGTCTTTGCAGCTGTAATTCATTTTCTACTTGCAGCGTTTTGAGTTCTATATTTTCATCTTTATCTAATTTTGAATTGTATTTGATATTTGAAAATGGATTTTTTTGTTTTAATCTGGCCGCTGCTACGCTATCAGTGAATTTAATATAAAGGTTAGAGTATTTTTTTAGGTCATTTCCTTCGCTGCTTTGCACTAAGAAAATTAAACAATACTTTTGATCAGCATATAAATTAAGTTCAGAAGCTTTTTTGTAGCCAAGTTTAGCGTATTTTTTAGCTAGTGCTGGATTGTTTTTGAGATAATATTCAGAAAAAGAGGTATAGCTGCTCGATAAGTTTTCACGATCTTTTATTTTAATTCTAATTTTTAAGGCTTTTTTGTAAAGATCAATTGCTTTCGGGTTTTTGAGGTTATAATAACAAATCCCTAAATTATTTGTCATTGTAGCGTAATCCATTAGATCAAGTCGGTCAGTGCTCTTTGTTTGATATTTCTCGGCATAATAGCCTTGTGTTGTCAATTTTTCGAATATGTAAGCTGCCTTTTTATATTGCTTTTGTTTCATGTAAACAATACCAATATTGTTTAAGATATTCCATTTTCTCCAAGAAGAAGTATTTAGGTGCAGCGCTTTTCTAAAATACAGCAAAGCATTTTCGGCATCGTTATTTTTAAAGTAATTAAAACCAAGAATGCAATAGGCATTCCAGGCAAACCGTGGTTTTTTCATGTACTTTAAATGTGGCAAAATCTTTATTGCGGTGGCTTCACTCTGAATGTAGTTGCCTTGGTACTGATAAATATATCCAATTGAAATTAAGGCATCGACATAATCAATTCTGTTTTTTATTGGATCTGAGAGTTCGATTACCTTCGTATAAGCATTAAAGGCATTGTTATAAGAAGCTTTGGCGAAATAATCGTCCCCAATAATGGTTAATCTTCTTACCTCAGATGTGTGATCAGGTTTTGTATGTTTAATCTGCTCATTCTTTTCGCATGAAGCTGGAAGAATAAGCAAAAAAAATAGAGAGAATAAAAATGGAATTAAATTGATAGTTTTCATCTAAGATTTTTGAAAAACACACATTAGGGTTTTTAAATTAAATTGGAATTTTAATAAAAACTTTAAATCCTTGATTTGGACTGGAAGAAAAATCAATTTGTCCTTTTATTTTCAAAATACGGCTTTCTACATTATAAAGACCGTTTTTGAATACGACTTTATCTGTTTGTATACCTTTTCCGTTATCTGTATAATGGATTAAGATATTTTTGTCTGTTTCCTTAAAATTAATTCCAACTAAAGCAGCTTCGCTGTATTTTCTCATATTTACAAGTAATTCCTGCAGAACTCTATAAATAGTAATCTTTTTGTTTTTATTGATTTCATTCCAAGATATGCTCTCTAATTCGGTAATAATTAGATTTGTATTTGTTGTTCTAAAGCCGGAAATCATTTCTTTTAGAAAAAGAATATAATTTTCATCAGTTGTAATGGTACAGTTTTCTCTCGAAATATCTCGTGTTCTTAAATAAATAGCATCTAAGTTGTTTAGTAATTGTTCCTTGTTTTCTGTCAGTGACAAATTTTTGTTTTCAACAAAAGCCATTGTATGGTAAATGTCATTTGCTAATTCGTCATGAAGTTTTTTAGAAATTCGCGTTTCGCTGTTGTAAGCAGCTTCGATTTTTTCGCGATTAGCTTTAGAAGTTAAATAGTAATATAGAATTAAGATCAGGCATAAACTTAGTATGATAATTATATAAGATATAATATTCCTGTTTTTTTGTTTCTCCAGTTTTAATTCATTTTCAGCTTTATGAGTTTTCAGCTTTAAATTTTCTTCTTTTTCACGTTTAGAATTGTACTTGATTTTGGCAAATTGATTTTTAGCCTTTTGTCTGACTTCATCAATACTGTCGACCAGATTAATGTAAATGGAAGAGTAGTTTTTTAATTCTTTATCGCTGCTATTTTTAATAATCATTTTTAATGATGATAATCTTCCGTCAACATAATTTATCTTGCCGGATTCTTTGTAGCTTAAAAGAATGTATTTTTTAGCCAGAGAAGGATTTTGTTTTTCATAAAATTCAGCAAGATGTATATAGCTTTTTCCTAAACCAAGAGGATTGTTCCTTTTTTGTCTCACTTCTAAAGCTCTTTCCATATAAGCAAATCCCTTTGCAGTATCATTCAATTTGGAATAACAAAGGCCAATATTATCTAATACTGAACCGTAGAAGTCTTTGTCTCGAATGACTTCTTTTTTGTTTTCTAAAGGAAGAAAAATGTCAAGAGCTTCCTCGTATTTACCTTCTTCAATTAATGCAGTGGCAATATTATTTTTTGCTGCTAATTTTCTCCAGTTTTTTGTATTTAGTTCTAGAGCCTTTTGGTTGTAAAGGATTGCATTTTTATAATCATACGTGTCCAGGTAGTTAGTGCTTAGAGTAACATATAGATTCCAGGTGTGAAGTTGGTTTTTTACATATTTTGTATAAGGCAGAGCTTTTGTTATGGTGGCTTCGCTCCCGGCGTAATCACCGTGATTCTGCTGAATGATTGCCATACGGTTTAATGTGCTAATATAATTTTCGGCATCTTTTAGCGGTACGCAGATAAAAATGGCCTCATTATAATAATAAAAGGCGCTGTCTAATTTATTCTTGTCAAAATAAGTATCGGCAATTGCAATTAGTTTGTCGACTTTAGTCTTGTTATATGCTTCTTTTTTGTCAACGGAAGCCTTTTTCTGACAAGAGAAAACTAGTACTAAAGTAACGATTAAGGAGTAAAAAAAATGTATTCTTTTTGCAATCATGCGCCAAAAATAAAAAATCTGAATTCCTGTGAAAGCGTATAAATACCTGTTTTTGTAAAATTTTCAATTTTGTATTTTTCGGTTGTTCATTTACAGGCAGATACAAAGAAGCCCTCTGATACGAGGGCTTCTGGTTTTGAAAATGTTGTAAAATTTATCTTTCTAAAAAATTAAACAGCTCTTAAACCTGTTGTAATGGCTAATCTGTTCCAAGAGTTAATTGTGATGATGGCAAGGATGATTTCGGCCAAATATTTCTCATCAAATAAGTTTGCTGCATTTTGATAAACTTCATCAGAAACATGATTGCTGATTAGAGTCACTTGTTCTGTCAAAGCTAAAATTGCTTTTTCTTCTTCAGTAAAAACATCAGCCTCGCGCCATGCACTTGTTAAGTAAATACGTTGTTCTGTTTCGCCTTGTTTTCTGGCATCTGCAGTATGCATATTGATACAAAAAGCGCAGCCATTAATTTGTGAAGCACGTATTTTAATTAACTCTTTATGAGTTGGTGTTAACGAAGTAGTAGAAATATATTTTTCTAGATTCATTAACGCTTGATAAGCTTGTGGAGCAACTTCTGGAATAACGATTCTCGGTTTCATTTTTATATGTTTTAAAAGTTTGATACAAAGGTCAGGGAAGTATGTTTAAAAAAACTTGAACTACTTCAAGAAATTCGGATCAGACTTTGCCGGCCCTGATTTTACTCATAAACTCAGCCGAGAAATCTAAATAGGAGGCAAGCATATACTGCGGAACTCGCTGTACAAACTCAGGATTTAAATCATTAAAATGATGATATCGTTCTTCTGCCGACATCGTAAACAAAAATTTAATACGCATTTGAGCGGCGCCAAATGATTTTTGTGAAACGATCCTAAAGTATCTTTCCAGTTTAGGAATTTGAATTAATAAAGATTCGCAGACACTTTTTTCAATAGCAATTACATCACAGTTTTCTACCGCCTGAATGTAGAAATGAGACGGGGTGTTGTTATGATAGCTCAAATAGTCTGTTATCCACCAATTCTCAATTGCAAATTGCAATGTTTGTTCCGTTCCTTTTGGATTAATTATGTATTGTCTAACGCATCCTTTTGTGACAAAATACATGGTATTGCATAACTGTCCTTCTTTTAGTATATGGGCTTTCTTTTTTATTTTGGCAGCAGTAAGACACGATGCTATATTATCGATTTCTGAAGGGGTTAGAGTTACAAATTTCTGTATATGATCAAAAAGTGCGGTAAACATTCTGTATTGTTTAAATGACTTATAAAGATAAGTGAGATTTAGATAAAAACAAAAAACCATCCGAATTAACGAATGGTTTCTTTATGATAAGTAAGTAATCTAAATTGAGTTTATAAAACGTTTATTTTACTTTATTAAGTATTGCTTTGAAAGCTTCTGGGTGGTTCATAGCTAAATCTGCAAGAACTTTACGGTTCAATTCGATTCCGTTAGCTTTAACTTTCCCCATGAATTGAGAATAAGACATTCCTTCTAATCTAGCTCCAGCGTTAATACGTTGAATCCATAATGAACGGAAATTTCTTTTGTTCTGTTTTCTGTCACGGTAAGCGTAGCTCATCGCTTTCTCTACCGCATTCTTAGCAACTGTCCAAACGTTTTTACGTCTGCCAAAGAAACCTTTGGCTTGCTTCATTATTTTTTTTCTTCTTGCTCTTTTAGCAACTGAATTTACCGATCTTGGCATAATTTTAATGTGTTTTTGTAGCAGGCGTCCTGAATTGAATCAAAGGAACTTAAAGGCCATACTCCAAGGTTATATAAATAATTTTTTAACCTAAAGAATTATTAGATAATTCTTAATTGTTGTTTGATGCTTTTCATATCTGTTGAGTGAACTAGCGCTGAGTGTGTCAAAGCTAATTTACGTTTTTTAGATTTTTTAGTCAAGATGTGACTTTTAAAAGCATGCTTTCTTTTAATCTTTCCAGAACCAGTAACTTTAAAACGTTTCTTAGCGCTAGATTTAGTTTTCATTTTAGGCATTTTTCCTAGTGTTTTAATTTATTCTTACTTACTTATTTTTTTAGTTGTCAGTCTCGGTTTTCAGTTTACAGTATGAAAACTGAAAACTGCGACTGCAAACTGTTTTATTTTTTCTTCTTAGGAGCAATGAACATAATCATTCTCTTTCCTTCAAGAACCGGCATAGCTTCAACTTTACCATGTTCTTCTAAATCTGTAGCCAAACGCAAAAGTAAAATTTGTCCTTGGTCTTTATAGATGATCGAACGTCCTTTAAAGAAAACAAACGCTTTTAATTTAGCTCCTTCTTTTAGAAACTTCTCAGCATTCTTTCTTTTAAATTCATAATCATGCTCATCAGTTTGAGGACCAAAACGAATTTCCTTTACTACAACCTGCGATGATTTAGCTTTTAATGCTTTATCACGCTTCTTTTGTTCGTAAACAAATTTCTTATAGTCCATGATTTTACAAACCGGTGGCTCAGCATTTGGTGAAATTTCCACCAAGTCTAATTCAAACTGATCTGCTAGACGTAAAGCTTCTGCAAGCTTAAATACACCTGGTTCGATGTTCTCGCCTACTAACCTTACTTCCTGTACACCACGAATATTGTTGTTTATTCTGTGTGCATCTTTTTTTTCTACTCGAGGTTGAAAACCTCTGTTACTTTTTATTGCTATGACTTTATAATTTAAGTTAAACTGTAAACACTTTTAATGTCTTTTTTATTTCTTCGTCTACAATCGAAGCAAATTCTTCGATAGAAACTGTGATATTACCTTTTCCTTCTTGCCCGTGACGTCGAATAGAAATCGTGCCGTTTTTCTCTTCTTCCTCACCAACGATAAGCATAAATGGGATTTTCTGCATTTCTGCATCTCTAATTTTCTTACCGATAGTTTCATTTCGGTTGTCAATTAGGGCGCGAATTTCGTGATTTTCTAGCAAATCTAAAACTTTTTTAGCATAATTTTCGTATTTCTCGCTCAAAGACAAGATTATAGCTTGTTCCGGCATTAGCCAAAGTGGGAAATTTCCCGCAGTGTGTTCTAGTAAAATTGCGATGAAACGTTCCATAGATCCAAAAGGAGCTCTATGAATCATAACAGGTCGATGTAATTCATTATCAGCACCTTTGTATGTCAAATCAAAACGCTCAGGTAAGTTGTAATCTACCTGAATAGTTCCTAGCTGCCATTGTCTTCCTAAAGCATCTTTAACCATAAAGTCAAGCTTTGGACCGTAAAATGCAGCTTCGCCATATTCAACAACAGTATTTAGGCCTTTGTCTCTAGCTGCGTTAATAATAGCATTCTCTGCCTTTTCCCAGTTTTCATCTGTACCAATATATTTTTCTCTGTCTTCTTGATCTCTCAAAGAAATTTGAGCTGTAAAGTTTTCAAAGCCTAATGAACCAAATACATATAATACTAGATCTATTACTTTTTTAAACTCCTCGTCTAATTGTTCTGGAGTACAAAAGATATGCGCGTCATCCTGAGTAAAACCTCTAACACGAGTTAAGCCATGTAATTCACCGGATTGCTCATATCTATATACAGTACCAAATTCAGCGTAACGCTTAGGTAAGTCTTTGTATGACCAAGGTCTTACATTATAAATCTCACAGTGATGAGGACAGTTCATTGGTTTCAATAAAAACTCTTCACCTTCAGCAGGAGTATGTATCGGCTGAAAACTATCAGCACCGTATTTAGCATAGTGACCAGAAGTTACATAAAGTTCCTTTTGTCCAATATGTGGACTCACAACTTGCTCGTAACCCGCTTTCTTTTGAGCTTTCTTTAAAAATTGTTCTAAACGCTCTCTAAGTGCAGCTCCTTTAGGCAGCCATAAAGGTAAACCTTGACCTACTTTTTGAGAGAAAGCAAACAATTCAAGTTCCTTTCCTAATTTACGGTGGTCACGACGTTTTGCTTCTTCAAGAAGTTCAAGATACTCAGTTAAATCTTTTTGTTTAGGGAAAGAAGTTCCGTAAACACGAGTTAATTGTTTGTTCTTTTCGTCTCCTCTCCAGTAAGCACCGGCAACACTCATTACTTTCATGGCTTTGATAATTCCAGTATTCGGAATATGACCTCCACGACATAAATCAGTAAAAGTTGAATGATCACAAAAAGTAATAGTACCGTCTTCAAGATTAGAAATCAATTCAGTCTTGTAAACGTTGTCTTTGTACATCTCTAATGCATCAGCTTTGCTAACTGGACGCATTTTGAATTCATGTTTTCCTCTTGAAATCTCAAGAACACGATCTTCGATCTTTTTAAAATCAGCCTCAGAAATCTTTTGGTCTTCAAAATCTACATCATAATAGAATCCGTTAGCAATTGCAGGTCCAAGAGTCAATTTAATTCCAGGATATAATTCCTCGAGCGCTTGCGCCATTACGTGCGAAGTCGAGTGCCAGAAAGCTTTTTTACCTTCAGCATCATTCCAAGTATATAAAATAAGATTACCATCGGTCGTTAATGGGGTCTCGGTTTCAATAGTTGTACCATTAAAAGATGCAGAAATCACGTTTCGTGCAAAACCTTCGCTAATGTTTTTAGCGACCTCCATTGGAGTTACGCCTGAAGCGAACTCTCTAATTGACCCATCGGGTAAAGTAATCTTGATCATTGTTTATAATTTTGTGAATGCAAATATAAGTGATTACAAAAATACATACAATATATATGTATAAGATTGCTATTATATATATGTAGAAAAAGTTTATTGTTGTATAAAGGTCGTTTTGTTGTTCTGTATATATAGTAGAGTTAATTAGATTTCAATTTTCTGTAGGGGCTCACTGCAGATGTCTGGATGTTATATATAAGTATAGATTCTCAATTGTCAGGCTGAGCGAAGTCGAAGCCCTTTTATATATATATGATAAGGAGCTTAATCCCGCTATCCGTTCCGCACGAGCGATAGCGAACTGACGAAGTAATCTTTTGTGCCGAACCCCGGCACAAAAGGATTTCCACTTCTATCGGGGCTATGAAACCTATTTCTGGAAGAAAGAATCATGAAATAAGGAAGCAAAGCTCTTTTTAAAAAGAAAAGCCAGCAGAAAAAAGAACCTTTGCGTCTTAGTGCCTTCGCGGCAAAACCATATAAAAACCAGCTTAAAACCTGATAACTCCGCAAAAACGACCTTAAAGAACAAGTGTAAAATATAGAAAAACGAATGGAAAGTGGAAAAACCTGACAAAGCTTCAAGAAATATTAAAATGTAAAGATGCTGTTATCAGAAGGTTAAGATAAAAAGCAAAAAAAGATTAAAAAAACCTGTAGAAAAAGCTTGTTTAACTCAATAAAGGTGGTACTTTTGCACCCGCAACAACGACAAACGTTCCCTGAAACACTGACAAGTTTGAATAATTAAAGAGAAAAGAAATTTTCGAAAAAAGATTGTGAAAAGCTTGTGAGAATGGAAAACGGATGTTACATTTGCACCCCGCAAAACACGGAAAGTTCCTT
>NZ_JBXAQY010000007.1:470124-470234 GCF_058807735.1 Flavobacterium sp. GW821-FHT12A05 | reverse complement strand
ACATCCCATACAAAAGATTCTCCAAAACAGATGTCTTTTGTTGTGGTTATGGTTTTTGGTTTAGCACCGACAGTTAATCTCAATTCCTGATCAGCGGTGCATCCATTATT